>DCHF01000056.1:0-13185 GCA_002315555.1 Lachnospiraceae bacterium UBA1759 | reverse complement strand
TCCATTTCCTTCTTGCAGTCCTTGTACTTGAAGTCCGCTTCCTTACCGCCGATGATGCAGTTCAGTTCCGCAAGGTCTGCCGGGACGGTCCAGTCCAGGGTGACATTGGAGAACGGAGCCTGGGTACCCCAACGGGACGGGGTGTTGACGCCGTAAACGAAGGACTGGATGCACTGCTTGACTTCCTTGTAGGAAAGGTTGTCGATCTTGACGAACGGAGCCAGATAGGTGTCAAAGGAAGAGAACGCCTGAGCGCCGGCCCATTCATTCTGCATAATGCCGAGGAAGTTGACCATCTGGTTGCAAAGGGTGGACAGATGGGATGCCGGAGCAGAGGTGATCTTGCCCGGAACACCGCCCAGACCCTCCTGAATCAGCTGCTTTAAGGACCAGCCCGCACAATAACCGGTCAGCATGGACAGGTCATGGATATGGATGTCCGCATTTCTGTGGGCATTGCCGATCTCTTCATCATAGACCTCGGACAGCCAGTAGTTTGCGGTGATGGAGCCGGAGTTTGAAAGGATCAGACCGCCGACGGAATAGGTAACGGTGGAGTTTTCCTTAACACGCCAGTCGGCGATCTTTAAGTAGTTATCAACGACCTGTCTGTAGTCCAGAAGGGTGTTGGACAGGTTGCGGAAACGTTCGCGCTGCTTACGGTAAAGGATGTAAGCCTTGGCAACGTCATCGTAACCGGCACGGATCAGAACGGACTCGACGGAGTCCTGGATCTGCTCAACGGTGACCTGGTTGTCGCTGATCTTATTCTCGAAATCCGCCGTGACCTTTAAACTCAAAAAGTCGATCACGTCCGGATGATACTGCATTTCACATGCGTCAAATGCCTTGGTGATGGCATCGCTGATCTTTGAAAGGTTGAAATCCACAACTTTTCCGTCTCTCTTTGCTACGCGGTACATAATTCTCTCCTGTCTTGGTTATGTTAATGTTTTTAATATCGTTCGGTTTCTGTGGTTTCCGGCCTGTGTCAAGCCGTCACCGGAGTTGCTTTCCCGACCGGCGGGAGCACTTCTACTATATCGTATATGTAGTTCGCTTGTCAACAGTAAAACCACAAGATATTGTGTTTGCGTTCTTCATTTTACATTTTTTCCGTATGCCTTTTATTCGAGATATCCCGCACTTTCCCGCGTATTTCAAGGCTTTTTTGTCTATCCGCACGACGCCTCGTGTGAAATATTGAACATATTTTGCGGCGGGACGCGTTCCATACGCCGGACAAACAAAAAAACGGCCCCGAAAAGGGGCCGTCAGGCTCAAGTTCAATCCACACCGCGGACCTGAACGTCTTTTACAAATTGTGTCACTGCATCACGCATGGCGAACAGTTCTTCCCGGGATACGGCATGCATATCCGTACCGATCAGATTGCCGCTGTCCACAAAATTCTGAAGGTAGTAATGCTCGGCGCCGTAGATCCACCGGCCGATCTTCACGATGTCCTCCACCGTATGGAACTCCCGGACGACCGTCGTACGGAACTCATACGGAACGCGTCCCTCCAGAAGGAACGCGACGGTCTCTTCGATCGCATCCATGTCCGTATTTTCCGCATCCGTGGTTTCCCTGTACTTTTCCGGGCAGTTCTTGATATCGACCGCGACGTAGTCCACCAGGCCATTAAGAACCAGTTCCTTCAGCTTTCCGGGGAACGTACCGTTCGTGTCCAGCTTCACTGAAAAGCCCATCGCACGGACCTTTTCGATGAATGCGCGGATGTCCTTCTGTAAAAGCGGCTCGCCGCCGGTGATGGCCACACCGTCCAGGATGCCGCGGCGCTTCGCAAGCACCGAAAACACCTCTTCCTCGGGAATCACCTCAAGATCCGCGACCTCCGTGACCAGAAGCGCGTTATGGCAGAACGGACAGCGCAGATTACAGCCGCCGGTAAATACCGTGCAGGCGACCTTTCCGGGAAAATCCAGAAGGGTCATCTTCTGAAAACCGTTGATTCTCATGCTTCTCCTTCAGGCTCAGATCATGGCCTTGATGTTGCGGACCGAATCGGTAATGGCCTTCTTCTGGTCCGGCATGCCGAAGTGCTCGATGGCATAGCATCCGTCATAGCCGGATTCCACCATCTGACGGACGAACCAGGCCACATTGACCACGCCGTCACCGACGGCACAGGCGTAGATCTCGCTGCCATCGGTGCGGTGACCGGGCTTCTGGATACCGTCCGGTGTTTCGGAACGGTCTTTCAGATGCACGTGCGCGATCTTGTCCTTCATGCGCGGATATTCCTCTTCGATCTTCTCACAGCAGAAATCCAGGTTTCCGGAGTCCAGCGCAAACTTCAGATTCGGTACATTGTCCGCAAAATAGCGCATACCGACCGCGGACATGACCGGGCTCAGCGGATTATCATACGGTTCGATGACGCACTGTACGCCGAGTTCCGCGGCCTTTGCCACGACCACTCTCTCGCCCTCGATCATCTGTCGGATCTCCTGTTCTTTGGTTTCCGCATTTCCGGTAAGAAGGCCCGGGATCGGCATAATGCTGCGGCAGCCCATCGTCAGGGCGTCGTAGATCTGACCGAAGCCGCGGTAATCATCCGGCTTCACGGCAAAATCGAAATAGCCGCAGACATTGGAGACCTTGAGACCGTGCGCAGCCAGAAGATCACGCATCTCCTCCGCGGAGATGCCCTCGTCCAGCATGTCGAAATCGCGGATGACCTCGATGTAATCGATGCCGATGCTCTTTACATAATCCAGCATTTCCCCGATGGAAACGCCCTGCTGCTTTGCCGCGTCCTTCACATGTCCGTAAAATACAGAAAGCTTCATGTTGTCCTCCGTGTTGTATGTTTTCCATGCGGAGCGCCGGTGTTTCACCGCTCTCCCGTATGATCACTTACATTAACGGGGCTGTACCGCCCGTTGTGATCACTTACCGTAACAGCGCCTCCGGCACCGCTTCCGCCATAGCTTTGTAAGCCGCTTCACTCGGATGCAGGTGGTCGCCGGAATCAAATCCCGCACGAAAGGCCTCCGGCTTTTCCGGATCGCGTACCGCAAGATCAAAATCCACGCAGCCGTCAAATTCCGCCGATGTCCGCAGCCACTCGTTATATGTGTTTTTCAGTTCCTCGCGGAACGGCGCGTAGGTGCGCCAGCCAAAGATCGGAAGCAGTGTTCCCGACCAGACCTTCAGTCCTTTTTTCCGCGCCGGCCCGATGTAGATCTCCTCCACGCCGCGGATCATCTCCTCTGCGGTCGGAAGATCGCTCCACGGACGGAAGCGGTTGACCTCGGTACCGACCGGATGGATGATGTCATTGATACCGTGCTGGATCAGAACGGCGTCCGCGCCGGCTACATCGATCTCCCGTTCAAAACGGTTTGCGCCTTTTAATCCGTACGAGGCATAAGTAATGCAATCGTACTCGCGAAGGATGCGGGTACCGCTGACTGCGCGGCGGATGACCGAAACGTTCGTGATGCCTTCCCGCGCAAGACGGAGCGTCAGGTAGTCCGGCCAGGACTGCGCGGTGATGGAATCGCCGTAGCAGATCAACGCGTGATTCCGGGCCTCGGTGCGTACATCGACCGTGTTCAGGAACCAGAACCACTGCGTGTCGCGGGAAAGCTCCGGGGGAAGCTCCGCGGCGTTCGCAAAACGGCCGTATGCATAATAGCCCTTGGACAGCGGACCGTCGATGTGTACACCGGAATTCATATCGGTGAAGTCTTCCAGATAGAAGCTGACCGATACCGTCTCTCCTGCCGTGACGTCGTAAAGGACCTCGTCACTGTTCACTTCCTCTCCGGGAAGGATCGTGACGCCGGGCTTACCGTCAAACAGGATCTGCGCTGTTGTTCCGGGAACGTTATTCTCATTCTTTTCCGTGCGGGCAACAAAAGCCTCCGTGACGGTCACGGGCTCGCGGCCGGTCAGATTGGAAAAGCGGAAACGAAGGGCATCGCCCGAAAAGCACATGCGGACCGGATAACGAAGCGTCAGATCTTTACTGTACGTGCAAGGCTTCTGATTGATGATCGAGGTCGCATTTCCCCAGGCAGCTACCCACTTTGTATATTTTTCTGCCATATAGGCCTCCTGTAAGTCATTAAAACCTTGTTATTATACTATAAACGGGCGATTCCTTCAAGAAGAAACAGGAAGTCGCCCGTGTGAATTCACGGCTCGCTCTTCCACTCCAGAATCTCTTCGAGCCGCTCTTTTATCATTTTTTCCTTCCCCGCTTCCGTCGGAAGATAATATCTTTTCTCGGAGAGTGAGTCCGGAAGGCATTTCATTTTTGTCAGTTTTTCCTTCGTATCGTGCGCATACTGATAACCGGCGCCGTAATTTAAGTCCGCCATCAGCTGTGTAGGCGCATTGCGAATCTGAAGCGGGACCGGTTCCGCCGGCGCATTCCGGATATCATCACGGACCGCAAGACGTGCAGTATACAGGGCATTGGACTTAGGTGCCATCGCAAGGTAGACGACCGCATGCGTCAGGTGGACATCGCACTCAGGCACGCCGAGGAACTGACAGGCCTGATAGCAGGCCACCGCGACCTGAAGTGCCTGCGAGTCCGCCATGCCCACATCCTCGCTGGCAAACCGGACCAGTCTGCGGGCGATATACAAAGGATCCTCTCCGCCGTCCAGCATGCGGCTCATCCAGTAGATCGCGGCGTCCGGGTCGCTGTTCCGCATGGACTTATGCAAAGCGGAGATCAGGTTGTAGTGCTCCTCCCCCTTTTTATCGTACAAAAGCGAGCGTCGGTTCGTGCATTCAAAGACGACCTCCTTTGTGACGGTAATGGAGGCATCGGGCGCGATGGGCGAATTGAACACCGCCATCTCCAGCGTGTTCAGGGCCGTACGCGCGTCACCGTTCGCAAACCGCGCGATGACCTCGAGTTCCTCCTCCGGCACGTGCACCATCATACTCTTCAAGCCCTTTTCGCTCTCAATGGCATGATGCAGAAGCTGCAGGATATCAGTTTCCTCTAACGCCTTCAGAACGAACACGCGGCAGCGCGAAAGAAGTGCCGAATTGACCTCAAAGGATGGATTTTCCGTGGTCGCGCCGATCAGGATGATGCTGCCCCGCTCCACGTACGGAAGGAACGCATCCTGCTGTGCCTTATTGAAGCGATGGATCTCGTCCACGAATAACAGCGTGCGGCGCCCCATCCGCCGGCTCAGCTCCGCCTGCTCCATGACCTGGCGGATCTCCTTGATTCCGCTCGTGACTGCGGAGAAATCCACGAATTCCGCCTTGGAAGCATTGGCCATGATCCGCGCAAGCGTAGTTTTTCCGACGCCCGGAGGCCCCCAGAAGATCATTGATGTGATCTGGTCGCGTTCGATCAGCGTGCGCAGGATCTTTCCTTCGCCGACCAGGTGCTTCTGCCCCGCATATTCATCGAGCGTTTCCGGACGCAGACGGCTTGCAAGCGGCTGCATCGTCTCGCGGCGGTCATCAAATAAGCTGAATTGTTCCATGCTCCCGTCCTTTCCTTCCTTCGGGCCCGTCCACATTCCGGAGGGCCTGTTTTCATAGTAGCACAGCACGTATGATTTCTCAAGAATTCCCGCGGTTTATTGACGGTTTTTACCGTGTATGGTAAAATTAATAAGGGTGCTGCCGCGCCACCCGAATGCGGCAGAAAGATTGGAGAGATCATGAAGGAGCCGAACTTCAGCTACCGCGGGATCAACATCCGGATCGAGCCGCGCATCGTGAGGGTCGAATCGGATGACACTTTGAAGGCCTTTTTGAAGGGCCGCGGAATGAAAGCCGCAAAGGAACTGTCCCGGGTGCTGCACGAAGAATACCTGACACGCTATGAAAAGGAACTCGACATCACGGGGAATTCGCTTGCGATGGAGATCTTTATGCACGTGCTGATCCAGAAGATCGCCTTTCGGCTGAAAAAGATCACCGGAGAACGCGGCCTCGTCAGACGGGCGTTAAGAAGCACCGCGGTCATCGATTGCGGTGAAAAGATCGAGGATACCAACCGGTTTGCCTGGGATCTTCTTTCGCACTTCATGAGAAAGGACAAAACATGAACACAGACCCACGCGCACTTGAAATGATCCGGGAACTTTCCGATGCCTTTGGCCCCTCCGGTTTTGAGGACGATGTCCTCACCGTGGCCCGGAAGTATGCCGGGGATATCGGCCCGATCGAAGAAGACCGCATGCGCAATCTCTATATTTATCGCAAAGAAAACACCGGTGACAAGCCGGTCCTGATGCTGGACGCTCACAGCGACGAAGTCGGCTTCATGATCCACTCGATCAAGCCCGCCGGCACGCTCCGCTTTGTCACGCTGGGACGCTGGGGCGAGCTCGGGCTCTCCGCTTCCAAGGTGCTCGTAAAAAACGCGGAAGGCAAGCTGATCCCGGGGATCATCGCCGCAAAACCGGTGCATTTCATGAGTGCTCAGGAACGCGCCGCAGGCACAGTTCCCGCGATTTCCGATTTTGTGATCGACATCGGCGCCACAAGCTATGACGACGCCGTGAACAATTTCAAGGTCCGCATCGGCGAGCCCGCAACGACCGCCGCGGCCTTCGAATACGACGCCGAACACGATGTGATCTTCGGCAAAGGTTTTGACTGCCGCATCGGCTGTGCCGCGCTGCTCGAGGTACTCCATCGGCTGAAAGGCGCAGAGCTTCCCTTCGATGTTGTCGGCGTGCTCTCCTCCCAGGAGGAAGTCGGTGACCGCGGCATCAAGGTCGCCGTGAATCATGTAAAGCCGGATGTGGCCATCTGTTTTGAGGGCTGCCCCGCGGACGATACCTTCACAGAGCCCTACGCGATCCAGACGGCCCTGAAAAAAGGCCCGATGCTCCGCTTTATGGACGTTTCCGTGATCTGCTCCCCGCGCTTCATGCGCTACATGGAAGCTCTGGCCAGGGACAAGGGCCTCCCGATGCAGACCTCCGTCCGCGAAGGCGGCGGAAACAACGGCGCCGTGATCAATACGGCGATGGACGGTGTTCCGGTCGTCGTGGCCGGCGTTCCGGTGCGGTACATCCACTCGATGAACTGCATCACGTCCTATGAGGATTTCGAAGCAACGGTAGCACTTGCGGAAGCCGCTGTCCGGGACCTGACACCGGAAAAGACCGCAGCGTTTTAAAAGGATCGGATCATACAAATACGAACATCGCGCTATGTCGCGTTCCCTGGGGAGGTTAATTATGGATGAGATCGGAATTTGCAAAGTCTGTCACGAGGACTGTGCTTACATTGAAGATGAAGGTGATTGGGGCGTTTACGTTAACTGCCCGATCTGCGGCTCCCATTCCGCGATCTGCGAGTATCATACCGCGGAAGAGCGTGAAGCCGCGGAGCAGGATGCGATCCGCATCTGGAACATGGGGAAGATCATCGCGGAAAGACGCGGAGAATGACCCGTATATAACAATCTGAAAGCCCCGCATGTGTAAAACGCTGCGGGGCTTATCCACAGAAAAAACGATGGAGATGCCACATGGAAAACGAAAAACTAACACGATACCGCGCACAGTTTGACCGTCTGCCCTATGAAAAGATCTATGCACCGGAGGAGATCGACCTATGGGAGGAAATGTTCCCGAGCCACGACGGAGTAAAGCTCCGTACGATCTTTGCCAGGCCGAAAAAGGAAGGCAGTTATCCGGCCATCGTCATGCGGAACTGCTATGCAAACCAGTACGATGAACTGAAGATCAAATGTGAGGAATATGCCATGCGCGGCTATGCAGCCATCGTCCAGATGTGCCGCGGTACCGTGGGCAGTGAAGGCGTCTGGGAACCGAACGTCAACGACCGCGCGGACGGCCTCTGTCTTGTGAATTATCTGGAAAAGCTGGACTGGATCCGCTGCATGGGTTATCAGGGCGCCAGTTACCTGGCCTTCACCGGCTGGGTCATGGCCGATGCCGTCCCGTCAAAGATGAAGTCCATGTTCCTTACCGTGTACGGTACGGACCGCCACACCTCTGCCTATAAGGACGGCCTGTTCCGGCAGGACATCCTGACCGCATGGGCCAAGGACAATGCCGGCCGCCCGGTCGATGCGGACTATATGGAAAGCGCGCGCTTCCGCCCGCAGGTCGAGGTCGATGAAGCGATGTGGGGCGGCAGGCTCGAATGGTACCGCGATTGGATCACGAACACCTCACGCTCCGACCCGTACTGGAACGGCGGCTTCTGGAAGGCTCTCCGCGATGTGCCCGGAAAGATGAGCATCCCGGTCTTTGTCGGCGAAGGCTGGTACGACCATCACCTGGGCTCGGCACTGAACGGCTTTACCGCTCTCTCCGATGCCGCCGGCAACGCGTCTACGCTTCGTATCGGTCCGTGGAATCACGGCATCCAGCCGGTCATTAACGGCCATAAGGACGCGGAAAACGCCGAAAGCTTTGAGCTTTTAGAGATCTTTGACTGGTTCCGTGAGACACTGGTAGAGGAAAAGACGCCGGAGCGCCGGATCCGCTGTTATGTGATCGGTGCCGATGAATGGCGCGACTTCCCGGAATATCCGTTCCCGAAGAAGGACACCGCTGAATTTTACCTCGGTGCGAACGGCACCCTGACCCGTGCTCCCGAGGAAAGCGGAGCCACCTGCTACACCTACGATCCGCAGGACCCGAAACCTTCGCACGGCGGCGAATCGCTGTTTGCGACCTGGGGGGAGATCGGTTCACTGCTGCAGCCGGCAGAAAACAATCGTCCGGACGTGATCAGTTTCGTTTCCGGGCCGCTGGAAAAGGATCTCACGATCATCGGACAGATCGAAGCCGAGCTCTTTGTGGAGAGCGACGCCGATGACACCTGCTTCACGATACAGCTCATGGAAGTCTTTGAAAACGGCGAAGCCTACAATATCCGGAACGGTATCACCACACTGGCGTACCGGAACGGTTCCGTGGACCGGATCACTTACACGCCAAACACTACGGAAAGGATCCGCATCACCGCCTGGGATGTGGCCTGGCAGATGAAGAAGGGCTCCCGCCTGAGACTGGACATCAGCTCCTCCAACTTCCCGGAGTACGCGGTCCATCCGAACAAAGCCGGCATCTGGTCCGAAATCAAGGAAACTGTCCCTGCCCGTCAGACTGTCCGTTTCGGTAAGGATCATCCGTCCAAAGTGATCCTGCCTGTGGAGAATAACTGAAATCCATTATAGAAATGACGCATGATAAAAGCGTCGTGCAAGCGAAAAACAGCCCCCGGAGTTTCCTCCGGGGGGCTTTCCGCTCACTCGGCGCCTGCCTTCAGGCGCCTCATAAACTTATGTTATTCTGCTTTCCGCGCTTACTCTTCCGTAAGTACGACCGGAACGCTGTCCTTTCCAAGACCGCTCACGTTTACGTTACGGTTCACCTTTGCATCGTAGGTCTCAGCCTTCATGACCTCCACCAGATCGAGGCCGGTGACCTCCTTCATGGTTGCGATGGTCTTAGCCAGTACATTCGGCACATAGCTGCCCATGCTGGACACGCCGTTTCCGCCTTCGGAGGAACCACCGTCGATGATGGTGACCTTGTCGATGCTTTCCAGCGGCTTTGCAATGGCTGCTGCCATTTCCGGAAGAGCGTTCACGATCATTTCGATCATGGCTGCCTGGCCGTACTTCTTCATGGCCTCTGCCTTCTTTTCAAGAGCCTCTGCTTCTGCGATGCCCTTCGCCTCGATAGCCTTGGCTTCCGCCTCACCTACGGCGCGGATACCTTCCGCTTCCTTCGCTCTTGCGTACATATCGGCCTCTGCCTGGATCTTCCGGGCTTCCGCTTCCTTTTCACGCTCGAACTTTTCAGCCTCTGCTTTTCTCTGACGCTCGAAGAGCTCGGCCTGCGCACGCTGCTCTCTCGCGAACTTTTCAGCTTCCGCTTTCTTCTTAATCTCCGCTTCCAGCGTCTGCTCGGTGACTTCTACACTCTTTTTCTTCAGTTCGATCTCACGCTCCTGCTTTGCGATGTTTGCGTTTGCAGTCGTGATCTCAATGGTCTTGCGCTGCTCTTCCTTCTGGATCTCGTAAGCGGCATCGGCTGCGGCCTGCTTGATGTCGGATTCCTTCTTCAGGTCGGCCTGCTTGATACGAAGCTCGTTTCTTCTTGCGGCGATCTCCGTTTCAGCGGCTACCTGCGCCTCATTGGCGATTCTCTTCGCCTCCGCTTCCGCGACTGCGACGTCGCGTTCCGCCTGCGCCTTTGCAATAGAAGCATCCTTCTGGATCTGGGACATATTGTCCTGGCCGAGTGCCAGGATCAGGCCCTTTTCATCTTCAATGCGCTGAATGTTGCAGGAGATGATCTCGATGCCGAGCGCATTCATATCGGTCTGTGCCTTGGACTGGACCTCATCACCGAATTTCTTACGGTCGGTGTTCAGTTCCTTCAGCTTTACGGTACCGATGATCTCACGCATGTTACCCTGGAGGGAATCGGTGAGGGCCTCGGAGATGTGCTTCTCATCCATGTTTAAGAAGTTCTTCATGGCGATCTTGATGCCTTCCGTATCGGTCTTCACACGGACCTTGGCGACTGCGTCGATGTCCACGCCGATGAAGTCTAACGTCGGCACATAACCGTTCGTCTTAATATCAATGCTGATCTGCTTCAGCATCAGCGTATCTTTTCTTTCGAGGAACGGTACCTTGATGCCGGAACGGCCGATCAGGATCTTCGGATTCTTCCGCCAGCCGGAAATGATGAATGCCTTATCCGGCGGTGCTTTAACATAGCCGCTGGCAATGATGCCGAGAAAAATAATGATTGCTGCCACAACTGCTGCAATTACAAAAGGTTCCATAGGTTACCCCCTTTTTAATGAACGGATCATAGTCATCGTCCGGTGCTCCGTTTTCGCTTCCGGACAATGTCAGTATAGTTCCGCGGGCGGGGAGAATAAAGGAACGGCCGGGCAAATTATGTGCGGTTATTCCGCGGAAACGGGGCATACCGTCCGGGGCGCCCCCCGGCCGTTTTTCATAATCGACTTCCCGCGAAAGCGAATTGACCCGCAAAACAGCTGTCGCTATACTGATTATAAAGAGAAGCCTCGAAAGGAGTATTGTTATGCGAACGATCAAAGATCTCATGATCCCCATGCGGGACGGTGTCCGCCTTGCGACCGACCTGTATCTCCCGGAAGCGGAAGGACGCTATCCTCTGGTACTGATGCGCACCCCTTATAATAAGAAAGGGATCGAAGGCGATCCCATGTATGATTATCACCGCTATGTGGAAAGCGGTTATGTCATTGCCGTGCAGGATGTCCGCGGAACGCTGGCGTCCGAGGGCACCATTAACCAGAACGGTGCCAATGAGCATAAGGACGGCTATGATACCGTCGAATATCTGGCCGCCCAGCCCTTCTGTGACGGTAACGTGGGCATGTACGGTCTCTCCTATTTCGGCTTCACGCAGATGGCCGCCTCCGGTCAGCGTCCGCCGCATTTGAAATGTGCCACACCGTTCATGTGTAAATCCCTGTCCACCTTCGGCACAACAAGCATGCAGACCATCTCCACCTTCCATCTGGGCTGGGCCTACGGTCAGCTTTTGGAGCATCCGGAGGAATACATGCCGGATCCGGAGCTTCGCGCGCGTGCGCTTCCGATCCTTCGGGAAAACCGTGCAAAGCTTGGGGAATTCGGCCTGCACCTGCCGATGAACGAGAATCCTGCAGCACTGATCGACGGCGTTCCGATGCTGCACGATTACATCGACCTCTGTGAGGGCGTGGAGTCCAAAGAATTCTGGGAATCCACGATGAGCCCCATCGACCATGATCAGATCCACACCGCCCTTCTTTACGGAACCGGCTGGATGGACGGCGCCTTAAATGACACGATCGATTGCTATATGGCCTCCCGCAGATCCGCGGATACGCTCACCCGTGAAAACGCGCGCCTTCTGATCGGTCCCTGGACCCACGGCGGTGATCTTCCGTGGAACATCGACGGCAAGGACTTCGGCGAAGAAAACTCCGGAAAGGCGCAGGACGTGATCGGCATGCTGATCCGGTTCTTTGACCGTTATCTGAAGGGTGAGGAGACCGACTGCTTCGAGGGTCGTGTCCGCTACTTCATGCAGAATACGAACGATTGGCACACCGCATCGGACTGGCCGCCGCCGGAAGCTGAAATGACACGGTATTATCTGTCCGAAGGTGCGCTCGGCACCGAACTCCCCGAAGAAGGAACGCTCGACATGACCTATGATCCTTCAGATCCCGCGCCGTCCGCGTTCGCAGACAGCAACAGGCATTTCCTGACTGCGGACTGGTCCGAAATGCAGCATAAGGACGTGCTCCGTATGAGTACCGAGCCGCTGGACCGCGAAACCAGGATCGCAGGGCTTGTCAAGGTCACCCTCTTTGCCGATACCGATGTCCCGGACACAGACTTCGCTGCACGGCTCACAGACATCGCACCGGATGGCTATGAGCGATTGATCACGCAGGGCCTGGTGCGCGCCCGCCATCGGAACGGGCTGTTCACCTGCGATTTCCTGAATCCCGGGGAGGTCACGAAGTTTGAATTCCCGATTGGAAACGCCGGTTACGCGCTGGCTCCGGGCCACAGACTCGGCCTGCATATTGCGGGAAGCATGTTCCCGGCGTACAACCGCAATCTGAACACCACGGAAGCACCGTCCCTCGGCAAGGATTTCGCGGTTGCCCATGATCATATTCATGTGGGCGGCGTGAATGCGTCCTATGTGGAGGTACCGCTGATCTGAAAGACCGAATAAAAAGAGGCCATCCATGTCACCGCCGTATATCGTGGTCCGGTGGACCACACCTGGCGCGTCGATTGCCCCTGCAATCGACGATCGAACCTTCGGGGCAGGGATGTGCCTCAAACAATAAAAAAACGACGACCTCTTGCGGGTCGTCGTTTTTTGTTGTATGAGAGCGCGAGACGGGGATCGAACCCGCGAACTCCTCCTTGGCAAGGAGGCGTAGTACCACTCTACTACTCGCGCATATTAAATTGTTGGATCGGAGGATCCAGAGCGCGAGACGGGGATCGAACCCGCGAACTCCTCCTTGGCAAGGAGGCGTAGTACCACTCTACTACTCGCGCATATGATAGGCATTTAAAAAGATGATGCCCAGGGTCGGAATCGAACCAACGACATAAGGATTTTCAGTCCTCCGCTCTACCAACTGAGCTACCTGGGC
>DCHF01000037.1 GCA_002315555.1 Lachnospiraceae bacterium UBA1759 | reverse complement strand
ACCGGCAAGGAGCAGCACATCACCATCACCGCAGGCTCCAACATGTCTGACGCCGATATCGACAAGGCTGTTCGTGAAGCTGCCGAGTTTGAAGCGGCAGATAAGGCACGTAAGGAAGGTGTCGATGCACGTAACGAGGCGGAAGCAATGGTCGGCCAGATCAAGGACGCTATGAACCAGGTCGGCGACAAGCTGGATGCTTCTCTGAAGGCAAAGGTCGAAGAAGACCTGAAGTCTCTTGAGGACTGCGTCAACGCGACCGATATCAACAACGTTACTCCGGCACAGACCGAAGAGCTGAAGGCAAAGAGAGAAACTCTGATGAACTCCGCAAACGAGCTGTTCAAGGTCATGTATGAGCAGACCCAGGGCGCAGGCCAGCAGGCAGGCCCGGACATGGGCGGCTTCCAGGGCGGCTATCAGCAGAACGGCGGCGCTCAGCAGGATGATGATGTCGTAGACGGCGATTACAAGGAAGTTTAATTCACATTAAACAGACTTCGATAGAATAAACGGGAGCGGCCTGATCATTCAGGCCGCATCTTGAAGTAAGAGGGATAGTATGGCAGAATCAAAACGCGATTATTATGAGGTGCTCGGCGTTGAAAAGACAGCGACCGATGCCGAAATAAAAAAAGCATATCGTGTCCTTGCAAAGAAATATCATCCGGATGCCAATCCCGGCGATGCGGAGGCGGAAGCTAAATTTAAGGAAGCGTCCGAAGCATATGCGATCCTGAGTGATGCGGAAAAGAGAAAGCAGTATGACCAGTTCGGTCACGCGGCCTTCGGTGAAGGCGGCGGTGCCGGTTACGGCGGCTTTGACTTTAACGGCGCCGGTATGGGCGATATTTTCGGTGACATTTTCGGTGACCTCTTTGGCGGCGGATCCGGATTTGGAGGATTTACGCGCGGAACGGCAAGCAGAAACGGCCCGAGCCGCGGTGCGAATGTCCGTACCAGCGTACGTATCAGCTTCGATGAGATGGTCAAGGGCTGTGAAAAGTCCGTATCACTCACTCTGAAAGAGGAGTGTCCGACCTGCAGCGGCAGCGGTGCAAAGCCGGGTACCGAGAAGGAGACCTGTAAGAAATGTAACGGTTCCGGCCAGGTGACATATACGCAGCAGTCCATTTTCGGTATGGTTCGAAATGTTCAGGCGTGCCCGGATTGCGGCGGCACCGGTAAGATCATCAAGGAAAAATGCCCGGATTGCCGCGGACTCGGTTATAAGGCGGAAAAGAAGACCCTTTCCGTTACGATTCCGGCAGGTATCGAATCCGGTCAGGCGATCCGTATTTCCGGTAAGGGTGAGCCCGGTGTGAACGGCGGTCAGCGCGGTGATCTGTTAGTAGAGGTATATGTTGCGGAAAGCAACCACTTTGAGCGCGACGGCATGGATGTCTATACCGAGGAAAAGATCCCGTTCACCACAGCGGCACTCGGCGGACCCATTCGTGTACAGACTGTGGATGGTCAGATCGAATACGATGTGAAGGCCGGTACACAGACCGGTACCAAGGTACGTCTTAAAAATAAGGGTATTGCCAGTGTGCGTAATAAGGACCAGCGCGGTGATCATTACATGATCCTGACGGTTGAGGTGCCTACCAATCTGAACAACAAGCAGAAGGAAGCACTGGAGGCCTTTGCGGATACCATGGGTGACCCGCATAAAAAGAAAGGAATCTTCAAGTAATGGGACGTCTCGTTGCAATCGGCGGGGGGACCTTTGAAGAGATCGATACACTGAATAAGATTTCGGTAGAGCTTTCAGGGAAGGCTCTACCGAATGTGCTTTTCATCGGTACCGCGCTTCAGGACTCCACAAATCCGCTGACAAGCTGTAAAAAATCCTTTAAGCGCGTGTGCCCCGGATGTATCGTGAAAAAGCTTTCCATCATCCGCAGTACCTATACGGAAGAGGAAATGGATGCGCTCCTTTCCTGGGCCGATATCATTTTTGTGGGTGGCGGAAACACGGCGTATATGCTGGAGGAGTGGAAAAAGGTCGGACTGGACCGGAAGCTGCTTACGATCTTCAAAGAGGACCGTGCCGTGCTGTCGGGCATTTCCGCGGGAGCCATTTGCTGGTTCACGTCCGGCTATACGGACAGTGCAATGTTCTCGGGAGAAGAGGACTGGAGCTACGAGTGGATCAAGCCGGAGACCGCAGTTTATGATGCGGCGTTCTGTCCGCATTATAACGACTGGAAGAGAAGCGGATTTGATGAAGAAATCGGGGGCACCGATAAGTACGGTGCTGATGGCGCGTTGAAAACGATCGGCGAAGGCATTCGCGCGATCGCGCTGGATGACCTTGCCGCGTTTGTCGATGACAACGGACAGATCCGTTTTGAGACCGCATCGGAAGAGGCACATGCTTATGTGTGGGATGCGGACGGAAAGAGAATGATCAAATAAGAAGACCGCCGGAAGGTGAGAGATGAAACAGCAGCTGCTGTAACATTTTGACACCTGCACCGGCGGTTTTTTACGCAAAATGGATCAAGATACTGAAAAGATCCTTAAAATAATACATAATAGTTACAAAAACGGTGCAAAATGTTACGGAATTATTGCATTTTGATTGACTGAAATCGACTTCTGTGATATTATGATAGAACCTATAATATGGGAGGAATATAAATGCGTCGTCATAAGCATTTTAATAAATTTGCGATCGCATCACTGGCAGCTGCGGTATTATTTACAGCTATCGGTGTTTACGCAAAGAATACGAGCGCAGCCATACCGAATACGCATTGGGTATCGAGTTATTCAAGCGTCGCAACGACATCGGAGCAGATCCACAACATTTTCCCCGAAGAATACTGGGAGTATCTGGATGCCCTGTTGGAGGAACATCCCAACTGGACCTTCCAGGCATTCTACACCGGTCTGAACTGGGAAGAGTGCTTTGACGGATCCTTCACAAAGTACGATGCAAGCGGCGAATCGGAAATGACGCTTCAGAGAAACCTGCTTCAATCGGATTACTGGCCGTCATCCTGGTATTCCACCACTCATACAGGCGCGTTCAGCTGGTCCGGTAATTCCTGGACCGTGTACAGCGCGCCGAACTGGATCCAGGCATCGGAAGAAGCGATCCGCTACTGTATGGATCCGCGAAACTTCATGACGGAAGAGCAGATCTTTCAGTTTGAAGATCAGACCTATTACGAAGCATCGGTTACAGAGGTTGCAGCCGTCTTTGCAAAGACGACCGGTGGAAACTGGACCAAGACTGCGGATCAGACGGGTATCCATTCGGATTACTCCAACAAGGATATGACTTATGCGCAGGCGGTCTATGAGATCGGTAAGCGCATCGGCATGAATCCGGTCATTTTGGCGAGCCGTATCATTCAGGAGCAGGGCGAGGGCAACTCACCGCTGATCTCCGGTACAAAGACGTTCACCGTTACATCGGGCCCGGATACGGGTAAAGTCATAAACGGCGGTTATTACAACTATTTCAACATGGAAGCTACCGACGGCGGCTCCAATGCAAACTACGAACTGATCTACAATAACGGCCTTACGGAAGCGTACAAGGCCGGATGGAACACCAGGTATAAAGCGCTGTACGGCGGCGCACAGAAGTTCAAAGCCAATTTTGTGGCTAATGATCAGAACACCTATTATTTCCAAAAATTCTGTGTAAAGAGCGACAGCAGCTATTGCTTCTGGCATCAGTACATGCAATCGCTGACCACACCGCAGCATGAAGCCAGCAAGACCTACAACGGCTATAAAAACTCCGGCACGTTGGATGTGTCGCATCGGTTTATTATTCCGGTATTCATGAATATGCCGGAAGAACCGGAATACAAGCCGACAAAGACGGGTAATCCGAACTATAAACTGGGTTCCATTTATGTGGACGGAAAGTCCGTGGATGGATTTAAGACGGATACGCTTACATATTCCATGATCGTGGAACCGACCGATACGACGATCCGGCTGAATATCAAGGCTTACGCAAGCACGACGACGATCGAGGTCGATGGCCAAAGCTCCAAGGGGACCTTTGCAGGCGATGTCATGGTCATGATCGGTGACAATGCAATCAAGATCAAGTCCACGGCAGAGGACGGCACACAGAGAATCTATACCCTGAATGTGCATCGTAACGGTGAGATCATATATGGAGATATTAACGGTGACGGAAAGTTTAATTCACTGGATCTTGCGTATATGACAAGTCATATGCTTTATAAAAAGCGCCTCACCGGTACCGCACTGGAAGCGGCGGATATTTCCGGCGACGGTTCTGTGAACTCGCTTGATTTGGCTTATTTAACAAGTTATCTTCTCGGAAAGATCGAATCACTTCCGCGTTGATCCACAAAATACCACTAAACGAAGGGATAATAGAATGAAAAAAGGTTTAATGGCATTACTTACGGCGGCGGCGCTTGTTCTCAGTATCGTGCCGTTCACAAAGAATACTTACGCGATCGGCGTAACGGGATGCGGAATCTCAAATCCCGGGTCCGTTAAAGAGGGCGAGAAAGCGTCGGTATCCTATACGGTTTCAACGAATGACTCCATGACAGCATCGATTCTGGTCAGTGTGTCCGGCGGTGGTACGCTTGCATCGGTAAGCGCGAGCGTCGGTTCCGTCAACGGTAACCGCGTGGTACTTTCCGGTGTGGATGGTGTGACCAGCATCAGTGGTACGATCACCTTTAATGTAACAAGTGCATCTCCGGTTGTCGTATCTATCTCCGGCGACGTTTCATCGATCAATGACTTCTCATCTGCAAACATCAGTGCATCACAGACTATTAATGTCTACAGTAAGGCGCAGCAGCAGGCCGATGCAGCTGCCGCAGAGGAGAGCAGACGTCAGCAGGAGGCATACAATGCTTCCGTTGCTGCTTCAAAAGCAGTCGAAGACTCCATCGCGGCATCCATATATGCTGAAAGCTCGAAAGCGCAGCAGGCTATCGATGATTCCATCGCGGCTGAACAGGCCAGCATTCAGGAATCTGAAGCGGCTGTTGAAGCATCCGTCAACGAGAGTATAGCAGAAAGCGTATCCGTTGAAGAATCCAGCATTCAGGAATCCTTATCCATTGAAGAGAGCATTGCGGAATCGGAACTTGAGGTTGCGGAATCCATTTCCGAGTCCGAGTCCGAGGTCGAACGTACCAAAGCAGTAAAAATCGGATTCGATTATTATGTACCGTTTAAAACTGGCCGCGGTAAATTCCTGTTTGCGGCGGAAGACACTGCACTCGGTGTTCCGGAAGGCTATGAAAAGACCGATCTCATGGTAAATCTTCAGTATGTCTGGGCATATCGCACGGAAGACATGGAAGCACATGCATATCTGGTCTACGGTCAGTACGAAAACGATGCGGAACCGAAGTATTATTTCTATGACGAAACGAACGGAACCTTTTTCCCGTATGAAAAGCTTTATGCGGAAGAAGAGGACCTTCCGGTACCGACAACGACGGAAGAAACCGTGAATGAAAATCCTCAGACCGAAAAGAAGGGCATCGGAACCGGAATTATTGTGCTTTTATGCATTGTTTCCATGCTTCTCGGTGCAGGACTTGCGGTCCTTGCAATGATGTATATGAAGAATCATCCCATTTCGGCATTCTCAGGTGTAAAGTCCGTGACAGATGACGAAGAAGACTTTGTTCAGGATGCAGAGGGCGATGAGATCGACGAAACCGGTGAAGAGTACGAGTTTGAAAACAACGGCGTCGGACTTGAGGAAGAAGATATCGTAATTCCGGTCGGTGAGACCGAAACTGCGGGCGCAGTTGAAGCTGAAATAGAGACTTCTTCGGTGGAAGCTGCACAGATTGAAAGCGCTGCAGAAGCGGTGCCGGTTGAAAACGTCACTGAAACAGTGGAAAATGTTGCGTCTCAGACAGCGGAACTTGAAGAAGAAATCGAGGTACTGGAAAAGCTTTGATTTGAATGATAATCGGACAGTAAAGGAGAATTCTTGAAAAGAAGTCATCATTATCCGAAAATTTCATCTTTTATTATCTGTCTTGTGTTGCTGTTCTCGGTGTTGAATCAGAATGTTTATGCTTCCAAAAAGGGGTTACAGGGTGTGGAATCCGTAGGCCTTTACACAAAGCATACACTTTATAATCTGATCATTACAGAATATATCAATACATCCGGCGGTGTCGGATATGAGTCCATCGGTACGTTTACTGCAAACGGATCGACCAGAACTTATTATCTGAACACTGTAGGTCTCAGTAATCTGGCCACAATGTTTAAGAACGCGAGAAACAGTTCAGAGATTGAAACGCTTTCCGTTGTTATTCTGGCGCGTAAGATGACCGGAATCACAGATACGACAAGCAGTGCATCTCCGTATTATGCATTTAATACCTGGACTGAGGAGGGCGTAAAACTAAATACTAAGCTGTTTTCGCTCATCGGACAATGCCTAGGATCCAGCGTGGATTATTTTATCATGCAGAACGAGGTTAATAATCCTCATTCCTGGATGGAAATGGGAGACCGGACACTGGATGAGTATGTGACCTATTACGAAAAGGCATGCCGATTAATGAATAATGGCATAAAAGCTGTCAATTCAAACGCTAAGGTCATGATATCGCTTGATTACTTCTGGACTAATACGGATGGTGGTCGCTATAGTGCGCCGGAGTTTTTAACCGCTTTTGCAGCCAAGGCAAAAGATGGTGGTGATTATAACTGGGGACTTGCGCACCATACGTATCCTTGTCCACTGACAGACGCAAGCTTTACGGATGATGGCAGCCTGGGACTTTCGAACAGTGAAAGTACCAATATGATTTCGATCTATAACCTGCAGGTGCTTGCGGATTATTTTAAAAAATCCAATATGCTGTACAATGGTACCGTTCGTGATATCATCATTTCCGAATCCGGTTTTAATGCAAATAGCAGCGGTAAGATCGATGAAGAGAAACAGGCAGCGATGTATGCTTATGCGTATTATAAAGTAGAATCGATACCGGAGATCAAGGCGTTCATCATTCGCGCCTATGTGGATCTTTCGCCGGAACCGGAGCAGGGACTTTATTTTGGCATGTACGATAAGAATCATCATGCACGTGAGATTTCTGATCTGATGAAATATATCGATACGCAGCAAGGAGTACTGCTGACGAATAAATACCTGAAATACTTCAATGTCTCCTCCTGGAATCAATTGATTTCGGGTTATGATTCGATCTCCTTCAGTCAGAGTAAATTTGCAGTCGGTCTCAGTAACGATTACGGAACTGCTATCGGATCGGGACAGGTCGTTACGTGGACTGCTGAAGCTTCCGGCGGAACAGCACCATATCAGTATAAGTTTGTCTTTGTTGATCCATCGTACAACGAAACGGTACTTTTGGATTACAGCACAAGTAATACACTGGAGACCGGACTGTATATTACGGCGGATTCTCACATCCGGGTAGAAGTGAAAGACGCGAAAGGTAAGACGACCTCACGCACGATCTGGATCAAGTATGACAAGACGAATGACAGTCGCAGGTATGGAGACATTAATGCAGACGGTAAGTTTAACTCTACAGATCTTGCATATATGACAAGTCACATGCTTTACAAAAACCGGTTGACCGGATCGGCTCTTGAAGCGGCGGATATCTCCGGAGACGGAACTGTGAACTCGGTAGATCTCGCATATTTGACGAGTTACATTCTCGGAAAGATCACGGATCTGCCGAGATAACATGAAAAAAGCCAAGGGATCACGAAAAGATTAAAAAATCCTTTACAATTTTTAAGTTTTGGTGATATATTTCTAAATTGTATTGTTTTTACTGCAGTAAACACGTTTTTGTTTGTGTATTGACTGCAGGAAACAGGTTTTTGTATTCTCACCAAATTACTAAAGGATTCGATCACTTGAGGGGAAAAAAGCGTTTTCTGAATTACATAAGCATCATTCTGTGCCTGGTTTTGGGGTTTGCACTCCTGAACCAGGCCAGTTTTGCTTCAAAGAAAGGCCTTCAGGGAGTGGAGTCCGTCGGACTTTCCACAAAGCATACGCTGTATAATCTTGATATCACGCAGTTTATCAGTACGACCTATGAGTTCGGCTATGATTACCTCGGAAGCTATAGGAAGAGCGGGGAAACGATCGACTATTACGTAAATGGTAAAGAATTGACGGAGATCAATACGTGGCTGAAGGAACGAAAGGATAACACGGGACTTGAGACGATCTCCATGGTAGTCCTGGCCAGCGAACTGGAAATGATCACGGATACCACAAAAAGCAATGCGGCGTATCATGCGTTTGATACATGGACGGATAAGGGACAGGAACTCAACCGGAAGCTGATGGGGGTGATCGCTGAGTGCTTTGGCGGCACGGTGGATTATTTTATCATGCAGAATGAAGTCAATAATCCACATACCTGGATGGAAATGGGCAACCGATCCTTGGTGGATCAGGTCATATATTACGAGAAGATCTGCCGTTACATGGATGAAGCGCTCCGCGCCGTTGATTCATTCGGTAAGGTCATGATCTCGCTCGATTATTACTGGAATTCAACGGACGGCGGCCGTTTGAACACACGGACTTATCTGAATAAGTTCGCCTATATTGCAAAGCAGGGCGGTGATTATGAATGGGGCCTCGTGCATCATGCATATCCCTGTCCTTTGACCGATGCATCTTTCATCGATGACGCATCCGTCGGTGTAAAAAACAACAATGATACGTTTGTCATTTCCATCAGTAATCTCAATGTGCTTGCGGATTATATGAACCGGGATGAGATGCTGTATGAAGGCAAAGTTCGTGACATCGTGATCTCCGAATCCGGCTTTAATGCGTATCATAACGGAATCGTCGATGAAGAGCGGCAAGCGGCCATGTATGCATATGCGTATTACATTATGGAATCGATTCCGGAGATCAAGTCCTTTATTATCCGTGCTTACATCGACCTTGCACCGGAACCGGACATGGGGCTGTACTTCGGAATGTATGACCTCGACTGGCATCCGCGTGAGATCATAAACATAATGCAGAACATTGATACGGAATACGGTTACCTGGTGACGGAGAAATACCTGAAGTATTTGAATGCCGAATCCTGGGAGGAACTTGTTCCGGGGCTTTCGGACATTAAGTTTGAAGAATCCAAGCTGGTCGTCGGACTGGACAGTGACTGCGGAAGCAGCATCGGATCCGGTGAGACCGTGACATGGACCGCGCAAGCGGGCGGCGGTACGGAACCGTATCAGTACCGGTTTGTTTATATCGATGAAAACAACAATGCGACCATCGTTCGTGAATACAGCGAAGAAAGTACGCTCAAGATGGGGCTTTATCTGAATGGAGATGCGCATATGCGGGTCGATGTTCTGGATGCCGAGGGCAAAAAATCGTCCCGCCTGGTTTGGATCAACCATGATACAAAGCGCGATGACGAAGAGTATATTGCGAGAATTTCCGAAGATGCCGCCAGTTTTGCCATTCAAATGCTGAGCATAACGGAGGACCGTCTCCTCACAAACAGAATAGTAAAGAAGTTTGAATAAAAGGATTTAATAACTTTGTAAAATTGTCTTTACAAATGGATGATGCAGTGTTATTATTATCAAGTGCGCCTTGGACTTAGTCTGCCGATTTCTCGACGGCTCACCCAGTCCCTGGTAAGATTTATATTTAAGGAGGAAATCACCATGATTTCAAAAGAGAAGAAAGCAGAACTGATCGCAGCATACGGCCTAAAGGAAGGCGATACCGGTTCTCCGGAAGTTCAGGTTGCAATCCTGACCGAAAGAATCGCAGAGCTTACCGAGCATCTGAAGACCAACAAGAAGGATAATCATTCCCGTCGTGGTCTGTTCATGATGGTAGGTCAGAGACGTGGTCTTCTTGAGTACCTCAAGAAGAAAGACATCAACCGTTATCGTGCACTGATCGAAAAGTTAGGCTTAAGAAAGTAATAGCATCATATCTGGGGGACGGCGTCAGTCGTCCCTCGTGGTATGCTATGGGAAAGTTTATTTTTCCCGAAAAGCAGTGATACTGCTGTCACAAAAATGGGGAAGAGCCCCGAGAAGTAAGAAGAAAGCGAAAGGAAAACAAAATGGCAAAAGAGTTTAAGAGTTACTCAATGGAACTTGCCGGCAGAACCCTGACCGTTGATATCGGCCGCGTAGCTGCACAGGCAAACGGCGCTGCATTCATGCACTACGGTGATACCACTGTACTTTGCACGACCACAGCATCCAAGGAGCCCAGAGAAGGCATCGACTTCTTCCCGCTGTCCATCGAGTACGAAGAGAAGATGTATGCAGTAGGTAAGATCCCGGGTGGTTTCAACAAGCGTGAAGGCAAGGCTTCCGAGCATGCAGTCCTGACGAGCCGTGTTATCGACCGTCCGATGCGTCCGTTGTTCCCGAAGGATTACAGAAACGATGTTACCATCGACTGCCTTGTTATGTCTGTTGACCCCGATTGCGGTCCGGAAGTAACGGCTATGCTGGGTGCATCCATCGCAACCTCCATCTCTGACATTCCGTTCGACGGCCCCATCGCAGCGACTCAGGTCGGCATGGTTGACGGCGAGCTTGTATTTAACCCGACCTCCGCACAGCGCAAGGTCACCGATCTGGCACTGACCGTTGCATCTACCCGCGACAAGGTCATCATGATCGAAGCAGGCGCTAACGAAGTTCCGGAAGACAAGATGATCGAAGCGATCTTTGCTGCACACGCACTGAACCAGCAGATCATCGCGTTCATCGACACCATCGTAGCAGAATGCGGCAAGGAAAAGCATGCATATGCTTCTCATGTTATTCCGGCAGACCTGTGGGAAGACATGACCACCGTATTCCCGGCAGAAGTTATGGAAGAAGCGGTATTTGCTGATGAAAAGCAGATCCGTGACAAGAACATCTTCGCTATGAAGGAGCAGTTAAAGGCTCGTTACGAAGGCAACCACGATGAGTGGATGGGCCTGATCGATGAAGCTCTTTACAACTATCAGAAGAAGACCGTACGTAAGATGATCCTGAAGGATCAGAAGCGTCCGGACGGCCGTAAGCTGGATCAGATCCGCCCGCTGGCTGCAGAAGTCGATATCGTTCCGCGCGTACATGGTTCCGCTATGTTCACCCGTGGACAGACTCAGATCTGCGATGTTTGTACGCTGGCTCCGATCTCTGAATCTCAGAAGATCGATGGTCTTGATGAGAACGAGACCTCTAAGCGTTACATGCATCATTACAACTTCCCGTCATACTCTGTAGGCGAGACCAAGGTTTCCCGCGGACCGGGACGTCGTGAGATCGGTCATGGCGCACTTGCTGAGCGTGCACTGCTTCCGGTACTTCCGTCTGAGGAAGAATTCCCGTATGCGATCCGCTGCGTATCCGAGACCTTTGAATCCAACGGTTCAACCTCCATGGCATCTACCTGCGCATCCTGCATGGCACTGATGGCAGCCGGTGTTCCGATCAAGGCTATGGTCGGCGGTATCAGCTGCGGTCTTGTTACCGGTGAGACCGATGATGATTACGTACTTCTTACCGATATTCAGGGTCTTGAGGACTTCTTCGGCGATATGGACTTCAAGGTAACCGGTACTCATAAGGGTATTACCGCGATCCAGATGGATATTAAGATCCATGGCCTGACCCGTCCGATCATCGAAGGCGCTATCGCTCGCTGCCGTGAAGCTCGTTTCTTCATCATGGACAATGTTATGTCCAAGGTGATCGAAGCTCCGCGTACCGAGCTTTCCAAGTATGCTCCGAAGATCATCACCGTTCAGATCGATCCTCAGAAGATCGGCGATGTTGTCGGTAAGCAGGGTAAGGTCATTAACCGTATCATCGATGAGACCGGCGTAAAGATCGACATCTCTGAAGACGGCACCGTAGCGATCTGCGGTACGGATCCGGATATGATGGCTAAGGCAAAGAACACCATCGAGATCATCGTTACCGAGTTCCACGAAGGTCAGCGCCTGTCCGGTACTGTTGTTTCCATCCGCGAGTTCGGTGCATTCATCGAATTTGCTCCGGGCAAGGAAGGCATGGTCCACATCTCCAAGGTCTGCAAGGAACGCATCAACCGTATCGAAGACGTTCTGACTCTTGGCGATCACGTCGATGTCGTCTGCCTCGGTAAGGACAAGATGGGCCGTTTCTCTTTCTCCATCAAGGATGCAAACAAGAAGGCAGAAGAGACCGTAGAGGCTTAATTCAAATTTGAAGGGCATGAAGCCCGGTGAATTTATAAAGAAGATCCGTTCCAATGCGTTTTTCGGCGCAGGAAGAGCGGATCTTCTTTTTGTTTCGTACTTATTGAACGTCAGACTGAGATGCATTGATAATTTGACTTATAAACGTTTTATGATATAATTTTAATATCTATATTTATAAGGACCATTCTGCCCGAACGTACATGAAGAGGAGAACTCATGAGAAGAATTACCGATAAAGAGATCCAGCCGATCTTATTTGATATGCTGCTTGCGTTTAAGGCATTCTGTGAAAAAAATGGTATTGAAATGCTGCTCTGCGGCGGCACGCTTCTTGGTGCCGTCCGTCATCAGGGTTTCATTCCCTGGGATGACGATATCGATGTATATATTTCCCCGGAGAGCCGCGAAAGGATCATCGCGATCGCAAATGAAAATGCGTATCTGGATGAGGAAAAACGTTACCGGATCCTGATTCCGGCGGTCAAACCGAATCTCTATCCGTTTATCAAGATCGTGGACACGCATACGATCGCATATGAGAAGAATATCGATAAAAAGTTTGCGACCGGCCTGTGGCTGGATATCTTTACGCTTTCCTATTGGCCGGACAGCATCGACGAAACGGCACGGGAGATCAAGAGGATCCACAATTACAGAAGAATGATCCGCGTGACCACTGCAGGTAATTTCAAGACAAGAAAATATAAGCTTACGGCACCGGTCACCGTTCCGTTACGAATGATCGTGAACGGTATCGGACTGAATACGGAATACTGGTGCAGAAAGATCATGGCGATGGATCGTCGCACCGAAGGTAAATATGTGGGCGATGTGACCTGGCCCAACAGCATCGTGGACCGTTTTGAAGCGGAATGGTTTGCTGAAACGGTGGATCTCATGTTTGAAGGCGTATCCTTTAAGGCTCCCAAGGGATATGACAAGATCCTGACTCATTTCTACGGTGATTATATGCAGATGCCGCCGGTAGAAAAGCGCGTCATGCATGCACCGGAAGCTTATTATTTGGATTTAGAGGATTGATATGAACATTGTTATCGTTATGTCCGGCGGTGTAGGAAACCGCTTCGGAGCGGTGATTCCGAAGCAGTACAATCTGATTGCCGGAAAACCGGTCATTGATTATGTTTTGGAAGCGGTGGAAGCGTCCAGGCTTACGGACAAGATCGTTGTCGTTATGGACCCGCAGTGGGTTCCTTATTCGGAAAAACTGAAGAATTCCGGATATGACATCGTCTCAAACGGAGACTCGCGCATCGGCTCCATGTACAACGGACTCAAGCATATCAAGGAAAACTACGCGTGTGAGAAGATCGTTGTTGTGGATGCGGTGGCACCGTTTATCTACGGAGAGTTGATCGACACCTATTTCGAAAAACTGGATAAGGCCGATGCGGTCATTACTTCCCAGAAGATCACCGGCGGTTTTACCGATTACAACAATACCAAGCTTGACCGGGAGAAATTCATCATCACCCAGTCTCCGGAAGCCTTTAATTTTGAGCTTCTCTGGAAGTCCTACGACCTGGATTTTCAGTTCCAGGAGACTGCCTGCATGCTCCCGGACGATGCGGTTCGCGAATACTATTTTGAATTCAAGAATAATCTGAAGCTGACGTACGATTTCGAACTCGAATATGCGGCGTTTCTTCTTCAGCGCCTGGGCAAGATCAACAAGGAAAATAACCTTTCGTTCTTTGATAAAGAGGTGCTGATCACGGAAGGTATCAAGTCGTTCCTGCTTCGTAACCGGCCGGAAGAGACCATGCAGTGGATCAACGGGATCTATCAGGCCATGCCGGCACTAATTTCGAAGTATGAGATCAGTTCCTTCCGTCCGAACCAGATATCCCGGTACGGCCTTGTGCTGCATGCCAAGTCCGGAAAGTACGGAAATATCATTTTCAAGTTCATTCCGGCCTTTGTTGAGCGTTATGAGCGTGAGCTTTCCGCGATGAAGATCCTTTCCGACCGTTTTATGGCGGCCATGATCGATTATGATGAGAGCCTGAAACTGATGGTGCTCACTGAGATCAAAAATGCCAGGTTTGCGTGCTTTGATCAGTATGTGAAGCTGATCGACTTCTTTGATACGGTCCTTTCGGAAGCCAAGACCTTTGAATCGTCGATGAAGAACGATGCAACGCCGTATTATTTCGATGAGCTTTGCGGAAAGCGCGTGAACATCGACGCCATCCCGTATTGCAAGGAAGAAGTGGTGCGGGAACTGGATGATGCCATCGAACTCTACCGTAATACTTTTGCGGATGCAGCTCTATATTACATTCACGGCGACCTTCATGAGAATAATATTCTGGACGATGGAACTTGTTTCCACGGAATCGATCCCAATGGAATGATCGCGCCGCTTGCGTTTGAATTCGTGCGCTATATCCGGAACGATGTCCGGAACCACCCGGAATTCGGCTATGCCAATCGTTTCAATATTCTGACGGAATGCTTCACCCGTTTCATGGAAAGGACGCTTCTTGTCAAGGCATTCATCATTGACATGGCGTTCTGTACGTATAACAGTGTTTTTGAAAATGAGAAGCCGGATGAAACGCTGGTTGATCTGGAGCTGATCCGGATCGCAAAAGCGTATCTGTCGGAACTCTCATAAGAGCGGGAGAACGGATTGAAAAAAAGAGTATTGACCAAGGCCCTGACGATCCTCCTCGCGGTGACGGCGGCTGCGCTTCTCGGTATCGGCAGCTATCTTCTGTATCATCCCGAACCGGAGGCAGAGGAGCGGCAGGATACGGAGGAGTCCCTTGCGGACGCCTATCTGGAAGCAGCGAAAAAAGAAGCGGCTGAAGGGACGGCAAAGGAAGAAGCGTCTGACGGGGCGTCGGAAACACAGAAGGAAACTACTGTCGATCCGGAACACGAAACGAATGCCGGCAGCATGACTGCTGCGGGTGACACCGTCATTTCCTCTACGACTTCCTTCTCTGACGATATCTACTATTACCGCGGAGATACGACCTACACACCGGATTATGCGGAAGGAACGCTGATCGGGGTATTGGAGATCGATGCCTGCAAAATTCGTCGCGGTGTATACGGCGGAACGTGGGAGGAGATCCAGCACGACCTTGATATCTGGATGGTTACGGAAGCGCGGCCGGATTACGTGATCGGCGAAACACATTTTGCGATCTACGGGCATAATCATCCCACGCAGGACCTTTCCTTTAACCGGCTGAAGGATCTTCAGATCGGTGATGTGTTCACGTTTACACAGGACGCATCGGTCTATGTGTATGAGGTCACCCGGTTCATTGCGGATTGGCGCGAGGTGGTAACTTCCGATATTGTTGACAATTTTGACCTTCCGGCCGATGAAATGTACATTATCACCTGCGGGCGCGGCGAATATGCCTGCAAGGACATCGTCTACGTGGGAAAGCTCCGCGGAACGGTGGAGCTTGGAAAGTACTCGAAGGCACCGGACTATTATAAATACGACAAGAGCGCATTTAAAAGTGCGAATGATACGGATCTTTCGGAGGAAAATTCGGGACAGGATGCGGACGTATCCGGTAATGACGGTGCGATCGATCTTGTGAAGACCGAGCTTACGGTGATTCTGAATGCGGAGAACAAGCTTGAATTCATCTGCACGGATGCTGCCGGGAATAAGGTGCCGTGCTACATCGGCATCTATGACATGGACGGCCTTCCGGTGGGTCATGTGTCTTACCCGGAGCAGGAGATCTCCTACATGATTCCGGAGGAGGATACGCAGTATATCACCGGTATCGTGACGATCGACCGTACGGTCTATGAAGTGCCGGAGGACATCGTCTTTACGTATCATGCGGGGACGATCGCGGAAAGTACGATCAACGAGACCGGGATGGATGATAACGGCTTGCCGGTCTATGTAAAACCGGTGATCTTTACGCTTTTCGGAATCATGGCGGTGCTTCTCGTACTCGTTCTTATGCCGCGGAAAGGGGAGCGTAAATGAAGAATACGTCACGTTTTTTTCAAAACCTGGAATGTGAGTATTATCCGTGCCACGAAACGGAAGTGCCGATCAACTGTCTGTTTTGCTATTGCCCGCTGTATCCGCGTGAAAATTGTCCCGGAAACTGTAAGACGGTGACGGTGAACGAAAAAACGGTCAAGGACTGTATGGGCTGTTCGTTTCCGCATGATCCGGAAAATTACGATATCATTATGGATCTGCTCAGTAAGAGGATGTAAATTCGGAATTCTCACGTAAGTCTAAGTGTTGATCACAGAAGAACAGAACCCGAATACAGATCGAATACAGAGAGAATACAGCGATTTTACACAAAATACATACAGCCTGTATATCTTGACGTACAACGCAAAAAAACACACTTTTCAGGAGTTTTATGAGACTCGACAAGTATTTGACCGACCTTGGCAAAGGCAGTCGCAGCACCGTAAAAGAGCTGATAAAAAAAGGACGTGTCAGGGTGGAGGGCGTCGCGAAAGCGAAGCCGGAGACACCGGTCGATGAGACCAGCGTGATCCTTTTGGACGGTGAGCAACTGAAATACAGCACATATGAATATTATCTTCTGAATAAGCCTGCCGGCTATGTGACTGCGCGGACGGATGACCGGAAAAAAGTCGTGATGGAACTGATTCCGTCCGGCCGCACGGATCTTTCACCGGTAGGACGCCTGGATGAGGACACGGAAGGTGTACTGCTCATTACGAACGACGGAGAGCTGAACCATCGGCTGGTATCGCCGAAGCATCACGTGAAGAAGACCTACTATGCGGAACTGGATGCCGATCTCCCGGAAAACGCGGGAGAGATCCTCGGACAGCCCATCGAGTTCAGTGACTTCACGTCGCTTCCGGCAGAATATGAAAAGATCACGGCCCGGAGCGCATACCTGATCATTACCGAGGGCAAGTTCCATCAGGTGAAACGAATGTTTCATCACGTCGGCTGCGAAGTAACGTATTTACGGCGCGATGCCTTTGGCCCGCTGACAGCCGGAGATCTTGCGGTCGGTGAAGCACGGGAGCTGACAGAGGAGGAAGTCGCTCTTCTGAAGAAAGGACACTTATGAGAAAACCTGCATTATCCGATGAGATCTTACTCAGCGTCGAGAAGCCGGCGCGATACATCGGCGGAGAATACAATTCCTATAACAAAGACCCGGACGCTTATCCGGTCAAGGTCGCTTTTTGCTTCCCGGATGTTTATGAGATCGGTACGGCGAACCTGGGCATGCAGATCATTTACGAGCAGTTCAACCGCCGTGATGACGCGATGTGCGACCGCGTCTATTCACCGTGGTTCGACATGGACAAGATCCTGCGTGAAAAGAATATTCCGCTTTTTGCGGTCGAATCCCAGCGCCCGGTCAAGGACTTTGATTTCCTGCTGATCACGCTTTCCTACGAAATGTGTTACACGAACGTCCTCCAGGTGCTGGATCTTTCCGGCATCCCGCTTCACGCGGTCGATCGTACGGAGGAGCATCCCATCGTCATCGGCGGCGGTGCCTGCGCATACAATCCGGAACCCATTGCGGATTTCTTCGACGTGTTCTACATGGGCGAATCGGAAACGCAGTACGACCATATGGTTGAGGTATACAAGGAGTGTCTTGAAAAGAAACTGAACCGGAAGGAGATCCTGGAACAGCTTGCGGAGATCCCGGGCCTTTACATTCCGCAGTTTTACAGCGTCGAATATAACGAGGACGGCACATTAAAGTCCTTTGATCCCATAAACCCGCATGCCAAACGGACCATCCGCAAGGAAGCATGCAGCACGATGTCGCCGGACCTTCCGTATTCGATCCATCCCATCGTCCCGTATGACCGCGGCATGATGGACCGCGTCACCATGGAATCCATGCGCGGCTGCATCCGCGGCTGCCGTTTCTGCCAGGCCGGCATGATCTACCGTCCGGTCAGGAACCGTGACTGTGAGTATGTGAAGAACAGCATCATCGAAATGCTGGAATCCACCGGATACGACGAAGTCTCCATCAGCTCCTTGAGTACCAGCGATTACACGGATTTCAAGGATGTCATGGAGTTTTTGATTCCGTACTGCAGCGAGCGGAAGATCAACATCGGCGTTCCGTCGCTCCGCATCGACGCGTTCTCGCTGGACCTGATGGGAAAGATCCAGGAGGTCAATAAATCCAGTCTGACCTTTGCACCGGAAGCCGGTTCCCAGCGTCTCCGCAACATTATCAACAAAGGTCTCACCGAAGAGGAGATCTTAAACGGTGCGCGACAGGCCTTTGAAGGCGGCTGGAACAAGGTCAAACTGTACTTTATGCTGGGACAGCCCTTTGAGACCGATGACGATGTCAAGGCCATCCCGATCCTCGCCGATCAGATCGCCCGCGTCTATTACGAAACGGTTCCGAAGGAACAGCGTCACGGCAAATGCCAGATTCAGTCCTCCACGAGCTTCTTTGTACCAAAACCGTTCACACCGTTCCAGTGGGCGCCGATGTGCGATGAAGAGACCTTCTCAAAGAAGGCTTACCTGGTCAAGGACACGATGCGTGAGCAGCTGAACCGGAAATCGCTGACCTATCATTATCACGAAGAAAAGCAGACGGAGCTTGAGGGTGTACTTGCGCGCGGCGACCGTAAGCTTTGCGCGGCCATTGAAGAAGTTTACAAGCGTGGCTGCATCTACGACGCCTGGGGCGAATACATGAAATACGATGTCTGGATGGAGGTCTTTGAAGAGCTCGGCATTACGCTCGAGTTCTACAATTACCGCGAAAGAAGCACGGATGAACTGCTTCCGTGGGATTTCATCGACATCGGTGTTACCAAGAATTTCCTGAAGCGCGAGTGGGAGAGAGCCCGTCAGGGCATCGTCACTCCGAACTGCCGCGAGAAATGTTCCGGCTGCGGTGCGGCTGTATTTGGAGGAGGAATCTGTTATGAGAATAAGAATTAAGTTTCAGAAACAGGGGGCCCTCAAATTCATCGGTCATCTTGACGTCATGCGCTATTTTCAGAAAATGAACCGGCGCGCGAAACTGGACGTTCGCTATACGGAAGGTTTTTCACCGCATCAGGACATGTCCTTTGCCAATCCGTTAAGCCTCGGCATGACCTCGTCATCGGAATACGCAGACATCGAGTTCTTAAGCGTTCCGTCCCGGCAGGAGCTCATCGACCGTCTGAATGCGGTCAATGTTCCCGAGCTCACCGTTCTGGACGCACGCATGCTTCCGGACGATGCCAAGAACGCAATGAGCATTACAGTAGCTGCGGACTACACGCTTTCCTTCCGGGAGGGTTACGAGCCGGCGGATATCGAGGAGTGGTACCGGAAGTTCTTCGAATATACGGAACAGCCGGAGATACTTGTGACTAAGAAGACCAAGACGAACACGGTGGAGGTCGATCTCAAGAAGCAGATCCACGCGCTTGAACGCCACGGAAATGACCTGTTCATGAAGATTGACACCGGTTCGCATTCCAACCTGAAGCCGGAGCTTCTTCTTTCTTCGTTTTACGAATCCATGGGCATGGAATTCAACGAGCTGATGTTCACGATGAACCGTGACGAGCTTTACGGTGAAGAGGGTGGAAAGTTGAAAGCGCTGCTGGATTACGGCAACGATTTCTGATCGCGGACGCGGTCATACGGGCTTATACGGCATCGTGAGAAAACACCCGGAACCGTTGAAAAACTTAAGAAAAACTGCTTGACAAACAATATTCCGTGATGTATTATCTTATGGTATGCCGCACAGTGGGGTCATAAGTGCAGAAATGCCACCGAAGCTGGCGAGTAATGATACAAAGGAGGTCCTTATTATGTACGCTATTATTGCAACAGGCGGAAAGCAGTACAAGGTTGAAGAGGGCGATATCATTAGAGTTGAAAAGTTAGAAGTCGAAGCAGGCTCTAAGTACACTTTTGATCAGGTCTTAGTCGTAAATGACGGCTCTCTGAAGGTCGGTACTCCCGTTGTTGAGGGTGCTACCGTTACTGCAGAAGTTATCGAGAACGGCCGTGGCAAGAAGGTTATCGTCTACAAGTATAAGAGAAAAACCGGCTACCACAAGAAGAACGGTCACAGACAGGCTTACACCGCACTTAAGATTGAATCCATCAATGCTTAATTTATGATGAAAGTTACTGTTTACAAGGACGCGGAAGGAACGTACGGGTTTCAGGTGTCCGGACACAGCGGTTACGCGGAAAGCGGATCAGACATCGTCTGCAGCGCAGTGTCAGCCCTGACAACGAATACGGTAAATTCCATTGAAGCCTTTACGGATGACAAGGTGAAAAACCTTGCAGTGAATGAAGAGGAAGGCTTTTTACATTACGAGCTGGAAACGGTATCGGATGCGTCCCGGCTTCTGTTGGATTCACTTGTTCTCGGACTTGAGAGCATTGAAGAATCCTACGGTCAATTTTTAGAGATCAGATTAGAGGAGGATTAAGTCATGTTACAGATGAATCTTCAGTTATTCGCTCATAAGAAGGGTGTTGGTTCTACCAAGAACGGACGTGACTCTGAGGCGAAGAGACTTGGTGCGAAGAGAGCTGACGGCCAGTTCGTTAAGGCTGGCAACGTGCTTTACAAGCAGCGCGGAACCCACATTCATCCCGGCAAGAACGTTGGTTTAGGCGGTGATGATACACTGTTCGCTTTAAAGGACGGTGTTGTTCGTTTCGAGCGTCTGGGCAGAGACAAGAAGCAGTGTTCTGTTTACGAAGTCGAAGCTGAGTAAGAAGCATTTTTGCAGGGCCTCTTGATGAAGGGGCCCTGTTTTTTGCTTGTTTGGAATTAAGGAAAGGACTGCGAAATGTTTGCAGATCGAGCAAGAATATTTATCAGATCCGGTAAGGGCGGCGATGGCCACGTGTCCTTCCGAAGAGAAAAATTTGTTAACAACGGCGGTCCGGACGGCGGTGACGGCGGACGAGGCGGCGATGTCATTTTCCAGGTGGAAAAGGGCCTGAACACGCTTGGTGATTTCCGTTATCAGCGCAAATACTGTGCAACGGACGGTGAGCAGGGCGGAAAGAGACGCTGCCACGGTAAGGACGGTGAAGATCTGATCGTCAAGGTGCCTGAAGGAACCATTATCCGGGACGAAGCCAGCGGTAAGATCATTGCCGACATGTCCGGTGAGAATCAGCGCCAGGTCATTCTGCAGGGAGGTAAAGGCGGCATCGGCAATATGCATTATGCGACTTCGACCATGCAGGTTCCGAAGTATGCCAAGCCGGGTCAGCCCGCGCAGGAGCTTTGGGTCAATCTGGAACTGAAGTGCATCGCGGATGTAGGCCTGATCGGTTTTCCGAGTGTCGGTAAATCCACGCTGATCTCCGCAGTATCCAATGCACGTCCAAAAATCGCGGAATATCATTTTACGACCCTGAACCCGGTGCTCGGTGTGGTCGATTTTGAAGGCGGCGGTTTTGTTATGGCGGATATTCCGGGCCTCATCGAAGGCGCATCGGAGGGCGTTGGCCTCGGTCACGAATTCCTGCGTCATGTGGAACGCTGTAAACTGCTTCTTCATGTAGTCGATGCCGCTTCCACGGAAGGCCGTGATCCGGTAGAGGATATAAAGACCATTAATGAGGAGCTCGTCAAGTTCAGCGAGAAGCTTGCCGAGAAGCCGCAGATCATCGTCTGCAACAAGTGCGATGCCATCGTGACGGAGGAAGGCGAAGAGGATCCGGTGGAGCGCATCCGCCGTGAGTTTGAAACGGAAGAGGTTCCGGTGTTCAGGATCTCCGCTGCCGCTAATATGGGCCTTAAGGAGCTTTTATATTATATCCAGTCCCGTTTGAACGAGATGCCGAAGGAAGTTACGGTCTATGAGCCGGAGTTTGAGTATGCATACGATGCGGGCGCCGATCTTCCGTACACCGTGGAAAATCCGGAAAGAGGTCTTTTTGTGGTGGAGGGGCCGCGTATCGAGAAGATGCTCGGTTACACCAACCTTGATACTGAGAAGGGATTTGATTTCTTCCA
>DCHF01000050.1 GCA_002315555.1 Lachnospiraceae bacterium UBA1759 | reverse complement strand
GGGTTCGAATCCTGTTACCCCTGCTCTTCAAAAAAGCCCGGTGCTTTCAAGCGCCGGGCTTTTTGTTTACCCGGCGGATGGCAGAAATGCCAAAAAGGATCATTCTTAACTGTGAGGTGAGATCATGGGATTTAAATACGAAACACATTTGCATACATCGAATTCGTCAAAGTGCGGCCGGAGCGAGGGAACGGAATACGTGCCTTATTATAAGGCGCTGGGATATGACGGTATCTTTGTGACCGATCATTTCTATCTCGGCAATACCTGCATTCCGCGCGAACTTCCCTGGGAGGAGTGGGTGCACCGGTACTGCGACGCGTATCGCGTGACCAAGGCGGCGGGCGATGCCATCGGCCTTAAGGTCTTCTTTGGCTGGGAGACCAGCTATGCCGGTGAAGACTTCCTGATCTATGGCCTCGACGAGGAATGGCTCCTGGCCCATCCGGACATCCGCTACTGGGACCAGAAGGAGCAGTACGAGCATGTTCACGCGGATGGCGGCCTGGTCGTTCAGGCTCATCCGTTCCGCGAGCGCAACTACCAGACGGAGGTCAAGATCCATCCGTATCATTCCGACGCATGGGAAGTCGCAAACTGCGGCAACAAGCCCTACCAGGATGTTCTGGCGTATACTTATGCCAAGGAACACGGCATCACGATGACCGCCGGTTCCGATATCCACCGCGCGGCGGGTTCCGACAACGGCTGCCTGTTCGGCATGATCACCGATGCACCCTTGAACAGCGCGAAGGACTACGTGGATCTTGTGAAGTCCGGCACCGGCTACCGCCTGAACGTGGCGGAGGGCTGGCATGCAAACCGTCCGCAGAATCCCTGGTTCGATGTCTTCTGTTACAACGAGGACCACGAGCGGATCCGGCTTGCGGGTGAATTTTTCCCCGGCGCGCCGACGGCTGTGGACCCGCACTGACCGTAAAGGATCGGCGCGGACTTTCCGAAACAAGGAGAACGACCATGAAAATGACAAAAATGGACCTTCAGAAGATCCAGGAAGAGCTGGACTACAGGAAGGGCGAGTTCGGTCAGGAACTTCGCCGTACGTTAAAGGTGGCGCGTGAGCAGGGGGACCTGTCCGAGAACGCGGACTACACCGCGGCCAAGCGTGCCAATAATCAGAATAACAGCCGCATTTCGTATCTGGAAAACATCGTCCGGCATGCGGTGATCATCGAGGATACCTCGGAAGAGGGCACCGTCGGCCTCAACAAGGCCGTCACGGTCTACATCCCCGAGGATGAGGAAGAAGAAACCTATAAGATCGTGACCACGATCCGCGGGAATTCCGTGGACGGCCGCATCTCCACGGATTCGCCGATGGGCAAGGCGCTCATGGGACACCGCGTAGGCGATACGGTCACAGTGCAGGTCTCCCCGCAGTACAGCTATGAGGTGGAGATCCGCAAGATCGAATATATTGAAGACGATGGTACGGACGGTATCCGTCAGTACTGATGAGAGAAGCCCTGTTGACCCTGAAATACGTGTGATTCCGAGGAACGATTGTGAAAACTACCGATGATTCCGTCCGGCTTTCCGTTCGCGAACTTGTGGAATTTGTTTTGAAGAGCGGGGACATCGACAACCGGCGCACAGGCGCTGCGGTGACCGATGCCATGTTCGAGGGTGCCACCGCGCACCGCAAGATCCAGAAGTCCATGGGCGGGGATTACCGTGCGGAAGTTTCACTCAAAACCGAAATTCTCCTGGAGGGAGATCCGCCGGCACGCCTTACGGTCGAAGGTCGAGCCGACGGTATTTTCACGCGCGAAAAAGAGGATGGGACACAGATCGTGACCATCGATGAGATCAAGGGCGTCTACAGGGATATTTATGCCATGGAGGAGCCTGTGCCGGTACATCTTGCACAGGCTCTTTGTTATGCCGCGATCTACGCGCGGGATGAGGGACTTTCCAAAATCAGCGTGCAGATCACCTATGTGCAGCTAGAGGAGGAGAAGGAACCCGAACGCAAGCGGAAGACGCCGAAGGTGAAGGCCGATGAGATCCGCCGGTTCTTCTTTGAATACACCGCGGAGGAGGCGGAGGCACGCTTCAGGGAATACGTGGAACTGTACCGCCCCTGGGCGCTGTTTGTGGTAAAGCACCGTAAGGAACGGGTGGAATCCGTGCGGGACTTCCCGTTCCCGTATCCGTACCGGCCGGGGCAGCAGAAGATCACGCGGCAGGTGTATAAGACGATCCGCGATGAGAAGAATCTGTTTGTGCAGGCGCCGACGGGTATCGGCAAGACACTGTCAATGCTGTATCCGTCCGTGCAGGCCATCGGACAGGGGATGAGTGACAAGATCTTCTACCTGACTGCAAAGACCGTCACAGCGACGGTCGCGGAGGAGGGGATGAAGCTGATGTACGACCGCGGGCTCCGGTTTTCCTTTGTCAAGATCACGGCAAAGGAAAAAATGTGTGTACTGGAGCGCCCGTCCTGCAATCCGGTGGACTGTCCGCGCGCCAAGGGACATCTGGACCGCATCAATGAAGCGGTGTATGACCTGATCTCGCACGAGAATGCGGTCACGGCGGATACCGTCAGTGCCTATGCGGAAAAGCATTGTGTCTGCCCGTATGAGATGTCACTCGATATTTCCTACTACACGGACGTCATTATCTGTGACTATAATTACGCGTTTGCGCCGCATGTATTCCTGCAGCGCTACTTTGCGAGCGGTGCAAAGGGACCGTATATCTTCCTGATCGACGAGGCGCATAACCTGGTGGACCGTGCGCGTGACATGTACTCGGCGGTGCTTGTGAAGGAGGATCTTCTGCAGGCGAAGAAGCTGTTTGAGAAAGAGAAGGCCAAGCGGGTGCTCCGCTGGATCGAACGCGCCAACAAGGCTATGCTGGAGCTTAAGCGCGGATGTGAAAAGATGACGCTGTTTACGGAGGAGAATTTTCCGACGGCACTGATCTACGATCTGGAGAACCTGAAGGAAGCCCTCGAGCTTTATATGGACCGGAATCCATCCGGGGAGAATGCCGCGGAGGTGTTCGAGTTTTACTGCGAGGTTTCCGATATGGTGACTACCTACGAGGCCATGGGGAAGGGCTATGTGACCTATTCCTCCTTTGACGATGACGGATCGTTCTTCTTAAAGCTGTTCTGCATCGACCCTGCGGAGCGGCTGAAAGAACGGCTGGACCAGGTCGTCACGACCGTATTCTTCTCCGCGACCTTCCTGCCCATCAATTATTACAAGGAGCTTTTGACCGGAGATACGGAGCAGGACGCCATGTACGTGGATTCCCCCTTTGATCAGCGTAAAAAGGCCCTTTTCCTTGCTTCCGATGTCAGTTCCAAATACACAAGGCGCGGATACGAAGAGTATCGGAAAATCGCCAAATACATCGTCAGAATGAGTACGGAAAAGAAGGGAAACTATCTGGTCTTCCTGCCGTCGCACAAGTTCCTGGAGGAGGTCCGCACGGTCCTCGACGAAGAGCTTTGTAAGCGCGAAGAGGAAGCAAAGGAAACGGGCGATGTCTATTGCCCGCCCTTTGAGATCCTTTCGCAGAAGCGCGTCATGACGGAGGAGGACCGCGCGGCGTTTCTCTCCGAGTTCGATGATCCGCACACCGGGGAGGAGCAGTCCTCGCTGGTGGGCCTTTCGGTCATGGGCGGCGTATTCTCCGAGGGCATCGATCTGAAGAATGAAGCGCTGATCGGCGTGGCCGTCGTGGGAACCGGACTTCCCCAGGTCTGCGTGGAACGCGAACTGATCCGGTCCTATTATGAAGAAAACGGTGAAAACGGTTTTGATTTTGCATACCGTTTCCCGGGCTTTAATAAAGTCATGCAGTCCGCCGGCCGGTTGATCCGCACCGTGGATGACGAGGGCGTGGTGCTGCTTCTTGACGAACGGTTTCGTTACCGCGAGAACCTCCGGCTGTTTCCGAAGGAATGGGCGGAATATTTCGTGACGGACCATGAACAGATCGCAGGACAGATCCGGAACTTTTGGGAGGAAAGAGAACATGAGAGATGAAGAACTGGTAAAGATCGTGCCGAGTGAACGTCAGGCACGCTATCAGGAACTGGAGTTTTATGCTTTTGTTCATTTTACCGTGAATACGTTCACCGACCGCGAATGGGGCGACGGTACGGAGCCGGAATCGGTATTTGCGCCGTCAAGGCTCGATGCCATGCAGTGGGCGGCCGCTGTAAAGAGCGCCGGCATGAAGGGCCTGATCCTGACCTGTAAGCATCACGACGGCTTCTGCCTTTGGCCCAGCAAATACACGGAGCACAGTGTAAAGAACAGTCCGTATAAGAACGGACAGGGCGATGTGGTCCGTGAGACCGCCGAGGCCTGCCGCGCATACGGCCTGAAATTCGGCATCTACCTTTCCCCGTGGGATCGGAATTCCGCACTCTACGGCCGGGGCAAGGCCTACGATGACTATTTTGTGGCGCAGCTGACCGAACTCCTTACCGGATACGGCGATATCTTCACGGTCTGGTTTGACGGCGCCTGCGGCGAGGGCCCGAACGGAAAGAAGCAGTACTATGATTTCCCGCGTTATTATGAGGTGATCCGTGCGCTGCAGCCGGATGCCTGCATCAATGTCTGCGGTCCGGACATCCGCTGGTGCGGAAACGAGGCCGGAGAGACCCGTCCCTCCGAATGGAGCGTGGTCCCGCTTCGCATGAAGGATACGGAGATCATCAAGGAAAAGAGCCAGCAGGAGGATTCGAACGCGTTCCGCGAGCGAAAGCTGACTGCCATGGATACGGACCTCGGAAGCCGCGCGGCGCTTGAAGATGAGAAGGATCTGATCTGGTATCCGGCGGAGGTGAATACGTCCATCCGTCCGGGGTGGTTCTATCATACGTATGAGGATGACAAGGTACGTACCGCCGATGAAATGGTGGACATCTACTGTTCCTCCGCGGGCGGTAATGCGATGTTCCTGCTCAATATTCCACCCACGCCGGAGGGCCTGTTCCATGAAAATGACGTGGCGTGCTTACAGGAGATCGGAGAGAAGCTCCGGGCGATGTTTGCGGTGAACAAAGCGGAAGGCGCGGTGATCACGGCATCGTCGGAAAAGGAAGGCTTTGGCGTTGAGAACATCCGCTTCGAAAAGCGGAGCGGCGGTGAAGACGCAGAGGGCGAACTGCCCGTTTCCTGCTGGATCCCGGAGGATGCGGAAGGGCCGTGGGAGGTCACGATCCGTTTCGATAAGCCGGAAACGGTGCAGACGATCGTGCTTAAGGAAAATATCCGCATGAGCCAGCGCGTGGAAGCGTTTACGGTGGAAGCGGAAACGGACGGCGGGGTCGTGCGCGTGGGCGGAGGAACGGTCATCGGATATAAGAAGATCCTGCGCATCGAGCCGGTGAAAGCGGAGAGCATCCGCATCCGGATCACGGACGCGCGGACGGTTCCGACGTTAGCATTTGCCGGCGTGTACTGATGCGGTTTTCATACGAAATCGATAAAACGCATTGCATTTATTAAACAGGTGATGCTATAATCACCACAAGATGATAACGGACCCGGAAGTGGCCCGATAACAAAAAGGAGAGATCATGTCAAGACTTGAAGAACTTCAGAAAGTTAATCCCCAGATCGAGATCAAATGTGTTTGTGACGATTCCTTCCTGCCGTACGGCCGTTTAGTGGATGTTGATACCGCTGAAATGGTTGAAATGGTCAAGAAGAGCGCTCCGATGCCGGAAAAAGGCACCAGATACGTAACGGAACTGGAAGCCATCGACACCATGCCGGTTGCGCAGGAATACAGAGAGACCCTTTGCGGCCAGCTCGATGAGCAGTGGGGCCTTTGCTGGGGTTACAACAGCGCAATGAACGCACTGGAATGGCATACCTGCAACGAATTCAATGTCGGTGTTACCGACCTCGTACTGCTGCTTGCAAAGCGCGCAGATATCGGTAAGGACGGCAAGCTGGATTCCGCGAAGGTCAAGGCTTTCTATCTTCCGGAAGGCAAGATGATCGAAGTTTACTCCGACACCCTGCATTTCGCTCCGTGCATGGTCGATAATAACGGCTTCTCCTGTGTTGTCGGTCTGCAGCGCGGAACCAACACCAATATCGATCCGGCAATGAAGAAGGATCCGCTGGTAACCGCAAAGAATAAGTGGCTCCTGGCTCATGAGGATCTGAAGGCTATGGTCGAACATGGCTGCTTCCCGGGCATCTACGGTGTCAACTGGGTCATCAATACCATTGATTGATTTGGAACTCAAAAAGACCGGATATCAGATATCCGGTCTTTTTTTATCAATGCTTTACTTTATGGTTTGGTGATTCTCCCACAGCCTCTTTTTTGCGCGGTCTTTCGAAACTTCCGGTTTTTGATCAGTCCCGGATCACATCCCGGATGTAGGAGGGCTCCGTACTGTAATTATACGAGGTGATCGTCACACCGCCGCGGGATTCGCAGGCGTGCAGGATCTGTCCGCCGCCGATGTAGATGGCCACGTGATTGACCGTGCCCTTTTGGTCCGTGTAGAAAAGGAGATCGCCGGGACGGGCTTCGTGGATGGAAGCGACGGACACACCCTGCGTCTTCTGGTTGTAAGATTCGCGGTGCAGGGAAATGTTTGCGGTCTTGTAGACCTCCTGCGTAAAGCCGGAGCAGTCGATACCGCTCGTCAGGCTGAGCCCGTTGTACTTATACGGGGTGCCCAGGAACTGCATACCGTAGTTGATCAGGTTTCTGCGGGTCTCCGTAGTGTCATCGAGCGGGCTCCAGGCAACGCCCTCATTGAGGTAATAATCCAGCTCGGTAAATTCGGAGCTGATGTAGCCGGTCGTGCTGTTCAACGCGATCTCCAGCCAGTTTTCATCGACCACGCGCTCCACGACCTGCATCTCGTCACAGTTGAGCTGCGTCCAGATGACGCCGTCCATGGACGGGGATTCGCGGACGTTTAAGCAGACGGCATTGACCTTGGCCATAAGTACACAGTTTTCGATGGCCAGCTGCTCCGCCTCTTCACCGGTGGCGATCAGTTCGGAATAGCAGTAGCCTTCGATCCCGCCGGAGCGGATCCTGAACCAGCCCGAACCGTCGTCCTCCAGGATCTCCAGACCGCTGTTCCGCCAGATCTTTCCGACGATGGAAGCAGTGATGGAAGGCGCGCTGCGGATATTTAAAAAGGATTCCGCAGTGACGACACCGAGGCTGGTGTAATGTTCAAGGACCGCGCGGCGCGGGTCCGTTTCATCGGCCTCTGCAGTGGTGTTTTCCACATCGGTTGTGGAAATCAGGTCTTCCTCCTGTGTTCTGTCCACGACTGCGGCGGAAGTGGAGGCTGTTGTACCGGTCTCTTCACTGCTTTGGATGGGAATTTTATCATTTTTTCCGTTTTTGAAAATGGCAACGACCCCGATGACGATTGCAATGATCGTTAAGCATAACGCCAATATGATCATATGCTCCCGGCGCTTTTTATCACGCTCAAGTGCCGCACGTTTTGCGGATTTTTCTTTTTCTTTAGTTGCTGACATATATAGTAAGGGAACTCCTGTAAGACATGTAAAAAAAGTTTAAACTTTTCTTATTGTAACCGCTTTTTTTATCGAATTCAATATGAATGGTGGAAAAATATGAGGAAAACCGTGTATTACGGTTGTGCACATCGGTGTTTTCGGTATAATGACAATAAGACGCACGACGAAAGGAGAGGGAGATGCTGAAAAAGATATCGGACCGGATAAATAAACTCACACAAAAGCAGATCCTTTTCATTGCCGGCACGGTACTGATCCTTCTTTCGATCGCGGCGCTGATCCATGCGGAGACCGTCCGTTACCGAATGTACCATGCGGAGACGATCACAGTCGGGCGAGGACTTCGGGCGGAGGAATATTACACCGCGGAGGTGGAAGAGATCCTGGTAAAAAGGGCGCAGGGCGATTCCGCAGCGGATACTTCAAACAGCGGTGAGGAAGATGTGCATCCGGAGTTCGACTCCATGAACATCGACACACTGGGGTATGTATACCTGGTCCGTGTGAGTGACCGGTGGTACTATCTCTACGGAACGACAAAGCAGCTTTCGGATCTGAAAAACGGGCTGGTCACGATGAAGGACCGGCCGGTCCCGATCCTTGTTCAGGCGGAGAATCAGAGCATCGTGGAATCCTACGCGAAGACACACTTTGAAAAGTCACCGCTGTATCCCGGAGCCGGAAGCATTGAGAGCGGCCTCCTGCTGCACGCGATCTCCGACAGGGCCGCGGAGAACTCCTCCGTCCGGTACGGATTCTTCTCCTTCGTACTGGGCCTGTTCCTGCTTGCGCTCGGTGTGCTGTGGGGCTTCTGGGAGCGGAAGCGTGAAGATCCGGAAGAGGACGCACCGGAAGAACGGCACGAACGCATCGAGGATCTCTTTCAGGAACGCCGGCTGAACAGGTTGGATTATCGGCCGGATCTGGACCGCGTACATATTTTGGAGATCATGATCGCCGAGGAGGAAGGCCGCGCGGCCGGCCTTAAGAAGCAGCTGGAAGGGTATCGGGAACGCATCCGTGCCACGGTATTTGCGATGCTCGCGCTCAGTCTGGCATTTTACCTTCTCGTGCAGATCCCGCTTGGCTCGACCAGATTCCTTGCGCTTCTATTAGCATTCGCGCTCCTTGTTTTTATCGCGTTTCTGGTTGATACGGCCGTCCGTTACTGGATGGATTCCGACTCTGCGGCGGTGATCCGTTTCTGCGAGCGTAAGGGGATCCGGAACATCTCCATGGAGCTTCTGGAACGGCAGACGCTGATCACCCGGCTGAAGGCGAAGGTCGAGAACATCGATCCGCGAAACGCAGCCCCGTCCGAAGAGGAGGAAGAAGTGCTCCTGCTTGAAAGAAAAAGTGAAGAATTTGTGAATTAGCACTCACCTATTGACAGTGCTAACAAAACGATATATGATACCTACTGTACAAAGGAAATCCAGACGGCACAGCTGAGGCTGTACAGCCCGGAAATCTGAATCTTTTACCCCGGAAGGACGGCGGTAAGGAAACAGGAGGTATTTCTATGAACTTTAATAAATATACGCAAAAATCCCTGGAAGCTGCACAGATGTGTGAAAAGATCGCCCGTGATTACGGAAACCAGGAGATCGATCAGGAGCATCTTCTTTCGGCGCTCCTTACACAGGACGAATCCCTGCTCGCAAGGCTGATCACAAAGATGGAGATCAGTCTTCCGGATTTTCAGAATTCACTCGAAAAAATACTGACCAAGCAGGTCAAGGTGCAGGGCGGTCAGCCCTATGTCAGCCAGGCGCTGAACGATGTTCTTCTCAATGCTTCGGATGAAGCGAAGGCCATGGGGGACGATTACGTCTCCGTGGAGCACCTGTTCCTGGCCATGGAAAAGAAGCCGAACCGCGATCTGAAGGAGCTGTTCCGCGAATACGGCATCACAAGAGACCGGTTCCTGCAGGCGCTGTCCACCGTGCGCGGCAATCAGCGCGTGACCTCGGACTCCCCGGAGGATACCTATGAGGTGCTTGAAAAATACGGCAAGGACCTGGTGGAGGAGGCGCGTGATCAGAAACTGGATCCGGTCATCGGCCGTGATGAGGAAATCCGCAATGTGATCCGCATCCTCTCAAGAAAGACCAAGAACAACCCGGTCCTGATCGGCGAACCCGGTGTCGGTAAGACCGCAGTCGTCGAAGGACTTGCACAGCGTATCGTCCGCGGCGATGTCCCGGAATCCTTAAAGGATAAGAAGCTGTTCTCCCTGGATATGGGCGCTCTTGTTGCCGGCGCGAAATACCGCGGCGAATTTGAGGAACGTCTGAAGGCGGTGCTGGAGGAGGTCCGCAAATCCGAAGGCCGCATCATCATGTTCGTTGATGAGCTGCACCTGATCGTGGGTGCGGGCAAGACCGACGGCGCGATGGATGCCGGCAACATGCTGAAGCCGATGCTCGCCCGCGGTGAGCTGCACTGCATCGGCGCGACCACTTTGGACGAATACCGCAAATACATCGAAAAGGACGCTGCGCTGGAGCGTCGTTTCCAGCCTGTTTTAGTGGACGAGCCCACGGTGGAGGACACGATCTCCATCCTTCGCGGTCTTAAGGAACGCTATGAAAACTATCATCACGTTTCCATTACCGACGGCGCACTCGTATCCGCGGCGACCCTTTCCAACCGCTACATTTCCGACCGCTTCCTGCCGGATAAAGCCATCGACCTCGTGGATGAAGCCTGCGCGCTGATCAAGACGGAATTGGATTCCCTGCCGTCCGAAATGGACGACGAGCGCAGAAAGATCATGCAGCTTGAGATCGAGGAAACGGCACTGAAAAAGGAGACGGATCACCTGTCACAGGAGCGTCTTACAGACCTGCAGAAGGAACTTGCGGAGCTTCGCGAGCACTTCAGCGCGGAGAAGGCGCAGTGGGACAATGAGAAGGAGCGTATCGGCAAGCTGTCCGCGCTTCGCGAGCAGATCGCGGAGATGAACGGCAAGATCGAGATCGCCAAGCAGAAATATGATTTTAACGAGGCGGCAAGACTGCAGTACGGCGAGCTTCCGCGCCTTCAGGAAACACTGAAGGTCGAGGAAGAGTCCCTTTCCGGCATGGAGATGCACCTGGTGCATGAGTCGGTGACGGAGGAGGAGATCGCGCGGATCATCAGCCGCTGGACCGGTATTCCGGTCGCAAAGCTCAACGAGACGGAGCGGAATAAGACGCTGCACCTCGAGGAGGAGCTTCATAAGCGTGTCATCGGCCAGGAGGAGGGCGTACAGAAGGTCGCGGAGGCGATCCTTCGTTCCAAGGCCGGAATCAAGGACCCGAAGAAGCCCATCGGCTCATTCCTGTTCCTCGGCCCCACCGGTGTCGGTAAGACGGAGCTTGCAAAGGCCCTTTCCGAGAGTCTTTTTGACGATGAGACCAACATGGTCCGTATCGACATGAGCGAGTACATGGAGAAGCACAGCGTGGCAAGACTCATCGGTGCGCCTCCCGGATATGTGGGCTACGATGAAGGCGGCCAGCTGACAGAAGCCGTGCGCCGGAAGCCTTATTCCGTCGTGCTTTTCGATGAAGTGGAAAAGGCCCATCCGGATGTGTTCAATGTCCTTCTTCAGGTACTGGATGACGGCCGTATCACGGATTCCCAGGGCCGTACCGTGGACTTTAAGAACACGATCCTGATTATGACCTCCAACATCGGCTCCCAGTATCTGCTGGAAGGCGTGAATGAGGACGGAACGATCGACCCGGAGGCGGAGAAGAGTGTACTGAACGAGCTCCGCATGCATTTCCGTCCGGAGTTTTTAAACCGTCTGGATGAGACGATCCTGTTCAAGCCGCTGACGAAGAACGATATCGGCGCCATCGTGAAGCTGATGGTGGCGGATGTCAACAAGCGCCTGCAGGACCGCGAGCTCACGATCGAGCTTTCCGATGAAGCTCTTTGTCATATCATTGAAAACGGTTACGATCCGATGTACGGTGCCCGTCCGCTCAAGCGTTATCTGCAGAAGAACGTGGAGACCGCAGCGGCAAGGATCATTCTGGAGGGCGCACTGTCCGAAGGCGATACGATCCTCATTACCGTTGAAAACGGAGACCTGACCGCAGCTGTCAAAAAATAAGCGTTTTTTGTAAAATTAATGTTGCATTCCGGAGGGAATGTTATATAATAAACGGCGGCTCATAAAAGAGCCGCCGCTTTTTATGCCGTGCTCCGGTAAAGGGGCACCGGTTTTCGCGTAAACAGAGCAGCGGGAAACGCTGAGGACACCACGGGAAGCAGAGGGCTTCTCTTTTTTTGCCCTGCGGGTGGAAAGAAGACGATCCGATGCAGAAAGCACATTGCACGAAACTGAACGGGCGTGTATACTGGATACAGCCCCTGTGACATGAAAGGAGTACTTACATGAATTATGACGTGATCATCATCGGCGCGGGACCCGGCGGAATCTTCAGCGCATACGAGCTTGCGAAGAAATCGGACTTGAAGGTCGCTGTTTTTGAGACCGGGCATCCACTGGAAAAGAGAAAATGCCCCATCGACGGAAAGAAGATCAAGACCTGCATCGGCTGCAAGCCCTGTTCCATCATGAACGGCTTTGGCGGTGCCGGTGCATTCTCCGACGGTAAATACAATATTACGAATGACTTCGGCGGGACTCTTTACGAGTACATCGGAAAAGAAAAGGCGCTGGAACTCATGAATTATGTGGATGAGATCAATGTGAAATACGGCGGCGCCGGTACGGCCATGTATTCCACGGCCGGCACGAGTCTGAAGAAGATCTGCATGCAGAACAAGCTGAATCTTCTGTCCGCATCCGTCCGCCATCTGGGCACGGACATCAACTATGTCGTGCTGGAGAACCTTTATAACGAGCTCAAGGAGCTGGTGGAGTTCCGGTTCGATACCCCGGTCGAAAAACTTGAGAGAAACGAAGACGGTACTTATACCGTTTACGCAAAGGGTGAAGCTTATACCTGCGAAAAGTGCATTATTTCCGTAGGCCGCAGCGGCAGCAAGTGGCTGGAAACGGTCTGCACCGACATGCAGATCCCGACCAAGTCCAACCGTGTGGACATCGGTGTCCGCGTGGAGATCCCGGCTGCGATCTTCTCCCACATTACGGATGAGCTTTATGAAAGCAAGATCGTGTACCGTACCGAAAAGTTCGAGGACAATGTCCGTACGTTCTGCATGAACCCGCACGGCATCGTCGTCAATGAAAACACAAACGGCATCATCACCGTTAACGGCCACAGCTTTGAGGACCCGGAAAGAAAAACGGACAACACGAACTTTGCACTTCTTGTTTCCAAGCATTTCTCGGAGCCGTTCAAGGATTCCAACGGTTACGGCGAGAGCATCGCGCGCCTGTCCAACATGCTGGGCGGCGGTGTCATCGTCCAGCGTTTCGGTGACCTGGAACGCGGAAGAAGAAGTACCGAAAAACGTATTGCGGAATGCACGACGCGTCCCACGCTCGCGGCGACTCCCGGTGATCTTTCCCTGGTCCTGCCCAAGCGTATTCTGGACGGTATCATCGAAATGATCCACGCGCTCGATAAGATCGCGCCCGGCACCGCAAACGACGACACGCTTTTATACGGCGTGGAGGTCAAGTTCTATAACATGGAGGTCGATGTGGACAGCCGTCTGGAGACCAGGTATCCGGGACTTTTTGTCATCGGCGACGGAAGCGGTGTCACACATTCGCTGTCCCATGCATCCGCAAGCGGCGTCTATGTCGCGGATGAGATCATCGGTCTGTAACACATAAAGCGTGCGTCCGCGCACGTTAGGCGTTTTGCAATACCGCACCGGAACGGGAGGAATGAACATGAAAGAATACAGGAAGGCCGTGACCTTCAGTTATGACGACGGCGTTACCTACGACCGCCGCCTGATCGATATTTTCAACAAGTACGGCATGAAATGCAGCTTCAATCTGAACAGCGGCATTCTGGCGGATCCGGAGAAAAAGCGCGACTGGTACTATAAGGACGCGTTCGTCAACCGTCCGCGCGTTTTTGACGCATCGCTGTATGACGGCCACGAGATCCTGCTTCACGGAACGGAGCATCTTCACATGCTTCCGCTTTCAAAGGAGGAATGGGACGCGGAGTTTCTGGAGGACAAGAAGGTCCTGGAGAAGGAAGCGGGGCATGAGATCAAGGGCGGCGCGTATGCGTACGGCGACTATGACGAGCGGTTGGAAGCGTATCTTCAGTCCATCGGCGTTAAGTTCATGCGGACTGTAAAGACCACCAAGAGCTTCACCCCGTCCGCGGATATGCTGGCTTATGAAGCGACCTGTCACCACAACGACGCGGAAGTGCCGGAGCTCATCGAAAGGTTCCTTTCGATCAAGGAGCCGGAGACTCCGCAGATCTTCTACATCTGGGGACACAGCTACGAGTTCGAGGGCAATCACAACTGGGAACGGATCGAAGAGATCTGTAAAAAGCTTTCCGGACAGGACGATGTCCTCTACGGAACGAACACGGAAGTCTTTGAGTATTTCGGCCTGATCTGACCGGAAAAACATAAGAAAAACAGGCGGAGAGCACCGGAAGAAACCGGCTTCTCCGCCTGTTCTGTTTATTTAAGTAACTCGTTTTCCGTCATTGACGCTTTCGTGAAAAGAGAGTATAATCTGCTTTATATGTGATACTATGCGCATTTGGAGGAAAGATGAGACTTTCTGAACTTTTGGAGCGATCCGAATACTCCGTAATATCCGGCAATACGGACACGGAGATCACAGGCATCAGCCGCGATAACCGCAAGGCTGCACCCGGCGATCTTTTTATCTGCACGACCGGTGCACGGTTTGATACACACGATACCGCGGTCATGGAAAAGCTGGCGGAGGCCGGCGTCCGGGCCTTCATTACCGAAAAGGAAACATGCTGTCCCGCAGGCACTGCGGTGATCCGCGTGGAGAATACAAGAAAAGCCGGCGCCGAGGTCTATGCCGCATGGTACGGACACCCGGCGGAAAAGCTGACGGTGATCGGCATTACGGGTTCCAAGGGCAAGACCACGACGACCCACATGCTGGCGGACATTTTAAAGGCGGGCGGTCATACGGTCGGTACCGTGGGAACAAACGGCGCCATCATCGGCGGCGAGGTCCACGAGCTTTCCAACACCACCCCCGAGTCCAACGAAGTACAGATGTATCTTCGCAAAATGGTCGATGCCGGCTGCGATGCGGCAGTTCTGGAGGTCTCCTCGCAGGGCATGAAGCAGCACCGCGTGGACGGTTTTACTTTTGACTACGGCATCTGGATGAACATCCAGGAGGGGGACCACGTGGGCCCAAACGAGCACGAGACCTTTGAGGATTACATCTACTGTAAGGCACAGCTTCTGCAGCACAGTAAGCTTGCGTTCGTCCATCGGGACGACCCGTTCACGGACCGTCTGATGGAGCACGTCACGGTACCGGTGGAGTGGTTCGGCGGTACGGAGCGTGCGGATTATCGCGCAACGGATATCGAGAAGACCTTCGATGAAGAAGAGGAACAGCCGGGCATCGCTTTCAAGGTCAGCGGAAAGACTTCCTTTGACTGCTGGATCAATTTCCCGGGCGATTTCAATGTCTGGAACGCATTGGCCGCCATCTGCGTGGCGGATCACATGGGTGTACAGCCGGAGGCCGTGAACAGGGCGCTCGCGAACGTACACATCAAGGGACGCGATGACATCGTCTACAAGGGCCCAAAATTCTCGGTCTGCGTAGACTTTGCACATAACGGAGCCAGCACCTGGCACCACCTGAAGGCTCTCCGTGAGTTCCGTCCGAAACGCCTGGTGTGCGTGTTCGGTGCGGACGGCAACCGTTCCAAGGGACGGCGCTACGGAATGGGGGAAGCGGCCGGCAAGCTGGCGGACTTCTCCATCGTCACCAGCGGCCACAATCGCTGGGAGACCTTTGAACAGATCCTGGCGGATACCGAGGTCGGTCTTTTCAAGGCGGAGCATCCCAATTACATTGCCATTAAAAACCGCAAGGAAGCGATCCGCTATGCGATCGAAAACGCGGAAGAGGGCGATCTTATCACGATCATCGGCCTGGGTCACGAGACCTGGCAGGAGGAGATGGGCGTGAAATACGAACACAGCGATACGGAATTCGTAAAGCAGGTGTTACGCGAAAATAACCTGATATAAGGAGCATACATGAATAAGAAACCGGTAAACGGCATGCGCGATATCATGCCGAAGGAGATGGAGATCAGAGACTATCTGATCGGCCTCGTCAAGGAGACGTATAAGAGCTTCGGCTTTACACCGATGGAGACCCCGTGTGTGGAATCCATTGAAAACCTGACGGGCAAGCAGGGCGGCGAGAACGAGAAGCTGATCTTCAAGATCATGAAGAGAGGCGAAAAGTTTAACCTGGAGACCGCGCAGAATGAAAACGATCTGGCAGACAGCGGACTTCGCTACGATCTGACCATGCCGCTTTCCCGTTACTATGCCAACCATCAGGCGGAACTGCCCAAGCCCTTCAAGGCGCTGCAGATCGGTCCGGTATGGCGTGCGGAACGTCCGCAGAAGGGCCGTTTCCGTCAGTTCTATCAGTGTGATATCGATATTCTGGGCGACGCTACGAATCTTTGCGAGACCGAGCTGATCCTGGCCACCACCACACTGCTTTCGAAAATCGGCTTCAAGGATTTCCAGATCCGCATCAATGACCGCCGCATCTTAAAGGCCATGGCGGCGTCCTCCGGTCTGAGCGAGGACCTGTACGATGAGATCTTCATCATCCTGGACAAGATGGACAAGATCGGTACGGAAGGCGTAACGAAGGAACTTTTGGAGCTCGGCATGAGCGAAGAGAACGTTCAGCGTTATCTGGGCCTGTTCTCCGCCATCGAAGGCAAGAAGGGCACGGACGCGGTCGATGCCATCGCGGCAGCGCTCGGAGAGTACCTGGACGGTGCCATTGCCGGGAATCTGAAGGAAATCTTCACCATCGTCGGAACCGCTTCCGATGTGGCTTTTGAACTTGTATTCGACCCGACGCTGGTACGCGGCATGGGCTACTATACCGGCCCGATCTTCGAGATCGCGGTTCCGGAATTCGGCTCCTCCGTGGGCGGCGGCGGACGCTACGATGAGATGATCGGCAAGTTTGCGGGTCAGGCAACGCCGGCATGCGGTTTCTCCATCGGCTTCGAACGCATCATCTCTATCCTGGTGGATCAGGACTATCAGATCCCGACCCGGAAGGCACGCACCGCGTACCTGATGGAAAAGGGCCTGTCCGCGGAAAAGACCGCAGAAGTTCTGAAGAAGGCCGCCGAGGAGAGAAAGAACGGCCGCGAGATCCTGGTCGCAGCTATGATCAAGAACAAGAAATTCCAGAAGGAGCAGCTGGCTTCACAGGGATATACGGATATCGAAGAGTTTTACGAGAATCCGATCGAGAGGAGATAAGGAATCATGGAAAGAGTGTATTTAAAAGATGTGCGTGAGCATCTGAACGAAGAGATCCTCGTGCAGGGCTTTGTTGAGAATTTCAGAAATTCCAGCAAGATGGCTTTTATCGTCCTGAAGGACATTACGGGCAAGCTTCAGATCACCGTTGAGAAGGAAGTTCTTCCGGAGATCGCGGCTGCGATCGAACCGCTGACCGGCGATTCCGTTATTTCCGTCAAGGGTGTGGTATCCGAAAGCGAATATGTTAAACTGAACGGCCTCGAGATGATCCCGAGCGAGATCAAGATCGAATCCATCGCAGCGGCGCTTCCGATCCAGCGTGAAGAAATTCCCGCTACGAAGAAGAAGCCGGCGGTTCCGAAGTCCGGTATCGATGAGCGTCTGGATTACCGCTGGATCGATTTAAGAACCGATAAGAACCAGTTCCTGTACAAGCTGCAGACCGCGGTCACCCGCGCGCTGCGTGATTTCGCGCTGGACCGCGACTTTATCGAGGTCCATACCCCGAAGCTCATCGGCACCGCGTCCGAGTCCGGTTCCGAGGTCTTTGAAGTCGACTACTTTGACGGCAAGGCTTATCTGGCACAGAGCCCGCAGTTCTACAAGCAGATGGCGATGGCTGCCGGTTTTGACCGCTACATGGAGGTCGGCCCGGTATTCCGTGCGGAGAAGTCTTTCACTTCCAAGCACGCGACCGAATTCACCTGCTTCGATATCGAATTCTCTTACATCAAGTCCTTTGAGGATGTCATGAAGTTTGAAGAAGAGCTTCTTACCGACATGCTCGCAAAGGTAAATGAAAAGTACGGTGAGGAATTAAAGGCTCTGTACGGCATGGAGATCAAGGTTCCGACCACTCCGTTCCCGCGTGTCAAGCTCGCGGACCTTTACAAGGGTCTTGAGGAGGACTTCGGCTTCACGGTTCCGGAAGAGGAAAAAGGCGATCTTACCACCGAGGCTGAGCGCCTTTCCTACGAGTGGGTCAAGAAGCACTACGATCACGAGTTCCTGTTCATCACCGATTATTCCAAGGAAAAGCGTGCATTCTACCATATGCGTGACGAGAACGGTGTTCCGCAGGGCTATGACCTTGTATGGCGCGGCGTGGAGATCACGACCGGTGCACAGCGTGAGCATCGCTATGATGTACTGAAGGCGCAGGCGGAAGAGAAGGGGCTTTCCAACGACGTCAAGTTCTACCTGGAGTTCTTCAAGTACGGCTGCCCGCCGCACGGCGGCTTCGGTCTGGGCATCGACCGCCTGACCATGCTGCTTACCGGCCTCCACATCAATGAGGCTGAGTTCCTGTTCAGAAGTCCCAAGAGACTGACACCGTAATTTGAAAGGAGTTTGATATGTCAGATTACAGCAAGCTTATTGCAGACGGACAGGCTGTTATGGGCCTGGAGTTCGGTTCCACCCGTATCAAGGCGGTCCTGATCGATGAGGAGCACAATCCCATCGCCAGCGGCGCGCATGATTGGGAAAACAAGCTGGAGAACGGTTACTGGACCTACTCCATGGATGCCATCGTTGAAGGTATTCAGGATTGCTATGCCAAGTTAAAAGAAGACGTGTCGGAAAAGTACGGCGTGAAGCTGACCTCCTTAAAGGCTATGGGTATTTCCGCCATGATGCACGGCTATCTGGCATTTGATAAAGAGGGTACGCTTCTTACTCCGTTCCGTACCTGGAGAAACACCACCACGGGCGATGCCGCCAGGGAACTTTCCGAGCTGTTCCGCTTCAATGTTCCGCAGCGCTGGACCATTTCCCACGTCCGTCAGGCGATGTTAAACAAGGAGCCGCATGTGGCAGAGCTCGATATGGTCACCACGCTGGCCGGCTTCATTCACTATAAGCTGACCGGTAATAAGGTCGTCGGTGTCGGTGAAGCTTCCGGTATGATCCCGGTCGATTCCGTAACCGGAGATTTTGATGCCGCAATGGTTGAAAAGTTTGATGCTCTGGTTGAGAAGGACGGCTATTCCTGGCGTCTTCGCGACATTTTCCCGGCAGTTCTTACCGCAGGCGAAAATGCAGGCGTGCTGACGGAAGAGGGCACAAAGTTCATCGACCCGGCAGGTGATCTTCAGGCAGGGGTTCCGGTATGTCCGCCGGAAGGCGATGCAGGCACCGGCATGGCAGCAACGAACAGCGTTGCGGTCCGCACCGGCAACGTATCCGCAGGTACATCCATCTTCTCCATGGTCGTTCTTGAGAAGGCTATGTCCGATTATTACGAAGAGATCGATATGGTCACCACGCCGGCAGGTGCTCCGGTCGCCATGGTCCACTGCAACAACTGCACGTCCGATCTGAACGCATGGGTCAACCTGTTCAAGCAGAACCTGGAACTTATGGGCGTCAAGGTCGACATGAACGAGCTTTACGGAAACCTGTACAGAAATGCGTTAAACGGCGCTGCGGACTGCGGCGGCCTGATGGCATACAACTACGTTTCCGGTGAAGCCATCACCGGATTCACCGAAGGCCGTCCGATGGTCGTCCGCGGTGAGAACTCCGATTTCAGCCTCGCAAACTTCATGCGCGCACATCTGTACAGCGCATTCGCGACTTTAAAGGTCGGCAACGACATCCTGATGAAGAAGGAAAAGGTCACCGTTGATACCCTGTTCGGTCACGGCGGCATCTTCAAGACCAAGGGTGTTGCACAGCAGTTCCTGGCAGACGCGCTGAACTCTCCGGTATCCGTTATGGAGACCGCAGGCGAGGGCGGCCCCTGGGGCATGGCGCTTCTTGCTTCCTACATGGTCAACAAGAAGGACGGCGAGGACCTCGGTACCTTCCTGCAGGAGCAGGTATTCCACGGGGAGAAGGGCGATTGCCTGAATCCGACGGAAGAGGGTGTAGCGGGCTTTGACCGTTTCATCGAGAAGTACAAAGCGGGTCTGGCGGCGGAAAAGGCTGCATGCGAAACACTGTAAAGGAGCTTTGAAATGCTGGAGCAGTTAAAGAAAGAAGTTTATGACGCAAATATGGAACTGGTCGAAAAAGGACTGGTCATCTATACCTGGGGCAATGTGTCCGGCATCGACCGCACGAGCGGTCTCGTTGTCATCAAGCCGAGCGGAGTTGATTACAACGTGCTGAAGCCGGAAGACATGACCGTTGTGGACCTGGACGGCAATATCGTAGAGGGCAAGTATAAGCCCTCTTCCGATACCGCTACGCATCTTGTCATGTACAAGACCTATCCGGAAATCGGCGGCGTGGTACACACTCATTCCGTTATGGGCGTGACCTTTGCACAGGCCGGCATGAGCGTACCGGCTCTCGGTACCACGCATGCGGATTATTTCTACGGCGATATTCCGTGCACCCGTTCCCTGACGGCGGAAGAGATCGAAGAAGCGTATGAGCTGAACACCGGCAATGTGATCGTTGAGACCATCGGCGAGAATGACCCGATGGCGATCCCGGGCATCGTGGTCCGTAATCACGGTCCGTTTGCGTGGGGCAAGACTCCGGCCGGCTCCGTTTACAACGCAGTCGTTCTGGAAAAGGTTGCCGAAATGGCTTACAAGACCATGACCCTCAATCCGGGCGTGGAGCGTGCACCGCAGTACCTTCTTGACAAGCATTATTTCAGAAAACACGGCGCGAATGCGTACTATGGTCAGGGTGCCAACGAAGATCATTAATCACTGGAGGAAAGCGAAATGCTTCAAAGACGAGGGGGACTCATCAATTTATACGTGTTCATACTCGATGCGGTGATCCTGTCCCTGTCCTATGTGGTCGGTGAGGTACTGTATTTGACCTTCTTTGACCACGAAAGTTCCAATACGATCGATACCGTTCTTCTGATGTTCATTGCATTGTTCATCCTTGCGGTCTTCTTCAACTCCAACCGGCAGTACCTGAAGAGAACGCGCGCGGAGGAGCTCCTTGCGGTCATCAAGAGTACGTTCATGTTCATGATGATCCTGGTATTTCTCGTATTCATCACGCACACCTATACGGTCATGTCCCGTATGGTGATCGCGTTCACGCTCGGGTTTTTCCTTCCGGCGGATTTCCTTGCGCGTCTTGCGGTGAAGAATCTGCTGAATAAGGAGCATAACCACAGCATGCGCCGCATGCTTTTAGTGACGGAGAGCGAGAACGCGGAGAAGATCATCCGCAGTGTCAATTACAATTCCGACACCTACGGCGATATCTCGGTTTGCGCGATCCTGGATGCGGACCGTGTCGGCGAGGAGATCGAAAACGTCAAGGTCGTGGCCGGTAAGGACGATGTATACGATTATGCCAGAAAGGATGTCGTGGACGAGGTTTTCATTTACCTGCCCTATGACGAGTCGGAGACCATTGCGGCGCTCATCAACGAGTTTGAAACCATGGGCATTATCGTCCATGTTGCGGCACGCGAGTTTGCGGGTGTCGGTGATTATGTGCGGACGGCATCGAATGTTGCCAACTATCCGGTCACGACATTTGCACAGAGTGTACAGGATTCGGAAAAACTGGTGGTGAAGAGAATCATCGATATCGCCGCGGGAATCGTGGGATCGATCGTTACGATCCTGCTCACGATCATTCTGGGTCCCATCATTTACCTGGAATCGCCGGGACCGATCTTCTTCAAGCAGAAGAGAGTCGGACTGAACGGCCGTTATTTCTACATGTTCAAGTTCCGTTCCATGTATAAGGACGCGGAAGCGCGTAAAGCGGAGCTGATGAAGAAGAACGAGATGAACGGTCTGATGTTCAAGGTCACGGACGACCCGCGTATCACCAAGGTCGGTAAGTTTATCCGCAAGACCAGTCTGGATGAGTTCCCGCAGTTCTTCAACATTCTGAAGGGCGATATGAGCCTGATCGGTACAAGACCGCCCACCCTCGATGAATTTGTGCGCTACGAAGATCATCACAAGCGCCGCCTTTCCATGAAGCCGGGCCTTACCGGTATGTGGCAGGTCAGCGGACGTTCGGACATCACGGACTTTGAAGAGGTCGTGCGCCTGGACTGTTATTATATCGATAACTGGAGTCTTCACCTGGATCTGAAGATCTTCTTAAAGACCATCGTCGCCGTATTCCGGCGCAAAGGATCCAAGTAATAACCGCGAATGGCCTGCTTGCTGCAGGCCACTCGTTTTTGTGAACGCTTTTGCCGGACAGACGCGGTATGACCGCTATCTGTCTGACGGACGCGTATGATCCCGGAGGCATCTATGGTGCTTCCGGTGATTTAGGAGGAATGAATTTTGGCAAGAAACGATGACGAACGGAACAGGTTTCCGTCCTCGTATTCACAGCCGACCGGCGGGGGCAGTACCGGCGTGAAAAAAACGAATGATACGGTGCGGAATGCGCGAAGAGAGTCCGTGCCGATCATATATCAGGATGAAGCTCCGGAGCGCACGAAGAAGAGCGAAGCGCCGGGCACAAAGCCGGCAGCAGGCACGCCGGCAAAGACGGAGACCGTACGGAAGGTGAAGCGGACGGAATCCGAAGTGAACCGGAAAGTAAAGCAGACGGAATCCGAAGTAAACCGGAAAGTGAAGCAGACGGACCGGCCTGTCCGCGAGACCGACGCTCAGCACGAGGAGCGGATCAGAAGGGCGGAAAAGGCCGCAAATCGGGGCGATGATAGTATTGCTCAAGCGACAGACCTTCCGGAAGAGGAACCCGGAAAAGAGGGCAAAAAGAAACGTAAAAAGCATCGCTTTTTGAAGTTCCTTCTGTGGCTCATTCTGATCGTGTCATTGGTGGAATTCGGTGTGATCTATTATTTCACCGGCAAGGCAAATATCAAACCCAAAACGGAGATCGCGGAAGAGGATTCCTACGGTCTTCCGGGAAAATACGAGAAGGGTGTGACGAACATTCTTCTGATCGGAACGGATGCACGCATCGTCGGAGAGGACAGCCGCTCGGATTCGATGATCATCGTCTCCATCTGTCCGTTACAGCACAAAATGTATCTGACATCCGTGCTCCGCGACAGCTATGTGGACATTCCGGGCTACGGTAAGAACCGGTTGAACCACGCTTACCAGATGGGCGGCGGAAAGCTGCTCACACAGACCATCGAGCAGAATTTCGGGATCCGCATCGACGGTTACATGGCCGTGGATTTCTATTCCTTTATCGAGATTATCGATGCGATCGGCGGCGTGGAGATCGATGTCACCGCCCCGGAGGTCCATTACGTGGACGCATACTTGAGCGAGATCAACCAGCTGATGGGCATTCCCGCACAGGACAGCTTCATTTACAAAGAGGGCGTCTATAACCTGAGCGGAAGACAGGCCCTGGCATACGGCCGTATCCGCTACATCGGTACGGACTTTGGCCGTACGAACCGCCAGCGTACCGTCATTCAGGCGGCGCTTAAGAAGACCGTGCGTACCAACCCGCTGAAATGGCCGGGTATTGTGAACACGATCATGGAAAATATTACGACGGACATGTCCCGCGTGCAGATGACGCTTCTTGCCATGCGTGTCCCGTTCCTGGCGACGTACCGGATCGAGAGCAACCAGATCCCGTATGATAACACCTGGTGGAACGATACGATGCCGAACGGTCAGGAGGTCCTCAGCATGGACATGGAAGCCGTGATACGGACCTTCCGTGAAAAGGTCTACGGAAAATAGGAGTGAACATGCAATATCATCAGGTCATTAACGGCATTCCGGTCGATGCGGAGTACTCCGATGAAAATGTGCGGCAGATATTCCGGCCGCTTCTTGCAAAGCTCGATGTGATGCAGCGGGAGAAGGGCGGACGGATCATCGTCATGCTGGCGGCTCCGCCGGCAGCGGGAAAGAGCACGCTGGCATCCTTCCTGGAGGAACTGGCTGCGGAAAGCGGGCTGTCCTTCCTGTCCATCGGCATCGACGGATTCCATCGTTACCGCGACGACCTTCAAAGCCATTTTACGGTCCGGGACGGGGAAACGATCCCCCTCACGATGATCAAGGGTGCGCCGGAGACCTTTGCACTGGCAAAGCTGACCGAACGGATCCGCCGGGTAGCCGCTGGCGAGGATTGCCGGTGGCCCATCTACGACCGTATGAAGCACGATCCCACGGAGGATGTGATCACGGTCGATAAAAAGATCGTCCTCATCGAGGGCAATTACCTGCTTCTTGATGCGCCCGGCTGGCAGGAACTCCGGCTCTTCGCGGATCTGACCGTGAAGATCAAGGCGGATCCGGATATGTTAAGGGAACGTCTGATACCGCGCCACACCGCAAGCGGAAAGAGCCGGGAGGCGGCGGAGGCTTTTGTGGAAAAGAGCGACATGGTAAACGCGTGTCTCTGCCTCGAGCATTCGGGAAAGGCGGATCTGGAGCTGGAGATCCTTCGCGACAACAGTTTCAGCGTTTTTTCGAATTGCCTTTGACGGTTTTTTCGTTATAATCTACTGTAATACTTCCTGTGTGTCAGGAACGATATATTTTAAGGAGAACAATCATGCAGATCTATGTTAATGCCGCAGCACGCACTGAGGGCGACGGTTCTTTTGAAAGACCGTTCAAGCACATCAACGACGCAGCAAAGATCGCCGCAGCCGGCGATGAGGTTCTTGTTTACCCCGGTCTCTACCGGGAGTACGTGAATCCCTTAAACGGCGGTACCGAAGATAAGCGTATCGTTTACAGATCCGTGGAACCGCTCGGTGCGGAGATCACCGGCGCGGAGGAAGTGAAGGGATGGGAGCCCTATGAAGGCAATGTCTGGGTGGTCCGCATTAACAACGGCGTGTTCAACGATTACAACCCGTACCGCGTTCTGGCTTACGGCGACTGGTATTTTGCACGCGACGAGCGTCATACCGGCTGTGTATACTTAAATGACAAGGCGATGTATGAAGCCCTGACTCTGGAAGAGTGCTTAAAGGGTGAGATCTACACTCCGTCCTGGGAACAGGAAGCGTCTGTATACAAGTGGTACACCACGCAGGATACAGATGCGAACGAGACTGTGATCTATGCGAATTTCCAGGGCAAGGATCCCAACAAGGAGAACGTGGAGATCAATGTCCGCCGCGAATGCTTCATGCCGCAGGAGGAGCACATCAACTACATCACCTTCTCAGGCTTCAAGGTCAATAAGGCCGCTACGACCTGGGCACCGCCGGCCGCTTATCAGGACGGCATGATCGCGCCGCACTGGTCCAAGGGCTGGATCATCGAAGATTGTGAGATCTCCGATTCCAAGTGCTGCGGTATTTCCCTCGGCATGTACTACGACGCGCCGAATAACCATTACTTCACCGTAAAGAGCCTGAAGAGCCCCACACAGATGGAGCGCGACACCGTCTGCCGCGGTCAGTACAACGGCTGGCTGAAGGAGGAGATCGGCGGTCACATCGTCCGCAGATGCAACATCCACGATTGTCAGCAGACCGGTATCGTCGGCCGGATGGGCGGTGTATTCTCGATCATCGAAGACAACCACATCCATCACATCAACAATATGATGGAGCTTGGCGGTGCGGAGATCTCCGGCATTAAGATGCATGCGGCGATCGACGTTACGATCCGCAGAAACCACATTCATCACAGCACGATGGGTGTTTGGCTGGACTGGCAGTCACAGGGTGCCCGCATTTCACAGAACCTGATGCATGACAACATGGTTCCGGAAGGCTCCACGATCCTGTTCGGCGGTATGGAAAGCCAGGATATCTTTATCGAAGTCGGCCACGGCCCGACGCTGATCGACAACAACATCCTTCTTTCCAAGCAGGCGCTCCGTATTGCTACGGAAGGTGTGGCGTTTGTTCATAACTTCGTGCTGGGCTCCTTCACGATGGTCGGCACCGGCGTCGATTCCACCACGCCGTCCGTGGAAGGGGAGACCGATACCATCGACGGTGCGGCAGCGGAACGCAGACAGCGTCGCTATACCCCGTACCACATTCAGCACCGGACGGAGGTTGCAGGCATGATGACCATCCTTCACGGCGACAACCGCTTCTACAACAATATCTTTGTTCAGGGCTACCCGGCCGTTACCGGTCCGGAAGACCGATTCAATGACGAAGTCGGTACGCACGTCTGGGATACCTACCCGACCTATGAAGAGTGGATCAAGAACTTCAATCTGATAAACGGTTATACCGACATGGAGCATGTAGGCATGTGCAAGCTGGGCGAGATCTTCTACGAAGGCTTCAAGAAGCCCGATATGGGCGCGTTAGCCAAGTATCATTTCGGCCACCTGCCGGTATGGTGCGACGGCAATGTTTATTTTAACGGTGCCAGAGCCTGGAAGAAAGAAAAGAAGAATCTTGTCGATACGGAGAATACCGTTACCTGGTCGCTGACGGAGGAAGACGGAAAGTATACCTTCCGGACCAATGTTTATGACCTGATCGGCGGCTTCAGGGACGGCATCATTACTTCCGATATTCTGGGCAAGGCATTTGAGCCGGAGCAGAGATACGAGAACACGGACGGTTCCGACATCATTTTCAATAATGATCTTTTAGGAAACCATCGCGGTGTTTCCACGATCCCCGGACCGCTTGCGGATCCCGCGGAGCTGAATGAAGTGATCTGGATCGACTGATAAGAAGCAAAAAAACACCGGGCCTGTTCGGCTGTAAACCGAACAGGCCCGGTGTTTTTGTTTTATGTCAGGTTCATTTTACGTCATCCGCGGGATCCAATGTCACATTAAGCGGCTCATCCTGCGCGGGAGCGGGGGCATCGACCGGGACGCTGTCAAAGGTATCGGACGGTGTCAGAATCTGTACGGTATCCGTCAGCGGTTCGTCATCTAAAAGCGGTGAAGCGTTTTCGATGGCTTCAAACCGTTTTTCACGGGATCTCTTCAGATAATTCGAAATCACGGCGATGGCGATCAGGATCGCAACGGAGAGCAGTGTCAGGATCAGGCTGATCGTGAAGAGCGGTACGTGATAAACAAAGGTCACGGTGTGCATGCCTTCCGTAAGATTCATCGCGATGTAGGTGTCCTTGGCATCATAGATCGGATACTCTTTACCGTCCACGTAAACGGTCCAGCCTTCTTCGAACGGGATCGTGGTGAAGAGGGCGGTCTTGCCTTCGGTGACGGTAACGTGCGCATCGATCTTCGTATCGGTGAACCTGTCGATCTCCAGAACGCTGTCGGACAGGATCTGATAAGCCTCTTCAAGCCGCTCCGGGTTCAGCACGTAAAGGGTGATGTCCAGATTCTTGGTGGAATTGTCTTCCTCGTTCTTAAACTTGATCTCTTCGCCTTCTTCCACCCAGCCGAGCTCCATTACATAACTGCGGTTTAAGTTCTGGTAGGTCTTGGAGAAGCCGGTGTGATTTACGGAGATCTCCTTGGTGCCGTTCTTCGGCGAGTAGGCGTAGTAGTAACCGCTCTTTTCCGCGGTCATTGTGACTTCCGTTGAGGAAACATAGGTCGACGTCACATCCTCAAACATATCGGTCTTTCCGGTGATGAGTCCGCTGAGCTGATTCTGGTTCATGATCGGCGTTTTTCCTTCATCCGTCCAGCTGGTCAGGATCTCCGGATCCATCATATAACCAAGCGGCAGGGAGTAGGCGTTTTCATAGACCCAGACATTGGAACGGGTGTCCACCAGCGTAAAGAGACCGGGCTCCTCATGCAGTTCCTTATCGGAGACGATGTACTTCACGCCCATCAGCATATTGGTGAAAGCGGTCTTACCCATGGAACCGTAAGCGTTCGTGGAGGACTCCAGACCGACGGTCTTATAGAAGTCCGTCAGATTGGCATTGCCGACGGAAGAGAAGGTGGAGATGGAATGGTAGGAGAGCCAGGAACCGTCGTTTTTGGTACGGTACTGATTCTTTTCCACACGGTAGAAAAGGCTGTCCTCTTCCTCCGCGATCTCCGCCATGATACTGCGGGTACCTTCATCAAAGCTGGTGTAATCCGAGCGGGTGACGGTCGGAACGGAGGTCACGCTCGTATTGATGCAGGCTTCGATCGATGCGACCGCAAGCAGGATCACGAGCAGGATGTCGTTATAGAAACGGCCTTTCCGGTAGGTATACATGATGACCGTGTAGAGGATCATGAACACCGCGCTGGCATAGAAAACGTAGATCTCGTAACCATCGACGTCAAACTGGAGCTTTTCCGCCATGATCACGCAGCCCAGCGCGAACAGCATGCAGGCTGTGATCTCGCGGAAGGTGCGGTCCTTGAGGCCCAGAACGCCACGGTAGCCCATCGTCAGGATCAGGAAAATATAGATGAACGCCTGACGGCACGGAAGGCTGTTCGGAATGTGCAGCACGTGCCAGATGTAATCCATCGAGCGGGTGGAGAAGCTGAAGTAGAAGAACAGGAGAAGGGACGTGTAACCGATCTTCTCACGGAGCGTGACCTTCTTGTTCATGTAATACAGCGGGAGCGTCAGGAAGACTGCCACGCCGCAGTAGATGTTGGGCCAGTGGTCCAGACCCGTATGGACCTCCACGTTCATCAGGTGGCGGGTCATCTGGTCGAAGACCGAGAAATAACTGTACCAGTCCCAGTTAAAGGAACCGCTTGCGGAGGCCGTCATGCCGAAGTACTTGATGTACGGGATCAGGATGACGGAGGAGAACATGACTGCGAGGATCGTGTAGCCGATGAACTTCAGAAGCTTGACGCCGAAGTTCTTCAGCATTTCCCGTTCGGTGCCGAGCAGGAAGAAGCAGTAGCACGCCACACCCATGCAGACCAAGATGGCGATGTAGTAGTTTGTATAGATGGTCAGGCCCAACGTGATGCAGTAGAGCATGCCGCGGTTTTCCTTGACCAGCTGCTCCAGACCGAGGATCACGAGCGGGAAGAGCCACAGACAGTCGAGCCACATGACGTTCCAGTTGTATGCGGCCATGTAACCGGACAGGGCGTAGAACAGACCGAAGAAGACGGAAATGTAGGCTTCCAGGCCGGTCTTCTCATGACGTTTGTTGAGATAAACGGTCATGGTCAGGGAGCAGGCGGCAATCTTTAATACGATCGATGCCGTGACGAATTCGATGACGTATTTCTGCGGACACAGGATGATCAGCAGGTTGGTCGGGCTTGCAAGGTAGTAGGCGATGACGGCCCAGAAGTTGGTACCGCCGCCGATGTTCCACGAATAAAACATCGAACCGCCGGACGTAAGCTTGGTCCGGAGCTCCTGGAAGAAGGGCGCGTACTGATGGTACAGGTCCGTACGCAGGAAGCAGCGTTCGCCGAAGGGCCAGATGCCGCGCTGGATAAAGATGACCAGCATGATCAGAAGCGGCAGGAAAAAGGCGGTCAGGTACGGACCGGCCGCTCTGAAACTGAATTTGTGTTTCTTCTGGGTTTTGAAACTCATTGTTCAACCTCCGTATCGTCCGGCTCGGCCGGAGCATCGTTCTTCTTAAAGATCAGGAACTTGCTGGCAATGTAATTCATGATCAGCACGAAAACATTGGACAGAAGCTTCATGGCCGGCTCGTTCCATTTCAGATATCCGACGGTCACGATCAGGAACAGGGTGTCAAATCCGAGCGAGAGAAGACGGGCCGTGATGAAGGATGTAAACTCGCGGGCAACGGTCTTTTTATCCCAGGAAAGGCTGTCAAAAACGAAGATCTTATTGACAAAATACGCAAAGATCACTGCAACGGTCCAGGCAACGACATTGGCCAACGCGATATCAAAGTTATTGGATTCAAAGCGGGGCATGAGGAAATAGACTACATAATTGACGATCGTCGTCAGTACACCGCAGATGATGTACGTGATCATCTCATAATTGCAGAATTTTCCGAAAAACGGATGGGACGATGCCCATTTCCATAATTTAAGACCCGAAATCATGCGGAAAAGTTTCATGCCGCATATTTTTTCTTTCATATATACTCCTAAGGCGGTTTACGGAGAGGGGGGCAAGAACTTTAACACTTCAAACCCTTTACAACTGTCCGTAAATGCTCTATAATATTTCAGGATTATGACTTCATAATCTGCTCATTTGTATGTGTCCATTTTAATCGAAACGGACATGATTGTAAATGCTTTTTTAGGGGAGTCCATGGCAAACAAAGACATGCTTGATCCCGAGTATCGGAGCGAAGAAGAAGCTGAAAAAAGAGCACGTGCAAAAAAGAAAAAACAGGCGGAGGCAAGGCGCGCGGCGGAAGCCGCAAAGAAAAAGCGCGAACTGATCCTTTCCGCAGTCTTTATCGGAATCTGTATGTTTGCGGTCATCGGCTTCAGTTCGCTGCTGAGCGGGTCTTCAAAAAATAAAAAAGAAGAAGCGGGTGTTACGGAACTCTCCACGGTCAATGCGGATGCTGAGAACGCAGCGGCGGAGGCCGGAATCTCACTGACGACTGCGGCGGAAACAAGTGCGCAGGCGACCACGGCAGCGGCAACGACGGCGGCTCCGGAGACCGAGGCCGTGCAGGTCACGGAAACGGCGGCACCGGAAACCACGGCACAGGTCACGGCAGAGGAGAATACGGCTCCGTATGAGAACCTGCAGCAGGGCGATGCCATCAACCAGCAGGGCAACATCTGGATTCCATCCTGGATCACGCAGGACCTGCTTTCCTACAGTCCGATGCACCGGACGGGTGAGGCCATCGGCACCATCAATTACGTCTGCATCCACTATGTTGCGAATCCGGGCTCCACAGCCAAGGGAAACCGTGATTATTTTGAAGAAAACTCCGACGGCAGAAGCGTAAGCTCCCACTTCATCGTGGGTCTTCGCGGAGAGATCCTGCAGTGCGTTCCGGTCAATGAAGTGGCCTACGCGCAGGGATGCTCCACCGGCGTGAATCATAACTATGATGCGATCAGCATCGAAAACTGTCATCCCACGGAGGACGGCAAGTTCTCATCGGAGACTTACTGGGCACTCGTCAAGCTGAGTGCATGGCTTTTAGAGCAGTACGGCCTGGATACGAACGCGCTGATCCGCCACTTCGATGCGACCGGCAAGCCCTGTCCCGCGTATTATGTGGACAACCCGGAAGCCTGGGAGCAGTTCAAAAACACGGTCGGGCAGTATATGATCGAGCATCCGAACATTGCAGCGGAATTTCCGTGATGAATACGGTAAACATTAAATTTTACATATAACAAACCTCAGGAGGAAAAGAAACATGAAAATCTTAGTTCTGAACTGCGGCAGCTCTTCTTTAAAGTATCAGCTGATCGACATGGAGAACGAGAGCGTTCTTGCAAAGGGCCTTTGCGAACGTATCGGTATTGACGGATCCAAGATCACTCACAAGCCCACCGGCAAGGATAAATTCGAGCTTGAGACTGAGATGAAGGATCATCAGAAGGCAGTAGAGCTCGTTATGGCTGCACTGACCGATGCCGAGCACGGCGTGATCGCTTCTACCGACGAGATCGGTGCCATCGGCCATCGTGTCGTACACGGCGGTGCAAAGGCTACCAAGAGCTGCGTCATCGATGCAGAAGTCAAGCAGCTGATCAAGGACTGCTTCGACCTGGCTCCGTTACACAATCCGGCAAACCTGATCGGTATCGAGGCTTGCGAAGCTGCAATGCCCGGTAAGATCAATGTCGCGGTATTCGATACCTCCTTCGGTGTTATGGGCATGGAGCCCAAGGCTTACCGCTATGCAATTCCGGATAAGTACTATGATGAGTATCAGGTACGCCGTTACGGCTTCCACGGTACCTCTCATAACTTCGTATCTCACGAGGCTATCAACTGGCTGAACCTGGATCCGGAAAATGCAAAGATCATCGTTTGCCATCTGGGCAACGGTGCATCCGTTTCCGCATCCATCGGCGGTAAGTGCGTTGATACTTCCATGGGTCTTACCCCGCTGGAAGGTCTGATCATGGGTACCCGTTCCGGTGACGTGGACGATGCTGTTGTACAGTTCATCGCAAACCACGATCACGTTTCTGCAGATGAGACCCTGAACATCCTGAACAAGAAGTCCGGTATGCTGGCTCTGTCCGGTGTTTCTTCCGACTTCCGTGATATCGAAGCTGCTATCAACGCAGGCAATGAAAAGGCAAAGATGGCTATGGCAGCATATGTTCATCGTCTTGTTAAGTACATCGGCGGTTACACCGCAGCGATGAACGGCGTTGATGCGATCGTATTCACCGCAGGTGTCGGTGAGAACGGCCCGATGGTTCGCCGTATGGTCTGCGAATATCTGGGCTTCCTGGGTGTTGCAATCAATGAAGAAGAGAACGAAAAGGCTTTCGGTAAGCAGGTCGTTCTGTCCACTCCGGATTCCAAGGTGACGATCGCCGTCATTCCGACGAACGAAGAACTCGCCATCGCACGCGATACCCTCGCATTCCTGTAATTTTCAGGCTGTGGGAGCATTTATCTGACGTTTTTTGCAGTACGTTATATTTTCACTGCTAACGCTGCGTTTCCTGTTCGATGCAGAGCGCAGATCCGTATTCTCTACTGCATAAACGCGCAAAAGACCGTTAAAGATTCTATTCAGAGTCTTTAACGGTCTTTTTGTTCATTCAGGGACGTTGTCCCTTCGGCGCATTGCGCACGGTATGCAGTATACAGAGAATGCTGCGACTCTGCACCGAACGACGGAAGCCTCGCTGATCGCACTGTAAAATACAACATGTCTGCGAGAAAACGTCGCTTGCACCTTCTGTCTACATCGCCTATAATTAAGGAAAGGGGCAGATGGGTTTGATTCGATGGTCGGAGATCGCGCATTTGCCCATAAGATTTGAATTTGCATAAGGAGCGATCATGGATAAGTGTTATTACGAGGACTTTGGTGCCTGCACATTTAAATATTCGGCTTGTTACAGAAATCAGTGTGAAGGAAAGGGCAGCTGCAAGTATTATGTTTCTGAAAATGAGTATTTCCTGGGCATGATGAACGGCACGCTGAAGGAGGATGTTCCGAAGGAGGATGCGAGAGAGCATCAGCGCCGTGTGGAAAGTCTTCTGCGTCCGGAGAAAACAAAGAAACAGCAGAAGTACGAAGAACGGAAGGCTGCGGAGAAGGAAAAGCAGGAGAAGGAAAATGCATCGACCGGTGGATTTTCGCTTGCGGACGATCCGGTGTTCAAGGCGTTTCTGGAGAAAAACAATAAGAAATAATACCTCGTAGATCTGAAGAACAAGCAAAGAAGTGCTGTGAAAAATCAAAATGATTTTTCACAGCATTTTTTAATATTAGGGTCGTGACCCTG
>DCHF01000020.1 GCA_002315555.1 Lachnospiraceae bacterium UBA1759 | reverse complement strand
ACCTCGAAGGAACCCTCTATATTTATGCCTGCAACTATTGGCTGGATCAGGCAGGCAGGTCCGGGGATGTGATCCGTCTGAAAGATTATATATTGCTGCCCCATGGCAAAGTTTGTTATTTGCTTTCGGAAGACTATTCTTCCAATCCGGCGACCGTTTTCGTCATGGAAATGGATTCCTCAGACATGAAAGGCTCCTGGAACCCGCTCTCGCTTGAGATTGAATCGATCCCGAAAGGCATTGAGAATACCAATAACACGGTCGTGACGGTCGGCGACAAGACTTATCTTTTCAACAATGCGTACGCCGAGATCATTCTTTCCATGACGATTCAATTTGGGAAGCCAAACTCTTTAGATATTGAAGCCGCCGGCAACTATATCCCCCGTTCCGCATGGGAAGCGATACGCGGAACGGAAACAGGAAGGCAGGACTTTTTTGCACGTGCACTTCTGATGGAGTGGACAAGCGATGTCAAGGTCGCCATTAAAGGCACTTTTTCGAAGGGTGGCGAAGATTATGCCGTCCTCACGCTCACCGGGCAGACCCTGCAAGGAAAGGAATTTCTGTTCAGCTTCTCTAAGAGCGAGTTTGTGGAAATTGGTACGGTAGTGACTGACGGCAACTGGCAGGCGATTGCCGGGGCACAGACATACGAGGTCCAGTTCGGTGAACTGGCAGAAACTGCCGGAATACAGCAAATCGAAACGACCTCAGAACAGCAGAATAAAACTTATTCGACCACCGTCACCAATGCATTGATTGAAGAATTACAAGCTTATGTGAAAGAGACACACGCAGCAGGCGACACCTTTGAATACACCACGGCAGAAGGGCAGACCTACCGTTTGAAATGCACGGAATTTTACGGATCGGATGATCCGGAACTCAACGATGGTTTCCATGCCGCAGGGATCGTACTGCTGGATACCGACGGTACAACGGAAACCGATGAGCATTTCCTGATTTTCAGATGGATTTCCGCATATCCGGACGCATTTGCCGATTTTTATGAGGGAGCGGCAGGTCTTCCGATATTTGCGGAACACACGGCGGAGGTCCTTGCATGGTACGAAAAATATGAGGGGCAGAACCTCACCTTTTCCGGATCCAGTCTGGGCTGCATGCTTTCCCAGTATTTCGCCGGCTGGTTAGTCAATGACCAGGGCAAGGACCGGCTTACAAGACTGGTCGGATTTCAGGCGCCTGCCATCGTAAAGCAGGCCGAGTACGACGACGTAACATACCATTTCATTACCGACAAGGCGGTTGCCGAAACAGTTGAGTACTATCGTCAGGATGGAGACATTATTGCCGGATTCGGCGAAGATTATCAGAAAGGGTCGGTTTATCTGTACGCCGGCAATACCGAACTTGATCAGGCAGAAGGAGTGAGACTGCATGAATACCTTCTCAGTACACATCTCGGAGAATATTTGACAGCCGGGAGTCCCCTGACTTATCTCGGTGATTTCGATACTGATTATTTTTCGAAAGATGCGCAATACTGTGATCTGGCAGTTGAGGTCGATGCCGTCCCGGAAGGATTGGAAAATACCAATGTTGAAGCGGTGACGGTCGGCGGCAAAACCTATCTCTTCAATGCGGAATATGCCGATGTGGCTTTGACCTTCACAAGTTTCACTCTCACCGGAGAAAGCACAGCCAGCGACTTTGCTCTGGTCAACAAGTGGGAAACGTGCCGGGGCAGCGAGAAACAAGAACTCATGACCTGGCTCATGATGTTCAACAACAAATCGGATATCCGGGTTACAACGGAGGGAACCGTATTCACGAAGAACGGAGATGATTATACCGTTCTCTCGGATGAAGGTTCCGGGCAGTATGTGGATTTCCTCTTCAATTTCACAGATAAAGAATTTATTGTGATGGAGGACGTGGCATCCGACAGCATCACAAAAGGAGCAGACGAAACCGTTACGGTGAACCTGAATGACCGCAAAGTTGTCATCAATTCGGCAGAAACAGAATTCGAGACCTACAACCTGACGCAGAAATACACCACATGGGAAAGCAAAGATGGCGCGGAAGCTGTCAGCGGCGGTATCATTCAGCAGCAGTGTGCGGAAGATAAGACTGCTGCAGTTCAAGCTGTGGAAGATAATGTCAGTGATGTAATTTTCGCAAAGGCGAATGGCACGTGGAGCAGCGGATACATCGCACGTCATGTGGGTGCCGGCGAATGGCAGGGAACAAGAGAAACAGTCACTCTGTCCGGGAAGAATCGGATCAGCGATCTGTATTACGGTACGGCAACGGATCAATGCTCCGTTTATCTGACGGATGATTCCAACGGAGATGCCTTGTTCCTGGATGATATTTACACGGAACTTCCGGATACAGTTCAATCCCATCAGGCACGCGTATTGAATATAGACAAATTCTATGCCGGTGGCGGTGATGACATCATCGACCTGACCAGTCAGCGGTACAATTTCTCGGCAAAAACCCTTGAGGTCCACGGAGGAACCGGGAATGACAATCTCTGGGCTGGCTCAAGCAGTGCAGTTCTTCTTGGGGAAGACGGCAATGACCGCCTGATCGGCAGTACGGCAGATGACATCCTTTCCGGCGGAGCGGGTGACGATTCTCTGCAGGGCGGCGGCGGAAACGATATCTTCACCTTCGGCGAAAACTGGGGCACGGATACTGTGGAACAGTGCAATGGTGGGAAAGTCACGCTCTGGTTTGCAGAAGCTGAATCAAAGATTACGGCTGAGGATATCGGCGGAAATGCCGTATTCACGAACGGAACCGGCGACGGGGTAACCGTGCTGAACATGGCTGTGAAAGATATTTCCTGCAAGTTCGGCGATGTCGGGTCCGATCAATATAAAATGCTGGCATCGTGTCACATGTTTTGACGGTCTTGCCGGACCTGTTTATTTTTAAGGATTCTTCACGGCATTGTGTTGAAATTCCGTGCAGAGGCCCTTTCCGGGGTTCTGTGGTGCGACAATCTGTCAGCCGGGTAACTGAAGCAATTTTGCCTTCCTGGCGCACACACCACTGCTCGATCAAGGATTTCATTGAACAGTTCCCCGAATATTTTGGGGATTTCTGCGGTTCATCGCATCGGCGAGTGTCGATTTTGCTACAGCAGTCCTCCCAAGATGATAAAGCTGACGTAGCAGTCGCGGATTGTGAGTTTCCTTTTTTTTATTCTGAGCCGATTTCAAAAGTTTTGGCTCTTGATCATTGTCAACTTGTTTTTTGTGTGTCAAAACC
>DCHF01000034.1 GCA_002315555.1 Lachnospiraceae bacterium UBA1759 | reverse complement strand
GTCCTTGCTTACGCCAAGGTCCGCCGGACTGTTGGAAGGAAAGTCCTGCTGTTCTTCCTGCGCGATCTCCGCCGAATCATCGCCGGGTTCACGCATGACCGGCCGCAGCTTCAAGCGCCAGCCCGTAATGCGGTCGAACTTCTCCCCGGCAACGGTCTTCACGGTGATGCTGGTGGGTTCAGCCAGCAAGCCCTCATTCGCCAGCGCTACCGCTTCGCGCGCCGTTGTCGGAATCGGACAGCCAAGGGCGGCTCGTTCACGCCACCACTTCTCGAACTTGCCACGGGCGTAGCCGGTGTGTTCCGGACATACCCATTCCGATTTGAACTCATCGAAGCCGACACGGTAATCAATCCGCATTGTTTTGGGCGTTCCGGGATCGGCATACCTCTTTTCATGGACGGCATAGTACACGTCCTGCACGTCATAATCGGTGTAGTCGATCTGACCGGAAATGATCCCGGCGGAAGATGCCCGTTCCTTCAAATTGCTCTTTTCAGGATGCGGGAACTCGAAGCCGCACTCCGGGCAGACAGCGTATGCGGCATGGATCAGCGCCTGACATTTCGGACACTTCTTTGCCGGGGCATCGCCGCCTTTTCCAGCGCCGGGTTCCTTGACACGGATCATGTCCACCGGGCCGTGCCGCAGGATGTTCTCCCCGTAGTCCAGCACAAGACAGTTGTTTTTGCCGGTCGCCGGGGAAAGACGTGTGCCTCTGCCTACCATCTGTATCAGCAGACCTGCTGAATTGGTCGGTCGAAGCAGAACAACGCAGTCCGTGTTGGGCGCATCGAAGCCGGTGGTAAGCACATTCACATTCGCCAGAAACTTCAGCTGCGGCTTTGCCGTACCGAACAGATCAGCCGGGACAAACTCTCCTTTGAACCGGGCAATGATCTCAGCCCGTTCGCCATCGGATGTGTCTCCGGTGACCATTGCGCATTCCTTGCCGGAATAGTAGGCGATCTTCTCCGCCACGTGCTTGCAGTGAGCAACGCTGGTGGTGAAAATCAGCACCGATTTCCGGTCGCGGGTCAAATCCACGATCTCCCGGCAGGCGGAATCGACAATGGCATCATTATCCATTGCCGCCGCCATCTCTTCTCCGATGAACTCGCCGCCCCGAATGTGCAGATCGTCCAGATTTGCTTCTGTTCTTCCTGCTTTGGAGACGAGCGGGGACAGATACCCCTGGGTGATCATTTCCTTCAGTCCGGCTTCATAACAGATCTCGTTCAGAATGTTTTCCGGCTGACAGATCAGCCCGCCTTTGAGCCTGAATGGCGTTGCCGTGAGCCCGATCACCCTGACATGCGGATTCACGACCTTCGCTTCTTTCAGGAAGGTCCGGTACATTCCATCGCCGTCCGGGGCGATCAGATGTGCTTCATCCACGATCACCAGATCAAAAGCGCCAAGGTCACATGCCTTGTTATAGACGCTTTGGATCCCGGCAACGATCACCGGCGCTTCCGTGTCGCGGGATTTCAGACCGGCAGAATAAATGCCGATTTTGAGTTCCGGACAAAGTTTTCGGATCTTATCGGCATTCTGTTCCAGCAGTTCTTTGACATGCGCCAGAATAAGAACACGCCCGTTCCAGTTTTCAACGGCATCTTTTGCAATCTGGGCGAGAGTTAGCGATTTACCCGTGCCTGTTGGCAGCACAATACAGGGGTTGTTGTCTTTGCTGCGGAGATGGTTATAGACCGCATCAACCGCAGCCTGTTGGTAGGGTCGTAAAATCAAAAAAGATACTCCTTTCTTTATTTTTTACTTGACTTTTTTACGGTTTTGCCGTATATTAAATGAAGAAACAATACGTATAGAGGTGAAAATATGACGACCAAAATGACTCTCAGCATGGATTCATCAGTAGTTGAGAAGGCCCGCCGGATTTCAAAACATCGCCGGACAAGTATTTCTGCCATGTTTTCCAATTACATTGCGTCCCTGGAAGAGGTACCTGCTAACAATGACGAACTTCCGCCCATTACCAAGCAGATATTGGAAATGGGAACCCAGTTGCCGCAGGTTCCAGCCGATTGGGATTACCGAGATGAGTTGTCCGATTCCCTTTCTGAAAAATATGGTGTGAAATGAAAAATATATTCATCGACACCAATATTCTTCTGGATGTTGTCCGCCATCGGGAAGAGTTTTTTGAGTTATCCTCAAGGGTCTGGGGCGATTGTGAAACAAGGAAGGTTCATGGCTTCATTTCTGCGATCAGCCTGAATAACGTGTACTACATTGTTCGGAAGTTAGTTCCGCAAGATACTGCACTTACCTATATCCGGCTGATGCTGAATGTGTTTTCCATTGTTCCCTTGGATGAAACCGTCTTGCGCCTTTCAATGGATCTTCCCCATAAGGATTTTGAAGATTCGATTCAAACGTTTTCTGCCATACAGGTAAAAGCGGATTGTATTGTTACACGCGACAGATCTCACTTTCCAAACAATTACATGCCCATCGTATCTCCTGCGGAATACTTTGGGCTGTTCCGATAACATTCAGCAATCAGGCGGTTGACGGCAGAAGAAATTTCATTGGTCAGATGAGTTCTTTCTTCAAGGGTGTATCGAAGTTCGGGGAACTCCTGCACCTCGCGTTCAAACTGGGTCCTGACTTTTGCAGAAATAACGCTGACCATTGCATTGATTCGTTCTGCTTTGATTTCCGCAGGTGTTCGTGTGTTTTCGGAATCTTCCTGTTTCTCTTTGCAGCGATCACGCATTGTCTGATTGTAAGCCTTGTTGATCGTCATCTTTCCAGCGGCGACAGCGGCTTTTGTTTTATCGGTTCTTCGTCGGTTTGTGAAA
>DCHF01000022.1:61476-128899 GCA_002315555.1 Lachnospiraceae bacterium UBA1759 | reverse complement strand
TTCCGTTTCACTCAGGCAGGTTCCGAGGTTTCCGCACTGCTTGGACGTATGCCGTCCGCAGTAGGTTATCAGCCCACCCTGGCAAATGAAATGGGTACGCTTCAGGAGCGCATCACTTCCACGAAGAAGGGTTCCATCACGTCTATTCAGGCGGTATACGTACCGGCCGATGACCTGACTGACCCGGCTCCTGCTACCACCTTCGCACATCTGGATGCTACGACCGTTCTTTCAAGAAGCATCGCGTCCCAGGGTATTTACCCGGCCGTTGATCCGCTTGAATCCACCAGCCGTATCCTTTCCCCGGATGTCCTCGGTGACGAGCATTATCAGACCGCACGTGAAGTACAGCGCGTTCTTCAGCGTTATCAGGAACTGATGGACATCATCGCCATCATGGGTATGGATGAACTGTCCGATGAAGACAAGCTGCTGGTACAGCGTGCGCGTAAGATCCAGCGTTTCCTGTCTCAGCCGTTCCATGTATCGGAGAAGTTCACCGGCATTGTCGGTACGTACGTTCCGGTCGCTGAGACCATCCGCGGTTTCCGTGAGATCCTGGACGGTAAGCATGACGATCTTCCGGAGTCTGCATTCCTGTTCGTCGGTACCATCGACGAAGCGGTTGCGAAAGCAAAGAAGGTGAACTGATGAACACGTTCACGATGGAGATTTCCTCACCGAACGGCAGTCTGTTTCATGAAGACATCAACATGATCGCACTTCGCGGTGCGGACGGTGATCTGGCAGTCATGGCCGGCCACATTCCGTTCGTGACCTCCGTTCAGCCCTGTGATTTTCACATGGAACTGGCGGATGGCGAAGAGAAGGCCGGACATGTGGACGGTGGGATCCTGACGGTCAGCGGAACGGAAGCGGTCCTTTTGACCGGTGATGTTCAGTGGATCGACGAATAAAAGTATAATGAACCGCCGCACCATGGCGTTACATCTCCCATACCGGTCGGTCCGGTAAGGAGACGTTACCGAGGTGCGGCGGTTTTGTTATGACCCCGGGGAAACGTCGGTTTATGTGGATATGTGACGGAATAGACACCATATTATCCCATTGAGACAAAAGGGCTGGCATTTCGCCCGGAAAAATGATATGAAAAAAGTATCAGAACACGAACTGTCCGGAGGAACTTATGATCAGTATCGAAATGAAGAATGAATATCTGGCGATCTTGACCGAGGAACTGGTTCCCGCGATGGGCTGCACCGAACCGATCGCGCTTGCGTATGCGGCAGCGGAGGGGAGCCGGGTGCTCGGAGCGGAACCGGAGAAGATCATCGCACACTGCTCGGGCAATATGATCAAGAATGTCCGCTGCGTGACGATTCCGAATTCGGACGGTCTCATCGGTATCGAGGCGGCCTGTATCCTCGGTGCGGTGGCCGGTGACGCTGCGGCAAAGATGGAGGTCCTGGAAAGGGTCGATGCTGCAGGCCGTGCCCGTACAAAGGAGCTTCTTGCAAACGGTTCCTGCAGTGTGGAATTCCTGGATTCGGAGATCCCGCTTCATTTTATTCTGGATCTTTATGCAGGTGAAGACCGCGTTACCGTGGAAATCCGCACATCACATACGAATATCGTATCGATCGTAAAGAACGGTGAGACCATCTTCGCAAAGCCGGAAGAACTTGCCCGGACCGGTTATGCTACGGACCGATCGCAGCTTTCCATTGAAGGAATCAAGGCATTTGCGGATGAGATCGAGATCGAGAAGCTGCGTCCGTTCTGCGAACGTCAGATACGCTGTAATATGGACATTGCCTATGAGGGAATGGCCGGGGACTATGGTCTTGGAATCGGCCGGATGATCCGCGAATCCTATGCGGAGAGCGTGGTCACGCGTATGAAGGCTTATACAGCGGCGGCGTCCGAAGCCCGGATGGGCGGCTGTGACATGCCGGTCATCATTACGTCCGGCAGCGGAAATCAGGGCATTGCATCCACTGTTCCGGTCATCATTTACGCGCGTGAGAAGAACATTCCGACGGAGAAACTCTATCGCGCGCTGATCTTCTCAAGCCTGCTTACGATCTTCCAGAAGGAATTCATCGGAAAGCTGTCCGCGTTCTGCGGCGCGGTTTCCGCATCCTGCGCATCTGCGGCGGCCATTACGTATCTGAGTGGCGGCACGACGCAGCAGATCAAGGCGACGATCGACAACACGCTTGCGAATATTCCGGGCATCATCTGCGACGGCGCGAAGATCTCCTGTGCGGCAAAGATCGCATCGTCTCTCGATGCATCGATGATGGCGCATTATCTGGCGATGCAGAATAAGGAATACGAGGCGTATACCGGAATTCTGAAGGAGGACGCGGGAGAGACCATCAGCTGTGTCGGATACATCGGCAAGGTGGGTATGCGCGAAACAGATAAGGAAATTATTAAAATGATGCTCGGATAAGCGGAGCATGCATAAACAAAAAGAGGCGCTGCGAAGATCGACAGGATCTTCACAGCGCTTCTTTTTTGTTTTCTTTTTTATTCCGTCGGATAAGCCTTCGCGAGATTGGCGATCGTTTCTTTCATTTGTTCCACCGCTTCATCCGGCCCGATCACCTTCACACCCTCGGAAACACTGGTCACCCAGCCGATGAACTGCATCGAGAAGGAAACATTGACCGTGACGTGGAAATGCTCCGCGTCGTGCGGGATCATCATGATGTCCGTACCGAAACGGTCGATGATGATGCCGGCAAAGCTGTTTTTGCACTCCAGGCGGACCGGCATGATATCGCCGCCGAACATACCGAAGAGGCTGCGGGAATACTTCTGAAGATCGGTCTTTTCAAACACGTCGCGGCCTTCACGCGGATGCTCCGTGTACGAGATGTTCTTCATCTTATCCACACGGTAGTGCTTGATCTTCCCGGCTTCCGCGTCATAGCCGATGAGGTAGTAATACTCATCGTCCCAGACAAGGCTCCAGGGGCTGATCTCATAGAACGCGCCGTTATGACGGAACACGAGCTCCTTCTTTTCATTCCAGTTGAAATAGCGGAAACGGACCGTGCGGTTGTTGTTGATGGCATCATGAAGGGCATCAACACTGTAGTAGATGGATTCATTCATGGCTTTCACGCGGCCGGAGATGATGACCTGACGCTGCAGCTTTTTGGCGTTATGGACACTGGTCAGCTTTTCCAGCTTTTTGATCAGTTCGTTCGATTTTTTCTCGGTGATGAACTTTGCGGCCTGGACGGCATCGACCAGGAATTTCAGCTCGGAAAGCTCAAAATCGCGGTCCTCGATGCTGTAGAGCGTATTGTGTCCGTCCTTGTTTTTCTGGACTTCCACGCCAAAATTCTCGAGCTCCTCAAAATCCGCATAGATGGACTTGCGCTCGGCACGGATGTCTTCCTGTGCGAGCTTTGCGATCAGCTCGTCCATGGTCAGACCATGGTCGCTGTCTGTTTCGGCAAGCAGTATTTTCATCAGGTATAAAAGCTTCAGTTTCTGTTTTTCCGAGCGCGGCATGATCCGTCCCCCCTTCATGATTATGAGCATATTTTACCATAAATACCCCCTGTACACAAGAACAGAATAGGAGGATATTCACAAACAAAGGCGATTTTTCGTTGACATATGCGCTACAGATCCTATAATAAAATAGTGGTTTTATAACCATGAGGAACCATTGACTTTCATCGGTACCGGCCGATCCGGGCTAAAAATCTGATTTGATAACAGGAGGAACTCCATGCTGCATGATCTGACTCTTTCAAAGAATATCCGTAGTTTTTCCATATGTCCCGAAAACCTGACCGGGGAGAAGGGCAAAGGCGGGGCGACTCCGCTTGAAGAGGGGTCGGCGCGGGATGCCGCGCGTGACCTCGGTACAGGTTGGAAGGTCAATCCGTACATCGTGATGCCGGGCCGCTCCACATTCGTCCTCGCGGACATTAAAGGGCAGGGCGCCATCAAGCATTTCTGGATCACCGATAGTGCGGAGGATCCGCGTCAGTTGATCCTGCGCATCTATTTTGACGATGCGAAGGCTCCTCAGGTGGAATGTCCCTTAAGCGATTTCTTCTGTAACGCTAATTACAAGGAATACCGTCAGCTGACCAGCCTGCCCATCTGCTATAACCCCGGCAAGGCCATGAACTGCTATTTTGAAATGCCTTACTTCAAGAGCTTCCGGGTGGAGATCGAGAATCTGGGTGAAAACAACGCCAACATCTACTATCAGATCGACTGTGAAGAGAAGGAGATCCCGGAGAACAGCCTGTATTTCCATGCGCAGTTCCGCCGCGTGAATCCGCTGCCGTACAAGGAGGTCTACACGATCCTGGACAATATCAGGGGCAACGGCAAGTACGTCGGCACCTACCTTTACTGGGGCGTGAACAACAACCACTGGTGGGGAGAAGGCGAAATCAAATTCTACATCGACGGTGATACGGACTACCCGAGCATCTGCGGTACCGGCACCGAGGACTATATCTGCGGCGCGTACAACTTTGACGTGGGCGGAAAGTACACGGAGTTTTCCACTCCGTATTCCGGCATGTACAAGGTCGACCGCACGGATTCCACGTATGAGGCCAACCGCCGCTTCAACATGTATCGTTTCCACATCACGGATCCGGTCTACTTTAAGAGCGACTTAAAGGTCACCATCCAGGCGCTCGGCTGGCGTAATCACGGCCGTTACCTGCCGCTTATGGACGATATTTCCTCTGTTGCTTACTGGTACTCCGATACCCTGGACGATGTTTATCCGGCACTCCCGGATGAAGAGCATCTGGAGATCGATTGATCTATTGGTGTTCAGGAGACAGCACAATGATGAAATACTGTATCGCGGACTGGCATTACCCCCACCGCACCTTTATTGAAAATCTGATCTGGTTTTCCACGCACGGCTTTGATGTGATCAGCGTGCTCGGAAGTCAGTTTGTAAACGCGATCCGTGATGACGAGACCGCAGCGCTTACCGCTTTCACGATGATGAAATACGGGAAGACGCTGACGGTACACGGGAAGCTCCCGGCGGATCACAAGCAGGAGACGGTAGAGGAGTTCCGGAAGGAACTTCTGGACATCGGCGCATGGCAGAAGAAGCATTCCTGCATCCGGGTGCTTTCGTTCGATGTTCCCGAGGCGATCCGCGGGAATATCGTCCCGTATGTACAGATGGCACTGGAACTGGTCCCGGACTGCAGGGTGGCCGTGGAGGATTACGGTCTGACGGAAGCCGAAGAGAGTGACATCCGCGCACTCCTCCCGGAGAAGCGGTTCGGTTATCTCATCGATATCGGTCATATGAACATCCGCTTAAACGGTGCGAATACGAGCGGTCACACACTTTTTACAAGAAGTGACATTGAATGTGACAGCTCCACCGATACCAATGATGCCGCCGGCTTTTTAAAGGCGCTCCGCAGTAAGCCGTTCCCGGTCGTGGAGATCCATTTCCACAACAACGACAACGTGGACGACATCCACCTGTTTTTAGAGGACGGCAGTCTGAACATGGAGGAACCGCTGAAAGCGATCCGGGATTTCGGTTTTGAGGGGATCCTGACGATCGAAAGCGCGCCCGGTTTTAAATTCGAATGCGCCGGAAAAGAAGCGGATGACCGCATCATGAATACATTCCGGTATTTTAAGGAGATGGTGAAGAACGTGTACGGACAGGAAAAGAAGATCCGGGTACTGATGCTCGGTAACAGTTTTACATTTTATCATGACATGCCGAGGATCTTAAAGAGCCTTTCCGGTTTTGAGGTCGAGTCGATCACCAAGGGCGGTGCATATCTTGCGGAGCAGCTGGATCCGGAATCGGAGATCGGCGCGCGTACGAAAAAGGCACTTACCGAAGAAAAATGGGACTATGTGGTCCTTCAGGAGCAGTCTAAAGCTCCGGCGTTCTCCAGGGACGCATTCAAGGAGAGTGTGAAAGGCCTTACGGAAATGATCCGCGCAAACGGTGCAAAGCCGGTCCTTTATGCGACCTGGTCCTACCGTGACGGTTCCGAAAAGCTGGCTTCCACCGGCATTTCCTACGACGAGATGCTGGAAAGATTGACCGCAGGCTATCATGAAGCGGCGGAAGAGTGCGGCACACTGATCGCCGATGTCGGACAGGAATTCAAAAAGATCAACGAGATCATCGACCTGTATATGGACGATGACTACCATCCGTCGGAAGCGGGCTCGGTGCTCGCGGCGGAGACCATCGCACGTGTGATCCGCAAGGACGCCGTGCATCACTGACAGGTACTTGATAAACAATACATAATAAAGGAGATATCCCATGTACAACAACAATTTTGTCGCGTTTTTAACGCCGTTCAAGAACGGTGAGGTGGATCTTTCCGCATGTGAAAAGATGGTGGATTTCTATCTTTCCCAGCACGCGGATGGTCTTTATATGCATGGCTGGACCGGTGAAGGCTGGTGCATGACGCCCGAGATGCGTAAGCAGTGGATCAAGCGGACCGTTGAGGTCGTGGATCACCGCATCCCGGTATTTGTCAGTGTCGGTTACGGCAAGGATGAAGAGACCGGCATCGACCTTGCACGCTATGCGGCATCCGTCGGCGCGGACGCAGTCTCCTCCGTTGCCATCCGTAAGGATGCGAAGATCGCCGAGAACGCTGCATATTTCAAGCGTATTTCCGAGGCCAGCGGTATCCCGTTCTATGTATACTGGCATTTTGCGGAAGGCAATTTAAACGGCGGTGACCGCATCGACGCGGAAGAGCTTTTAGACATCCTGAAGGCGGAGATCCCGACCTTCACCGGCTTCAAATACACGGACAGCAACTTCTACTACATGCAGCGCATGAAGCAGTACATGCCGGACATCAAGATCTTTACCGGCGTGGATCAGATGTGTGTTGCCGGTCATCTCATGGGCTCCGATGGCAGCATCGGCGCGCTTCAGGCCTGCACTTGCGAGCATTTCCATCAGATCATCACGGCAATGAACGAGGGCAACATCGACAAGGCCATGGATCTTCAGCTCCGTGCCAACAACATCTATGCCGCACTCGACGACCGCGAAGTGGGCGGCCTGATCCCGGGCATCAAGTTCATCATGAAGAACTATTACGGTGTGGACTGCGGTACGCTTTCCCCGCTTTCTCCGAATCGGGAGATCACGGATCCGGGTGTTCAGAAGAGACTGATGGAGCGTTTCGAAGCCAATATCTACAAGGCATAAAAGTGGTGCGATGCCGGCAAAAAGGCCGGCATCCGCTAAAACGCAGGCGGCCCGGAGACGGGCCGCCGTGAAAGGATAACACGTGAAAAAAATCGTTATTGTGACCGGTGCCTCCAGCGGCATGGGTCGATTATTTGCGGAAACGGCACCCGAGCACGCAACGTTCGACGAACTGTGGATCATTGCAAGACGGCAGGACCGCCTGGAGGAAGTGAAAAGCAAGCTTTCCGTTCCGGTGCGCTGCATTCCGATGGACCTCACCGACCGTGCGTCGTATCAGACGCTGGAAGCACTGCTTAAGGAAGAGCAGCCGGACATTGTCCGTTTGCTAAACTGCAGCGGCTTCGGCAAATTTGCCGCGACGACCGATGATACGCTCGAGACCAACCTGAACATGATGGACTTAAACTGCGGTGCCGTTATGGCCATGACGCAGCTGTCCCTTCCCTATATGCATGAAGGTGCAAAGATCCTGAACATTGCATCCGTGGCGGCCTTCCAGCCGATCCCCTACATCAATGTTTACGCGTCTACAAAGGCATTCCTTTTGTACTACTCACGGGCATTGAACCGTGAACTTAAGTCCCGCGGTATCACCGTTACGGCCCTGTGCCCGTTCTGGACAAAGACCGAGTTTTTTGACCGTGCGATCGCGAAGAACGAGAATCCGGTCGTCAAAAAATACGCCGCCATGTACGAGGCCAAGGATCTGGTGGCCCGCGGATGGCGTGACATGGAGCGCGGAAAGGATGTTTCCAAGTACGGCTTCATCGCAAGAAGCCAGGCGCTTCTTTGCAAGATCCTGCCGCATTCCTTTGTTATGAATGTCTGGATGGGGCAGCAGAGTTTAAAGTAAACCGCATGGGAGGACCGGGGACTGCATGGAAAATCAGAATATCAAAAATACAGTCCTCGGTGTTCTCGCGCATGTCGATGCCGGCAAAACGACCCTTTCCGAGGGCCTTCTTTATACATCGGGCGTCCTTCGGAAGCAGGGGCGCGTGGACCATCGTGACACGCTTTTAGACACGCACGAGCTTGAAAAGGAGCGCGGCATCACGATCTTTTCCAGCCAGGCCTCCTTTACGGTGGAGGACCGGCGTTTCACGCTTCTTGATACCCCGGGACATGTGGATTTCTCCGCGGAAATGGAACGCACGCTGTCCGTCCTGGACGCGGGCATTCTGGTCATCAGCGGCACGGACGGAGTTCAAGCGCACACGCGCACGCTGTGGCGGCTTTTGTCGCTTTACGGGATCCCGGTATTCATTTTCGTTACGAAGATGGACTATGCGCGTTTCAGTAAGGAGGAACTCCTGCAGGGGCTTTTTGACGAGCTCGGTGACGGTCTGGTGGATTTCACGCAGGACACGGAAGCACGGGACGATGCCATCGCCATGTGCAGCGAGGATGCGCTTCACGAGTATCTGGAGAGCGGAAGCATCGGAAACGGACGGATCCGCACCCTGATCGCTTCCCGGAATCTGTTCCCGGTCTATTTCGGCTCCGGTCTCAAGCTGGAGGGACTGAAGGAATTTCTGTCCGGCCTTCACGACTATGTGGAGCTTCCGCGGTACGGCAGCCGTTTTTCCGCGCGTGTCTTCAAGATCACGCACGACGAGTCGGGCAATAAGATCGCCCATCTCAAAATGCTGGGTGGCACTCTGAAGGTGCGCGACAGTATCCGGGAGACCGGAAAAGAAGAAAAGATCAATCAGATCCGGGTCTATACCGGAGAAAGATTCACGCCTGCGGACAGTGCGGAAGCGGGCGATATCATCGCCGTAACGGGCCTTTCCGAGGTGAAGTCCGGCGATGAGCTCGGTGAAGGCGGCATGACGGCATCGCCGGTACTGGAACCGGTCATGCATTACGCGGTCGTCCTCCCGGAGGGCAAGGACCCGATGACGGTCCTCCCGCTTTTCAGGCGTCTGGAGGAAGAGGATCCGATGCTCAAGGTCACCTGGAACAGCTATCTCCAGGAGATCCAGGTGGGCCTCATGGGCGAGGTCCAGTCGGAAATACTGAAGAGCCTCGTATTCGAGCGCTTCGGACTTGAAATCGAACTTACGCGCGGACATGTACTGTACCGCGAGACCATAAAGAACACGGTGGAGGGTGTGGGACACTACGAACCGCTCCGGCATTATGCGGAGGTACATCTGATCCTGGAACCGCTTGAACGGGGCGCGGGCCTCGTGTTTACCGCAAATGTCAGTGAGGACCTTCTGGACCGCAACTGGCAGCGGCTCGTGCTGCAGCATCTCGTTGAAAAGCAGCACATCGGCGTGCTTACGGGCAGCCCGATCACCGATATGAAGATCACGCTTTCCGCCGGCCGGGCACATCTCAAGCATACGGAAGGCGGCGATTTCCGCCAGGCCACGTACCGTGCGGTCAGACAGGGCCTCATGAGCGCAGAAAGCGTCCTTTTAGAGCCTTTCTACCGTTTCAGGATATCTGCGCCGCAGTCGGACATCAGCCGTGTAATGAATGATTTAAAGGCTATGGGAGGGTCTTTCCTTCCGCCCATCTATGACGGCACCGAGGCGGTCCTTTCGGGGCGCGCGCCGGTCTCCGAGATGAATGACTACCAGAAGACGCTGACCTCCTTTACCGGCGGCCGCGGGCGTCTGATCCAGGAGCCCGATGGCTACGACATCTGCCACAACGCGGACGAGGTCGTACGCGAGCTCCGCTATATGCCGGAAGCCGACGCGGACAACTCCCCGGATTCCATTTTCTGCGCTCACGGCGCGGGTTTCCTCGTGAAGTGGGACGCCGCGCCCCGTTACATGCATCTGGAAAGCACACTGAATGCGCGGCCGGTGCATCGTGAGATTGTGCGCGCCCCGAAACACAGCATCGTCTCCGACAGCGAGCTTGAGGAGATCATGCTCCGTGAATTCGGCCCCATCCGCAGAAAGCAGTACGGAAGGACCATCGCCCCGAACCGCGCGGAGGAAACGGACTATGTGTCCAAGCCCCGGGATTTCGCGCTGATCGTGGACGGCTATAATGTGATCTTTGCATGGGATGAACTGAAGACGCTGGCTTCCGGCGATATCGCGGCGGCAAGAGAACGCCTGATCCACATCCTTTCCAATTACAGCGCGTATAAAAAGTGCGAGACCGTTCTGGTATTTGACGGCTACCGCGTGCCCGGAAACAAGGGCGAGCAGTTTGATTATCAGAGCATCCATGTGGTCTATACCAAGGAACGCGAGAGCGGAGACCTGTACATCGAGCGGCTGATCGGAAAGATCGCAAAGACAACGGATGTACGCGTGGTGACATCGGACGGCATGATCCAGCTTTCCGCGCTCCGGAAAGGCGTGACGCGCATCTCCGCGCAGGAATTCGAGCGGATCGTGACCGATGCGGAGACGGAGATCTCCGAACTAATCGAAAATACACGCCGGGACGGCAGGGAACGGATCGGCGACATCATAAAAGACCGGAAGGACTTAAAGGACCTTCCGGAAGAAAAGGGTAAAGAATAATGGGTAATACGTTTTATTTCGCGTGGGAACCGGTCTTCATGGAATGGCTTCAGGGCGTCCTCGGAACGACCGGGACCTCGGTGCTGTCGTTCTTTTCGAACTTCGGCGAAGAGCTCATCATGGTGGCCATCTTCGGCTTCCTGTACTGGTGCTACAATAAAGAGATGGGCGTTTTTGTCGGAACGAATCTGATGACGGACCTCATTTGGAATCCGATGATCAAAAATATTGCGCTCCGGCGCCGTCCCTACATGGACAACCCGGGCGTAAAGTGTCTGCGTCCGGTGGAGAAAGGGTATGATATTTACGATGTGAACGCGCAGGGATATTCCTTTCCGAGCGGTCACAGTTCCAATTCCGTCACGTTTTATGCGTCCTGCGCGGCGTTTCTCAAGAAAAAATGGAGCACGATCCTGACGATCGTTCTCTGTGCACTGATCGGTCTTTCACGCGTGGTAGTGGGTGTTCATTATCCCACCGATGTTCTTTGCGGCTGGCTCCTCGGTCTTGTCATCCTGATCGTCGTCTCATACCTTCAGCGGAAGATCGCAGACAAGCGCATCCTGTATGCGATCCTGTTACTGATCGCGATCCCGGGCTGGTTCTACTGCACTTCCGATGACTTTTTCACCGGCTTCGGCATGATGATCGGCTTCTTTGCGGGCGTCATGTTCGAACAGAAATATGTACGGTTTACGGAAACGCGCATCGTCTGGCGCGCGGCTCTCCGGCTGGTGCTCGGTATCGGTCTGTTTGTGGCGCTGAACACCGTATTCAAACTCCCGTTCCCGAAGGAAATGCGGGATGCACAGGATCTTGCCGCACACGTGATCCGTTCCGGACGATATATGATCGTTGTCTTTCTGATCATCGGAATTTATCCGCTTTCTTTCCGGTTCCTCGATGGGAAGCTGGCAAAAAAGACCGCGTAAAGAATTTGAAAAGTCCGTGCATTTCACGTGCATGTGGATTATAATGGGAGAAGAGAACCCCCGGGAGGTACACCTATGAAGCTGGAAAAGTTTACGTATGACGGTACGAAGAAGATCGATCTGTTCCATGCGGAGACCGGAGCAACCAAGGAAGAGAAGAAGAAAAAAGAGGAATACCTGAAGAAGACGGCGGAGAATATCCAGAAGATCGCGCTTTATCAGGAGAAGCTGTATGCGGAAGGAAAAGAAGGTCTGATCTTTGTCCTGCAGGCGCGCGACGCGGCCGGTAAGGACTCCACGATCAAGCACATCATGACCGGCGTCAATCCGCAGGGCGTGGAGGTCCACGGCTTCAAGACACCCAGTAAGGAAGAACTTGCGCACGACTTTTTGTGGCGCTTCAACAAGGTGCTTCCGGCACGCGGCATGATGTCCATTCTGAACCGTTCTTATTATGAAGACGTGCTGGTCGTCAAGGTCCACGAACTGGACAAGACCTATAAAATGCCGACGCGCTGCTTAAGAGAAGGCTTCTTTGAGCGCCGTTACCGCCATATCATGAACTATGAAGAGGAACTGTACGATAACGGTTACGAGATCCTCAAGATCTTCCTCGATGTCTCAAAGGAAAAGCAGAAGGAACGTTTCCTGGAGCGTATCGACCGTCCGGAAAAGAACTGGAAGTTCTCCGTCGGTGACCTCGACGAGCGTGGCCTCTGGGATGATTATACGAAGGCTTACGAGGAGATGATCGACAATACCGCAACGCCCGAGCTGCCGTGGTATGTCATTCCGTCCGACCAGAAGTGGTATGCGCGTTATCTGATCACCGAGATCCTGGTCGATCGTTTCGAAAAGATGGATCCCCGGTTCCCGGAGCTTCCCGAAAGCGAAATGAATCGTCTGGCCGATGCCAAGGCACGTCTTCTTGCCGAAACTGTGGAAGAGGAAGCTTCTGAAAAGGAGGCGGATCGATGATCACGCTTTCAGTCAGAGGAAACGGAACGGAAAAGGCTTCGGCAACTGGAAAAAACGAACTCTTCCTGGTGTACAAAAAGGCGTACGAAGAGGGCGATACGATCGTACTGGAGGCCGATGAGTATCCGGTATTCGTGCGTGTCCGTCTGGACGATGTCCTCGGCGATGCCACCCTGTACCTGACCGGTGCGCTGGAGTATGAGGTCCCGTTCGGCGACTTATTAAAGCGTGTGAATCCGTTGGCCTTTGCCGGTGAGACGCACTATATGCATGCTGCGGTCCTTGCCGAAGAGGAACAGCATAATTTCTGCGACCTGATGCTGAATCCCTATGATCAGCATGATACGGACACCGTTTATCCGCACATGACGGCCAATGCCGAGACCCGCGGAGAGGTCGTATTTTATTCCCTGAACGTCAATAACGGGATCATTGCCAATGACTCGCACGGCGATTGGCCGTACGCGTCCTGGGGCATTGACGGCTGGCGCTATGCCGCCATTACCGCGCACTTCGGCCGCCCGGTCGATGTGGATTATCTGACGGTGTACTATCGTGCGGACTTCCCGCATGACAACTGGTGGACCCATGTGACCCTGGAGTTTTCCGACGGCGAATCCCGCGTCGTGGAAATGACGAAGACCGGTGAAGGCCAGAAGATCGTCATCGATAAGAAGGGCATCACCGAGGTCACCATGAAAGAACTGATCATGTCCGATGAACCTTCACCATGGCCGGCGCTTTCGGCAATGAAGGCATGGGGCAGACTGGCTTAAGGAGGCAATTATGAGTTTTATGGATCAGTTTTCCCTGGAGGGAAAGATCGCGTTAGTTACCGGCGCGTCCTACGGCATCGGCTTTGCGATTGCAAGCGCTTATGCGAACGCAGGCGCAACGATCGTATTCAACGATATCAAACAGGAACTTGTGGACAAGGGCCTGGCTGCTTATGAAGAGCTGGGAATCAAGGCATACGGCTACGTGTGCGATGTCACGGACGAGGCAGCGGTTCAGGCGATGGTTGCGGATATTGAAAAGAATATCGGTAAGATCAATATTCTGGTCAATAACGCAGGCATCATCAAGCGTATTCCGATGCATGAGATGAGCGCGGAACAGTTCCGTCAGGTCATCGACGTGGATCTGAACGCACCGTTCATCGTGTCCAAGGCTGTTATTCCGTCCATGATCGAAAACGGCGGCGGTAAGATCATCAACATCTGTTCCATGATGTCCGAGCTCGGCCGTGAGACCGTGTCCGCGTATGCGGCGGCAAAGGGCGGTCTGAAAATGCTCACCCGCAACATCTGTTCCGAGTACGGTCAGTATAATATCCAGTGCAATGGTATCGGACCCGGTTACATCGAGACGCCGCAGACCGCGCCGCTTCGTGAGCCGCAGGCCGATGGCTCCATGCATCCCTTTGATGCGTTCATCCGCGCAAAGACTCCGGCAAACCGCTGGCTGCAGGCAGAAGAACTGCAGGGACCGGCAGTATTCCTTGCTTCAAGCGCATCCGATGCCGTGAATGGCCACATTCTGTATGTGGATGGCGGTATTCTGGCGTATATCGGCAGACAACCAGGGTGACGCTGTAGCCGTAACGAAGTTACGGGAACAGTTTCCGTTTTATGTGTGCATAAAACGAAACTGCGGGGCGTCACCCCGGCAATTTCGAAGAAATTGCGTCTAGTCGAGGGAACGGTTTGCTTTGCAAACCGCGTACGCGTCGCCGGCAATTCTGAAAGAATTGCGTATGTCTATTTCATTAATCAACATTATCCACCACACAAAGGAGACTCACCATGCGTATTGCACTCATCAATGAAAATTCCCAGGCAGCCAAGAACGCTCAGATCGAAGCTACCTTAAAGTCCGTCGTCGAACCTCTCGGCCACGAGGTTATAAACTACGGCATGTACACCGCAGATCAGGCCAATCAGCTGACCTATGTCATGAACGGCATCCTCGCAGCGACTCTGTTAAACTCCGGCGCTGTTGATTTCGTCGTTACCGGCTGCGGTACCGGTGAAGGCGCGATGCTCGCCCTGAACTCCTTCCCGGGTGTTCTTTGCGGTCACATCGTCGATCCGGCCGATGGCTACATGTTCCGCCAGATCAACGATGGCAACGCCATCTCCCTTGCATATGCAAAGGGCTACGGCTGGGGCGCTGAAGTCAATCTGGCTTATGTCTTTGAGAAGACCTTCAACTGCGAGGGCGGCAAGGGCTATCCGCCGGAGCGCGTCATTCCGGAGCAGCGCAACAAGAAGATCCTCGACGAAGTAAAGAAGATCACCCATAACGATATGGCAGACATCATCGTGAAGTTAGACCGTGACCTGGTAAAGGAAGCCTTTGCCGGCGAGCATTTCAAAGAGTATTTCTATCGTGACTGCAAGTGCGAAAAGATCCTTGCGGCAGTCAAGGAAGTCATCGGCGAATAAACGGTTTTCACAAGCCTGCGGATCCATTGTCCGCGGGCTTTTTATTTAACGGAAGGACTGCGCAGCAAAAGCCGCAGGATCCATGCAAAGGTCGGAGAATTATGATCAGGGAATATCAAACAGGAAATGAACTTTTGGAAGAAAATCAGGATTTTTTGAACACGAACGCGAATCTGTCCGTCTTTTTCCGATGGGACGCGCCGCTTCTCACGGCGGTCGATAAGATCAATTATGCGCTGCGGTGCGACGCGGGAAATGAGCGGCTTCTGGCCATGAAATGCGAGCCGTACAACATGCTGTTTTTCGGCAGTCCGGCATGCGCAGAGGAGGTGCTGGCGTTCATTATGGACGGGGGCTATGAGCTGAAGAGTTATCTTTGCGGCTTGGCAGTCGGTGACCGTATGCTGGAGATCCTGAAGGAAAAATACGGCATCGTGTATGAAGAAGCACTGGCGATGGATTTTATGAGGGCAACGGAGGTGACCGAGCCTTCCGATGAGAGCGTAACGATGCCCTGCGAGGAAGACCTTGATGAGATCGTCGAATGCGTGGAAGCATTCGTGAAGGACTGCGGTCTGCTGGACCGGGTGGACCGTGAGAAAACGTTGAAAAGCATTGCAAGTTATCGCGTGATCAAACAGGACGGAAGGATCATCAGCATGGCGAAGCGGGTGCCGGACACGGAAAATGATGTGAAACTGAGCGCCGTGTACACCCGTCCGGAATACCGCGGGCAGGGCATCGCGCGTAAGGTGGTGAATACGCTGAAGAATGAGATCCTTTCCGAGGGAAAGGCAGCAACGTTGAATGTGGATAAGAAGAATCCGATATCGAATCATCTGTATTCCTCTCTCGGATTTAAGCGGATCTTCTCGCAGGGAGAGTACCGGAGAGTGGAAGCATAAAATAAAGGCCGGCTGCAAGCCGGCCTTTATTTATGCTTCCAGATCTCTCTTTCGGAACAAAAGGATCGTCACGGTAAGAGCGATCGCCATGTAAACAGCGATGCCAATGAAATTCGAGATTTTGACCTCGCCGGAACGGATGCTGTTATTCAGGCTCTTGATGAAGAAGGTCAGCGTGTATTCATCGACCGGGTAACGGCTCAGCGTCTTCATCGAGAAGATCAGGCTGAAAAGAGAATTCAGCGCGCCGCTTGCGAGGGCAAGGAAAAGCATCGTCGGGAGGACGCTGTTACTCACCGTGAAATGAAGCATCATCGTTACGGTGATATAGGCTGTGGATTTCAGCACGCCGTGGAGGGCTGTCAAAAACAGCGCGGCCACGCTGCTTCCCGAGACTGCCGGGTAGCGGATCACAACGGCCAGCAGACTGAACAGAAAGAGGAGCATGAAGTCGATGAGCGCGAGGATCCAGACCTCGCCCCATTTTACAAATACGATCTTCGTACGGGAAAAGCCGCTGCCCACGGCAACGGAAAAATTCTCCGCTTTCCGGTCATCAAAAAAGATGAAGAACATAAAGCCGATGCCCAGTACGAGCGGCATCATGCCCAGGTAGGAACGGGCGGAATCCACGATCCAGAATTCCTGCGGATCGCTGCCGCCGGTGCCGAGCGTGACGATCAGGGCAACGAGGATCAGGATGCCGAGAAAGATCCAGTGCGGAATGCGCTTAAGAAGACGCATAAGTTCGGCGTGAAGCAGATTCATGAGCGGCCTCCTTCCACAACATTAAAATAGAAATCCTCCAGGCTGACGCTGTCGCGGGTCTCCGCTTCGATGCGGATCCCTTCCCGGAGCAGGATCTCCTTCGCGCGTGCAAGGTCATCGACGGAAAGGCGGACCGTATTTCCGGCGGATTCGAGATCCTCCGCGGTCAGTATCCGGACGATGCGGCCTTCGTTCACAATGCCGAAGATATCGGCGGTGTGCTGAAGCTCGCCGAGAATGTGCGAGGAAACGATGACGGTCAGTCCGAGCTCGCTGTTTAAGCGGCGGATCAGATGCCGGATATCAGCGATACCCTGCGGATCCAGACCGTTTGTGGGCTCGTCGAGGATCAGGATCTCCGGATCACCGACAAGTGCCATCGCGATCCCGAGACGCTGCTTCATACCGAGGGAATATTTCCCGGCTTTGGTCTTCACACCGGAGAGACCGACCAGCTCAAGAAGCCGGCCCGGCACCCCCTTGTCCGTAACTCCCTTCAGACGGCAGCGGTACTCCAGATTTTCCTTTCCGGTCATGTACGGAAAAAAATGATTTCCGAGAAGAAAACCGGTCTTTTTCCGGCCTTCTTCAAGGCTCCCGTCATTGATCCGTACGGTTCCGTCCGTGGCCTCCGTGAGCCCAAGCAGGATCCGGAAGATCGTGGTCTTACCGGCACCGTTCCGGCCCACAAGTCCAAAGACCGTTCCCCGCGGGATATCCAGATCCACGCCCGAGAGCACTTCCTTTTCCCCAAAGCATTTTTTAATATTTTTTAATGAGATGGCAGATCCTTCTGTCATGGAAACTCCTTAACTGCCTGCTTGAAGCGGTATTTTCCAGCTGCCGGCATCAGGCGCGGCTTCCTTCCGGAATGATATCGTTTATCATGAACTGGAACAGAAGATCCTCCGCACCCCACGGCGTTTCATGGCCGTAATCCGGATAGATCATATGGTACTTTTCGCAGGTCATTTTGTTGTAAGCCGCGTACTGGGTGGACGGCGGGCAGATGTTGTCCTGAAGTCCGGTCAGCATCAGCATTTTTGCCTTGATGCGCGGAGCGAGGAACTGCAGGTCGATGTAACCGAGCTTCGTGAAGACTTCCTCTTCGCGGTTGTGCATCGGGTCAAAATGACGGAAGTAGTCCTTCAGGCCGATGTACGCGTCCTTATCAAGGTCCATTTCCCACACGCGCTTGTAGTCGCAGAGGAACGGGAACATCGGGGCGGCGTGGGTGACTTCCGGAACCAGTGCCGCGCAGGCGATCGTCAGCGCACCGCCCTGGGAACCGCCAAAGGCCACCATACGGTCCGGATCATAGAAATCCTGCGCCATGGCGATGTGTGCCATGCGGGCACAGTCTAAATAAACGTCACGGTAGAAGAGCTTCTGCGGGTCCGCATCGTCCAGACCGCGGACAATGTATCCGTCCAGTGTGCTGTGTTCGACGAGATTGGTATCCTGGCTCCAGCCGCCCTGACCGCGGACGTCGATGGAATAGACCGCATATCCGGCCTGCACGTAAGCCGCGCGCTCCCACCAGTTTCCGGCATTTCCGGTGTATCCGTGGAAGAGCAGCATGGTCTTCAGCTTGCCTTCGATCTTTTTCGGGCGCAGATGTCTGCAGTGGATGCGCGCACCGCGGGTTCCGGTGAAATAGAGATCGTAGCAGAGTACGTTCGGGATCTTGAAATCCGCGGGAACAAATTCCACATCGGCGGGCGTGCTTGCAAGTTCGTTCAGGGCCTTTTCCCAGTATTCGTCAAAATCAGCCGGCTTCGGGTTGATTCCCATATAGGATTCCAGTTTCTCGAGCGGCATATCAAGCATCGGCATAGCGGTTACCTCCGGCGTTAATCATTTTCTATAAGTATAGTAAAGGTCTATGGAAAATGCAATGCCGCGGTTGAAGATCTCTTTTGCGATCCCGAAAAAACTGTTTCATTCCGCACAAAAAAATGGTATGATTTATCATTGAGGTGATATGGTCGGAAAATCGGTTCCGACCCTCTAAATGCAGTATTTTCGGAGAGTTTTTATGAACAAGCGAGTTTTTTTAGTGGTTCTTGACAGTGCGGGTATCGGTTACGAGCCGGATGCGGCTTCTTTCGGCGATGTCGGTGCGGACACCTTCGGTTCCTGCTTCCGTTCCGGGAAGCTGAACGTTCCGTTTATGGAGGAACTGGGGCTTTATAAGATCGATGACACCAGCCTTACCGGGAAAAACGCTGCGGCGGATTCCGTTGTGATCCGCGGCGCATACGGCAAGGCGCAGGAAAAGTCCAACGGTAAGGATACGACGGTCGGGCACTGGGAGATCGCGGGCTATGTTTCGGAGAATCCGCTTCCGGTCTATCCGGATGGCTTCCCGGAGGCGGTCGTGAAGGCGTTTGAAGCGCTTTCCGGCCGCAAAATGATCTGCAATCTGCCGTATTCCGGCACAGAGGTCATCAAGGACTACGGAAAGGAATCCGTGGAGAATGATGCGCTGATCGTGTATACTTCGGCGGATTCGGTCTTCCAGATCGCCGCACATGAAGACGTGGTTCCGATCGAGGAGTTATATGATATCTGCAGAAAGGCCCGGACGATGCTTCAGGGCAAGCACGGTGTGGGGCGCGTCATTGCGCGCCCGTTCACCGGGGAGTGGCCGTATCAGCGTACGGTACGCCGTCATGATTTTTCGCTGGAAACGCCGGCGGAAACGCTGCTTGACGCATTGAAGGCGGAGGGAAAGGATGTCATCGGCGTGGGAAAGATCAGTGATATCTTTGCCGGCCGCGGACTGACGGAGACCACCCCTAACGAGGGCAATACCGTGAATATGGAAAAGACCATTGCCATCGCGGACCGTGATTTTAACGGCCTCTGCTTTGTTAACCTCGTGGATACGGACATGATCTACGGCCATCGCCGCGATGTGCCCGGTTATACGGAAGCGCTGAACAAGGCGGATGCGCAGCTTCGTGAACTTTCCGAAAAGCTGACTGCGGATGATCTTCTGATCGTGACCGCCGACCACGGCTGCGATCCGGGCTTTACCGGCACGGACCATACCCGTGAATATATACCGGTCCTGATCTACGGAGTGAACGTGCAGGCCGGAACGAACCTTCATACGATCCCGAGCTTTGCGGACCTCGGCGCGACGGTTGCCGACTACCTGGGCTCCGGTTACCGCGGAGACGGCGCATCGTTCTTAAGTGAGATCCTGAAATGAGCACGACGGTAAAGCTTTTATCATCCCTGGAAAAAGTACGGAATGTCGATGATCTTTCCGCCGATGAGCTTACGGAGGTCCGCCTCTTTAAGGGCGAGCATCTGGCGTTTCAGGTCGCATGCTTTACGGAAGAAAATACGTTTCTTTCCGTGAAAGCGGAAGTAAAGGAGTGCAAGGGTGCGAAAGCTGTGGAGGACGCAGCGATCGAAGCGGCTCTTCCGATCGATATCTACACGGTCCGTTCCGTCCCGATGGACTATCCGGCTTACGAAAATCATGACGAAGACATCCTCACCGATGTGCCCGGCCTGATGCCGGATCTTCTGGTTCCCGCAGGAAGCAGCTGGAGTATGAAGCTGAACCGTACGGCCGGTGCCTGGTGGCTGGACCTGACCGTTCCGAAGGTATTTCCCGAGGGCGACTATGCGGTCCGGATCACGGTAAGCGCCACGAACGGCAGTTGGTCGGAGGTGCAGGAGGAAGTCCGAAAGGAACTGAGGCTCACGGTCCTTCCGGACACACTTCCGGAGCAGAGCGTGCTGTTCACCGAGTGGTTCCATGTGGACTGCATCGCGGAAAAGCACCATACGGGCGTCTACACGGATGCACACTGGGAAATGATCGGAAAGTATATGAAGGCTGCGGTCTGTAACGGAATCAATATGATCCTGGTTCCCGCCTTTACGCCGCCGCTCGACACGATGCGCGGGACGCACCGGCTGATGACGCAGCTCGTCCGTATTGAAAAGTGCGGCGAAGCGTACCGTTTTGATTTTGCGCTTTTGGACCGCTACATGGACCTGGCACTTTCCCGCGGGATCCGCTTTTTTGAAATTTCACACCTGTTTTCGCAGTGGGGGGCGGAGTTTGCGCCGAACATCGAGGTGACCGAAAACGGTGAGAAAACGATGCTGTTCGGCTGGCATACGAGGAGCACATCGGCTGAATATCTTTTGTTCCTGACGCAGTACCTCGACGCGCTGACGGATCATCTTTTTGCGCGCGGTCTTCTTGAAAAGTGCTGGTTCCACATCTCGGACGAGCCGAATAAGGAGGCACTCGACATGTACCGGATGCTGCAGAAGACCGTGAAGCCGCATCTTAAAGGCCGCCCGATCATGGATGCGCTGTCCGATGTGGAATTTTCCAGGGAAGGGCTGATCGATTGCCCGGTAACGGCAACGAATCACATCGAGCCGTTCCTGTCCGAAGGGTTTGAGAACCAGTGGGCATACGTCTGCTGCGGGCAGCATCTGAAGGTCGGTAACCGTTTCCTCTGTATGCCGCAGTACCGGAACCGGATCCTGGGCGTGCAGATGTTCAAATTCGATATCAAGGGGTTCCTGCAGTGGGGCTTCAATTTCTACCGGTCGCAGTATTCGGTCTACGAGATCGACCCGTATCTCACGACCTCGGCCGATGGGGCGTTCCCCTCCGGTGACGCTTTCATCGTCTACCCGGGGCCCGACGGCCCGCTGTACAGCATGCGCGGTCTGGTATTCAAGGACGCGTTGCAGGACGTGGATATTTTCAAACTCGCGACGGAAAAGCTCGGCCGTGATCATGTGCTCCGGCTGATCGATGAAGAAGCCGGGGACGCGGTGCGCTTTGACACGTACCCAAGAGAGAGCGGTTATGTGCTTCGGCTGATCGACCGCTTGAAAAAGGAAATCTACAACTAAGGTGAAACTACCATGAATCATTCTTCCGATAAATTTCGGTCTGTTTTTCTGCCGCTTCTTGCGGCTCTGATCTGGGGCACCGCATTCGTGGCGCAGAAGATCAGTACCATCGGTGCGCTGCTTTTCAACGCGTCCCGTTCGATCATCGCCGTGATCTTCCTACTGGTGCTGATCCTGATCCTCACGAAGGGCGATTTTCGCCACGTGCTGTCCGAACCGGACAAAAAAGCGACACGTGACCTGTGGGTCGGCGGTACGCTTTGCGGCCTGTCGCTTGCAATCGCGACCTTCTTTCAGCAGCAGGGCATGAACCTGGGCACGGAAGCCGGCAAAGCCGGATTCCTGACCGCACTTTATATCATGCTGGTACCGGTGCTTGGCATTTTCCTGAAAAAGAAGACCGGCTTCAAGGTCTGGATCTGTGTGATCCTGGCGGTCGTCGGCTTGTATTTTCTGTCCGTTCCCGCGGGCAGCTTCACGATCCGCATGTCCGATCTTTTGGTCACCTTCTGCGGCTTCTGCTTTGCGGTGCAGATCCAGTGCATCGACCGTTTCAGCGTGAAATGCCACTGCGTAAAGCTTTCCTGCATTCAGTTTCTGGTATCCTTCGCGGTGTCCTTCCTCGCGGCGCTGATCTTTGAGGACGTGAGTATCGCCGGTATTTCGGAGAACCTGTACCCGATCCTGTACCTGGGCATTTTCTCCTCCGGTATTGCCTACACGCTGCAGATGGTGGCGCAGAAGGGTAACAATCCGGCGGTCGTATCGGTCCTGTTGTCGATGGAATCCGTGTTCTCGGTGCTGGCCGGGGCGCTGTTCCTGCATGAGGTCCTGACACTTCGCGAATATCTGGGCTGCCTGATCATGCTGGCAGCGGTGCTGTTGACACAAACACCGGAAGGATTGTTCAAAAAGAAATCGGCATGATGCGGCTGAATTATGAATATTATAAGTAGACAAGCGACTGCATTGCAATTTAAAATTGGAAACGGTCGGAAAAAATAATAAACACTGAAGGGAGAACCACATGAATAGAAGGGACATTCGATACGGCATCCAGTCCTTTGGATTCAAGAAGGAACTGACGGAGGATCTTGAGGGAACGCTTCGTGCGGCCAAGGAAAACGGTTATGATGTGTTTGAACCGCTGCTTACGCTGAAGAAGACCCAGGGGGATGAACTGAAGGGCTTTGTGGCGCAGGATACGTTCGAAGAAGCGGTGCGGGTGTGCAGAGAGATCGGCATGGATATTATGTCCGCGCATGTGGCCATCGGTCTTGAGGATGCGCCGGAGGCGGTCGTGGCGTTAATGAAGAAGGCAAATGCGATGACCGGTGTTTCACGCTTTGTCATCGGCGGGCAGGTGAACACGAAGGCGGAGGCACTCAAGTGGTCCGATTATCTGAACAGGATCCTGGACGCGGGACTGCGCGATTTCGGAACGCTGCTTTACCATAATCACGGAAACGAATTCCACGTGATCCCGGAAGAAGAGCGCGAGGGTGACGAGTATTATGTGATGGACGCGATCATCGCCGGGGTGCCGGAGATGATGCTGGAGCCGGACTTCGGTTGGGCCTGGTTCGGCGGCGCGGCTTATGAAGACATGAAGAAGTATTATGAGAAGATCGAGCTTGTGCACCTGAAGGATTTCTATCCGCCGGTGAAGCCGGGCGCGTTCGAGCCGACGGTACCGGAGTGCTTCTCGCCCATCGGCGAAGGTCTGGCGTGGCTTGACGAGCCGCTTCGCGACCTGGAACTCATGCCGAATTTCGCGGGACTTATTATCCCGGATCAGGATTTTGACGAACGGATCGGTATGGCGGAAGCCGGCAGGATCAGTCTCGCAAATGTAAAAAAAGCGCTGGGATTTTGAGAACCGCGGCGTTTGGGAAAGATATAACGGAGGTTCAAAATGGTTGAACAGAAGACACCCTTTTTAGGTTGTGCGTACTATCCCGAGGACTGGGATGAAAAAGAGATCGCTCATGACATCGAAATGATGAAAAAGGCCGGCATTTCCTGCGCGCGTATCGCGGAGTTTGCATGGCGCAGGATGGAGCCGAAGCGCGGGGAGTATGATTTCACCTGGCTGCACCACGTGGTCGATGAACTGAAGAAGGCCGGTATTTCCGTGGTCATGGGTACGCCGACCGCGACACCGCCCATCTGGCTTTCCAAGCAGCATCCGGAGGTCCTCGCGCACTATGCGGACGGCACGCATGCAAGACACGGCGGCCGACGTCACTGCTGTTCCAATAATCCGGATTATCTTGCGGCGAGCGATGCCATCGTTGAGAAGCTGGCGCAGGAGTTCGGAGAGGATGAGAATGTCATCGGCTGGCAGCTGGACAATGAGATCTATGTTTTCGGTGACGGCTGCATCTGCCCGCACTGCATGAAGCGTTTCCATTCGGACCTCGCTGAAAAATACGGTACGATCGAGAATCTGAACGCCCGCTGGGATCTGAATCTGTTCTCGCAGGCGTATGATGAATTTGACGATATTCCGTGTCCGACCAACGGATGGCACAACCCGCATATCAAATACGAGTGGTATGCCTCTCATTATCAGGCGGACATCGATTTCATGCACCGTCAGGCGGAGATCCTGAGAAAGTATACCAAGGCGCCCATCGGTACCGATATGATGCCCTTCAACGGCATGAGCTATGAGGATATGACCGACAAGCTCGATGTGGTCATGTTCAATCATTACAATGAACCCAAGAATCTGAATGATGCGGTGTTCTGGTTTGACTTTTTGCGTACGCTGAAGGAGCGTCCGTTCTGGAATACGGAGACCGCAACGACGTGGAACGGCTCCACGGACATTTCCCAGTTCCTGAAGCCGGAGGGCTATTGCCGCGTGAATTCCTGGCTGCCGGTCGCACTCGGCGCCGAGGCAAATATGTACTGGCTGTTCCGGCAGCACTGGGCCGGTCATGAGCTGGTGCACGGTTCCGTGATCACACCGGAAGGCCGCCCGGTCCATGCATTCGGAGAGATCCGACAGACCGCGCGTGAGTATGACGCAGCGGCAGAGGTGATTTCAAACACGCATGTTTCCACACCGGTCGCGATCCATTTCACGTCGCGGAGCTGGAAGCTGTTTGAGCATCAGAAGATCTTCAAGGGAAATGATTACTGTGAAGCGGTAAAGGCTCTCCATGCACAGGTAATGAAGAGCGGCATCGTGCCGGATGTCATCGGTTCCGAGAAGCCGCTGGATGCATATAAGATCCTGTTCTCGCCGATGGTCATGACGCTGGAAGACCGCGACCTGACGGGGCGCATTCGCTCCTGGGTGGAGAACGGCGGCATCTGGATCGCAGGTCCCATGACCGATATCCGCAATGACATCGGCGCGCATTACACCGACCGCGCAATGGGCATGCTGGAAGAAATGCTCGGCATCACAATGGATTATCAGCTTCCGTCCGATGGCTCCGTTCTGACCGCCGCCTGGTCCGATGGTACTCCGCTGACCTGCGGCCGGTGGATCGAAAACTACACGGTTCCGGAATGCGCGGAAATACTGGCATCCGTTACCGGCGGTCATAGCGCACTTACGGGTGAGACGATCATCGCCGATATTCCGTATGGCAAGGGCCGCGTGATCCTGCTTGGTACGCTTCCGTCCGGGGAAGACCTCCGGAAGGTGATTTTCCATGCCCTGGAAAAGGGCGGTGTTGCGCCCGAAAAGATCACCGGAAGCCTTGTTGTCGCGCATCGCGAAGGCAACGGCAGGGATAACATGGTCGTTCTGGAGACCGAGTGCAAGGACGCAACGCTTGTGCTTGCGAAGCCCATGAAGAATGTCCTCACCGGCGAGGTGCTTTCCGGTACGGTGAATGTCAAGGCGTATGATGTGATGGTGCTGACGGAAGAGTAATTCCTGAATAGCCGGCGAGGGCTCCCGGAAGACGTGGATGGAGAATTGATCCGTTTGTGCGAACTGAGAAATGTTTTTTATACGATGAATAAGAATGCACCGTCAAAACCGGTTTCGGTTTTGACGGTGCATTTTGTTTGGAGCTCGTGACGCCCGTTCCCGATCACTTTTCCTTTCCCTCTCACTCAAACGAGACTTTCCGCCCGTGATCCTTTGCGAATTTCTTCATCATTTCTCCGGTCAGGCTGGTGTTGTCGGGCTGGAATTCGATCTCATCGGCGGTGAGCCATTCCGCATACTTCAGTTCCCGGTCATCCATGTGCACGGTGGTGTCGCCGTCTACGTCGCAGTAGAAGCCCGCCAGAAGATCGTTTGCGATGCCCCAGGGCTGCGACTTATAGTAGCGGATGTTTTTGACCTTGAGGCCGGCTTCCTCCATGACCTCGCGCGCCACGGTCTCCTCCAGCGTCTCACCGATCTCCGTGAAGCCTGCGATCAGGGCACTGTGTGCATAACCGCGGTTATACTTGGTGATCAGGATCCGGTCGTTGTTCACCACACCGACGATGACCGCCGGCATGATCCGCGGGTACATCGTGTAGCCGCAGTCCGGGCAGACACAGGCGCGCTCTTTTTCGGAGTGCACGGTCTTACTGCCGCAGCGACCGCAGAAGCGGGTGTCCCGGTACCAGTCCGCAAGGTGCTTTCCGGTGAAAGCCGCGTGAACACGATACTTGGGCCCGTTGACCTTTCGCATCAGATTGCGGATATTGGTGAATTCATAGTCGGCCGCGGGTGTGGAAACGCCCGGCGTCTTACCGGGATTCGAGAGCAGACCTGCAGGGTCCGGTTCCTCATCGGAAGAGGGGAGCAGGTAGAATTCTTCGTTGTCTACGGAGAAAAGGTACTGCAGACGCTTGCGAAGCGCACCATCCAGTTCGCGGACAGTCGGAAACGAAACGCTGTCCGTGAGCGCTGCAAGAACATCGGCATTTTTGAAAATGAGAACGAAGCTGTCATCGGACGGAACCGCGTCCGGCCGGTATTCGTTATAAATTTTGTGAGGGGCAATATCCTGAAGCATGATTCCTCCAAAACGCCCGGGTGGGCGTGAAATGTCATGGGAAAATTATAGCCCCGCAGCGTATGTTCGTCAAGGCGGGTCCTCTCCGGATCATGCCGTTCATTATCAGCTTATCATTCATTCTTCCCTCCGCCCCCAATAAAAGAACAGTTGAAATCATCCGGCTTTTTTGATATGATAATTTAGACTTATTGTGGAGGAGTGTGTATGCGTATCGGCACGGGCTATGATGTCCATAAACTGACGGAAAACAGAAAACTGATCCTTGGCGGTGTGGAGATCCCATATGAAAAGGGGCTTCTGGGCCATTCGGATGCCGATGTCCTCGTTCATGCCATCATGGATGCGCTCCTCGGTGCAGCAGCCCTCGGCGACATCGGAAAGCATTTTCCGGACACGGATCCGCAGTACGAAGGCGTTTCCAGCATCGTCTTGCTTGAAAAGGTCCGTGATATTCTCCTTGAAAATCTGTATGTGGTCGGCAATGTGGACGCCACGGTGATCTGCCAGCGCCCCAAGCTTCTTCCGTACCACGATAAGATGGTGAAGAACATCGCAGACGCGCTCGGCGTCAGTGAAAGCAAGATCAGCGTCAAGGCAACGACTGAAGAGCATCTGGGCTTTACCGGACGCGGCGAAGGCATTTCCTGTCAGGCGGGGTGTCTTTTATATGATGTGGAAGAGGATCTGGCAAGAGATGCAAGAGCCTCCGGCTGTCAAAGCTGCAGCGGATGTCACGGCTGCCCGGTAAGCAGTAGCGGGCAGGACGCGGAATAAGCATATCATCGGCCCGAAGCACCGCTTTCATTCGGACTTCACCGGCGGGATGGCTTATTTCCGGCAGTAATCGGTTCATCAGCATTTCTGGCAGGAGATTACAGACAAAACATGAATTACATAAAATTTATTAAAGAACAGATGGAGGTCATCCAGGACCGCGACCCGGCCATGAAGAGCAAATGGGAAGTGTTCCTGTACCCGACCTTCTGGGCGATGCTGACCTACCAGCGGAGCCATAAAGCCTTTTTAAAAGGCCAATACGTCCGCGCGCGCCGCATTTCGCAGAGGAGTGCCCGCAAGACCGGCATTGAGATCCATCCGGGCGCAACGATCGGAAAGGGCCTGTTCATCGACCATGGCCACGGCGTGGTCATCGGTGAAACGACCATCATCGGCGATAATGTCACCCTGTACCAGGGCGTCACACTCGGCGGTAACGGAAAAGAACACGGAAAGCGTCATCCCACCATCGGCAACAACGTCATGATCTCCGCCGGCGCGAAGATCCTGGGTTCCTTTACGATCGGTGATAATTCCAAGATCGGCGCGGGTTCCGTAGTTTTAAAAGAAGTACCCCCGAATTCCACCGTTGTCGGTGTTCCCGGTCATGTGGTCAAGCGTGACAATGTCCGCATCCCGTCCGCCGACCTGGACCAGATCCATTTACCCGACCCGATCCAGAACGAGATCGATGAAATGAGACGCCAGATCTCCGCACTGACGGGAATCGTGGCAGATATGCAGAATAAAGAGGAGGAGCGCGCCGCTATGGAAAAAGAAGCGGCACGGAAGCAGTGATGAGAATTTACAATACATTGACCAAGAGAGTTGAAGAGTTCAAGCCGAATGTAGAAGGCAAAGTCGCTATGTACACCTGCGGCCCGACCGTATATCATTTTGCGCACATCGGCAATCTGAGAAGCTACATCTGCGAGGACGTACTGGAGAAGACGCTCCGTTACATCGGCTATGATGTCAAGCGCGTTATGAACATTACCGATGTCGGCCATCTTTCAAGCGATGCCGATACCGGCGAGGACAAGATGTTAAAGGGCGCAAAGCGTGAGCACAAGACCGTCATGGAGATCGCAAAGTTCTACACCGATGCGTTCATGTCCGATTGCGGGAAACTGAATATCAAGACCCCGGACGTTGTGGAACCGGCTACGAACTGCATCGACGAGTTCATTCACATGATCGAAGTCCTGTTAGAGAAGGGCTATGCATATCAGGCCGGCGAGAACATCTACTTTGACACCTCCAAGCTGAAGGAATATTACGTATTCGGCAATCAGAGCGAGGAAGAGTTGATGGTCGGTGTCCGTGACGATGTTACCGAGGATACCAACAAGAGAAACAAGAACGACTTCGTTCTGTGGTTTACGAAGTCCAAATTCGAGGACCAGGCCCTGAAGTGGGATTCCCCGTGGGGCGTCGGTTATCCTGGCTGGCACATCGAGTGCTCCTGCATCAGCATGAAGCACCTCGGCGAGTACATGGACATCCACTGCGGCGGCGTGGACAATATGTTCCCGCACCACACCAATGAAATTGCGCAGAGTGAGTCCTACACCGGCCACAAGTGGTGCAATTACTGGTTCCATGTTCATCACTTAAATGACCGCGAAGGCAAGATGAGTAAGTCCAAGGGCAACATCCTGACCGTTTCCGTTCTTCAGAAAAAGGGCTACGATCCGCTCGTTTACCGTTTGTTCTGCCTGAACTCCCATTACAGAAAGCCGCTCGAATTCTCCTTCGACGCGCTGGACAATACCAATGCCGCTTATCAGAAGCTGTTAAAGCGCTGCGCCGACATCAAGAAGGCTGCGGAAGGCAAGACGGACGTCGACGAAGCTGTTGTGACTGAATTCAACAACCGTTTCATCGATGCCATCGGCAACGACACCAACACCTCCATGGCCCTCACCGTTCTTTACGACGTTTTGAAGGCCGATACCACGGAAGCGACCAAGGTCAAGCTGATCGGCATGTTCGACTATGTGCTGAGCCTGGACCTTCTCAAGGACAGAGAAGAGGAAAAGCCGGCCGTCGATGCGGACCTTGCGGCGTATGTGGAAGAGCAGATCGCACTTCGTAAGGCGGCAAAAAAGGAAAAGAACTTTGCGGAGGCGGACCGTATTCGCAACGAGTTGCTGGAAAAGGGCATCGTCTTAAAGGATACCAGAGAAGGAACCACATGGGAGAAAGCATGACGCCGGACCGCTTTGAGAATGACGCGCTGATCGGCAGCATCCTGGAAGGATTTTCGCTGAAAACGGAAAAGGCATCCACCTATTCCCCGCTTGCACTTGCGTACATCGGGGACAATGTCTACGAGCTTGTCAACCGTACGGTGGCGGTGCGCAAGGCGAACCGCCAGGTGCAGAAGCTCCATAAGGAGTGCTCCGCCCGGGCGCGTGCCGTGACGCAGGCCAAGCTGATCGCGGCCATCGAGGCGGACCTTACCGAAGAGGAGCTTGCCGTGTATACCCGCGGCCGGAACGCCGAGGTCAATACCAAGGCGAAGAATTCCACGCTCGCGGAATATCATCACGCGACCGGACTGGAGGCCCTGATCGGCTATCTGTATCTGGACGGGCAGTACGAGCGTCTGGTGGAGCTCATCAAAACAGGCTGGGAGAGAATCAATGTCTGAAGAAAACTTACTGGTGGAAGGACGGAATGCCGTCCTGGAAGCCATCCGTGCCGGCAAGACCATTGACCGGTTATATGTACAGGACGGTCTGAAGGACGGTCCCGTAAACACGATCATTCGTGAGGCGAAGAAAGCCGGCGTGTTTGTCCGTTTTGAAACGAAGGACCGCATGAACCAGCTTTCCGAAAGCAAAAATCATCAGGGTGTGATCGTACAGATCGCGGCATACCGCTATTATGAAGTGGAGGACATGCTGAAGGAAGCGGAGGAGAAGGGCGAGGCCCCGTTCCTCATTCTGTTAGACGGCATCGAGGATCCGCATAATCTGGGCGCCATCATCCGTACGGCCAATCAGGCCGGAGCGCACGGGGTCATCATTCCGAAGAACCGTGCGGTGGGGCTTACGGCGACGGTGGCAAAGACATCGGCCGGGGCGTTGAATTACACGAAGGTCGCGAAGGTGACGAACATCGGAATGACGATCGACGAACTGAAGGAAAAGGGCATGTGGTTTGTCTGTGCCGATATGGGCGGCACCACGATGTACGACCTGAACCTGACCGGTTCCATGGGCCTTGTGGTCGGAGCCGAGGGCAACGGTGTGTCCCGTCTGGTACGTGAGAAGTGCGATATGATCGCCACGATTCCGATGAAGGGCAGCATCGACTCCCTGAACGCTTCGGTCGCAGCCGGCGTGCTGGCATACGAGATCGTGCGCCAGCGGTTGAAAAAGTAAAGGAAAATTAAATATGATCAGACTGATAGCAAGCGACATGGATGGTACCCTGGTCGAAAATGTGAACAGTCCGCTTCCGGAAGGGCTCATCGAACTGATCGAGGAGATGGACCGGCGCGGCATACGGTTCGCAGTGGCCACGGGCCGGCAGTATTCCAATGTGGAGGAACTGTTTCGTCCCGTGCGGGACAAGGTTTATTTTATCTGTGAAGGCGGCGGCGTAACATTTTACAGGGGCGAGGTCCTTGGCCGTCAGGCGCTTTCTACCGGGCATGAGCATGAACTGATCGACGACATCCGGAGCGCGCCCGGCGCGGAGCTCTGGATCACCGGTGAAAGACGCGGTTACCTGACAGGCGAGAATGCGGACTATGTCCGCCTGATGCGCGACGAGGTGCACGCGTCTTTTGACATTCTTACGGATATTCATTCCGTCACGGACCCGATGCTGAAGATCTCCCTTCTGCAGTTTCAGGAGCCGGTCGTCCGTCCGGAGAATCTGCAGTTTTTCCGTGAAAAATACGGGGATCTGTATCAGGTCATGACGGCGGGACACGGGTTCCTGGATTTCATCGGAAAGGGCGCCGGAAAAGGCGCCGCGCTGAAATGTCTGACGGACAGCCTGGGAATATCCCGGGAGGAAATCGTCGTGTTCGGGGATAACGAAAACGATGTTTCGATGTTTTCGGAAGCGGGAATTTCCTACGCGATGACATCGTCACAGGAGCACGTAAAAGAGGAAGCGGACCGCATCACGGGCGATGTTCCCGCGGAGATCCGGAAGCTGCTTGCGTCCGTGTGAGAATCCCTGAGCGACAGAATATAGACATGAACTAAACGAATCGCATCATAAAGGAGACACAGAATGAAGAAGATCATGAACGGACAGGGCATTACGCTCGGAACCTGTTACTACCCGGAACACTGGGAGAAGGAAGACTGGGCCGGTGACCTGGACCGTATGCTTGCAGCGGGCATCAAGACCATCCGTATTGCGGAGTTTGCCTGGAGCATCGTGGAGCCGGAAGAGGGCGTCTATACCTATGAATACTGGGATGAGTTCCTGAATCTTTGCAGTGAAAAGGGCATGCAGGTCATTTTCGGCACGCCGACGGCCACGGCTCCGGCCTGGCTCACGGAAAAGTATCCGGAAGTCCTGAACCGCCTTCCGGACGGCACGGTCATTCAGCACGGCGAGCGCCAGCAGACGAATTTCTCATCGGAGATCTACCGCCGCTTTTCGGAGAACATTACGGACAAGCTTGCGGCGCATTACGCACAGCATCCGGCCATCATCGGCTGGCAGCTGGACAATGAATTCAACTGCGGCACCAGCGTGTTCTATGCCGAGAGCGATACCCTGCGTTTCCGCGAATTCCTGAAGGGGGAATACGGGACCATCGATGCACTGAACAAGGCCTGGGGCACGGTCTTCTGGAATCAGACCTATAATTCCTTCGAGGAGATCCACGTTCCCAGAAAGACGAACGGCGGCGCGTACAACCCGCATCTGGTCCTGGATTTCCGCCGTTATATTTCCGATACCGTCTGCTCCTTTGCCGCAGCGCAGGCGCGGATCATCCGGAAATACAAGAAGCCGGACGATTTCATCACCACGAACGGGATCTTTGATAACATCGACTACCGCCGGATGATGAACGAATCACTGGACGATATCACCTTTGACTCTTACCCGAACTTCGGTTACTGCCTGGAAAGCTGGAAAGAAGGCGCGTTCAACGACCGCGGCAATTCCCGGACCCTGACCGAGGTACGTGCCATCGAGCCGGTATTCGGCATCATGGAGCAGCAGTCCGGCGCGAACGGCTGGAACACGGGCATGGAAGCTCCCACACCGCGTCCGGGCCAGATCACGCTCTGGACCATGCAGTCCATCGCCCACGGCGCGGACTACATCAGCTATTTCCGCTGGCGTACCTGTTCCTTCGGCACGGAAATGTACTGGCATGGCATTCTGGACTATTCCGGCCGTGAAAACCGCCGTTACCGTGAAGTGAAGGAGGTTTATAAAAAGCTTGCGAATATGCAGGAGATCGCCGGCGCGACCTATCAGGCTGAGGTGGCGGTGATCCGCGACTATGATAACGACTGGGACAGCCGTTTCGATGTCTGGCACAAACGTCTGGAGAACATGAGCGGGACCGCGCTGTTCGAGACTTTACAGAAAACACACACGCCCTTTGATTATTACCGTCTGTACGATGACTCTGATGCATCGGATCTTTTCAAATATAATGTGGTATTCTATCCGCATCCGGAGATCATGACCGAAGCGCGCTCAGAGATCCTGAAGGCCTATGTCGAGAACGGCGGAACGCTGATCATCGGCTGTCGCGGCGGTCAGAAGGACATTACCGGCAAGTGCACAAAGGCACTGCTTCCGGGACCTTTAAAGCCGCTTACCGGTGCTGATGTGACCGAGTATTCCTACGTGGCCCCGGACGAGGGCACCGTCACCGTGACCTGGGACGGCCTGCGCTTTGATGCTCCGGTCTTCAATGAGACCCTGGAAGCGGAAGAAGGCGCAGAGGTCAGCGCAACGTATGACAACAGCTATTACGCGGGAGAAGGCGCGCTGGTCAAAAAGAGCGTCGGTGCAGGTACCGTTTATTATTTCGGCGCGGCATTCAACGAGAGCACCGTTCGAGCATTTCTTGAAAAGACCGGTGCGGAGGCACCGCTTTCCGCTGTTATCGAGGCTCCGGAATGCGTCGAGCTTGCCGTACGTGAAAAGGACGGAAAAGAGTACCTGTTCGTACTGAATTTTGCGGCGGAGGAAAAGGACATCGTCCTGAAGGCACCTGCAAAGGATCTCCTTTCCGGAGAGACGGAAAACGGCACGGTCACCCTTCCGGCTTACGGCGTACGTGTGTATCTTCTGTGAATTTCGAAAAACAGTCTTGCCAAAAGCGAAGGTTCGCTGTATAGTACATAAACGTATCTTTTGACAAAAGGAGTCATTATGTCAAATAAGCTGATCATCGTAGAGTCACCCACCAAGGTGCATACCATAAAGAAGTTTTTAGGCAGCGGTTATGAGGTCATCGCATCGAACGGCCACATCCGCGATCTGCCCAAAAGCCAGATGGGCGTTGATATTGAACATGATTTTGAACCGAAGTACATTACCATCCGCGGTAAGGGCGATGTGGTCAGTGCACTGAAGAAGGAGATCAAAAAGGCCGACAAGATCTATCTTGCGACCGACCCGGACCGTGAAGGAGAAGCCATTTCCTGGCATTTAACACAGGCTCTGAACATGGACGGAAAGGATGTCCGCCGCATTACGTTCAATGAGATCACCAAGAACGCCGTTAAAGAAGCGCTGAAGAATCCGAAGGAAATCGATGAAAAGCTCGTGGATGCCCAGCAGGCCCGCCGCGTGCTGGACCGTGTTGTCGGCTATCAGTTGAGCCCGATCCTCTGGAAGAAGGTCAAGGGCAAGCTTTCCGCCGGCCGTGTTCAGTCCGCCGTCCTCCGCATGGTTGCGGATAAGGAAGCGGAGATCGCGGCATTCGTGCCGAGCGAGTACTGGACCATTGAAGCGGATTTCAATAACGCCGATGGTAAGAAGGCGGTCCATGCCGAGTTTTACGGTATGAACGGCCGCAAAAAGACCGTCGATAACGGCGAGACCGCGGAACAGATCGAACAGGATCTTGCGGGCGCTTCCTTCACAGTCGAAGAGATGAAGCAGTCCACCCGTTCCAAGTACGCGCCGCTTCCGTTCACGACCTCCACGCTGCAGCAGGAAGCGTCGACCCGGCTGAACTTCTCCACGCAGAAGACCATGAGCCTGGCGCAGCAGCTGTACGAAGGCATCAAGGTCCCCGGTCACGGAACCGTGGGTCTGATCACTTACTTAAGAACGGACTCCACCCGCATTTCCGAGGAAGCGGACAAGGCCTGCAAGGCGTATGTCGCAGCGACCTACGGCGACGGTTACGTGGGTTCCGGGGCTGTAAAGAATACGAGCAGTGCGCAGGACGCGCATGAAGCCATCCGCCCGACGGATCTGACCATCACTCCGGAACTCGTCAAGGCTGAAATGCCGCGCGATCTGTTCCGCCTTTACCAGCTGATCTACAAGCGTTTTGTGGCGAGCCGCATGAAGCCCGCTGTTTACGATACCGCTTCCCTGAAGCTGTCTTCCGAAAAATATGCGTTTACGGCATCCATGTCCAAGCTGGGATTCCCGGGCTTCTTACTCGCTTATGAAGGCGATGAAGCCAAGCTTTCCGGAGACAGCGGCATTCTGAAGCTGAAAGAGGGCGATGTCCTCACCGCAGGCACCGTTACCAGGGAACAGCATTTCACCCAGCCGCCGGCACATTACACCGAAGCATCCCTTGTCCGTGCGATGGAAGATGCCGGCCTCGGCCGTCCGTCCACCTATGCCCCGACCATCACCAATATCCTCGGCAAGCATTACATCACCAAGGAAGGCCGTAACGTATTCATCACCGAACTCGGTGAGGTCGTTAACGGCATCATGGAGAATTCCTTCCCGGACATCGTCGATTTAAGCTTCACGGCGAAGATGGAGAACGAGCTCGATGAGGTCGCGGAGGGCACCAAGGATTGGCGCGAGATGATGAAGGAATTCTATCCGAACTTTGAAGAGGAACTGAACCGTGCGGAGAAGGAACTCGAGAAGGTCAAGGTCGAGGATGAGAAGACCGATATCATCTGTGAAAGCTGCGGCCGCAACATGGTCATCAAGTACGGCGCGCACGGAAAATTCCTGGCATGTCCGGGATTCCCGGAGTGCAGAAACACCATGCCGTTCCTGGAGAAGACCGGCGATGTCTGTCCGAAGTGCGGAAAGGACATCGTGATCCGGAGAAGCCGGAAGGGACGTCGTTTCTATGGATGTGAAGGAGCGCCTGAGTGTGATTATATGAGCTGGGTCCGTCCGAAGGAAAACAAATGAGTTGAAAAATTTTCCGGGTGTCAAGTAAAAATGCTTGACACCCGGAAAATTTTGTTGTATTATACTCAGGGTGATTTTCTATGGAGAAAATTTTTGAGAAAACTTTACTCTACGATTTCTACGGCGAGCTCCTCACGGAGCACCAGCAGGAGATTTACGAGAACGTGGTATTCGATGACATGTCGCTCTCCGAAGCGGCTGCGGAATTCGGTGTTTCCCGCCAGGGGATCCACGACATGATCCGCCGGTGCGACAAAGCGCTGGAGGAGTATGAAGAAAAACTTCATATGGTCGAACAGTTTGAAAAACTGAAGAAACACACCGAAAAGATGAGGGCGGTCCTTCTTACGGAAGAGGACAGCGCGAATAAACGGGAGCTTCTGGATCTGACGGATAAGATTCTGGAAGAACTGAATAAATAACAGGAGTTTTTGAATGGCTTTTGAGAGTCTTTCGGAAAAATTTCAGAATATATTCGGCGGACTGAAGGGCAAAGGCCGCCTGACGGAAGCGGATGTCAAGCTTGCCATGAGAGAAGTCAAGATGGCTCTTCTGGAGGCGGACGTAAACTTCAAGGTCGTTAAGCAGTTCGTAAGCAAGGTGCAGGAGCGTGCCATCGGCGAAGACATCATGAACGGTCTGAATCCCGGACAGATGGTCATTAAGATCGTCCAGGAGGAAATGATCAACCTGATGGGACCGGAACCGGTGGAACTCATTCTGAAGCCGGCGGGTGAGATCTCGATCATCATGCTGTGCGGTCTTCAGGGTGCAGGTAAAACGACCATGGCTGCCAAGCTTGCCGGAAAGCTCGTAAGAAACGGTAAGAAACCGCTCCTTGCGGCATGTGACGTCTATCGTCCCGCAGCTATCAAACAGCTGCAGATCAATGGTGAAAAGCTGGGTATCCCGGTCTTCGCCATGGGAGATAAGAATAAACCCCAGGACATTGCCAGGGCTGCAGTCATGCACGCCAAGGAAAACGGCAATAACGTCCTGATCCTCGATACCGCCGGCCGCCTGCATGTCGATGAAGACATGATGCAGGAGCTGGTAGAGATCAAGGAAAACGTGGATGTCTACAAGACCATCCTGGTCGTCGATGCGATGACCGGTCAGGATGCGGTCAATGTAGCAACCTCTTTCAACGATGAGATCGGCATCGACGGCGTGATCCTGACCAAGCTGGACGGCGACACCCGCGGCGGTGCGGCACTTTCCATCCGTGCCGTGACCGGCAAACCGATCCTCTTCTCCGGTGTCGGCGAAAAGCTTACCGATGTGGAGCAGTTCTATCCGGACCGTATGGCCGGTCGTATCCTCGGAATGGGTGATGTCCTTTCCCTGATCGAAAAGGCTGCCGAGCAGGTGGACATGAACGATGCCAAGGCCCTTGAGCAGAAGATGAAAAAGGGCAAGTTCGACTACGAGGATTATCTGATGCAGATGCAGCAGATGAAGAAGATGGGCGGTATCGGCGCCATCATGAACATGCTCCCGGGCATGGGCCTCGGCAAGAACCTGAAGAACATGCCGGATATCGACGAATCGGAACGTCAGCTGCAGAAGATCGAAGCGATCATCTACTCCATGACCAAGTACGAAAGAACGCATCCGGACTGCCTGAATCCTTCCCGCAAGAACCGCATCGCAAAGGGCTCCGGTCAGCCCATTCAGGAAGTCAACCGTATGGTCAAGCAGTTCGAACAGAGCCGGAAGATGATGAAACAGATGACCGGCATGATGAAGGGCAAGGGAAACCGTTTCCGGATGCCTTTCTAAAACAGGGTATATCAGCGGAGCACGCTGTACCACATAAATAATTAATAATCCTTTGGAGGAAAAGAAAATGATTAAATTAAGATTAAAGAGAATGGGTAAGAAGAGAAATCCGATCTATCGTATCGTTGTAGCTGATGCACGCTCTCCGCGTGACGGCCGTTTCATCGACGAGATCGGTACTTATGATCCGAACCAGGAGCCGTCTGTTGTTAAGGTCGATGCAGACGCAGCTAAGAAGTGGATCGCAGACGGCGCACAGCCGACCGAGACCGTTGCTCGTTTATTAAAGGAAGCCGGTATCACGAAATAATTCGACGTACCGTATTCAATAAGGAGGTACCGAATTGAAGGAACTGGTAGAGACGATTGCGAAGGCGCTTGTTGATGCTCCGGACCAGGTGGTCGTTACCGAACAGACCAGCGAAAAAGGAACCCTCATTACGCTGAAGGTTGCGCAGGCGGACATCGGTAAGGTCATTGGTAAGCAGGGCAAGGTCGCGAATGCGATCCGTTCCGTTGTAAAAGCGGCCGGCATTCGCAAGGGTGTTCATGTAATGGTGGACATCGAGTAATAATACTGATATTATATAGGGAACAGGGATACTGCGCCCCGGGAGACCGGGAACGGTGCTTTGTTCCCTATAATCAGTTTTAAGCATTGGAAAAACACGGACAGAACGGAAGAAATCATGATCGAGTATTTACGTATCGGCGTTATTACACAGCCCCACGGCATCAAAGGAGAAGTCAAGGTCTATCCGACAACGGATGATCCGGACCGTTTCAATCAGGTGGAGGACGTCCTTCTTGAAACGAAGAAGGGCCGCACCCCCATGAAGATCGAGGGCGTTAAATACTTCAAGGGTATGGCCATTTTAAAGCTTTCCGGCATCCATTCGATGGATGAGGCGGAGACCTGGCGCCAGGCCGACATCATGATCCACCGCTCGCAGTCACCGCTTGAAGAAGGGCAGTATTTCATCGCCGATCTGATCGGCTGCACGGTCTACCGTGACGATGACACCATCCTCGGCGAGCTGACCGATGTCCTGCAGACCGGCGCGAACGACGTTTTTGAAGTCAAACGGCCGGACGGAAAGGAAGTCCTTTTACCGCGTATTCCGGACTGCATCCTTTCCATCGATATTGAAGAAAGAAAGATCCGCGCATATGTCATGCCCGGACTGGAGGACTGATCATGAATTTTCATGTGATGACACTTTTTCCGGAGCTGATCCAGGGCGCCGCGTCACAGAGTATTCTCGGGCGTGCGGAAAACAAGGGCATCATCTCTGTGGAAGCAGTGAATATCCGTGATTATTCCACGGATATGAAGCATCACCACGTGGACGATTACCCCTACGGCGGCGGTGCCGGCATGCTGATGCAGGCCGAGCCCATTTACCGCTGTTATGAGGATCTGACCGAAAAGATCGGCCACCGGGCGCGTGTGGTCTACCTGACCCCGCAGGGCCGGGTGTTCGATCAGCAGATGGCCCGCGAATTTGCGGAAGAAGAGGACCTTGTGTTTCTCTGCGGCCATTACGAGGGCGTGGATGAGCGCGTGATCGAGATGATCGTGACGGACTGCGTGTCCATCGGCGATTATGTACTGACCGGCGGCGAGCTGCCTTCCCTTGTCATGATAGATGCCATTTCCCGCATGGTTCCCGGCGTTCTTTCCGGCGACAGCGCGGAGATCGAAAGTTTCCACGACAACCTGCTCGAGTATCCGCAGTATACCCGTCCGGAGGAATTCATGGGTCGCAAGGTCCCGGAGATCCTGCTTTCCGGACATCACGCAAACATTGAAAAATGGCGCCGTGAAAAGCGCATCGAACGTACACTGGAGGTCCGACCGGATCTTCTTTGTAAAGCCAACCTTTCCAAAAACGATCTCAAGTATCTGAGAAAACTGAAGGAAGAGAAGAAAAAGGAAGAAGAAAACAACGAATGAGCGTCAAGACGGACAGTCGTAAAGAATACGGACTGTGGATCGTGACCCGGGTGATGCAGAAAAAGTACATCACGCTCCGGGAGAACGGTCTCTCTTTTGACGGAAAAAAACATGACGTGACGGGTGTCCGTTTCTCACCGGAACTGAAAAATGACGCGGAGATCGTTTCCGGACTCAAGGAGATCTCAAGAGCGTACCTCAGATTGTACTATTTCCTGGAGGCGATGGACGAGCTTCGCTTTACGGGAAAGGACACCGGGGAGAAACCGGTGACCGGCATGACCCTTCTTTCGCTTTTTGAAAAGGGCGTTCTGGAGCTCCGGGAGAGCGGCCCGCGTTCCTGGACGATGGCCTACGACCGCTCCTTTACGGAAATGGTGCCGGAACCGGAAACGGTCCTTCTGACACTGTTTCAGGGCATCCTCCGTTTTTCCGGAGAGGAACCGGCGGATTACCGCCTCACGCCGGAGACTCAAAGCGGTTTCCGCACGGAGGCCCTTTCCGACGACCTTTCGGTGACCTCCTGTTTCGAGGACGAATACGCATTTGACCTCACGGAGGATGAAAGCGGCATAATTACGGATATATACGATGACGGCCTCACGGTCTCCTTCGACCCGGAGGAAAAGACGGAACGTGAACTCATCGTTGAAAAAAACATGGAGGACACGCTGAAGCGGCTGAGTCGGATGATCTCGGACATTGACGAGGGCGCCGGAGAGGTGCGGAGCGATGAATCCAAATACACATTGAGTTTTAACGACCATATGACAGCGGAGTGCAGCCGGTTCACGGCGCTTGTTCCGGACGGCTTCCGTGCGGAAACGGACGCAGAGGATCTATACATGATCCTTTGGCTGCCGAATCCGGACAATCCGGAGGAGTGGGAGGCTTCCGTCCTGGTCCTGACTGCGGAAAGCGGCGAAAATACGGGAGATTCCGACACGGAAGGTGAAATACTCCACCGGACCGGAAACGGCGGAAACCTGCGTTTTACCTGCTTGAAACAGGCAACGGACGGGGCGGTGCTCTTCACCGCGGTCATGATCGGAGTGGAACAGGATAAACAGCCGGAGGCAGAAAGCATGATCCGCCGCCTTCTTTCCGGCATCACCATGAGATGAGTTTCAAGGGGAAACACGCATGAGAAGAAATTCCGACAAGCCCAGAGTCAAAGTAAGCACGCTGGCAAAAAAGATGGAACTGACCAATCTCACGATCTCATTAGATCTCGATGAGCACTTTATCACCGTGCCGGATATCAACCGTCCGTCACTGCAGCTCACCGGTTTCTGGGAGTATTTCGATACCTCCCGCGTACAGATCGTCGGACTCGTAGAGTATGTTTACATGCAGCAGATGGACCCGGAGTTCCGTTCCAGAATCTATCACGAATTCCTGGAGCAGAAGGTTCCCGCCATTATTTTCTGCCGTAATAAGATGCCGGACGATGAATTTGTCCGCATCGCCGCGGAATGCGGTGTTCCGGTCCTCGTATCGGAAAAATCCACCTCCATGCTGACGGCTGAGGTCATCCGCTGGCTGCACGTCCAGCTTGCGCCGATGATCACGATCCACGGCGTACTTGTCGATGTTTACGGCGAAGGCGTTCTCATCACCGGTGAATCCGGTATCGGTAAATCCGAAGCGGCCATCGAACTGATCAAGCGCGGTCACCGCCTTGTTTCCGATGACGTTGTTGAGATCCGCAAGGTCTCCGACGATGCCCTCGTCGGCAGCGCCCCGGAGATCACCCGTCATTTCATCGAGCTTCGCGGTATCGGCATCATCGATGTCAAGACCCTGTTCGGTGTCGAGTGTGTTAAGAACACGCAGACCATCGACCTCGTTCTGCACCTCGAGGACTGGTCCAGCGAGAAGGAATACGATCGCATGGGTATGGAAGATCAGTACATCGAGTACCTGGGCAACAAGGTCGTCTGCCACCATCTGCCGGTACGTCCCGGCCGCAACCTGGCCGTTATCGTTGAGTCAGCAGCCGTTAACCACCGTCAGAAGAAGATGGGCTACAACGCGGCACACGAGCTTTACAAACGTGTCCAGAACAACCTGAGAAACCGTGGAGATGACAGTGATGATATCTTCTATTGATCTTAAAAGGATCGCCGGGGAGGAGAATGTCCTCGAAAACGAGCCGATGGCGCTTCACACGACCTTCGGCGCGGGCGGCCCTGCCGATCTTTTTATCACCCCCGAAAACCTCGACGACCTGAAAGCGGTCCTTAAAGCCCTGAAGGCAAGCGGTACACCGTTCTTCATCCTGGGCCGGGGCAGCAATCTTCTGGTCGGCGACGGGGGCTATCGCGGCGCGGTGATCACGCTTCGGAAGAACCTGAACCGCGTGACGGTATGCGGTACGACGCTGACCGCAGAGGGCGGCGCCATGATGCCGGAGGTCGCACACGCAGCGCTTCGCGCGGGCCTCACCGGACTGGAATTTGCGTCCGGGATCCCGGGAACCATCGGCGGCGGTCTGATCATGAATGCCGGCGCATACGGTTCCGAACTGAAGGACGTGGTGCAAAAGGCGACCGTTCTGACCAGGGCCGGCGACGTTCTTGAAATGGAGCCTGCGTCCCTGGGACTTTCCTACCGCCACTCGGCGCTTATGGGGAAAGAGTGCATCGTTCTTTCGGTGACGATGGGCCTTTCCGAAGGTGATCCTTCGGAGATCAAGGCCAAAATGGATGAACTGAATCAGCGGAGACGCGACAAGCAGCCGCTGGAATACGGCTCTGCGGGCAGCACCTTCAAGCGTCCCGCCGGTTATTTTGCCGGCGCGCTGATCGAAGAAGCGGGGCTCAAGGGCTTTTCGATCGGAGCCGCGGCCGTGTCCGAAAAACACGCGGGCTTCGTTGTCAACAAGGGCGGTGCGACTGCGGGAGAGATCCTGGAAGTGATCCGTCATACGGAAAAAACGGTACTTGAAAATTCCGGTGTACAGCTGGAACTCGAGGTCCGTCTTTTGGGAGAATTCTGATGGAGATGATCATTGTGACCGGCATAAGCGGTTCCGGTAAGGGAACGGCGTTTAAAATGCTGGAGGATATGGGATTTTTCTGTGTGGACAACCTGCCGGTCAAGCTTGCGGACCGTTTTCTTGAACTGACGCTGAATTCCGAGGAGGCGCACGATAAGATCGCGCTCGGTATCGATATCCGCGGCGGCGAGAACATCGACACGATGCTCGAGACCCTGGAGCAGCTTTTTGACAAGCACAAAATGTTCAAGATGCTCTACATGGATGCGAGCGACGAATGTCTGATCCGGCGCTACAAGGAATCCCGCCACGTGCATCCGCTCTATGACACGGCCGGAAGTCTGGAAGCCGCCATTCATCTGGAACGCGAAAAACTGGAGCCGGTGCGCAGAAAAGCGGACTATGTCATCGATTCGTCCTTCCTTCTCACGCGTGATCTTCAAAACCGCCTGAAGGTCATTTTTGAAGACCACAGCAGTTTCCGGAACCTGAATGTCACGGTCATGACCTTCGGTTATAAGAACGGCGTTCCGCAGGAAGCGGATTATGTGATCGATGTCCGGTTCCTCCCGAACCCCCATTACGATCCCGAATTACGACCGCATACCGGAAACGAGAAGATCATTCAGGATTATGTGCTGAACAATCCGGAAGCGGAGGAATTCATGGAAAAGCTGGTCTCCATGTTCCGTTTCCTGATCCCGCAGTTCATGAAAGCGGAAAAGAACCAGCTGGTGATCGCGGTCGGATGTACCGGCGGAAAGCATCGCAGCGTGTCCGTCGGAAACCGTCTTTACGAAGCGCTGAAGGAGGACGGTTCCTATGGCTGCAATATGATCCATCGCGATCTTGAACGGAACAGGAGTTAATATGTCATTTTCGTCAATGGTGAAAGAAGAACTGTCCGGGATCGTCCCGCACAAGGAGCACTGCATGAAGGCGGAGCTCCAGGCGTTTCTGGATCCGGAGAAGGCGTTTGAAAAGGCGGAGATCCTGCAGCATACCTGCTGCAAAAAGGCATTTCTCCGCGGACTCTTCTTAAGAAGCGGATCCATCAGCGATCCCGAGAAGATCTATCATCTGGAGATCGTCTGTGAGACGGAATCCCTTGCAAATAAAGTAAAAGATCTGATCCGGAAGTTCGAACTCCGTGCAAAAACAGTTGAACGTAAGGGCCACTTTGTGGTATACTTAAAAGAAGGAGATCAGATCGCGGATTTTCTGGCCCTGATCCAGGCCAATGTTTCCATGCTGAACATGGAAAACGTACTTGTCGTGAAGGATGTGAGAAACACCCTGAACCGTCAGGTCAACTGTGAGACCGCCAATATCGGTAAGACGGTAAATGCGGCCCATGCCCAGATCCTGGACATTGAGTTCATTGAAGAACACCTCGGACTTGACAGTCTTCCTGTGCAGCTTCGTGAGATCGCGGAGCTCCGGCTGGCAAACCCGGAAGCCTCCCTCATTGAACTCGGCGAAATGTTGATCCCGCCCGTGGGGAAATCGGGCGTGAATCATAGACTGCGAAAACTTCATGAGATCGCAGAGGAGGAAAGATTATGAAAACAAATACTGTAACCATCGGAATTCCGGACGGACTGAACGCAGACGTTATTCCGTTATGTGTACAGACGGCAACCAAGTTCACTTCTGAAACGACGATCAACCTGATCGACGGTTCCAGAAAGATCAACGCAAGAAGCCTGATCGGACTGATGTCCCTCGGACTGACTTACGGCGACGATGTAATGATCGTAACAAACGGACCGGAAGAGGTTGCGGCCCTTGAAGCAATGACCGCCTTCTTTACTGAGGCCAAATAATGGATCTGTTTGATCTGATGCAGGAGACTTCTTCAAAAAAGGAGTCTCCTCTTGCGTCCAGGCTGAGACCTAAAAAACTGGATGAGATCGTCGGGCAGAAGCATATCCTGTCAACGAACAGTCTTCTGTACCGTGCGATCAAAGCGGACAAGCTGAGCTCGCTGATCTTTTACGGCCCTCCGGGGACCGGAAAGACGACCATCGCGAAGGTCATCGCCAACACGACCAGCGCGGAGTTTCTGCAGATGAATGCGACCATGGCCGGTAAAAAGGACATGGAGGAGGCTACGGAAAAGGCGAAGCAGAACCAGCGGATGTTCGGAAAGCGGACCATTCTGTTCATCGACGAGATCCACCGCTTCAACAAATCGCAGCAGGATTACCTGCTTCCGTTTGTGGAGGACGGCACGGTCGTCCTGATCGGTGCGACGACGGAAAATCCCTATTTTGAAGTGAACGGGGCGCTTCTTTCGCGGTCGGTGATCTTTGAACTGAAGCCGCTGACCAAGGACGATGTCCGCGAGCTGATCCATCGTGCCGTGACGGATACGGAAAACGGCATGGGAGCTTTCAAGGCCGTGATGACCGAGGAAGCCGTGGATTTCATCGCCGATATGGCGAACGGGGACGCAAGAAGCGCACTGAATGCGGTGGAGCTCGGTATTCTGACCACGGACCGCAGTGAAGACGGTCTGATCCACTTTGACATCACGGTCGCACAGGAATGCATTCAGAAACGTGTTTTAAAATACGATAAAGACGGAGATCAGCATTACGATACGATCTCCGCATTCATAAAGAGTATGCGCGGCTCGGATCCGGACGCGGCGGTATATTACCTCGCGCGGATGCTGACAGCGGGGGAGGATATCAAGTTCATCGCCCGGCGCATCATGATCTGCGCAGCTGAGGATGTGGGAAATGCGGACCCGATGGCCCTTGTGGTGGCCACATCGGCGTCGCAGGCCATCGAACGCATCGGCATGCCGGAAGCGCAGCTCATCCTTTCCGAGGCGGCCATCTATGTGGCCACAGCCCCGAAGTCCAATGCCTGCACGAACGCCATCGGCGCGGCCATGGACGCGGTACAGCGGACCAAGGTGGAGACCCTTCCGAACCATCTGAAGGATGCCCATTACAAGGCGGCCTCCAAGCTCGGTCACGGTGTGGACTATAAATACGCCCACCTGTACCCGAACCACTATGTGGAGCAGCAGTATCTGCCGGACGAACTGGTCGGTTCCCGCTTTTACTACCCGACAACGAACGGGCATGAGCAGGAAGTACGTGACTGGTTTGAATTTATAAGACCCGGTTACACCCGGGAGGAGGAAGATTCATGAACAGTGACAGACTGACCGCACTGCGCGGCCTCATGATGGAACGTGAGATCGATATCTATGTCATTCCCACCGCGGATTTCCATGAGTCCGAATATGTAGGCGAATACTTTAAGGCTCGGAAATACATGACCGGCTTTACGGGTTCCGCAGGCGTTGCCGTTGTGACGATGAAGACCGCCGGTCTCTGGACGGACGGCCGCTATTTCATCCAGGCGGAAAAGCAGCTGCAGGGCAGCGGTTTCGATCTTTACCGCATGGCCGAGCCGGGTGTTCCGACTGTGGATGAATTCATTGAAAAAATGCTTCCGGAAAACGGCGTGATCGGCTTTGACGGCCGCGTGATCAACGCCGCATGGGGCATCCGTCTTCAGAAGATCGCCGAAAAGGCCGGCGGACGTGTCTATGTGTCCGAAGACCTGGTGGACATCATTTGGGATGAGCGTCCGGCACTTTCCGCAAAGGAAGCCTGGATCTTAAAAGAAGAGTATGCCGGTGAAAGCTGCGCCTCCAAGCTGGAGCGCGTGCGCGAGGTCATGAAGAAGGAACGTGCGAATGTTCTCATTATGACATCGCTCGATGACATCGCCTGGCTGTTGAATGTCCGCGGTGACGATGCCGTCCATTTCCCGATCGTTCTGTCCTACCTCGTCATGACGATGAAGGGCTGCATCTGGTACGTCAACCAGAACGTGCTGAACAGCGAAATGAAGGAATACCTGGCAAAGAACCGCGTATCCGTTGCGGATTACGATGATATCTACATGATGGCCGACCGTATGGCGGAGAAGTCCATGGGCCGCGTCATGATGGATATGAGCAAGGTCAACTATCGGATCTACCGTTCCGTCGTCAAGGCGAACGAGATCGTGAACCGTCCGAATCCGACCATCGCCATGAAGGCGGTGAAGAATCCGGTGGAAGTGGAGAACACGATCCTTGCGCATATCAAGGACGGTATCGCCATGACCAAGTGGATCTACTGGCTGAAGAAGAACGTAGCTTCCGGTGAACTGACCGAGGCGACCGCTGCCGATAAGTTGGAGGATTTCCGCTGTGAGCAGGATCATTTCCTGGACATCAGTTTCGATACCATTTCCGCATATCAGGAAAACGGCGCCATGATGCATTATAAGGCCGAGCCGGAGACGGCAGCGGTCATCAAGCCGGAGGGATTCCTTTTAGTGGATTCCGGCGGACATTATCTGGAAGGCTCCACAGACATTACGCGTACCATCGTCGTGGGGCCCATTACGGACAAACAGAAGGAACTGTTTACGGTCGTTCTCCGTTCCTGCCTGAACCTTGCAAACGCCAAGTTCCAGTACGGCTGCACCGGTCAGAATCTGGATATTCTGGCGCGTGGACCGCTGTGGGAAATGGGACTGGACTATCGCTGCGGCACCGGCCACGGCGTGGGCTATCTCCTCAACATCCACGAGGCGCCGAACGGATTCCGCTGGCGTCATGTGCCGGAAAGAAATGACAGTGCGGTCCTGGAGGCCGGCATGATCACGACCGATGAGCCCGGCGTATATCTGGAGGGCGAGTTCGGTATCCGTACCGAGAACGAGCTTCTGTGCCGCAAGGCGGAAGAGACCGAATACGGCCGGTTCATGCGGTTCCAGTGCATCACATTCTGTCCCATCGACCTTGAGGCGGTGGACCGCGATGCGATGACCAGGAAGGAACGTCAGTTATTAAACGATTATCATAAGATGGTATGGGAGACGATCTCTCCGTACCTGACCGAAGAGGAGCGTCTGTGGCTCCGCTATGAAACAAGGGAGATCTGATTATGGAAAAGAAGAATGCATGGCTCGGTTACGATGAAACTGAGCTTCAGGCACTGAAGGAACTGAACGAAGAATACAAGCATTATATCAGTGTCGGTAAGACGGAAAGAAGAGCGGTCGCGGAAGCGGTCCGCCTTGCGGAGGAAGCCGGCTATGTGGATCTTGAAACCCTGATCGCAAGTAATACTGCGGTCAAGACCGGCGATAAGATCTATGCCGTCGGCATGAAGAAGACGCTTGCGCTGTTCACCATCGGCGAGGAGCCGCTGGAAAAGGGTATGAACATCCTCGGCGCACATGTGGATTCCCCGCGCATGGATGTCAAGCAGGTCCCGCTTTACGAGGATCATGAGTTTGCTTATCTGGACACCCATTATTACGGCGGTATCAAGAAATATCAGTGGGTCACCATTCCGCTTGCGCTGTACGGCGTCATCGTGAAGAAGGACGGCACCGTCATCGATGTGGAGATCGGCGACAAAGATGAGGATCCGATCCTCGGCATTACCGATCTTCTGATCCACCTGTCCGCGGATCAGATGCAGAAGAAAGCCAGCGTGGTCATCGAGGGTGAAGATCTGAACCTGATGATCGGTTCCAAACCGCTTGACGGGGAGGAAAAGGATGCCGTTAAGGCGCAGATGCTGAAATTCTTCAAGGAAGAGTACGGCATTGAAGAGGACGATTTCCTGTCCGCGGAGCTGGAAGTGGTTCCGGCGGGTAAAGCCCGTGACTTCGGTCTGGACCGTTCCATGGTCGCCGGCTACGGCCAGGATGACCGTGTATGTGCATTCACGTCCCTGAAGGGGCTTCTGGATGCAGGTGTCTGCAAGAGAACATCCGTATGCCTGTTAACGGATAAGGAAGAGGTCGGCTCCATCGGCGCGACCGGCGCACAGTCCATGTTCTTTGAGAATACGGTTGCGGAGATCATGAACCTGATGGGCATCGATTCCAACATCGCCGTTCGTCGCTGCCTGAAGAACTGCCGTATGCTTTCTTCCGATGTCGGCGCTGCATTCGACCCGAACTTCGCAAGCGTCAACGAAAGCAAGAATACCGCATACTTCGGCTACGGCGTGCTGTTTATGAAGTTCACCGGCCGTGGAGGCAAGTCCGGCTCCAACGATGCCAACGCGGAATATCTGGCCGATGTCCGTCGCATCATGGACGATAACGGCGTTCGTTTCCAGACGGCGGAGCTTGGCCGTGTGGATCAGGGCGGCGGCGGAACCATCGCTTATATTTCCGCCAAGTACGGCATGGAAGTCCTGGACGCAGGCGTTCCTGTCCTGTCCATGCACGCACCGTGGGAGATCTGCTCCAAGTCCGATATTTACGAAGCAAAGAAAGCTTACACGGCATTCCTGAAGGAAGCCTGAGCAAGGTAGAAGCATTCATCAGCCGGAGGCTCGCCTCCGGCTGATGTGGCAGATAAAGGAAAACGTTTCATGGAAAAACTGATATTGGCATCCGGCTCTCCGAGAAGAAAAGAGCTTCTTACGGCGGCCGGATTTACATTTGAGATCCTTGTCAGTCACTGCGAGGAGCATTATTCCTCGGTAAAGCCCTGTGACGTGGTTTGCGAGCTGGCACTTCTGAAGGCCCGTGATGTGGCGCGGAAGGTCACGGAGGACTGCATCGTCATCGGTGCGGATACGATTGTCGCAGTGGATGATACGATCCTCGGAAAACCGGCGGATCCGGAGGAAGCGGTGCGGATGATCACGTCCTTTCAGGGAAGAGCGCATCAGGTGTATACCGGTGTGGCATTGGTCCGCATGAAGGACGGAACGGCCGAAGAAAAGTATTTTTATGAGTGCACCGATGTGCATGTGGTGCCGATGACCGAGGAAGAGATCCGCGCGTATGTGGAGACGGGCGAGTGTATGGATGCCGCGGGATCCTATAAGATCCAGGGCGGGTTCGGAAAGTACATTGACCGGTTTGAAGGCGACCGCGACAACATCATCGGTTTCCCGGTGGCACGTTTTATCAAAGAGCTTAAGGATTTTACATGATCATTACGACGGAAAAGGAAGTGCGGGAAGCGCTTCCCGTTATCGAAAAACAGTTTCATAAATTCAATCGCGGACGTCTGTTTTTGGTGGCCGGCTCAAAGGGTATGGCCGGTGCGGCAATTATGGCCGGGCGCGCGGCACTCCGGTGTGGTGTGGGCTTTCTGGACATCGCGATGCCGGAGGCGATCTATCCGGTCGTTACAGCGGCGCTCCCGGAAGCGGTCTCGAGCATTTATGACCCGGACGATGTGAAGAGCATGCGGAAGGTGTTTACCGCCGGTATTGAAAAGGCGGATGCGGTGGCCATCGGATGCGGGCTCGGCGAACTGAAGGACCGGGTGTGTCCGATCGTGTTTGAGCAATGCGGCAAGCCGCTTCTCATCGACGCGGACGGACTGAATCACGTGGCGGGCATCGCGTTTGAAAAGGAACTGTTAAAGAGCGGGGATATCGTCCTGACACCGCACAGCGGTGAGATGGGAAGGCTCCTCGGGATGACCGGACGCGAAGTGGAAGCGGACCGTTTGCAGGCGGCGGAAACGGCGGCAGCGCGTTACAACGCAGCGGTGCTTTTAAAGGGCCCGGAAACGCTGGTCGTGAAAGAGGGATACGAAACACACCGAAATCCGACGGGTAACGCCGGTATGGCGCGGGCCGGTTCCGGAGACACGCTGACCGGGATCATCGGCGCGCTGATGGCGCAGGGGGAGGATGGCTTCACGGCGGCTTTTTCCGGTGCGTTCATCCACGGCATGGCCGGAGACCTCGCTAAAGAGCGTTTTACCATGCGCTGCATGCTGCCGACCGATATGGCGGAAATGCTGCCGGAAGTCTTTAAAACGTTGGAAATCGACGCCTGAACGGGCTGTAAACGTTTTTGTGCAAGAAATAACAGGAAGTATAAAGGAGAACGTAATGAAACACACCTATCAGTACGATCATTACTATCTGTATGCGGAGATCGAGCAGATCCTGAAGGACTGGGCGGAAAAGTATCCGGCGTACACGAAGCTTGAGACCATCGGCACGACCTATGAGGGCCGCAGCATCTATATTATGGCAGTTACCGATACCCGTACCGGCGATTTTACGGAAAAGCCGGCCTTCTACACGGAGGGCAACATCCACGCCGGCGAAGTCACCGGTTCCATGTCCGTCATGCTGCTCCTGGATACGCTGCTTTCCAACACCGATGATGAGGAGATCGCAAAGCTCCTTGAGAAGAATACCTTCTATATGCTTCCGCGCGTGTCCCCGGACGGCTCCGAGCATTATCTGACCACCCCGGAGAGCTTAAGAAGCAGCAAGCGCCCGTATCCGTTTACGCAGGAAATGCCCGGCCTTCAGCCGCGTGACCTGGACGGCGACGGTGCAATCCGCACGATGCGCGTGAAGACACCGTACGGCATGTGGAAAAAATCGGAGAAGGATGACCGTCTTATGACGAAGCGCCTCCCGGATGATGTGGACGGAGATTTCTACGACCTCTATACCGAAGGTGAGATCATCGATTACGACGGTATCAGTATCAAGCCGGCTCCGGCCAGGTACAGCTACGATTTCAACCGCAATTACCCCGTGGGCTGGAAGCCGGAATGGGAACAGCGCGGCGCGGGCGAGACATCACTCTGCAATCCGGAGACGCAGGCCAATTCCAAGTGGCTGCTTGCGCACCGTGATCAACTCTGCACCTGCATCGACATGCACACACACGGCGGTATGGTCCTGTACACCCCGGGCTATATCTCCGCAAAGCAGGCGGACCGGGAAGACATGGAGCTTTACAAGGCCATCGGCCGGATGGGCGCCGAAGAGACCGGCTACCCGCTGTTAAACGTTTATGACGACTTCGGCATTCCGTCCGATCCCGCGACATACGGCGGCTTCGATGACTTCTGCCACTTCATCATCGGTATTCCGGCGTTCACCATCGAATGCTGGGACGTGGAGGCGCGTGCCGGCGTCAAGGCCTGCTTCCCGCCCAAGGAGGATGAGACCGAGGAAGAGAGAAGCGATGAAGAGTACAAGCTTCTCAAGTGGATCGATGAAAATGTCGCGAAGGGAGAGGGCTTCATGCCCTGGACCGCATACGCGCATCCGCAGCTCGGCGAGGTGGAGATCGGCGGCATCAATACGAAGTTCCTGTTCCAGAACCCGCCGGTATCCTTCCTTGAGGAGGATATCGTAAAGCATGTGCGGTTCATGCTGCGCGCCGTAAAGGCGTTCCCGCGCATCGTCATTGAAAAGGCGGAAGCGGAAAAGCTGGCCGATGGCCTGTACCGCGTAACGGCTGTCATCGGAAACCGCGGCTTCCTGCCGACATATATCTTCAATCAGGCATTAAAGGATGTCCGTATGAAGGAAATGACGGCGGACATCTCCGGTGCGGAAGTCATCGAAGGCGCGAAGGAAGCGAAGTTCGGCCACCTGGCGGGCTACGGCAATCAGGGCTACATGGGATGGGGCCTTCCGGCCACGACTTTCCCCACAAAGCCGATGGAGAAAAAGCTCACCTGGATCGTCCGCGGCGAGGAAGGCGCAAAGCTTACGCTGACTGTCACCGGCGACCGCACCGGCGTGACACGTAAAGAAATTATTCTGTAACCGGGATTGAATAATGAACGGTATTATTATATGATACAGGAAATGGTAATGAATATCCGTTCATGGTCCGTTTGCCATGCAGGAAGCATGGGAAGGTACATTACACACGAAAGGGATCTACATCATGATTTACAAAGAGTTTCAGAACATTAAGGTATCCGGCCTCGGCATGGGCAATATGCGTCTTCCGGCAGTGGAGCCGGGCGTACCGGGTTCCCCGATCGATTATGTGAAGGCACATGAGATCATCGACAACGCGCTTGCAAACGGTATCAACTATTTTGATACGGCGTATGTATACACCGGCTCCGAAGAGTGCCTCGGTGCATGCATGACCAAGCATGACAGAGACAGCTTCTATCTGGCATCCAAGTTCCATATCGGTTCCAATCCGGATTACGAAGCCGTTTTCGCAGAGTCTTTGAGAAGACTGCAGACCGATCACATCGATTTCTATCTGCTGCACTGCCTGTTAGACAATAACATCGACACCTATCTCGAGAGCGGTGCGATCCCGTACTTCGAACAGAAGAAGGAAGAGGGCAAGATCACATACCTCGGCTTCTCCAGCCATGCAAGCACGGACGTTCTGAGACGTTACGCGGATGCACGTAAGTGGGACTTCGCGCAGATCCAGCTGAACTACTATGACTGGGTATACGGTACCGCTAAGGAAGAGTACGAGATCCTGACCGAGAGAAATATTCCGATCGTCGTTATGGAGCCGGTCCGCGGCGGCCGTCTGTCCTCCCTGACTCCGGAAGCGGAAGCTGTTCTGAAGGCAGCGCATCCGGATTGGAGCATTTCTTCCTGGGCACTGCGTTTCGTTAAGAGCCTTCCGAATGTCAAGGTCATCTTAAGCGGCATGAGCTCCATGGAGCAGATCACCGACAACTTAAATACCTTCTCCGTAGAGGACGGTCTGAATGAAGAGGATATGGCGATCCTGATGAAGGCTTGCGAGCTGTTCCGTTCTTCCATGGTCGTTCCGTGTACCGGCTGCCGCTACTGCACCGAGGGCTGCCCGGTCCAGATCAACATTCCGGAATACCTGAAGGTCTACAACGCATACAAAGTAAACGGCCAGCATGAACTGAATGCGGCAAAGAACATCGAGTCCGAGGGCACACCGGCCGATTGCATCGGCTGCGGTGCTTGCGAAGCAGCTTGCCCGCAGTCCATTAAGATTCCGGATCTGATGGCGGAAATGGCAGAGCTGTTAAAGTGATGATCGAGACCGAACGGCTGATCATCTGTTCTTCCGGGAATCCGGGGAAGAGAAGCGCTGAAGACAGGCATCAAGCGGGATCGAATAAGAATTGAAACTGCTGAAACAAAAAGCTCCGGGCATCGGATGGATGCCCGGAGCTTTTTTGTGTTTTTTATTTTCCGATATGACATACGGCACCGAGTCCCGGGCCCGTATGTGCACCGATGATCGGTGACAGGGAAGTGCGCTTGATCTCGTGGTTCGGACAGCGCTTCCGGACCTCGTCATAAAGATAATCGGAGAATTCCGGAGAGTCGGAGTCTACAATGTAGATCGGATCGCCGTTATCTTCAAAGCTCCGCTCATCCTCAAAATACTGAAGGAGTGTATTCAGGGTCTGCTTGTTGCCGCGCTTTTTATTGATGGTAACGAGCTTTCCTTCTTCGTTGATCTCCAGGATCGGCTTGATATCGAGCACGTTGGCAACGGTCGCGGCCGCGGCACCGACACGTCCGCCGCGACGGAGATAGGTCAGGTTCTGGACCATAAATTTGATCTTCAGCTTCTTTACGGTCTCTTCCAGGGCGACAAAGTTTTCATCGATGGTCAGGCCGGCCTTTTTGTTTTTTACGGCACGCTCCAGCACGAGGCCGATGCCTGCGGTCGCGGACCTGGAGTCCAGGACGACGAGGCGGGCGTCCGGAAAATCGTCACCGAGTTCGGAAGCGGCGAGCAGTGCGGACTGATACGTGGAGGAAAGACCGCTTGACAGGCAAATGTACAGGCAGTCGATCCCTTTTTTCAGATACGGGGTGAAAAACTCGGTATAGTTGAAGGGAGTGATCTGCGTGGTCTGCGTCAGGTCGCCGTTCCGCTGGCCGTCGTAAAAGACTTTCATGAATTCGCGGGTCTCCGGTCCGTAGCTCGTATGCATTTCCTCACCGACCGTGTACTGCATCGGCACGCAGCCGATGTTTTCTTCTTTCGCAAGGACCGGATCCACATCACCGGATACGTCCATAAAAATCTGATAATCCATCAGGGTAATAATCCTTTCTCAGGCTCTTGTTGAAGTCATCGTATATTCGGTCACACCCGAGATCGTTTCACCGTCGATCTGAAGCGCAGTGGGAGCATCGAAGCGGACGGTAATGTTCTTTCCGGTCAGAACTTCCACGCATTCCTTGTGGTCCACATGAGTTCCCTTGAAAATGTTCGGGAAGACCATGAGCGTGTGGAGCTTGCCGGAACCGTACATGACAAGCGTGGAAAGCGTGCCGGTCGGATCCAGACGGTCCTGGTTCGGGGTGGCGTTCATACCGCCGCCGTAGAAACGGCCGTTCATGGTCGGAGCGAGCCACGCCTTTTTATAAGTGTGCGTCACGCCATCCACCGTGACCTCGGCATTTACGGGCTTGAAGTAGAAGAGCAGACCCTTGATGGCGATGGCGGTGTAATTGACCGGCTTGTCGGAGGTCTCTTTCATCTTGTCGCCGACTTCGCAGCAGTAACCGTCGATGCCAAAGCCCACGCCGTTCAGTACTTTGCAGGTCTGTCCGTTTACGGTCACGACCGGAAGGCTCTTCATGTATTTGTTGATGCAGAAGATACCGTTTCCTTCTTTTTCGCGGACATCATTCATGAAATCGTTTCCGGTACCCGCCGGATAATAGTAGACCTCGCGGTCCAGCGTATCAAAATCCACGGTGTTTGCCAGACGGTTCAGCGTGCCGTCACCACCGGTGTAAAGCGGCTTCTCATCGGCCGGAAGGGCAGCGAGGAAGGCGTTCGGATCTTCGATCTTCGTAATGTCTTCAAAACGGAAGGTATCCTCCGGGAAGGCTGCGTGAATGGTCTCCGCGGTGGCTTTTCCGCTTCCGTTGCCGGCGAGCGGGTTGTAGATCACGGTATACTTGCTCATTCGAAACTCCTTTAAATAAGCGGTGCATAAAGGGGGCACCGCATTTGACTTTCATTATTTACTATGATACACTATCTGTGGTATATTGTAAAGCAATTTGAGCGGTATCGGTACCGCATAAGGTGGAATATGAAATCGGAGATCAGTGTTGTTTTTAACGCGGACAGAAGATCGGCGGCGGAACTGAATAAAGCGGTACGCGAAGTGAAGACCCCGTATGTGTTGATGGTCTGCGGCGCGGAGGAACCGGATGAGAATACACAGGAGGTCCTGCTGGAGGCTTTGCAGGATCCGTCCGTTGCGGCTGCTGTCGGAAAGGTGCGCGGACACGGAAAGGACCGTGTAATGAAAGCACTTCTCAAGGCGGACTTTTCCGATGAGCCCTGTGTGAAGGACATCCACACGATGTATCTGGAGGGAAAGGCAAATGTTCTTCTGAACCGGAACTGCTGCACTCTGTACCGCATGAGCGCGTTTGAAACATACGGTATGTTTTTCCATGATGCATTTCGGACGGAAGTTCTTGTATGGACCGCACGTGCGCTTTACGGCGGTGCCCGCATCGCCTACGTGCCGGAGGCCGCGGTCGATGTGACGAATAAGACCGGCATCGGCCGGGAGTTCCGCAGATATTTCTTACTTGGTGTGAGTGAGAAATACAATATTCAGTACTTCGGCTACAACATTCCGATGGCAGGCTGCCGCATCCCGGAGGACGCGGGCCCCGCGGTTTGGCCGGACACCGCGGATTACATCGAAAGCCGGACCCGGATCGCTAAAAGTATTTTAAAATCCAAGGGAAAACCGCTTGCGGTCCTTCGCCTTTTACTCATCAAGACGGCCATGAAGGCCGGCAACACCCTCGGGAGAAAGTATCTGTATCTGCCGGAATCCCTTCCGGAGCATTACCTGAAATTGGAGAGAAAGAACGAAAACTGATATGCAGTACTGTATCGATTATCTTTATTTTGACAGAGGAAGAGTCAACGTACGCGGCTGGGCGGCGCCGACCGAGCAGGGGGCGGAAACGGTCGTGGAGATTCTTACGGCCGACGGTACCCGTGCGGAAATGATCACGGAGACCACGGTTCGTCAGGACGTGAACGAATACCTGTATCAGAAGCGCGGTGAGGAAGAGTACGGCTTCCTGATGCACGGCAGCATGGACACGTCATCGGAAGCGTTCCTTCACGCTTACCGGAAGGACGCGCCGGGAGAGGAGATCCGCATCGAGCTCCGCAAACTGTACCGTCATCAGAATTCGATCCTCAGTTTCATCCGCTCCAAGGATAAGCAGGGCTTTATTCTGCGCAAAAAATACGGCGATCTTCAGCCCGAGGACATGCGTTACAACGAGTGGTATCAGAACCATAAAGCCACCAAAAAGGAACTGAGGGCACAACGGGAAGCACATTTTACGTGCGAACCGCTGATCTCGGTCCTGGTTCCGGTCTATAACCCCAAAATGGATCAGTTTGAGGCGATGGTATCGTCTGTACAGAACCAGACCTACGGTAACTGGCAGCTCTGCTTTGCAAACGGCTGCAGGGAGAACGAGGTCGTATCCGGCCGTCTTAACGAACTGGTCAAAGAGGATTCCCGCATCAAGTGTACAGTCCTTGAAAAGAACGACGGTATCTCAGAAAACACGAATGCCTGCCTGGCCATTGCGGACGGCGAATGGATCGCGCTTCTCGATCAGGACGACCTGTATGAGCCGGATGCGCTGTATGAATTCGTAAAGGCCATGAACGAGCACCCGAAGGCTGAACTCATCTATAGCGACGAAGACAAGATCGACGATGAGACCGGTGCGCATCTGACCCCGCATTTCAAACCGGATTTCAGCCTTGCGAGACTGCATTCGGATAATTATATCTGCCATCTCATCATGATCAAGACTGCGCTGGCCCGCAGGGTGGGCGGTGAGCGGAAGGCTTACGATGGCGCACAGGACTTTGATTTCACGCTCCGGTGTGTGGAAAACATGGAGGAGGGCGGTGAGGTCGTCCATATCTCTAGGATCCTTTACAATTGGCGCATCCACGCGGCGTCCACGTCCGGCGGTATGCAGGCCAAGACCTATGCCATCGATGCCGGTGCCCGCGCCATCCGCGATTCCTACGCGCGGAGCGGCTATACGGTGGAGATGGAGCCGTCCAAATTCTCCGGCCGTTACATTACGAAGCCGGTGCTTTCCGGGAAACCGCTTGTGTCCATTCTGATCCCGAACAAGGATCATAAGGAGGACCTTCTTCGCTGTGTGGAATCCATTCTGCAAAAGTCCACGTATGAGAATTACGAGATCATCATTATTGAAAACAACAGCGAAACGGAAGAGATCATGGAATGCTATAAGGCGCTCGAAGCACGCGACATCCGCATCCGGACCGTGTATTATAAGGGCTCTTTCAATTACGCAAAGATCAATAACTTCGGCGCACAGTCCGCGAAGGGTGAGTATCTGCTCCTTTTGAACAACGATACCGAAGTCATCAGTCCGGACTTCATCGAAAGCCTGGTGTTCTACTGCGGTATGCCGGAGAACGGCGTGGTCGGTGCCAAGCTTCTGTACGGCGATGACACGATCCAGCATGCCGGCGTCATTGCGGCGGTAGAGGACCGCGTCATCCACATCTGCCTCGGCATGTCCGTGGAGGAGCCCGGTTATATGGGCCGTCTGGTATCGTCCTGCAATGTTTCCGCCGTCACGGGCGCTTGTCTGATGACCCCGCGGGCGCTGTATGAAAAACTGGGTGGAATGACCGAGGAATTCACGGTCGCATACAACGATGTGGATTACTGCCTGAAGGCGGAGGCTGCCGGAAAGTCCGTCGTCTACGATGCCTTTGCCGAGCTTTATCACTATGAATCCAAGTCCCGCGGCTATGAGGACACGGAAGAGAAGCGTGCCCGTTTGGACGGCGAGATGGCGCTTCTTCGAAAGCGCTGGGCGGACCGTCTCAAGCGTGACCCGTATTACAACGATAACCTCTCACTGAAGCGCGGATCCTATCTGCTTCCGTAACATAAGTGCATGCGGTCCGGGCGGTCGTAAACGCACCGCAGTCCGGAAGAATGCCGGCAGCACCGCGGAATGATCAAACGCCGAAGCTTCATCGGCAGAATCGGGAGAATTTATGCGTCTTTGCATCGACAGCGCGTATGTGCGCGGAAACAAAATGAATATCATCGGATGGGGGGCCGGTTCGGACGTGACCCATCGGATGGAGTATAAGGCCTTTGGGCCCGATGGCTCCGAGATCCCCATCAAGGTCTGGTGGAACTGCCGGCCGGACATCGGCTACGCGCTGTTCCGCGATCCGGGAAAGGATGACCTCGGCATGTATATCGAGGTGCCGTATGAGAAGAACGTCACGATCACCCTTCAGGCACTTGAAAAGGCCGGAGATACCGTTGTGGAGACCCGGAACTATCCGCTCAACGGCCGGATCCTGAAGCTCCGGAAAACGGCCAAAAAAGCGAAGGAGAAGTATCTGGACCTCCGTCACGCGGCCGGCCGTGTAGCCAACAAGGTGATCAAGCGGAACGACCACAAGTATGCTGCCTGGTTCCAGGCGTACCGTGCAAGTGCGCTCGAGCTCGCGGAGCAGAAGAAGGAAGTATTCGACTATATGCCGAAGTTCAGTATCCTGGTGCCGGTGTTTAATACGCCGGACGCGTACCTGGACGATATGATCGGCTCCGTTCTGAAACAGAGCTATTCCAATCTGGAGCTTTGCATTGTCAATGCCAACATGTTGAACGACAAGGTCGCGAACCGTCTGAAATACTGGCAGGCCGTGGATCCGCGTGTGAAGGTGCGGAATCTGGATGAAAACCTGGGTATTGCGGGCAATACGAATGCAGCGCTTGAGATGGCGGACGGCGATTTCATCGCGATGCTGGACCATGACGACATGATCGAGCCGGATGCGCTGTACTGTTATGTGAAATACGTGAACGAGCATCCGGAAACAGACATGCTGTACAGTGACGAAGACAAGATCACGAACCGTTCGGATTATTTCTTCTTCCCGCATTTCAAGTCCGATTTCAACATCGACATGCTGCGCTGCAACAACTATATGTGCCATTTCCTCGCGGTGCGGAAGAGCATTGCGGACGAGGTGGGCGGCTGGCGTTCCGATTTTGACGGCGCCCAGGATTTCGACTTTATTCTGCGCTGTGTGGAAAAGACGAAGCACGTGGGACACATCGCCCGGATCCTGTACCACTGGCGTTCCTACGGCCAGTCCACGGCACAGTCGCACGGCAACAAGTCCTATGCGATGGATGCCGGCGCGCGGGCCATCAACGCGCATTATGAGCGCATCGGCTATTATGCCGGTGCGGTGCCGGGGCAGGTGGGCGGCTGGTATGTGTCCGAGTACGTCCTCGAGGAATCCCCGCTCGTTTCCGTTCTGATTCCGAACAAGGACCATACGGACGACCTGGAGATCGCACTGAATTCCCTGTACAATAAGTGTACATATAAGAATTTCGAAGTCATCGTCATCGAGAACAACAGTACCGATGAGGTCACGTTCGCCTATTACAAAGAGGCGGAGAAGAAGTACCCGAACCTGAAGGTCGTGTATTACGAAGGAGGCTTCAATTTCTCCGCGATCAACAACTTCGGTTTTAAATACGCGAAGGGCGAATACATCATGCTCCTGAACAACGATGTGGAAGTCATTTCCGCAAATCTGTTTGAAAGCATGCTTGGTTACGCGATGCGGCCGGAGGTGGGCATTGTTGGCGTTAAGCTTCTGTACAACGACAACACGATCCAGCATGCGGGCGTTCTTCTGGGTGCCGGCGGTCTGGCCTGCCATATGTTCAAGGGACTTCCGGATAGCGCGCCCGGTTATTTCTGCCGTGCGATCACCACGCAGGACGTTTCCGCGGTTACTGCGGCCTGCTTTATGGTGCGGCGCAGCGTGTACGAAGAGGTCGACGGTCTTGATGAAACCTTCGAGGTCGCATTCAATGATGTGGACTTCTGCCTGAAGGTCCGCGAAAAGGGTTATCTGATCGTTTACGATGCGGAAGCCAAGCTGTACCATTACGAGTCCAAGTCCCGCGGCGAGGAGAACACGCCGGAGAAGTTCGTACGCTTCAGCAAGGAATCCCGCAACCTGAACGACAAATGGGCCATCAACCGCTATGACATGGCGGATGCGTATACCGATCCCTACTACAACCCGAACCTGTCCTACATGGATTATTTCAATCCGGACTACATCAGCATTCCGGCCCGGAACGAACAGGTGGCAGCGATGTACCGTGAAGCAGCAAAGGAAAAATGCGCGGATTAAAAATCGAATAGCAGAAGCGCACAGCGGCTTCTCTGAACACAAAAAACACCCCGATAACCTGGTTATCGGGGTGTTTTCATATGTTTGTATTTTTAATACTTAAGTGCGTAAAACGGGCTGATTTTGATCAATCATTGCCGCCTTCGGAATCGCTTCCGCTGTCGGAACCGCTGTCGGAACCGCCGTCGCTACCGGAATCGGTAGAAGAGTCTTCCTTCGGCATCTGATCCTTGATCAGCACAGTACCGTCAAAGGAGAAGCTGCTTCCGGTATCCGGCCAGGAGTAACCCTTGGCCTGCAGAAGTGAATTCATGTTGGAGTTGAAGGAAGCACGCTGTTCCTTGGTCCAGGTAGCCGGATTGACACCGCCGACCGGAGTACCGTCCAGGAAGGTGGTAGACAGGCTGGTGTAGTATGCATCCAGTGAGTTATTGATGGTAACGGTAACGTTAACATCCGGTGCCTCATTAATGGTGCAGTTCATCGGCTTGTNNNACGACATCGACGTCCGGAGCCATGCTGATCGTTGCGTTCATGGGCTTGTAGGTGTCGGTGTTCGTGAAGAGCGTTCTGGTCTCTACACCGTTATCCGTGGTGATCTTCCAGACACGTGCGGTTGCACCGTTGATCGGGTCACTCTGCTTGACGAACTTGGTGGAGCGCCAACCGGTGGGGATGGACCCATCTTCAACACGGGTGATGGTTGCCGGAATAACGGAAAGAAGCTCGGATTCATAACGGACGCTGTGGTCTGCCGTGTGATCTTCCTTACCGATGATCCAGATATGGATGAATTCCGTATCCAGGTCGATGGAACCTTCCAGCTTGATGTAATCGGAGGTGGAGTTCACGAACTTGAAGTCGGAACCGCCCTGCGGATATACCATGGCGTCCAGTCCCGGCGGAATGTAGTTTACAAGGTAAGAGTGGTTATGACGGTATGCAATGTCCAGCTCCGCAAGAATGACGGCATTGTAAAGCGTCGTGGTGACCTGGCACAGACCGCCGCCCAGCTCATCCTGATGGCCGCCGGAAATGTAGGTGCCGGCGGGGCGGTAGCCGTTATCGTAGGTGACATCGCCGTACAGGTTCAGTGCGGAAACAGTCTCACCCGGAGCAAAGGTGCGTCCGGTCAGCATTTCGATACCGCGCTTTAAGTTCTGCTCACGGTTCTTGAGAACTTCGGTTCTCGGGATCGCGTACTCGGTGGTGTACTTACCGATGATGGACCAGCCCTGAAGACGTTCCGTGGTAAATTCCGGCTCGGTAACGGACTCTGCGGGATCGATCTCATACTTTTTGCTGTCGATATTTCCGGCATACACATCCTGAACGAATTCATGGACGCCCTTGGTCAGGTCATAGGTGCAGCCGTTGTGTCCCGGGGTGACAACGAGCTCGCCGGTAAGAGCGGAGATCTCCGCATTGACCGGAGTGCTTTCCCATTCGGCGATCGCCTCGGTCAGTGTGTTCAGGATCTTCTTTTCATCACAGACGGTCTTGGTATCGACGGATACCGGAGCAGCCTGATAATCCTTGGCCATTTTGTAACGATCCACGATGTTGCCGTCCAGAACAGCGGCCTCGATCTGAGCGGTCACGGCTTCTTCATCCCAGGAGATCCCGAGGTCGGAAGCGGAGGTCTTGTATTCCGCGCCGGTGTCTTCGGATTTGATACGGATCGCTGCGCCCATCAGGTTCTTCATGGACTCGCTTGCGATCTTCACGGCTTCATCCGCCGTCATGCCGGAAAGGGACTGTCCGTAAGAGAAAATGTTGGATACGACCGTGCCGCGCGTGACGTTCAGTTCGTCGGAAGCGGTGACAGCCGCAGTGGCGGTTTCTTCTACCGCGGTATCCTCAACGGCCGCATCTTCGGCTGCCGTTTCACCGTCCTCGGCCGGAGCCGCAAGAAGCTCGGCATTTTCAGCGGCGGGATCTTCTTCAGCCGCAAATCCGTTCAGATTCAGGCTGAATACCATGGCTGCTGCAAGAAGTAAAGCAGCAGATTTTCTGAAGTGTTTTTTCATATATGCTCCTCTTTTGATAATTAAGTCCGAAACTATGCCTGAAAGCCTGGCTTCAGACTGAACTCACTCTTCATCGCTGCCCAGCAGCGCCTCAAAGTCAAGCGTGTCCAGGAATTCTTCATACGCATCCATAACGTCTTCGTATTCCTGATCGCTCATGATGCTTTCCAGCACCGGCTCGTCATCCTCCACATGGTAGCGGTAGATCCAGTAATCAACTTCCTCGCCGCGGTACATACCGTCAACGGGCGTGACGACGATATAGGAATTCTCACCGGCCTCCAGCGTGGTGATCACTTCACACTCGATGTCTCCGTCTTCCAGCGAAAGCGTAATGGTCAGATCTTCCTCCATATCCGGACGGATCATTTCTTCTGCCATAATTCCTCCTTATACATTGAAACGGAAGACGACGACGTCTCCGTCCTGCATGACATATTCTTTACCCTCGATGCGGACCAGGCCCTTTTCACGGGCGGCCGCATTGGAACCGCACTCCAGAAGATCCTTGTAATTGATGACCTCCGCTTTGATGAAGCCGCGTTCGAAGTCGGTATGGATCTTACCTGCGGCCTGCGGTGCCTTGGTACCCTTGCGGATGGTCCATGCGCGGGTCTCCTTTTCACCGGCGGTCAGATAACTCATCAGGTCCAGGATCGAATAGCTGGCCTTGATCAGCTTGTCCAGACCGGACTCGGTAAGTCCGAGGTCCTCCAGGAACATCATCTTTTCTTCATCGTCCAGCTCTGCGATCTCTTCCTCGATCTTTGCGCAGATCACGAAGACTTCGGAACCGTCTTCCTTTGCGAAGCTGCGCACAGCCTGAACATATTCGTTTTCCGCACCGTCCGATGCGAGATCATCCTCGGTGACATTGGCTGCGAAGATGACCGGCTTGTCCGTGAGAAGAGTGAGAGAGTGGACGAAATCCGCTTCCTCGTCATCCGCCGCTTCGTAAGCCTTTGCCGGCTTGCCGCTTTCAAGAAGCTCCTTTAACGCCTTCAGCGTTTCCAGCTCCTTTTTTGCGCCCTTATCGTTCATGGCGGACTTGCCTGTCTTTGCGATACGCTTCTCCAGAACTTCGAGGTCGGAGAAGATGAGTTCGAGGTCGATGGTCTCGATGTCACGGAGCGGATCCACGGAACCGTCCACGTGAATGATGTTGGAATCATCGAAGCAGCGGACCACATGGACGATGGCGTCCACCTCGCGGATGTTTGCCAGGAACTGGTTGCCCAGGCCTTCACCTTTGGAAGCGCCCTTGACAAGCCCCGCAATGTCCACGAACTCCACGACCGCGGGAGTGATCTTCTGGGAATCGTAGAGATCCGAGAGGAGCTTCAGACGCTCATCCGGAACCGGTACGATGCCGATATTCGGGTCAATGGTACAGAAAGGGTAATTGGCCGATTCCGCACCTGCTTTTGTAAGCGAATTAAATAAAGTACTTTTTCCTACATTCGGTAAACCGACGATGCCGAGTTTCATAAATGCTCCTTGTTCAGATAGAGCTTGCTTTCTTATAAGCAGAATTCTCCATATAATCCTTGAAATTATAGCATAGAGCTGCGGTAAAAACAACCTCAAAATCGAAAAACATCGATCGAGTTTCCCACGCTTCTCCCCGGAATGGAATTTTTCCTCCACTTTCTACCACCACTTAAAAAACCGCAAAAATCCTTGAAAAATTGATGAAAAATGCTTGATTTTTTAGGCGAAAAACAGTAATATAATCGTAGAACTCACAGGTTTGTGGGAGGAAGTGCCATAAAGTGGTGGCAAATTTTGGAGAAAGGTGGTGATAAGCATGCTGATGGGAACGTACAGTCATTCATTGGACCCGAAGGGCCGGCTTATCATTCCCGCACGTCTCCGTGAGGAACTCGGCGATGACTTTATCATCACGAAAAACCTCGATTACTGCCTGGCCGTCTACCCGAAGGAGGCCTGGGAACGCTTTATCGAAAAGATCGAGGAGCTTCCGAAGATCTCCAGTGAGCCCGCAAGACGTCTCCGCCGTTTCTACTTCGGTAACAGCATGACGATGGAAGTGGACAAGCAGGGACGTATCCTGATTCCCGCAAACTTAAGAGAATACGCTTCTCTGAACAAGGAAGTCGTACTGGTCGGCGTTGACGATCACGCCGAGATCTGGGATGCCGAGAACTGGAACAAGTACAATGCGGAAATCGACGTAAACGACATGATGGACGACCTTTCCGGCCTGAACCTGTAAGGGAGGCATACATGGAGTTTTCGCATAGATCGATCCTTCTCGATGAAGTCATCGAGGGACTGAATATCCGTCCGGACGGCATCTACGTGGACGGAACGCTCGGAGGAGGCGGCCATTCCTATCAGGTGGCAAAACGCCTGACGGAAGGCGGAAAGCTGATCGGCATCGATCAGGATGAGGAAGCCATCGCGGCAGCGGGAGAGCGGCTCAAGGAATTTTCCGACCGCGTGATCATCGAACGGAGCAATTACGTATCCTTCCGTGAGATCCTGAACCTGCACGGCATCGACAAGGTGAACGGCATCCTCCTGGATCTGGGGGTTTCCTCCCATCAGCTGGACGACCCGGAACGCGGCTTTTCCTACAGAGAGGACGCACCGCTCGATATGAGAATGGATCAGCGGAATCCGGTCACCGCACGGGATATTGTCAATAACTACTCGGAAATGGAACTCTTCCGCATGATCCGTGATTACGGGGAAGATACTTTTGCGAAGAACATAGCAAAGCACATCGTACGTGCAAGGGAACAGGCGCCTGTAAACACGACCTTCGAGCTCGTGGAGATCATCAAGCAGGCAATTCCGGCAAAGGTACGTGCGAAGGGCGGTCATCCCGCCAAACAGACCTTTCAGGCCATCCGCATCGAACTCAACGGTGAACTCAATGTGTTGAAGGATTCCCTGAACGGAATGATCGATGCGCTCGATGAAGGCGGGCGCATCGCAATCATCACTTTCCATTCGCTGGAAGACCGCATCGTAAAAAATGCCTTCCGCGATGCGGAAGATCCGTGCACCTGCCCGAAGGAATTTCCGGTCTGTGTGTGCGGTAAAAAATCAAAGGGCAAAGTGATCACGAGAAAGCCCATCCTTCCTTCGGAAGAAGAACAGGAAGAAAATCCGCGGTCAAAATCGGCAAAGCTGAGAATTTTCGAAAAGGCGTAAGGCCTTTCAGAAGATAGAGGGGAAAGAAGGAAACAGACATGGCATACGGTAACGGACGGACACATACAAGCGCATATTCAAACGCTGTCAGAGAGATCGCTCCGCAGAAAACGGAGAAAGAGATCCGCCGTGAGAAAAGAGAATACGTCCGGAACGCACAGGCGAGAGTCGAAGAAAAGGTCGCGGCAAAGAGAAAAGAAGCAAAGGGATTTTCGTTTCTGCAGGTCACGGTCCTCGCAGCTTCTGTTTGCACCGCGCTTTTTATGAGTCTGTTTTATCTGAACCAGCTTTCGGAAAACCGTGAGATCCGCGCCAGCATCGGCAAGCTCGAGAGCCGGTATCAGGTCCTTCGCGAGGACAACGGTCTTCTTGAAAACGAACAGAATGCACGTATCGACTATGATGCGGTCTACGCATACGCAACGGAGACCCTCGGAATGCAGAATCCCGAGAAACAGCAGGTCGTCGCATATGAAGCAAAAGCCAGCGAATATGTCCGGAACAGCGGAGTGATCCCCAATGACTAAGAAAAAAAGAAACAAGATCCACACATTTAAAAGACTGGCCATCCTATTACTGGTGATCGGTCTTTTACTTATTATATGCCTTATTCGTGCGGGAGTACTTGTGCGGACAAAGGGAAGCGAGTATTATCATAAGGCGCTTTCGCAGGCTACGGGGAGCGGTACGGTCATCGCCGCGCGGCCCGGAAACATCATCGACGCAAACGGCACGATCCTTGCATCCTCCAAGAAAGTCTACCGCCTGATCCTGGACCCGAAGGTCCTTTCCGAAACGGAAAAAATGTATCCGGGTTCGATGGACAAGACGGTCTCCCTGATGAGTGAGGCCTTTGGCATTGAAGCCACGGAGTTAAAGAAAGCGTTTCTTTCGGACACCGCTTCCTCCTACCTTCGTTTTGGCGGAAATACGATCCTCTCCGAAGAACAGGTCGACGTCTGGAACAGCCTTGTGGATGCGTTCAATGCGGAAAAGACCGCATGGAACAAAGCACACGAAGACGATAAGATCAAGGTCCGCGTGGCCGGCGTCTGGTTCGAAGAAGAATATCGAAGAGAGTATCCACTGGACAATGTGCTCAGTAAAGTGGTAGGATATACGGTTGAGGACACTTCAAGCGGTATCCTCGGACTGGAGCTTTATTACAACAGCACGCTGCACGGTACCGACGGCCGTTCCTACAGCTACGTCGATGAAAACGGCGTGATCAAAAGTGAAGTGACCGCAGCGGTCGACGGCCTCAACATCGAGACCTCCCTCGACGCGAATGTGGCTGAAATGCTGCAGGACACCATTGCGGACTTCATGGAGAACATCGGAGCGAAGCGCGTCAACATCATGGTGATGGATCCGAATAACGGGGAGATCATCGCGATGGCGAGCGATACGGACTTTAATTTGAACGATCCTTCCGATATCTCCGGCATGTTCACCGAAGAGGAGCTTGCCGATCCCGCCTCCACCTTCCTGCTTCAGGAAGCCTTCCGCGGAAAAACGGATCAGCTGGAAAGCATGAGTTATGAAAAGCAGCTGGAAGCGCTGACCCAGCAGGTCCAGATGAATTACGCGGTCAGCGGCACGTTCGAGCCCGGTTCCACCGGTAAGAGCCTGACCATCGCTGCGGGCATCGAAGAGAAGATCATCGGTGAAGACGATCATTTCTACTGCGACGGTTCGATCC
>DCHF01000022.1:8535-61467 GCA_002315555.1 Lachnospiraceae bacterium UBA1759 | reverse complement strand
CGATCCATTGCCACCAGGAGGACCTTTGCGGCGACCTGACCCCGATGGAAGCGCTCGGCCGTTCCTGCAACGTGGCGCTTGTCCGTATCAACGAGCTCATCGGCCCGCAGATCTTCAGCAAATACCAGGAGATCTTCAATCTGGGGCAGAAGACGGGCATCGATCTTCCGGGTGAAGCCTCCACGGCAAGCCTGATCTACAAAGAAGAAAATCTGCATGCCGTTGAAATGGCCACCAACGCATTCGGTCAGGGCTACAACGTCACAATGACCCAGTTCGCAGCCGCTTACGCATCCCTGGTCAACGGCGGTTATTACTACGAGCCGCATGTGGTGACCCGCATTACCGATAACGACGGCAACGTAGTCGCGGAAAACGACCCGGTGCTGGTACGCCGGACCATCAGCGAAGAGACCTCCGAATATATGAAGGAAGCGCTCCGCTACGTTACGACCAGGGGTACCGCGTGTCTCATCGCTCCGAAGGAGGGCTACACGCTGGCCGGTAAGACCGGTGCGGCGGAGAAGCTGCCTCGAGGAACCGGAAAGTACATCGTCTCCTTCATCGGCGTCGTACCGGTGGAAGATCCGCAGTTTTTGATCTACGTCGTTGTCGACGAACCGGATGTCGAGGACCAGTCCTCCTCCGTTCCCGCACAGCAGCTCGTACATGACTGCCTGGACAAGCTGTACAGTTACTTCAATATCTATCCCGAGACCGAGGACGATGCTTATTCCTACGATTGGAGCAAGCTTCGTGACTCCTCCGGAAACTCGGATTCCGCAGACGGCGAAAGCTTCATTGACGATCCGGACGGTTCCGTTCAGTGGATCGAAGACACCGTAGCGGATGCCGAAAACGAATAAAACAACAGAGGAATTTAGTATGACCTTCGAATTATTTCTGCCGATGCTCCTTGCATTCATCCTGAGTGCCGTTCTTTGTCCGGTGCTGATCCCGCTTCTGAAACGCCTGAAGTTCGGTCAGCAGGTGCGTGAGGAGGGCAATCCCGAACATCTGAAGAAGCAGGGCACGCCCACGATGGGCGGCATTGCCTTCATTGCGGCGCTCGTCATCGTCTGCGTGATCTTCGCATTCCGCTATCCGGCGCTGCTCCCGGTCCTTCTTCTGACTTTGGGATTTGCCATCGTCGGTTTCATCGATGACTACATCAAGGTCGTCCGGAAGCACTCCGAAGGCTTCAAACCGTGGCAGAAGCTTCTCTGCCAGTTCGTCATGACCGGCGTTTTCTGTTGGTACTGCTGCACGGAGATCGGCACCGAGGTCATCCTCCCGTTTACCGGCGGAAAGACCTGGGACATGGGCTGGCTTTACATCCCCTTCGTATTTGCGGCGGTCCTCGGCACCGATAACGGCACAAACTTCACCGACGGTTTGGACGGTCTCTGTTCCTCCGTCACGACGGTGATTGCTCTGTTCTTCATGCTGATCGCAGCGAAGGATGCTCCGCACATCACCGTGATCTCCGGTGCATTTGCCGGCGCGATGATGGGCTTCCTGCTTTACAATTCCTATCCGGCCAAGGTCTTCATGGGCGATACCGGTTCCCTGGCCATCGGCGGTTTTGTTGCCGGCGCGGCCATCTTAATGCGCATGGGCTGGTTCATCCTGATCTTCGGCCTGATCTACGTGATCGAGGTCGTATCGGTCATCATTCAGGTCGGTTACTTCAAACTGACCCACGGAAAGCGCTTCTTCAAAATGGCGCCCATCCATCATCATTTTGAACTTTCGGGCTATTCGGAGACGCGGATCGTGTTCATGTTCTCGATCATCACCGTTCTCCTGTGCTTTATCAGCTATCTGGCAAAATAAGAGGTAATATCCATGAGTAAAAAAGTTCTCGTAGCCGGCATGGGCATGTCCGGTATTCAGGCATCCAATCTTCTTATCAAGCAGGGAAGAGAAGTGATCCTGTACGACGGAAATAAGGAAAAGGACACCGCATCCATCCGTGAAAAGCTGATCGGGGATGTGGAATTCGTACTCGGGGATCTGACGGACGATGTCATTTCCCGCACCGAGTTCTGTGTCATCAGTCCCGGTATCTCTCTCGAGGTCCCGTTTGCGGTACAGCTTGCGAAGGCGGGTGTAGAGATCCGTTCCGAGATCGAACTGGCTTATCTTTACGAGAAAGGTACGGTCGTCGGCATCACCGGTACGAACGGCAAGACCACGACGACCACACTTGTCGGCGATATCATCCGCACCTGGAAGAACGGTAACGCGTTCACGGTCGGTAACATCGGCGTTCCGTACGCGGAAGAGGTCTTAAAGTCCAACGCGGATTCCGTATCCACGATCGAGCTTTCCTCCTTCCAGCTGGAGACCGTCAAGACCTTCCATCCGCATGTTTCGGCGATCCTGAACATCACACCGGACCACCTGAACCGTCATCACACGATGGAATGCTATGCGGAAGTGAAGGAGCAGGTCACCATGAATCAGACCGCTGACGATGCCGTGATCCTGAACTACGAGGACGAGCGCCTTCGTACTTTCGGAGAGAGCGGTATCCGCGCGAAGGTCGTCTGGTTCTCCGGCCTCCGTGCTCTGGAAAACGGTTATTATCTTCAGGATGAGACCTTGTACTTCGCGGAAAACGGCAAGGCGGAAAAGCTTCTCACGACGGACGAGGTCCTTCTGGTGGGACGCTGCAATTATGAAAATATTCTTGCGGCCATCGGCATCACAAGAGAAATGGGCGTTCCGATGGAAACGATCCTCGAGGTCGTCCGGAATTTCCACGCGGTCCCGCATCGCATCGAGTTCGTCCGGGAAGTGGACGGTGTCCGCTACTATAATGACTCCAAGGGAACCAACCCGGACGCGGCGATCCAGGGCATCCGTGCCATGAGATCGAAGACCGCGGTCATCGGCGGCGGTTACGACAAGGGCTCCGAGTATGACGAGTGGATCGCCGAATTCGGTACGACCGTGAAGGAACTCGTGCTCATCGGACAGACGGCAGAGAAGATCGCGGACTGCTGCAAAAAGCACGGATTTGAAAATGTGATCTTTGCGGATTCGCTCGAAGAAGCCGTGGAGATCTGCAGAAGAGACACGGTACCGGGTGAAAACGTTCTGCTTTCACCGGCATGTGCAAGCTGGGGCATGTTCGATAACTACGAGCAGCGCGGCGATATCTTTAAGGAACTGGTACGTAAGCTTTCATGAAAAAGAGAAACAGCGATGCGACAACCGAAAAAATGCGCGGAAAGAAGCCGGGTCACCGGCTTCTTGTGACGATTGCCGTCCTGATCCTTTTCATCGGAGCGGTGACGGCCGTCCTGCTTTCCCTGTATCTGAATTACGCGGACGATGCCGTCGTGTGCGGAAACGTTTATGCGAAGAGCCCGGACATCGTGTCCGCCGTCTTCACGGAGGATGACGATACGCGTCTTCTGAACATTTTGATCCGCGAACTGAACGGCGGTTATAAAAACGGGGCGTTTACGGCGCATTTCAAGCTGGAGCTTGCGGACATGAAGAAGGTCACGATCGATGTGACCGAAAACAAACCGGCGGCGGCCGTAGCGATCGATGAGAATTATCTGATCGTGACGGAGACAGGAAACGTGCTCGGAAAGACGGCGGAGGTACCGGCGGGACTCCGGGAGATCCGCGGCATCGAGATTCTCGAGAGAGAAGCGTTTTCCGTGCCGGAAACTGCGGATGATGCGCTTTTGGGAGCCATCGACATCGTCGTTTCCCTGGACCGCTTCGAAGCGGTCGGTGATCCCGTTACCTATAGGGACGGCGGCTATTTTATTACCGTGAACGACGTCACAGTGGCCTACGGAAAGGCCGAATACTTGAACGAAAAGGCGGAGGCGCTGAACGCCCAGACCCCGTATTACGAGGGGCTCCGGGGAACGCTCCATATGGAGGATTACGACGGCAGCCGGGAAACGGAAAAATTCTATTTTACGGTAGAGAACGAAGAATAATCGAAAAATCGCAATAAAAATTTTGTGAAACTGGTTGATAAAAAAACCTGTAAAGGTTATATTTATGCATATTGACTTTTATATGTATATTCGTGTATATTTTTTATATGTGATTGAATATTATCTGTCAGAATATATTTGAAGGAGGGCGGAACCTTGTTGGAGATTAAGGTAAATGAAGCAGAATCTGAAGCCAGACTGGTCGTGATCGGTGTCGGCGGAGCAGGAAATAATGCTGTCAACCGCATGGTAGAAGAAAGTGTAAACGGCGTTGAATTCGTCGGTGTCAATACAGATAAGCAGGCGCTGTTATTATGTAAGGCAGCGACCGTTTTACAGATCGGTGAGAAGCTCACCAAGGGCCTCGGCGCAGGCGCTGACCCGTCCAGAGGTGAGAAGGCTGCGGAAGAGAACGCGGATGAACTGGCTGATCTGATCAAGGGTGCGGATATGGTATTCGTTACCTGCGGTATGGGCGGCGGTACCGGTACCGGTGCGGCTCCCGTTGTTGCAAAGCTCGCAAAGGATATGGGTATCCTGACCGTCGGCGTTGTAACGAAGCCCTTCACTTTTGAAGGCAAGCAGCGTGCAAATAACGCCAATGACGGTATCGCCAAGCTGAAGGAAGTCGTTGATACCCTCATCGTTATTCCGAATGATAAGCTTCTTCAGATCGTTGACAGACGTACCAGCATGCCGGATGCATTAAGAAAGGCCGATGAGGTTCTTCAGCAGTCCGTTCGCGGTATAACCGACCTGATCAATGATCCGGGTGAGATCAATGTCGACTTCGCAGATGTGCAGACCGTCATGAGAGATAAGGGTCTTGCTCATATCGGTATCGGTACCGCTACCGGTGATGACAAGTGTGCGGAAGCAATGAAGATCGCCATCTCCAGCCCGCTTCTTGAGACCACCATCAACGGTGCGAGCCATGTGCTTGTCAACATCTCCGGCGATGTATCCCTGATCGAAGCAAACGAGGCTGTTGAATATGTCCGTGAAATGGCTGATCCGGATGCAAATATTATCTTCGGTACCGCTTACAGAGAATCCGCAGAGGATCAGGTTACCATTACGGTCATCGCTACCGGCGTAAAGACCTCCGGTGAGAAGACTGAAAAGAAGATCGAGAAGAAGGAAAGCGCAAAGAGCGTGATCGAAAACATCGGTTACTCCGCTCCGAAGGCTCCTGTCAAGGATGAAGAAGAAGAGTTTGATATCAAGCTTCCGGACTTTGGCAATTATGTTCAGCGTAACCGTAAGGAAACGCAGTCGATCAAGATTCCGGATTTCCTGAAGAAATAATCACTGATAAGTTAAAGAGCCCGGCTTCCGGGCTCTTTTGTCTTTTCCGGACCGTTTTGTCGAACGGTCCATGGAGGTAGTATGAATCGAAAACTGACCATGGGTCGATACATTGCCGGGATCCCGTTATTCGTGCTCGGCGCCGTACTCGCGGCCTATGTGGGAACCGTACCGTCCGCTGTCTGCTTTCTGGTCCTTTCCCTGCTGGAAGCCGTAATGATCTTCAGAGAGTCCCGCCGGCTTCTCGATATACGGCTGCTTTTCGCACTCGGCTGGCTGCTCGGCATCGCCACGGCCTGCCTGAAGCTTTCGGAACGCTCCCGCACCTGGGGCCTTCTCATGTGGCTCGTTGTGGGGGGATTCTATTTTGCGGTCTCCGCCGGTCAGGACGGTATGCGGGCATATCTCAGGAAGAAGAACGCTTCCGGAAGACCGCAGAAGTCCGGAGTATCGAAGGCCTTGTATTACCGGAGAGTGGAGCAGGCCATCTACATCGTGGCGGCACTCGGACTCGGCTCGTTCCTTGCGGAATGCATCCGCTTTGATTTTGAGATCCCGATCCTTGTGCGCGGCGTTCCGCATGCATACACTGCGTTCCATATCAGCGGGATTCATTATTTCATCGTGTCGCTGGTGTTCGTACACGTTTTGTCTCTGATCCTTTTTATGAAAACAGAGATCTCAAAGAAGAAGACGATACTTCTTGCCGTTCTCAATGTGATCTGTTTCCTGGTTCCGGTCCTTCTTTTGTCCAAATTCCAGGTGTTGATCGCGGCGGCCATGCCGCTCATTGTGTGGACAGTGATCCAGAAGCGTTTTTCAAACCGTACCATTCTGCTGGCGTTTTTTACGGTCCTTCTTCTTTTTACCGTCATGACGGTCATCGTTGTCAGCGGCCGTGATTATCCGGAGGGTTATCTTCAGAAGATCTTTAAATTCAAAAAGGCGGATACCCCGGTCTACGTCCAGTATCCGTACATGTACATTGCCAACAATTTTGAAAACCTGAACCTGCTTGTCGAAGGCCACAGCTGTCATACGCTGGGCGTGCGTTCCCTGACGCCGTTCTTAAATATGACCGGCCTGAAGCGCCTGGCGTCCGTACAGGCCTTCATGAACGTGGAGCATTTCCAGACGGCGCTTGAGCTGTCCACGCTTACGATCGTCTATGATATCTTCCAGGACTTTGACCTCATCGGAACTCTGATCTTCGGGGTTCTCCTAGGCATGCTGTGCAGTCTGACGGAGTACAAGGCCGATGAAGACCGCGTGTGGGCATACCTCTTGTACGCGCAGCTTGCCGTTTACATGGGGCTGTCCTTCTTTACCGCCTGGTTCTCCGATGCCACGACCTGGTTCTGGCTGATCGCAAGTACGGCCATTGGTATCTACTGTGCCCGTAAACCGTTTCGAAAGAAGGAGAAAGCATGAGTCCGGCCCCCGAAAAGAAAAAGAAAACGCAGCATCACGAGGGATCGCCGGCCGTCCGGATGATCCTTTCGGTCATCATGGCGGCCCTTGCCGGTGTGCGCATCTATGTTTCCCTGGCAGAGGGCGTGTGGTTTGCCGCAAACCAGCTGATGGACGATGTCCTGATGGTGGAGTATGCGTTTCCGAAGACCCACTTCCTTCAGCCAATGGTCAATTCCCTGGTGAAAAGCATCGGCTATTCGCTGTTTTTGGATGCGGTCTCCGTAAGCAACGTCCGGTACAGCGTCTGGCTTGGCGTTCTGTGGGTCGTTGCGGCCCTGTCCGTTTATTCGCTATTAAAGACCATCCGGGGAAACCGGTGGATGGCGCTTCTTGCGTATATTTATGTCCTGTTCCTGCCGGTCGGCCTGGAAGACAGCTGCGGCTTCCGCCTGTACCGGAACGGCATCGTGGATCCGTTTGTGATCCTGCTGTTTTCAATGGTGCTTCAATTCACCTATGTGGCACTGTTTGACCGCCGCACGGCAACGCGCCGCCTGATCGTAAAGCAGATCCTTGCCGGTCTGGTTCTGGCCTTTTCCTATTACATCAAGGAGGACGGCATCTGGATCCTTGCATGTGTCGCAGCGGCAGCGCTGTTTACGATCATCGGAGCCATCGTCCGCTATACGAAAGAATCCCGCGGCGAGCGCGCCTTTGCGCTTACCGTACTTTGCCTGATCCCGTTCCTTGTGTTTGGCCTTGTAAGCGCCGGATACCGGCAGGTGAATGAAAAGTATTTCGGAGTTTCGGAGATCGAGACACGTACCTCCGGCGAGCTCGGAGGTTTTGTCTCACGGCTGTACAAGATCGAAGCGGAGGGCCGTACATCGGTCATCTGGATCCCGGCAGACGCCGTTGAGCAGGCTTTTTCGGCATCGGAGACGCTTTCGGAGCATCCGGAGCTGAAAGAATATATTCTGACAAAAACGGTCTACGGCGATATATCTTCGACCGGCGTCCGCGGCGATGACCTGGGCTGGGGCCTTCGGGATGCCCTGACGGGAACCGGGCTCTGGACTTCGGAAAGGGAGGTCTCCGACCTGTTTGCCGATGTCAACAAGGAGCTTGATAAGGCTTTTGAGGACGGCACCCTGAAGAAGGCCAAGCGCATTCAGCTTCTGGCGTCCGCGGGGAGCTATTCCCTTGGAGAGATCCGGGAGCTTCGTCGTGAAGTCTGGGCCGGTTACCTCGGTGCGGTCGTACAGAAGGGGTATAACCCCGGTATCAGGGACCGCCGTTATGCGGAAGCCATCCAGTACGCGGATGCAACGGAAGCCGCAAAGAAGCTGACGCATGAGGAGTACCTCGGCGATCCTTCGGAGCGCGAACTGACAAAAGAGCAGAAGAAGCTTCAGCCCATCCTCGGAGATGTGTTCTACGGCTACGGTGTGGCTAACTGTATTCTTCTTGCCTGCACGCTTTTTTCCGTGCTTTTATTCGTTGTCCGGTTCTTTGGCGGCCGGTGCAAAAAGAGGGGCCATGAGCTGTTCTACGGCTTCATGACGTTCTGTTTCCTCGGCATCGGCTTTGTTTACATTTTCGGAATCAGCTGGTTCTCTCATTTCATCTGGGGGGACGGAGCGATCGATCGGACGATCCTCAACTACTACGCATGCGCGCTCCCGGCGATCATGATGTTCGCCTACGTCGGCGGTGTATGCTGCTTAACGGAATGCTTTCATAAGGAGGGACATAAATGATCCGTGATTATGATATCGAAGGCCTCTTAGAGGCCCTTTCTTCCAAAGATCCGGTCCCGGGCGGCGGCGGAGCATCGGCCCTTGCCGGGGCGCTCGGTGTTTCCCTCGGCGCGATGGTCATCAGTCTGACCCTCGGAAAAAAAAGGTATGCCGATGTGGAAGAGGATCTGAAAAAAGATATGGATGATTTTGACATGTTCCGCGAAATGTTCCTGCGCCTCTCCGAAAAGGACGAGGACGCATTCCTGCCGCTTTCAAAGGCTTACGCGCTTCCGAAGGACACAGAGGAGCAGAAGAAGCTCCGGGATGCGGTTATGGAGCAGGCGCTGTTTGATGCGACGCTGGTCCCGCTTTCCATCATGGAAACGGCTGAGGGCGCGCTTCAGGTGCTGAAGGATGTGGCGAAAAAGGGCAGCAGGATCGCGGTCAGCGATGCCGGTGTCGGTGCGGCGTACCTTCGCACCGCGCTGACGGGGGCGCGCTACAATGTGCTGATCAACGTGAAGTCCATGAAGAATGAGGAGCGGAAAGAGCAGCTGAAAAAGCGCTGCGAGCGTGCGGTCAGTCACGGCACCAGGCTTGCGGATGAGACGGAACAGATCGTTGCGGAAAGAATCTGAAAGGCGGGGAAGTGATGGAGGTTTTAAAAGGCGTAACGGTCGCAAAGGCCATTACGGAAAAGTGTAAAGCAAGGATCGAGGAGTCGGCATGCGGAAAGCCGCGGCTGGCCATCGTCCGTGTGGGCGAGGAACCCGGCGATCTTTCTTATGAGGCCGGCGCCAAAAAGCGCATGGAAAAGGCCGGCGTGGAGACGGAGATCCATGTTTTTCCGCGGGATGTGGAGAACGGGGAGTTCCTTCAGGCGTTCCGGAAGATCAATGAGGATCCTGCAGTGGACGGAATCCTGGTGTTCCGGCCGCTCCCGAAGCAGATCGATTCCAAAGCGGTGGAGGAGATGATCGACATCGAAAAGGATGTGGACTGCATCAGCCCGCGCAATATGGAAAAAGTATTTGAGGGCACCTGTACGAATGCGCCGTGTACGCCGCAGGCTGTGGTCGAAATGCTCGACTATGCCGGTATTGAGCTTACCGGAAAGCGGGTAGCGGTCGTCGGCCGGTCGATGGTCGTCGGCAAGCCGCTTGCGATGATGCTGTTACAGAAGAACGCCACGGTGACGATCTGTCATTCCAAAACAGCGGATCTTCCGGCGGTCTGCCGCGAAGCCGATGTTCTCATCGCCGCGGTGGGACGTGCGCGCATGATCACCGGCGATTACGTGAAGGAAGGCACTGCGGTCATCGACGTGGGCATCAACACGGATGTCGAAGGCAACCTCTGCGGCGATGTGGATTTTGACAGCGCTTCGGAAAAGGCCGCACTGATCACCCCGGTCCCGGGCGGCGTCGGCGCCGTCACCACCTCCGTACTGTTGAAGCACGTTACGGAGAGTCATTTCAGGAGGAACGCATAATGGCTGAGATCCATATCAAATATTTCTCACAGGAGATCGAAAAACTGCAGTACATCGGCGGAAAGTCCGACTGGATCGATCTTCGTTCCGCAGCAGAGATCGAGCTTAAAGCCGGAGAATTCAAGCTGATTCCGCTCGGCATTGGTATGAAGCTCCCGGAGGGCTACGAGGCCCATGTGGTGCCGAGAAGCTCCACCTTCAAGAATTTCGGCGTGATCCAGACCAACTCGATGGGCGTGATCGACGAGACCTACTGCGGCGATAACGACCAGTGGTTTTTCCCGGCCTACGCGCTGCGTGATACGACGATCCACGTCAATGACCGGATCTGCCAGTTCCGCATCATGAAGCATCAGCCGGAGGTCGTCTTCATCGAGGAAGAGCACCTCGGCGGAAATGACCGCGGAGGCTTTGGCTCGACCGGAGTACGTTAAAACAAAACACCGGTGTTCTCACATCCGGATCGTAGGATTTAAGCAATAAAAAAGCCGCTCGGAAGAGCGGCTTTTTATTATCGTTTTACAGTGCCACACCGTTTTCGGCAAGCAGGGCTTTTGCGCTGACGACCGAATCGACACCGGTCGGATTTTTAATGGGCGCAAATTCACGGCTTCGCACGACCTCATACGGAAGGCAGGTATCCATCAGGTGGATCATGTCCAGAATGAGAAGCTCGAATTTGTAACCGTTCGGAGCTTCCGGCTTGACGAAGGAACCGTCATCGCCAAGGTGAGGGATCTTCTTTTCCACGATGTGGACCGGCATGCGCTCTGCGGCAATGGCCTTCAGCTTATCCAGACGGAACATGTAATTTAAAATGACACCGAAGTTATAGAGGAGAGCACCCTTTTCATCCTTCAGTGTGATCATTTCCTCGGTCATTTCGTAGTATTCGCAGATGGACGGATGCCCGTCCTCCAGGCAGAGAACACCGACGCGTTCGTTCGGATCCGCCTTACGGACGACCTTGGCACCGACATCGCAGCCGGACTGCAGGACGGCACCGACCCACTTGGGATCGTTGATGCGCTGGCAGACATTGTCCACGCTGAATGCGGAAAGATATTCCACGCCGCGGGCTTCCATGTCTTCGACCAGACCGGCCTTCATCATGGAGGTGAACCATCCGCCGTTTCCGTTCGGGGACACGGCGATGCGGCCCTTGTCCTCCATCAGGATGCGGCCGTCATAGCCAACGCAGGGCGCCATTTCCTGCTTGAAGAAGCGGATGTGGTCCTTGCTGTAGCCGAACATATCATGTGCCGTGAAGAAACCGACCGTTTCCTCGTGGTTGATCTCCGAGGTCATGATATAGAGCGGTACGTAGGTACCGGTCCTGTTCACCACGTCCATCAGATTGTTGATCAGGCATTCAAAAATAAAAAGCTCGCGGGTCTCGCCGATATTGTACATGCCCTTGGGATGGTCAAAGCCGAGGCGGGTTCCCTGGCCGCCGGCAAGCAGTACGGCGGCGGTCTTTCCGGCCTTCAGGGCTTCGATACCGGCGGATTCGAACGCCTCGCGCTTCTCATCGATCTCCTCCACAGTCACCGCACCGAGCGGAGAAAAGACACCGCGTGCGGAGGTTCCCTGTTTGTAACCGGCAAGAAGGGAGAGCATTGAGAAGTCGATGGACGCGATCTGCTCAAGCAGTGCGGCCTGTCCGTCTTCCGGCAGTTCATCGTAGTATTTCAGGAGATGCTCCTGACCGTATTGTTCCAGATAGGTTCGTGTTTCCCCGTAATTCATGAGTGACCTCCTGTTCCGGTGATGCGATATTTGATTTGAGTATACCCACTTCACCGTATAAAGTCAAGAAAGGGGGATCGGGCCGTAGTGTGTTAAAAAAATGTTGAAATATTCCGGCCGATTTGATATGATATCCTCGATTATTGATATTTTAACTTTGGAATAGATTACGGAGGTCAAAGTTATGGCAGACATTAAGACAATTGGCGTTCTGACAAGCGGCGGCGATGCACCGGGCATGAATGCGGCGGTTCGCGCGGTCGTACGTGCCGGACTTGCGCAGGGCCTGAATGTAAAGGGTATCTACCGCGGTTATGCGGGTCTTCTGAATGAAGAGATCCAGGATATGGATGCACACAGTGTTTCCGATATCATCGAGCGCGGCGGTACGATCCTTTATACGGCAAGATGTATGGAGTTTGTGACGGAAGAAGGACAGAAGAAGGGTGCCGAGATCCTGAAGAAGCACGGCATCGATGGCGTTGTCGTTATCGGCGGTGACGGTTCCTACAAGGGCGCCGGCAAGCTGGCTGCACTCGGAATCAATACCATCGGTCTTCCGGGTACCATTGACCTTGACATTGCATGTACGGATTACACCATCGGCTTTGATACCGCTGTCAATACCGCGATGGAAGGCATCGACCGTATCCGCGATACCTCATCCTCTCACGAGCGCTGCTCCATTATCGAAGTCATGGGCCGAACTGCCGGTTATATTGCCGCTGTCTGCGGTATCTCCACCGGCGCGGAAGACATCCTTCTTCCGGAGACCTATGATTATGATGAAGCAAGAATCATCGAGCATGTCATTCAGGGCTTCAAGAACGGCAAGAAGCATCATATCATCGTTAATGCGGAAGGCGTCGGTGATTCCGAGGCTATGGCAAAGCGCATTCAGGCAGCTACCGGCATCCAGACAAGAGCGACCATTCTCGGCCATCTGCAGCGCGGCGGTTCCCCGACCGCAAGAGACCGCTTCATCGCTTCCATGATGGGCGTTAAGGCTGTAGAGCTTCTTCTGGAAGGCAAGTCCAACAGAGTCGTTGCAATGAAGAACGGCGCGCTGGTGGATTACGATATGGCGGAAGCACTGGCAATGCAGAAGACCATCGATCCGGAGTGGATCAAGGCCTCCAAGCTGCTTACTCGTTAATAGTTATTGAAGGTGGCGGGGATCTTCCCCGCCATTTGTGCATAAACGGCCGGGCCGTTTACCGGACAGTTACTCGGAGGAAGAGCCATGAATCAACTGGCAAAGGATATCATGAAGTGGCAGAAGCGCTCGTCGAAGCGTCATGAGGACGGCGTGTTTATCGTGGAGGGCATTAAAATGTTCCGCGAGATCCCGGCGGAGCGTCTCAAACACATCGTGGTGTCGGATTCATTTGCAAAACAGAATCAGAAGGAAGTGCGTGATGCGGAGAAAACGGCAAAGACCGTGCCGGGGTGTACATTTGAAATCGTATCCGATGATCAGTACGCACGTATTTCCGATACCAAGACGCCGCAGGGTGTCCTGGCGGTCGTGGAGAGCTACCGTTACCGCGCGGAGGATCTTCTGAAGGAAGAGAACGGGCTTTTCATTCTTCTTGAGAATCTGCAGGATCCGGGCAATCTGGGCACCATTCTCCGTTCATCGGAGGCGGCCGGCGTAACCGGCATCATCATGAACCGGGAGTGCGTGGATATTTATAATCCCAAGGTCATCCGCGCGACGATGGGCTCGCTTTTCCGCATGAGATTTGCCATCGTCGATGATCTCAAGCCGGTCCTTCATGCCATCCGCGAACGCGGGGGAAAGAGCTACGCCGCCCATCTTAAAGGCGCCGTGGACTATGATCTTCCGGACTATAAAGCGACCACGGCATTTATGATCGGCAATGAATCCCAGGGCCTTTCCGACGCGCTTTCCGAGGCGGCGGACGGCTATATCAAGATCCCGATGCAGGGCAAAGTGGAGTCCTTAAACGCAGCCATGGCAGCCACGATCCTGATGTACGAAGCGGCCAGACAGCGCAAAAGTTGACAGAATAATTAAATTGTGGTAGGATAGCGGTAATAATTATGTAACAAACTCAGGATGATACGTTTTGGAGGATCTGATGTTTCGGAAATTACGGTACGGAATCGTCGTGCTTGCCGGTGTTTTCATCGTCGGCGGAGTCGCGGGAATAACGGGTATCCGTACAAAAAATACAACTGAAAACACAGCAGATACAGAAGCGGGTTCCTTTGGCGTCAGCGATTTCGTGTACGCGAATCAGGGTAATAACAGTGCGGCTGTTAACGAGTTTGGGGTGACCTATTATGACCCGGAAACGTCCGCATCGGGCAGCCAGTCGTTCCGCCTGGAGGATTCACCTTCCGTTGCGGAAGGCGATTCTCTGTCCGCCGGCGAGGTAACGACCGCCGCAGCGGAGAGCGAGACCGAAGCCCCGAAGTACTTCGGTTTACGTGCGTACTTTAAAAACAAGCTGATCATCGATACCACAAAAGTCGATCTTTACCTGAACGTCCGCGAAGCGCCGGACAATGACAGTGAGATCCTTTCGGTACTGTTTGCCAATGACGTGGTCACCTACAAGGAAAAGACCGGTCACTGGTATGCCATCGAATGCGACGGCTACACCGGCTATGTCAGTGCGGACTATGTCCTGACCGATATGGACGTGTATAACGAACTTGTGAATTCCGTGGCCTATGCGGTCATGGTCGAAAATGCGGAAGCCATGCTTTACGAAAAGCCGGATAATACCGGAACTCCCATTCTGGCAGGTCAGAAGGGTGATGCTTTCCGCGTGGCCGGCATGAGCGGCGATTATTACGAAGTCCATGTCGTATCGGAGGTGTACGATACGCTGTATGTGCATAAGGATGAGGTACTTCTGTATTACCTGTTCCTCGGTCGCGGTAACGACAATGAAATGGGCGAGGTCTACGAGGCTTATTTCGGCGGTCTTGAAATCGCGGATAACTTAACGAAGTCCGCAGCGATCAAGCAGCAGGCGGAGGAAGAGTGGGCAGCTTACGAGTCCTACCTGGCATCCAGCGAGGAAGAGTCCCGTTCGCTGGAATCCTCCTATGAAGCGGCGTCCAAGGCTTCCAGGGAAGCGGCGGAACAGGCATATCAGGCATCGGTACAGGCGCAGGCATCGCTTGCGGCGGCGTCCGGTGAGGCGCGGTACATCGGCCGGTTCATGATCACGCATTATTGCCACTGTCAGAAGTGCTGCGGCATCTGGGGTTCCAATGATCCGAACTATGCGGCGTACGGCAGCTCCGGCATGAAGCTGACCTCCGGCTATTCGGTATCGGTCAATACCTCGCAGATCCCGTACGGAACACGGCTTCTCATCAACGGTAAAGAGTATATCGCAGCGGACGACGGTGTCGCAGGCGGTGTTATCGATATTTATATGCAGACACACGACCAGGCACTGGCCGGCGGCTGTTACACTGCAGACGTGTATATCCTTCCGTGATATACACGTCTTTTTTTGTGTCATTCGATTCTATTTTGAACTTTCTGTGTATTTTATGACAAACCCTTTTGAATGTGTTATAGTGTAATCATCTTAAGGGAGGTCACTTCAATGAGAAATTTCTTCTATCGTCTTTCGGCGAAATTCAACCGGTTCATGGCAGGCCGCTACGGTTCCGACCAGCTCAACATGGCCCTGCTCATCACCGCGATCGTATTTGATATATTGAATCTGTTTATCGGTTATTATGTTTTCTCGTTCCTCAGCACGATCGTCATCGTTTTTGCGGTCTTCCGCATGCTTTCACGGAACATTCCCAGGCGTTACGAGGAGAATCAGAAGTTTTTAAAGATCTGGGGACGGATCAAGATGCTTCCGAAGTTTCACATCTACCGCTGCAAAAACTGTAATCAGAAGATCCGCGTTCCCAGAAAGGGCGGAAAACGGGTGGAGATCCGTTGTCCGAAATGCGGAAACACTTTTATCAAGCGCATCTGATCCGGAGGAAACATGTTCGGTTATCTGACACCATACAAAAAGCAGCTGTCGGAAGGGGATCAGGCGTCCTACGGTGCTTATTACTGCGGATTATGTGAGACCCTGGGGAATCGTTTCGGGACTAAAAGTGAGCTGATCCTCCAATATGATCTTGTATTTCTGGCCATTCTCTACAACGGATTGTATGAGGATGAGGATCCTTCGCACACGGCATTATGTCCGGTAAAACTGAAGAAAAAAGAAAGGAAGCAGGCTCCGTCTCTTGGCTACGCAGCAGACATGAACCTGCTTCTTGCGTATCATAATTTCCGCGATCAGGCGCGGGATTCCGGGTCGGTGACGGCAAAAGCGGCCGTGAAAGCGTTGAAGAAGGATTATGAGAAAACGGCGGAGGATTATCCGCGGCAGAGGGAAGCGGTGGAACGGTACATGAGGAAGCTCGCCGCCTGGGAAAAGGCTCCCGCCGATAACCCCGATGAAGCCGCGAACTACACCGGTGAGATGCTGAGCGAGGTCTTTCTCATGAAGGAGGACGAGTTTGCGCGCTACCTCCGGCCGATGTTCTTTTCCCTCGGCAAATTCATCTATCTGATCGATGCCTTCTGCGACATCGGGGACGATGAAAAGAGCGGTAACTATAATCCGTACGGTACCATCGCCCGCGATGCGGATCTGAACGAAAAGGTGCAGCGGCACCTGGAAAGCATCATGAGCGAGTGCGCATCTTATTTTGAGATGTTGCCGATTTTCAAATATCGTGATATATTAAGAAATATTATATACTCCGGCGTTTGGACCGCCTTTTATGCGGCCGTGAAAAAACGTGCGGAGAAGTAACAGGAGAACGCATGTATTTCGACCCGTATCAGGTCCTTGGGGTGTCACAGTCCGCCTCGGATGATGAGATCAAAAAAGCATATCGAACGCTGAGCCGTAAGTATCATCCGGACACGAATGTCAACAACCCGAATAAGGAGGCTGCGGAGGAGAAATTCAAGCAGGTCCAGCAGGCGTACGAAGAGATCCTGAAGATCCGCGCGGGCGGCCAGAATAGTTACGGAAGTTACGGAAGCTACGGTCAGGGCGGTTATAACGGTTACGGACAGAACGGATACGGTTATCGTGAAAACTACGGCCGGTATTCCTACGGTCCCTTCGGAAGCGATCCTTTCGGTCAGAACCGCTATCAGCAGAATGATGACATGCCGCTTGAATTCCGCGCGGCATCCAATTACATCAATGCCGGTCATTATCAGGAAGCGCTGAATGTTTTAAACCGTATGGAAAGCACCTATCGGAACGCTATGTGGTATTTCCTGCGTTCCGTGGCCAATAACGGCCTCGGCAACCGGATGAATGCGCTTGAGGATGCAAAGACCGCATCCGTGCTGGAACCGAATAACATGCAGTACCGGAGCTTCTATCAGCAGCTGGAAAACGGCGGCACGACGTATCGCGACATGAGCGATTTCTACGGCCGCACGGACATCATGAACGGGGACTGTATCAGTCCGTTCTGTCTGCTTCCGCTTTGCTGCTGGTGTTAAGCAAAGGGGCAGGAGGAAACTATGATCAAAAAGACGGCCGCATTTCTGGCGGCGTTCGTGCTGATGGGGGGAACGCTTCTCGGGTGTGGATCAAAGACGGAAACGGAGTCCTCGGCGGAGACATCTGCGACTTCGTCTGCGGCGGAAACGGAGACAGTGAAAGCCACGGAGGCGGAGACAACGGCATCGGTCGTGGTCAAGGGCACCGTTACACAGAATCTGAATTTCCGCGAGGCGCCCGGTACCGAAGCCGGCATCTATGAAGTGATTCCGGAAGGGGCATCGGTTGCGGTGCTGGAGACCGGAGACGAGTGGTTCCGCATTTCCTATAACGGAAGAGAGGGCTATGCCTCGGCGCAGTTCGTGAGCATCGGCGGAGCGGTAAGCGCGGTCGGTGAGACCACACAGCCGGCGGAAACGACGGCAGCTCAAACGACTGCGGCACAGAGCAGCGGAAACGGCGGCGCGCTGACGGATTTCGGACTGTTTGATCTGACCGGACTCTCCAACAAATCCATCCCCTACGGAAACGACTGGGAGGACAAGGATGCGAACGGCCTCGCAAACGGCATATATTATTACGAATCGCTTTACTCGAAGTACTACGGTGTCTACCGCATCAAGACTTCGGAGAAGCTGATCTATATCACCATGGATGAGGGTTATGAAGCCGGTTATACGCCGGCCATCCTGGACACGCTGAAGGAAAAGAACGTCAAGGCGGTCTTCTTTTTGACGAAACAGTTCGTGGACAGCGATCCCGAGCTTGTACAGCGCATGATCGACGAGGGACACATCCTTGGCAATCATTCCTGTGCACACCCGTCCGGCGGCTTCCCGCTTTATGTGGACGCGAACGGCCTTCAGGCCTTTACGGACGATGTCACCAGGCTTCATCAGATGGTCTACGATCAGTTTGGCTATGAGATGAAGCTGTTCCGCTTCCCCGAGGGTGAAGCGAGCGAACTGACCATGGCACAACTTGCGAACATCGGCTACACGCCGGTCTTCTGGAGTTATGCTCATCGGGATTACGTGCTGGATGACCAGCCGGATCCTTCCGTTACACTGGAGCGCTGCGTAAGCCATATGGCCCCCGGCGCGGTATACCTCTTACATGCGGTATCCTCCAGCAATACAGCGGCACTCGGTGCGTTTATCGACGAAGCCCGGGCACAGGGATATGAATTCGGTGTCTTCCCGGTCGATGAAGTTACCGCACACTGATAAAGAACGAGGGGATTATGAACAAGAACAACAATAACGGGCGCGACCTGATTTCCATCTTATCCGCGGCCTTTGCGGCAGTCATTGCCGTCACGTTGATCCTTTACGGCGTGATCGCATTTGTGAGCTTCGGACTTCCGGCCATCCGTGAAAAGAACGGTACGGCACCGTCCAGGGAAGCGTCAAGCGAAGCACCGGAAAACGAGGGATCCACAGATGATGCGGAGTCCGCTTCGAAAACGACGGAAGAGGTGATCGCGATCCGCACGACGGAAGCGCCGCCGGAGACGGTCAAGCGCGACGATGACCGCGAGATCGAATCGCTTACACAGGAGCGCGTGGATGTGATCGGCATGGATTACAGCACTGAGGTGGTGGACTTTACGACTGAGGGTGAGCGCGATGCCAACAATCGTCCGGTCGCGGTCAATGAATTCATGACCACGATGCGGGCTGACGGCGTTTACGCCACCTGTTACGCGTCCGACTCCGATACAAAAAAGGTCGCTTTTACCTTTGAAGCGGCAGAGGAGACGGGACATACCGAAGAAGTCCTGAACATTCTGGACAATTACAGCATCAAGAGCACGTTCTATGTCACGCACAAATATGCGGCCAATAACGCGGATCTTATGCGCCGTATGATCTCGGACGGTCACGAGCTCGGCAACCATTCGTATACCTGCCCGGATACCGGCGTCGCAGCCCTGTCTCTGGAAGATGTCATGCGCGACGCCGTCAATATGCAGAACTATCTTCAGCAGGCCTACAGCTACAAGATGACCAAGTACAACTTCAATGCCGGAAAGTATTCCGAGGCATCCGCCGTCCTTCTTTCCGAAATGGGTTATGAGATCTGCTTCTACAGCGCGGCTTACGCCGATGCGGACCCGGAGCAGGACTTTGATGCGGAGGCTACGCTCGAATCATTAAAGAGCATGCTGCACCCCGGCGCGGTCTATTGTTTCCATATGACGAATCCGATCACGGCCCAGGTACTGCCGGCCCTCATCGAGTATTGCAAGTCGGAAGGCTATACCATTACGCAGCTTGATTGATCCACCCTTCCTTCTATCAAAATTGTACAAAAATTTTGATTATGTCAAAAAATCTTTAGCAGAACAGCAAGCGGGAGCAAGTCGAATAGCACTTGCTTTTTGCTTGCTTTTTTGTTACTATTTTAGGTATATGGGATAAATTGGATTATTACCCAAAATGTGCACCCGAGTGGTGCGGATCGGAGGAAAAATGAGCACAAATGAATTAAAGCAGGCAAGTTCCAGAATCAATGCTTTCGTGGATGCCGGCAGCTTCGTTGAGATCGGAGCACTGGTAACTGCGCGTGCAACGGATTTTGCGATGCAGGATTGTTCTGCTCCCGGAGACGGTGTTGTAACCGGTTATGCTACCGTTGAGGGCAAATTAGTGTATGTTTACAGCCAGGACGCAGGGGTTTTAGGCGGTTCCATGGGCGAGATGCATGCAAAGAAGATCGTAAGATTATATGATATGGCAATGAAGATGGGTGCACCGGTAGTCGCTCTTGTGGACTGCGCAGGTCTTCGTCTTGAAGAAGCTGCAGATGCACTCGATGCTTTCGGCAGTCTCTACCTTGCACAGGCCAAGGCTTCCGGCGTCGTTCCGCAGATCACCGTTGTATTCGGTAAGTGCGGCGGCGGTATGGCAGTTTCCGCAGGTATGAGCGATTTCGTTTACATGGAAGAGAAGAAGGCTTCCCTGTATGTCAGCGCTCCGAATACGCTGGAGGGCAATTACGCCGAGAAATGCAACACCGCGGCAGCTGCATACCAGAGTGAGAATACCGGTATGGTCGATGCTTACGGTGCGGAAGAGGATATCCTCGCACAGGTCCGCGCACTGATCGCAGTTCTTCCGTCCAACAATGAAGAGGCGGCAGTTGCCGATTCTCAGGACGATCTGAACAGAATGACCGCTGAACTGGAAGGCGTAACCGATGTTCGTGCCATCGCTTCCACGATCTCCGATTCCTATAAGTTCGTTGAGACCAAGAAGGATTACGCAAAGGATATGGTAACCGGTTTCATCGTACTGGACGGCGTTACCACCGGTGTTGTTGCAAACGCTGAAACGGCGCTGACGCCGGCAGGCTGCAAGAAGGCCGCTTCCTTCGTGAACTTCTGCGATGCTTTCGAGATTCCGGTTCTGACTCTGACCAATGTGAAGGGCTATGCCGCAACCGTTTGTGCAGAGAAGAATATGGCTAAGGCTGCAGCTGAACTGGTTTACGCATTTGCAAATGCAACCGTTCCGAAGATCAATGTGATCCTGAAGGACGCATACGCAAGCGCATATGTCGCAATGAATTCCAAGTCCATCGGCGCTGATATCGTTTACGCTGTCGAAGGCGCAAAGGTCGGCATCATGGATGCTTCCGCAGCCGCTAAGATCATCGGCGGTGAAGACCTCAAGGCTGTTGCAAAGGCATTCGACGAAAAGCAGACCGCTGTTTCCGCTGCAAAGCGCGGCTATGTCGATGAGATCATCACCATGAGCACTTTGAGAAAGAATGTTCTGGTCGCTCTCGAGATGCTGTTCAACAAGAGAGAGGATGCACCTCTTAAGAAGCACGGAACGAAATAATTGAGGTGAGCGCATGAAAAATATGAAGAAGAAAATTGCTGCACTTGTGTGCGTACTTGTCTTCTGTGTGGCCCTTTCCTCCTGTAAAGCCGTCGAATATACCGCTGCGGAACAGTATGCCGCGGATATGGTAGAAGGCTTCGTAACTTCCCTCGGTGAAAACCAGACCTATCTTCCGCAGATCCTGGATCAGTATGCGGAATATCCGATGAATTATGACTCCATCGTCAATTTCATGGAAGTTGCAGAGCAGTACGGTTCCTACATTTCCTATGAGACGGAAAGTGTAACGGAAGTCGAAAGAGACGAGTACTCCGTTCGCGGTCTTATCCATTTTGAAGACGCGGACGTGGAAAGCATCATGGATATCACCGTTGCGGTGGCTTCCGAAAACCGTGTGACCGGTGAAGTCACCTACCAGGTTTCCGATGCAACCGCCGTACGTTTCGATAAGGTCAAGTCCTTCGGTGAGAAGATGGCCAACGCCGGCATGAATACCCTGATGGGCATGGGCGTTGTATTCATTGTTCTGATCCTGATCAGCTTCATCATCTCCCTGTTCGCATATATCAACAAGTTTGAAACTGCACAGGCTAAGAAGAAGGAAGAAAAGAAGAAAAAGAACGCTCCGGCTCCGGCAGCGGCAGCTCCGAAGAAGGAAGCACCGGCTCCGGCAGTTCAGGACGACACCGAGCTGATCGCAGTCATCGCGGCAGCGATCGCAGCATATGAAGGTACATCACCGGATGGCATCGTAGTACGTTCCATTCGTAAGGTCTCATCAGCAAAGACATGGAAGAGAGGATAATAGAAATGAAGAATTATACCATTACAGTTAACGGCAATGTTTACAATGTAACAGTTGAGGAAGGCACCACCGCAGGTGTTATCCAGAACGCAGCTCCGGCAGCGGCAGCACCGGCAGCGGCACCGGCTCCGAAGGCAGCTGCTCCGGCAGGCGCTCAGGGCTCCATCCAGATCGTAGCCCCGATGCCCGGTAAGATCCTTTCCGTTAAGGCTAAGGTCGGCGACGCTGTAACTAAGGGTCAGGTCGTTCTTACCCTCGAAGCCATGAAGATGGAAAATGAAATCGTTGCTGCGGAAGACGGTACCATCGCATCCATCGATGTAACCGTTGGCGCAACCGTTGAGGCAGGTGCAGTTCTGGCTACCATGAACTAATGAGGAGATAAAAATAAGATGACATACTTAACAACTACGTTAGGAAATCTGCTCCAGCAGACTGCGTTCTGCAACCTTACCTGGGGCAATTACTTAATGATAGCCATCGCCCTGGTCTTCTTATATCTGGCGATTGCAAAGGACTATGAGCCTCTGCTTCTCGTTCCGATCTCCTTCGGTATTCTGCTTGTCAATATTTATCCGGATATTATGGCAGAGCCTGTCGACGGCCAGGCCGGCGGTTTATTACATTACTTCTACATCCTGGACGAGTGGAGTATCCTTCCGTCCCTGATCTTTATGGGTGTAGGTGCTTCCACAGACTTTGCTCCGTTAATTGCGAACCCGAAGAGTTTCCTCCTCGGTGCATCCGCACAGTTCGGTATTTACGGTGCATACTTCCTTGCGATCCTGCTCGGCTTCAATGACAAGGCTGCTGCAGCGATCTCCATCATCGGCGGTGCAGACGGCCCGACCTCCATCTTCCTTTGCGGTAAGCTCGGTCAGACCGAATACATGGGACCCATCGCAGTAGCGGCTTATTCCTACATGTCCCTGGTTCCGATAATCCAGCCCCCGATCATGAAGGCTCTTACTACTGAGAAAGAGCGCAAGATCAAGATGGAACAGCTTCGTCCGGTCTCCAAACTGGAAAAGGTCCTGTTCCCGATCATCATCACCATTGTTGTATGTATGATCCTTCCGACCACAGCTCCGCTTGTCGGTATGCTGATGCTCGGTAACCTGTTCAATGTCTGCGGCGTAACGAAGCAGCTCTCCGAGACCGCTTCCAACGCTTTAATGTACATCGTTGTTATCGTCCTCGGTACTTCCGTAGGTGCTACCACCTCTGCAGAAGCATTCCTGAAGGTCGATACCCTGAAGATCGTCGTTCTCGGTCTTGTGGCATTCTGCCTCGGTACCGCAGCCGGCGTTATGTTCGGTAAACTGATGTGCAAGCTGACTCATGGCAAGGTAAATCCGCTGATCGGTTCCGCCGGTGTATCCGCAGTTCCGATGGCAGCCCGTGTTTCTCAGAAGGTCGGTGCGGAAGCTGATCCGACCAACTTCCTTCTGATGCATGCCATGGGCCCGAACGTAGCGGGTGTTATCGGTACGGCTGTTGCCGCCGGTACATTCATGGCTATTTTCGGCGTGAAATAATGAATTCGTGAGAGGAGATAGACACAATGGTAGAAATTGCTAAAAAGCCGGTCAAGATCACAGAGACCGTGCTCCGTGATGCGCATCAGTCCCTGATCGCAACCCGTATGACGACCGAGGAAATGCTTCCGATCATCGAGAAGATGGATAAGGTCGGTTACCACTCCGTAGAGTGCTGGGGCGGTGCAACCTTCGATTCCTGCTTAAGATTCCTGAAGGAAGATCCGTGGGATCGTCTTCGTAAGCTGCGCGACGGCTTCAAGAACACCAAGCTTCAGATGCTGTTCCGTGGTCAGAACATTTTAGGTTACAACCACTACGCCGATGACGTTGTTGAGTACTTCGTACAGAAGTCCGTTGCAAACGGTATCGACATCATCCGTATCTTTGACTGCTTCAATGATTTAAGGAATCTGGAGACCGCTGTAAACGCTGCAAAGAAGGAAAAGGGTTCCGCTCAGATCGCTCTGGCTTACACCCTCGGTGATGCGTATACGCTGGATTACTGGAAGGATACCGCAAAGAGAATCGAGGACATGGGTGCTGATTCCTTATGTATCAAGGATATGGCCGGTCTTCTGATCCCGTACGAGGCTACCCGCCTTGTTGAAGCCCTTCGTGAAGGCACCAACCTTCCGATCGATATCCACACGCACTACACCTCAGGCTGTGCATCCATGACCTACATGAAGGCCATCGAAGCCGGCGCTGATATCATCGATACTGCTATGTCTCCGCTGGCAATGGGTACTTCCCAGCCGGCTACCGAAGTCATGGTCAAGACCTTCGAGGGCACTCCCTATGATACCGGTCTGGATCTGAACCTTCTGGCAGAGATCGCAGATTACTTCCGTCCGATCCAGGAGAAGTACCTGGAGAACGGCCGCCTGAGCCCGAAGGTCATGGGTGTTAACATCAAGACCCTTCTGTATCAGGTACCGGGCGGTATGCTTTCCAACCTGGTTTCCCAGTTAAAGGAAGCAAACGCAGAAGACAAGTACTATGATGTACTGGAAGAGATTCCGAGAGTTCGTCAGGACCTTGGTGAGCCGCCGCTTGTTACTCCGTCTTCACAGATCGTCGGTACGCAGGCAGTTCTGAATGTTCTTATGGGCGAGCGCTATAAGATGATGAGCAACGAGACCAAGAAGATCCTGCACGGTGAATTCGGTCAGACCATCAAGCCCTTCAACCCGGAAGTTCAGAAGAAGGCCCTCGGCGACGAAGAGCCCATCACCTGCCGTCCGGCAGACCTGATCGCTCCGCAGCTTCCCGCATACGAAGAAGCAATCAAGGATTACAAGCAGCAGGACGAGGATGTGCTTTCTTACGCACTGTTCCCGCAGGTTGCAATGGATTTCTTCAAGTATCGTGACGCACAGCAGAACAAGGTCGATGTAAGCGAAGCAGATACCGCAAATAAGAGTTACCCGGTATAAGGAGAAATTATGAGTTTATTGGAAAATTGGAGAGAGCTCGCGTATAACAGCGATGTCGACCAGAACACCTACAACCAGTTTTGGAATGCATACTTCCTGCAGGAGAAGGACTTCTATGATGTTATTCTTCACGCAGAGGAGCCTGTAACCGGTACCATCCCGACCCTTGCCGAAAAGTTCAATGTGGAAGAGATGATCATGGTCGGTATTCTGGACGGTATCAATGATTCACTCGTTGAGCCGAATCCGATTGAGACCATGGACAATACCACGGAGCTTTCCCTGAATTATGACAAGGAAAAGCTTTACAAGAACATGGTTCTCGCAAAGGCAGAATGGCTGTACACGCTGCCGGTATGGAACAATCTTCTGGATGAAGAAAGAAGAGCAGTCCTGTACAAGGAAGCGAAGACCGCGAATACTGTTGTTAAGGGCAAGAAGATCGGCAGAAACGATCCGTGTCCGTGCGGCAGCGGCAAAAAGTATAAAAAGTGCTGCGGCAAATAAGCACAGCTATCAGAAAAGGGGAGTCTTAAAAGACTTCCCTTTTTTTGTGCTTTGTGTTATTATGAGATAAGGTATGTATAGGGTTTACTATGCCCAATTGACGAGGGAGGAGTTATGGTCGATCCGGATAAGGTCTATCTGATGACAAAAGCGGCGCAGTTCGAAGACAAAGAGCAGAAAAATGCGTTGAAAACCGTGTCTTTCAGAAGAAAAGATTATATCTTTTATCATATGCTGATCGTGATGGTATCGGCAACGGTCGGCTATGCGATGCTGGTCGGTATGGTCCTGTTCCTGGTCATTATGGCGAACGATCTTCTGGTCCTCAATGTCGGCGAGATGTTCCTGATCCTGGCCGGGGTCCTGCTGGGATATGCGGTGCTTCTGATCATTTACTACATGGTCTCGCATAAGTATTACGGCGAAAAACACGTTAAGGCGCGTCAGGAAGTCAAGAAATATCAGCAGGTACTGAAACAGCTCAGTGAACTGGTGGAAACAGAAGAGAAGCAGGGAGCATAACACATGAAGTGGATGTTGAAATCAAGAGAGGTCATCAAGGCCTTCTATGAAAAGTATGACCGGTATCTGGACGGTGTTGGTCGCTTTACATTTGCGCTCTGCCTGTATCTGACCATCATGTATAATGCCGGATATAATTCGACCTTTACGAATCCGATCGTGGCTGCGGTCATGGCACTCATCTCGGCGCTTCTTCCGGTCGCCGCGATCCCGGTCATGGGCTGCGTGCTGATCATTTTTGAGTTTTACGCCGTATCACTGGTCGTAGCACTCAGTGCGATATTCCTGTTCTTTTTGATGATGTTGCTGTACTTTATTTTCCGTACGGGAAAGAGCTGGTTACTCGCGCTCACGTTGTTATTCCTTCTCTGGGATATGCCGGCGGCGCTCCTTCCGGTGGCGCTTCTGTTAACACCGGCGGATATTCTGGTCACCCTGTTCGGCATCGTGGTCTACGGTATTCTGGTCATTGTCAAGCGCGATGTCAGCGTACTCGCGGCATCGAATGATTCCGTTACGAACATCGGCCGGGTCAATCTGATCCTGTCCGATCTTTTCACCAGCAACCGCCTGCTGCTTCTGATCCTCAGTATTTGCGGCGTGATGCTGTTCATCAGTATTCTGGGCCGTTCCAAGATCAGCTATGCACCGCGTATCTCCACGGTCATCGGCGAATTCACTTTCGGCGTTATCTATTTTGCGGGCTGCTATTCGCTGTCCATCGGTATGAATGTTCCGGCATTTTTTATCAGCCTTTTCCTGTGTGCGCTGGTGGGATTCATTCTCATCTATTTTGTCATCGGAATGGATTACAAACGTACGGAGCAGATCCGGCTTGAAGACGATGACTATTATTACTTTGTAAAAGCCGTGCCCAAGCGCACGATATCCCTCACGGAGAAGAAGGTCGAGAACATTACGGTCAGCGAGACGGATACCGACAGTCTTCCGGTGAAGGAAATAGAAATCGATATGAACGATTTGTTTGTCCATAAGGAAAACGAAGAACGTTCAAAGGAGGAAAACTAATTGAAAGAAGGTATCTTCCAGTTTGCGGGCGGTACACTGACCATCGGCACCTTCAGCCTGACCTTCAGTCTGAGCGGTGTGGTGGAGATGATCATCTTCTCAGTGGCCTGTTATTACATCATCATGTGGATCAAACGAACCAAGGCCTGGAATCTGTTAAAGGGTGCCGGTATCCTGATGGCGGCGTATTTACTCGCGCGCCTGTTCCGTTTGAATAATATTGCGCATTTGTTTGAGAGCGCGTTCAGTTCGATCCTGATCGCCATCATTGTCATTCTGCAGCCGGAGCTCCGGCGCGCGCTGGAACAGCTCGGTAAGAGGAATGTGTTCCAGGGCCTGCTGCATTTCGGTGAGAACAGCGGCAACGGCCTGACGGAAGCTTCGGTCGATGCCATCGTCCGCGCGGTCACACAGCTCGGCAAGAACAAGGTCGGCGCGCTGATCATTCTGGAGCGCACCATCGAGCTCGATGAGTACATCGAGACCGGTATTGCGCTGAATGCGGATATTTCTTCCGCACTTCTTGAGCAGATCTTTGAACATAATACGCCGCTTCATGACGGTGCGGTCATCATCCGTGACAACCGGATCGTTTCCGCGACCTGTTACCTTCCGCTGTCCCAGAACACGGATATCAGTAAGGAACTCGGAACCCGTCACAGAGCCGGCCTCGGTATTTCGGAGATGTCGGACTGCATCACGATCATCGCATCGGAGGAGACCGGTTACATTTCGACCGCGGTCAACGGCCGCCTGAACCGCAACATCACGGCGGACGAGCTTCGCAATGTGCTGATCAGCGATGTCGAGACGGAAATGGACAGAAGTCTTTCTACCAAACTCAGAGAAACACTGAAAGGAGGGCGGAAGGATGAAGAAGAGAATTAAGGACTTTTTCACGACTAATATCGGATGGAAGATCGCTTCGGTCTTCGCGGGTATTATGATCTGGGCCCTGCTTTCCAACGAGTACGATCCGATTTCTACCCGAAACCTCAGCATTCCGATCACCTACATGAACGAAGACAAGCTGATGGAAAATGATGGACTGGTCATGATTTCCGGTCCCGAGACCGTTCAAATCGTAGTCTCCACAAGAACCAGCAAGAGAGCAAAGGCTTCAGCCGATATGTTCACCTGTACCGCGGACCTGATCGATCACTACGGCGGCGATTTCGGCAGTCAGCGTGTGCATATCACGGTCACTCAGGTGTCCGGCACGGATGTCATTCAGGACTGGCAGTATAATAAAAACGACCCCAATATCACCGTTTCCATGGATGAGTACATCGTAAAGGAGTTTGAGATCGAGCTTCTTCCGGAAAACGATCTGACCGAGGGGCTGTTCCTTGAAAACACAACCTCCTTCTCGCCGGCTACCGTTACGGTCAGCGGCCCGCTTTCCAAGTTCAGTAACGTGGCGGCAGTCAAGGCAGTCGTCAACCTGCAGGAGCTCTCCGAAAGCGGCGGCGGCAACTTTTCCAAGGAAGTCAAGCTGGAGCTTTATGATGCAAACGGCAAGGTCATCTCCAACTCGGACGGTGCACTGAAACTCAGCAAGGAAACGGCTGTTCTCAGCGCAACGGTGACCCGTATCAAGAATGTCAATATCATCATCGAGGGCACGACCGGTACTCCGGCAGAAGGATATCGTTATGTCAGCTGCACCGTAGCCCCGTCCAACATCGCGGTCCGCGGCTTAAAGAGCGTCGTTGCGGATCTTTCCGAGATCTATATCCCGGCGGATGAGCTCAACATCGACGGTATTTCGGAAAATACCACCTATACCGTGGACATCACCCCGTATCTTCCGGAAGGCGTAACGCTTGCGGAAGGCAGCACCGTCGATATCAACGTGGAAGTCGAGCATCTGGAAGTGATGTATTTCATGATGCCGTCCACCTCGATCAAACTCGTTGGCGGCACATCCGATAATGAATATTCAATCCGCGACAGCGCCTTGAACATCCGCGTACGCGGCTTCAAGGAAGACCTGGAGCAGCTTTCGGATGACAGCTTCACCGCTTCCGTCGATGTTACCGGCCTCACGGAAGGTACACACCGCCTGAAGGTCAAGGTCGAGGAGATCACGGGCTATACCATCGACAATGCCGATAATCTGTATGTAACGGTACAGATCACCAGCCTGTATGTCCCGACGGAGCCTGAAGAGACCACAACGGAACCGGAGTCTGAGACAGAGACCACAGCACCTGCCGAGGAATCTGAAACGACCGAGCCCACGGAAGCGGCGTCTGAGGACACCGAAGAACCGTAAGGCAACAGGAGGAAATATGGTTTCGGAAACAGTAATTTTTAAGAATCTGACCGGGCTGCATCTGCGCCCGGCCGGGATCCTTTGCACGGAAGCATCAAACTTTCAGTGCCATATCGAATTTGAGCACAACGGCGTCCGCTGGAATGCCAAAAGCATCCTGCAGGTCCTGAGTGCCGGCGTGCGCTACGGCGAGGCCGTCCGGTTTGTCTGTGACGGCGAGGATGAGGAAGCCGCATTAAAGCGCGTGATCGAAGTAGTAGAGGAAATGCTGAATGAATGATAACAACAGTACGATCGATGTGATCATTCCTGCATACAGACCGGGTGATTCCCTGCGCAGCCTGTTATGGATGTTGAAGAAGCAGAATCATGAGATCCGCCGGTTCATCATTATGATCACCGAGTCCGCGGACGCTACCTATCCGGATTTTGAATCGTTCGGAAATGTGGAGATCCATACGCTCAAGCCGCAGGATTATGACCACGGAAATACCCGCAACCTCGGTGCCTCCTTTTCCGATGCGGATTACCTTCTGTTCATGACCCAGGATGCGGAGCCCATCAACACCCACCTGACGGAGAACCTCCTGGAGGCTTTCCGTGATCCGCTTGTTGCGTGCGCATATGCGCGTCAGTTGCCGCGCGAGGATTGCCGCCTGATCGAACGCTATACCAGAAGCTTCAATTATCCGACGGAATCCTTTGTCAAGTCCTCCGCGGATCTGGAGCGTCTGGGCATCAAGACCTATTTCTGCTCCAATGTCTGCGCCATGTATGACCGTAAGTATTTCACGGAGCTTGGCGGTTTCACGAAGAAAACGATCTTCAATGAAGACATGATCTATGCAAGTCAGGTCATCGACCGCGGGCTGCGCATTGCGTACCGTGCCGATGCGGAAGTCGTGCACTCGCACAATTTCTCCTGCATGCAGCAGTTCAGACGTAATTTCGATCTTGCGGTATCTCAGGCGGATCATCCGGAGATCTTTGAAAAAGTGCCTTCGGAAAAAGAGGGCATGAAGCTGGTAAAGTCCACCGCGTCGTTCCTCTGGCATGAGAATGAGGGGCAGTGGATCCCGTACCTTTTCTGGCAGAGCGCCATGAAATATCTGGGATACCGGCTCGGTAAAAAGTATAAAAAGCTGCCGCGGAAGCTTGTGGTATTCTGCAGCATGAATAAACATTATTGGGAGGAATAAAATGGGACAGATCAAAGTTACACGCTGTGAGATCGAAGGCTTATGTGTCATCGAACCGACCGTTCACAGAGATGCAAGAGGTTACTTTGTTGAAACGTATAATCAGAATGACATGAAGGCGGCCGGCCTGGATATGGTCTTTGTTCAGGACAACCAGTCCATGTCCGCAAAGGGTGTTCTTCGCGGTCTGCATTTCCAGAAGCAGTTCCCGCAGGGCAAGCTCGTTCGTGCGCTGAAGGGCAGTGTTTATGATGTTGCCGTCGATCTCCGCGCAAATTCAGAGACCTACGGAAAGTGGTTCGGTGTGGAGCTTACGGAAGATAACATGAAGCAGTTCTATATCCCGGAAGGCTTTGCGCACGGCTTCTATGTCATGAGCGATACCGCGATCTTTGCTTACAAGTGCACGGATTTCTATCATCCGGGCGATGAGGGCGGCCTTTTATGGAGCGATCCGGAGATCGGTGTGGAATGGCCCATCGAACCGGGAACCGAACTGATCATTTCCGACAAGGATCAGAAGTGGCTCGGCTTAAGCGATACCTTTAAGTTCACCTGATAGAGGAGTAATATGACCAAAGTTGATTTAAAGGCCATCCGGAAGTATACGCTGCTCGGATATGCGCTGATCGCAGTTCTTCTGACCATCGGGGCATGGGAACGTTTTGCGGAGATTTCCATCGGAAGCCTGAATTTTATTTACATTTATTTTGTGATTCTTCTCGTAGTCGCGGGATTGATCGCTCTTTATTTCCGTACCGCTATTAAAAAGGACGCGGAAGGAAAGAGTATCTTCGGTGTTCCGGTCATGCAGACCATTCATAAATACCGTTTCCTGATCGAACAGCTGGTATCCCGTGACTTTAAGGTCAAGTACAAGCGTTCCGTTCTGGGCGTGTTCTGGAGTTTCTTAAACCCGCTCCTCATCATGATCGTCCAGTACATCGTGTTCAGCCACCTGCTCGGTATCCGCGGAAACGTGGAGCATTACGCGATCTATCTGTTATGCGGTATCGTTATGTGGAACGGCTTCAATGACTGCTCCACACAGTCTATGCGTTCCATTACATCGAATGCGGCGCTGATCACCAAGGTCTACGTACCGAAGTACATTTATCCGCTGACCAAGGTCTTTTCCGCATCCGTGAATATCCTTCTTTCGATGATCCCGCTGCTTCTGATGACCTTTGTTTACGGCCTGTTTTCCACTCCGCATCTGTACCTCTCGAAGGCGATCCTGTTACTGCCGTTCGGCCTCGTTTTCATGATCGTTTTCTGTATGGGCATGGGCTTTTTCCTGTCCAGCCTGATGGTATTCTTCCATGACATCGAATTCTTATGGGGCTTCGTTTCCACGCTGTGGATGTATGCAACCCCGATCATCTATTCGCTGTCTATGTTTGAAGATAAGGCCGCATGGCTGGTCAAACTGATGCAGTTCAACCCGCTGTACCATTATATTTCCTTTGTGCGTACCATCATTCTGGACGGCACTTCACCGGCACTTTCCGAATACGGCATCTGCATTCTGTTCTCCGTGAGCATTTTCACGATCGGATTCCTGATGTTCAAGAAGGTACAGGACAAATTCATTCTTTATCTGTAAAGGGAGTAGATATGGCAGAAGAAAGAGAATTAATGATCGGTGTGCATGACGTGTCCATGCGCTTCCGTATGGAGGAGGATCATGCGGGCTCTCTGAAGGAGACCTTTACGAAGCTGTTCTCCGGCGGACTCAAGTTCAAGGACTTTTATGCACTGCACGATGTGAGTTTTGATGTTTACAAGGGCGATGTGCTCGGTATCATCGGTAGAAACGGCGCCGGAAAGAGTACGATCCTGAAGATCATTTCCGGTATCATGAAGCCCACCAAGGGCGATGTGGAACGCCACGGAAACATTGTCCCGATGCTCGAGCTGGGCAGCGGTTTTGATATGGACCTTTCCGGCCGCGAAAACATTTTCTTAAACGGCGCGATCCTCGGATATGAAAAGAAATTCCTGTATGAAAAATACGATGAGATCCTGGAATTTTCCGAACTTCATGACTTCATCGACATGCCGCTCAGAAACTATTCCAGCGGTATGATCATGCGTCTTGCGTTCTCCATCGCAACGGTGGTGGAGCCGGAGATCCTGATCGTCGATGAGATCCTGGCCGTCGGTGATGAAAACTTCCAGCGGAAGAGCCGTAAGCGTATGATGGAGCTCATGGGCGGCGGTACCACGGTACTGTTCGTATCTCATGACATGAACCAGATCCGTGAAATGTGCAACCGCGTTGTCTGGCTGGACGGCGGCACCGTGCGTCTGCAGGGCCCCATGCAGGAAGTCTGCGATCAGTATAAGCTGTAAAGGACCTTTTATGAAAAAAGTAACTGTGGTCATTCCGAACTGGAACGGAATGCGCTACCTGAAGATCTGCCTGGACTCGCTTTCGCAGCAGGATACGGACGATTTTGAGACTTTAATTATTGATAATGCATCGGAGGATGAGAGCGTACCGTTCATCCGTGAAAACTATCCGGATGTACGGGTGGAGGTCATGGAACGGAACCTGGGCTTTTCGGGCGGTGTCAACGAAGGCATTACAAGATGCCGGACGCCGTATGTGCTTCTTTTGAACAACGACGTGGAAGTGGAGAGATCCTTTGTCCGGAAGATGATCGAAGCCATCGAAGAGAGCGATAAGATCTTTTCCGTATCCAGCCGCATGGTCAATTACCGTGAGCGGGACATTCTGGATGATGCCGGCGATCTTTACACGATCCTGGGGTGGGGCTTCCAGCGCGGCGTGGGCCAGAAGGTGACGGATCCCCGTTATCTGAAACCCTGCAAGGTGTTTTCCGCCTGTGCCGGCGCAGCCATCTACAGACGTGCCGTGTTCGATGAGATCGGCCTGTTCGATCTGATGCATTTTGCGTATCTTGAAGACATCGACGTGGGCTACCGCGCATTGATCTACGGCTACGAAAACCGGTACACACCGGAGGCCGTTGTCTATCATGTGGGCTCCGGCGCATCCGGTGCCACGAAATACAGTGATTTCAAGGTGAAGATCTCCGCAAGGAACGGTATTTACCTTGCCTATAAGAATATGTCCCCGGTCCAGCGTGTGCTGAACGCACTTCCGCTGTATGTGGGACGCGCAGTGAAGCGCCGGTTCTTCGCGAAGAACGGCTACAGCGAGAGCTATGACGCCGGTATAAAGGAAGGCATCGAAAAGCGGAAGGAGACCCGTGTGGTCCCGTATACATGGAAACATGCGGGAAACTACATGAAGATCGAATGCATACTGATCGGAAACACCTTTATTTATGTGGCGGAGTTCTTAAAGCGCCGCCTGAAACACTGAAGAAGCTGCTCCTGCCCGATGATTGAAAAATGACCGATACTGTGGTATACTATATTGATGTTCTATGAAAAGGAGTGAACCGTGATCAAGGATAATCAGCAGCAGCTCAATCGTCTCAGATTCCTTCTGGATCTTCTGACTGTTGTTGCAGCCTATTTTTTAACCTTCTGGTTCTTTTTTTACATTCTTCCGCACGGTCCGTTCCGGAAGCTCGGCGGTGTGTTCAGTACGGTTACCAGAGAGCATTATGTGAATGCGATCCTTTATATTGCGCCTGTTCACATGGCCTTTTATGCGCTCAGCCATCTTTACCGGCCGATGCGTGTCACCGGACGCCGTAAAGAAGCCTTCGACATTTTCAGAAGCAACCTTCTTTCGGTCCTTCTTGTCGTTGTGGTCTTCTGGATGTTCATTCCGAATTTCGGCACCAACTTCTCCAGAAAATTCCTGTTTGAGTTCGGTGTTGTCAATACCTTTGCGATGGTCTTCCAACGCAATATGCTGCGCATCGTCGTCGTTCAGTTCCGTAAAAAAGGTTTTAATCAGAAGCATATTCTGGTCGTCGGGTATTCCAGAAGCTGCGAAGCCTTCCTGGACCGCGTTATGGTCAATGCCCGCTGGGGATACGATATTTACGGTATTCTGGACGATCGCATGAAAGTCGGAACCACGTATAAGAAGTACAGTGTCATCGGTACCATCGACGAACTGACTTCCATTCTTGAGAAGAATGTGATCGATGAGGTGTTTGTCACCCTTCGGTTGAAAGAATATGAAAAGCTTGAGGAAGTGGTAGCAGCCTGTGAAAAGGCCGGTATCATGACAAAGTTTGTGCCGGATTACGGCAATTTGATGTCGACCCGTCCGTATACGGAGGATCTGGTCGGCCTTCCGGTCATCTATGTACGCCAGGTGCCGCTGAACGATATCTTAAACGCGTTCATGAAACGTGTCGTGGACATTTTCGGTTCGCTGTTTGCCATCGTTCTGTTCTCACCGGTCATGCTGGTGACCGCAATTTTAGTGAAATGCAGTTCCCCGGGCCCTGTGATCTTTAAGCAGGAGCGTGTGGGACTTCATAATAAACCCTTCATGATGTACAAGTTCCGCTCCATGGGCGTACAGCGTGAAGAAGATGAAAAGGGCGAATGGACCACTAAGAATGACCCGCGCGTGACCGGTGTCGGAAAAGTGATCCGCAGGACCAGCATTGATGAACTGCCTCAGCTGTTCAATGTACTGGCCGGTTCGATGAGCCTCATCGGCCCCAGACCGGAACGCCCGCAATTTGTAGAAAAATTCAAGGAAGAGATCCCGCGTTACATGGTCAAGCACCAGGTGCGCCCCGGTATGACCGGCTGGGCACAGGTCAACGGACTTCGCGGTGATACCTCGATCCGGGACCGCATCGACCACGATATTTATTACATCGAAAACTGGTCCCTGGGACTTGATTTTAAGATCCTGTTCCTTACGTTCTTTAAAGGCTTCATCAATAAGAACGCATATTGACAGGTCATGAGAGGAAAATTATGATCAGCAGTCCGAGTGAAAGAAGAAAAAAGAAAAAAGACGAGCAGAAGATGAAGAAGCGCAGAAGAAACGTGATCATCGTCATGGTGGAAGCGATCCTCTGCATGGTGCTCTGCATCACCTGCTACGGCGTATCCGTCCTGAACTCCTATAATTATGAGGAGCTGGATCCGAGCGTTTACAAGGAGACCACAGCGGCGCAGGTCAAGGTGCCGACCAAGGTCACCCAGGTCGTCGAAGTAACAAATGAAGAACAGGAAGTCATCGGCACCAGCGTTGAAGAGATCGAAGTCGAGACCAACCTGACCGGATACCGTAATATCCTGGTCGTAGGTCTGGACGCGCGTTCCCAGTACAGCTTCGATGACGGCGTACAGTCCGATGTTATGATCATCGTCAGCATCAACAACGCAACCGGCGATATCAAGATGGTATCCATCCTGCGTGACTGTATCATGCGTCAGGAGAGCGGCAAGGCTTATGATAAGGCCAATGCGCAGTTCTGTACTTCCGGTATTTCCGATACCGTTTCCATGGTCAACCGTAACCTGGGCCTGGACATCGATGAATATGTCATCGTCAACTGGTACGGTGTTGCAACCTGCATCAATCAGCTGGGCGGTGTGGAACTGACCATTCCGAACAGCACAATCCTTTCGTATTTTAACGGTTATCTGACGGCCGTTAACGAGAATACCGGTATCTGGGCGCCGCAGCTTTCCGCACCCGGTACGTATAACATGAGCGGTACGCAGGCCGTTGCATTCTGCCGTATCCGTTACGGCGGCTACAACGACCCCGGTCGTACGGCAAACCAGCGTGAAGTTATCACGAAGATGCTCGACAAGGCAAAGGGCATGGCAAAGTCCGGTGATCTTACCGGCCTGATTAATGTCGCTCAGACGGGCCTTTCCAATGTTAAGACCAACCTGAGCCTGCCGGAGGTCATTTATACCGCGGCTGAGATCGGCGATTACAACATCGTCGGCTCCGCTCAGTTCCCGCTGAACTATAATTCCGGAAAGTACCTCGGCAACTATCCCGGCAAGTATGCGGTTCTGGATCCTATCGTTGCGACCGATTTCAATCAGGAAGTCAAGACCCTGCATCAGTTCCTGTTCGGGGATGATAATTATCAGACCAGCCAGTTCATTCAGGAGATCAGTTATCAGATGTATCTGGATGCCAACGGTTACTGATGAACAGAAGTGTTAACGAAAAGACCGCGCCCTTCCGGACGCGGCCTTTTTTATTAATGTGATATTCGCAGACTGAAAACACATTCATCACATTTTTTATATTTTTACAACACAATATCGTCACATTTTACCGATATAGTTACAGCATAGACAATAAATGAAACAGCAGACATTGCTGCTATATCAGGAGGGTTTGATGGATAATTACGAGAACAATACTTATGAAAATGGGTATTCCGGGAACTCAGCTGAGAATACGGACAGCGGATCGAATGAAAATGTGAATACGGGTTACGGCGCGGGTGAGCAGAGTACCGGTTATCAGAATAACGGTTATACAGGCGGCGGTTATCAGAACACCGGCTATACGGATAACGGTTATCCGAACGGCGGAGGATCCGGAAACGGGGACGACGGTAAGAAACCGAAGAAGCATCCGGCGGCGAAGATCCTTGTACCGATCGCCATCGTGGCCTCCATCGCCGGTATTACGGCATTCTCCGTGAACCGGATCGGCAAGCTGAGGGACAAGACAGCATCAACGAGAGTCGAGGAGACGCTGTCCCAGGCTTCCGAGACCATGGCGGCACAGAACGGAGAGAGTGCAGCAGGCGAAAATGTTTCGCAGACCTCTCTTATCAAGAGTGATGCGGCCATCGCAAGTACCGGTGTGAATGCGTCTACGACCTGCATCGATGTTTCCGACGTTGTTGAAAATGTCATGCCGTGTGTCGTAGCGATCACCGATAATCTTGAATACACCACGAGCAGCTCTTACAACCCGTATAACTTCTACTTTGGCGGCGGTTCCTCCGGCTCTCAGAAGGAAGAGACCACAGCAAGCGGTTCAGGTGTTATTATCGGCCAGAATGATACCGAGCTTCTGATCGTTACCAACAATCATGTTGTCGACAATGAAGGCAACTATACCAGCTACACGATCTCCTCGACCGGTCTGACCGTCCAGTTCTCCGACGGTTCCACCGCAAGTGCGACCATCAAGGGTACGGACAGTGATGCGGACCTTGCAGTCATCGCAGTCAAGCTTGCCGATATCACGGATGAGACCAGAAGCGCGATCAAGATCGCCGTTGTCGGTGATTCCGACAGCATCAAGGTCGGCAGCGGTGTTATCGCAATCGGTAATGCGCTCGGATACGGCCAGTCCGTAACGACCGGTATCGTCAGTGCAAAGGATCGTGAGGTCACCATCGACGGTATTACCAGAACTCTGCTTCAGACCGATGCAGCCATCAACCCGGGCAACTCCGGCGGCGGTCTGTTCAATTCAAACGGCGAGCTGATCGGCATCAACTCCGCAAAGACCTCCGAGACTTCCGTTGAAGGTATGGGCTTTGCCATTCCGATCACTTCCGCGGAAAGCATCATCGAGGATCTGATGAATCAGGAGACCATCGCAGAAGAGGACCAGGGCTACCTGGGCATCACCGGTGAGACCGTAACTTCCACGTACGTTTCCCGTTACGGCTATCCGGAAGGCGTTTCCGTTACCCGTATCAGCGCCGGTTCCCCCGCGGAAAGTGCCGGCCTGCAGATCTACGATATCATTACCTCCGTGGACGGTAAGGCCGTGACCAGCATGGATGCATTGAAAAAGGCCATTAATAAGCATCCGGCAGGCGATACGGTCACGCTGACCGTTTCCCGTCCGGACGGCAGAAGCTTCAAGGAAATCACGATCGATGTAACGTTAGCCCGTTATACAGACATCTCCGGCGGCTTCCAGGATGCTGCAAGTGAGACCGATGCCGAACTCCTTCCGGGAGAAAAGCAGCCGGTAGAACCGAATGCAGGCAATTCTCCGGATGCGCAGGATCCGAACGGAACCGATGAGGATTCCACGGAAGACAGCGACATGGATTCTCTGTTCGACTGGTTCTTCAATAACTTTAACTAATAGATTGAATAAGAGCCCCGCGTCTTTGGACACGGCAACGGATACGGTGTGGTCCTGTAAATTTAATAGCGGCAACCTTCTTTCCCACGGATCGAAGGTTGCTTTTTTGTATGGTTTTGTGCTATGATAAATCCGTTATTTTGTGGTCATTTGATCATTAAGCGGGACAGGTGGTATGGAAGAGCGGATCCTTGCGTTAAGTTCAATAGAAAAAGCGGCACCGCTTCTTACCGCGTGGTTCTTGAAAAACAAGCGGTATATGCCGTGGCGGGAAGATCCTACGCCGTATCATGTATGGGTCTCGGAGATCATGCTGCAGCAGACGCGCGTGGATACGGTCATGCCGTATTACGAGCGGTTTATCCGCGCACTTCCGGATGTTGATGCCCTCGCACACTGCGAGGAAGACCGGCTTTTAAAGCTGTTTGAGGGGCTGGGTTATTATTCGCGTGTCCGCAATATGCAAAAGGCCGCGGTAAAGCTCACGGAGGAGAACGGCGGAAAGATGCCGGAGACCTTTGAAGAACTAAGGGCGCTGCCGGGAATCGGTGATTATACCGCAGGGGCGATATCATCCATCGCGGGACACCGGCCGGAACCGGTCGTGGACGGGAACGTCCTCCGTGTGATCTCGCGTCTTCTCGGGTCCTACGAGGACATTGATAAGCAGAAGACCAGGGATACGTATGCGGCGCTTCTCCGGACATTTCTTGCCGAAGGGAGCGAAGACCCGAGTGTGTTCAATCAGGGCCTCATGGAACTCGGCGCACTGGTCTGCGTGCCGAACGGCGCACCGAAATGCGAAAGCTGCCCGTGGGAATCGCTCTGTGTTGCGGACTGCAAAGGCCTGATCGATGATCTGCCGGTGAGAACGCCCAAGAAAGCGCGTAAAATCGAGCAGAAAACGGTTCTGATCCTTGTGAAGGATAATCGGTGCGGAATTGTGAAAAGAGAGGAAAAGGGCCTTTTATCGGGCCTGTACGGCTTCCCGTCGGAGGAGGGTATTCTATCTCCGGAGGAAGCACTTGATAAAGTCCGGGAATACGGCTTTGAGCCGGTTGAACTGACAAAACTGAAGAATGGAAAGCATGTCTTTTCTCACGTGGAATGGCACATGCAGGCATACCGGATCCGGGTGGCCGCGGAGTCGGAAGGATCCGCCATCCGCTTTGCCGGACCGGAGGAACTGGAAAGCACCTACGCGCTTCCCGCGGCTTTCCGTAAATGGGAGATCTTCCCGTAAGGAGGAGCATGAAAAAAAGTATATATTTTGCGATGCTTCTGTGCATCCTCCTGTGTCTGACCTCCTGCGGCGAAAGCCGGCGGTCATACCTGAAGGGCACGGAGGCGTTTATGGACGGACGTTATCGCGACGCCCTGGAAAGCTACAAACTCGCGGTCTCCCAGGGGGAGAACGGCGATGATATCTACCTCGACATGGCGGCGGCAGCCGCACGTGCCGGAGAACTCTCTGAAAGCGCGGAGTACTATGCAATGGTCTCCGGAGAGAGCGAGGACAGCCGTATCCTGAAAAAGACCGGTATTTACTACGAGGCCATCGGCGAAGAGGAGAAGGCACTCGAATACTATAACCGTTCACTGGAGGCGGCCGGTTCACAAAAATCGGACGATGCACTGGAAACGCGCGGGCTCATTGCCCGGGTGGAGTCGGAACGCGGAAACGACGCCGCCGCACTGGAACAGTACAACATTCTCATCACGAACGGTTATTTTACGGTGGAACACATTATTCTGGCCGGAAAGTGCTACGTCAACATGCAGCAGAGGTATGCGGCATGCCAGTATTTTTCCATGCTGGAAACAAGAAAGGACGTGACCGCGATCCATTTCGGAACGGTGAGCAACATTCTTTCCGCAGCCGGTGATGAGACCGATGCCGTGCGTTACTTCAAGCTGGGGCTGGAAAAGATCGGCGGCAAAAAAGAGAAGATGACCGAGGGCGAGTATTATTATTACACCGGCCGGATCGCCGAAGCCGAGGTCCTTTTAGAGGGCTCAGATACCGTCAGCGGACGCATGGTCCGCATCGCGGCACTGATCGAAAAACAGGAATACGAAGAGGCGGAGAACGTCTGCCTTCAGCTGATCCGCGACGGGGAGGACCTCCCCGCGGTCTATACGCGCTATATGGGCGTGAAGATCCTGCAGGGCGACTATGATTCCGCACTGCAGCTTCTGACGCAGATCCGTTCCTTCGGCGACCGGAGCGCACTGATGGATGCGGAGTGGAACGAGATCATGCTGTATGAAATGAAGCTCGATTACAAGAAAGCGTACGACCTTCTTCTTTCCTACGAAAAGACCTACGGCACCGATCCCGAGGTGGAACGGGAGATCCGTTTCCTTTCCGCAGCTGCGGATTGAGAGGCCTTTTCCACCGATCGGAAAACTCTACCCGAAATGTGTAAAAATCCTGTGTTTTTCCGCGTTTTTTACACCTTTTCGGATCATTACACAGAAAGTTCATTCTTTTCTTCGGCTTTTTTACCGGGAATCTGTTTTTCCCTGTTATAATGAAACGGAGGCAGTCCTTGGACCGATACACCGGGATCCTGACAGGAGCTTTTACCGCGCTCAGCGCATTTTTCCTGTGTTCCGAATATGAAAAAAAACATGCGGTGCTCCGTACCTACCGGGTGGAATCGGAGGCCCTTCCCGCGTCCTTTGACGGGCTGAAGGTCCTGTTTCTTTCCGATCTTCACAACAACCATCTGGGACGGAAGAACGAACGGCTGATCCGCATCATTGAAGACGCACGACCGGACATTCTTCTTTTTGGCGGCGATATGATCACGGCCAAGGCCTGGAGCAAGCGGGACTTCAGCGGCCTCGAGGAGATCCTCCGGGCATTTGCCGGAAGGATCCCCATGTACTACGGAAACGGCAATCATGAAAGCCGCATCCGGACGGAAAGGGATTCCTATCCCGACTGGTATCCGGCGTTTAAAAGACTTCTCAAGACTTACGGCGTTCGGCATCTGATGAACAGCACCGAAAAGATCGTACGGGGAGAGGACACGATCCGGATCTCCGGTATCGATTTCACCGCAAAATGCTATCTGGCGGGAGCCAAGCGTCCGCTTGAAAAAGGGTACATCGAAAAGCGGTTGGGACCGAAGGACGGGGATTATCATATCGTCCTCGCGCATTCTCCGCTGTATCTTCACGAGTTTTCGGAGTGGGGCGCGGATCTTGTGCTCTGCGGCCATTTTCACGGCGGCACCATCCGTCTCCCGGGGCTGGGCGGCGTTATGACCCCGCAGTTTCAGTTTTTCAATAAATATTGCAAGGGAATGTATACAGAGGGCCCGGCAACGCAGATCACAAGCGGCGGCCTCGGTACGCATTCCATTAATATCCGTATCATGAACCGCCCGGAAGCGGTCCTGATCCGGCTTGGCAGAAAGGAGTCTCTGTGAGCTTAGAAGTCCGTCTGGACGCCTTTGAAGGTCCCCTGGATCTTCTTCTGGCACTCATAGAAAAGAATAAGGTCGATATTTACGACATCCCGATCGCCCTCATTGCCGACCAGTACATGGAGTACGTGGAGGAGATGAAGGAGGAAAAGCTCGATATTCTTTCCGATTTCCTCGTGATGGCAAGCACGCTCCTCGATATCAAGGCGCGGATGCTTCTGCCGCGGGAAGAGGATGAGAACGGCGAGGAGATCGACCCGAGAAGCGAACTCGTGGAGCGCCTGATCGAGTATCAGGAATACCGCATGATGGCGGAGGAACTGAAGGTCCAGTATTCGGGCACCGAGGGCGTTTATTACAAGGGCTCCACGCTGCCCAAGGAAGTGCTGGAGTACGAGCCGGAGACCGATCTTGACGAGCTTTTGTCCGGTGTCACACTGGAAAAACTGCAGGCGGCATTTGAACTTGTGATCCGCCGTCAGGAGGAGAAGGTCGACCCCATCCGCAGCCGTTTCGGCAATATCAAGCGGGATCCCGTCCGGATCTCGGATAAGCTGACGTTCCTGCTGGATTACGGAAAAAGCAAAAAGAAATTCAGCTTTACGGAGCTTTTCGAAGAACAGAAGACCCGTGCCGATGTGGTCGTCACCTTCCTTGCATGTCTGGAACTGATCCGCTGCGGTCAGATCTTTGTCAAGCAGGACGATACCTTTGGGTCTATCGACTTTGAGTGGAATGAGAACTGTGACCGAAAACTGTCAAAAGAGGATATCAAACAATATGACTGAGTACAAAGACGAGCATTTACAGGCGGCCATCGAGGCCATCCTGTTTACCATGGGCAATGCCGTGGAAGGCGAGAAGATCGCCGCAGCGCTGGAGATCACGAAAGAGGATCTCTGCGCCGCGGTCGATGCCATGCAGGAAAAATACGATCGTGAGGACAGCGGGATCCGCATCATCCGTCTGGACGATTCCTACCAGATGTGCACAAAGGCGGAATACTATGAGGCGCTGATCTCAATTGCCTCCCAGCCCACGAAACCGGTCATGACCAGCGCACTTTTAGAGGTCATGTCGATCGTGGCTTACAAGCAGCCGGTCACCCGCGGTGAGATCGAACGGATCCGCGGCGTATCCTCGGACTATTCCATCAACCGCCTCATCGAGTTCGGCCTTGTGGAGGAAGCGGGAAGACTGGAAGCACCGGGCCGTCCGATCCTGTTTAAGACGACGGAGAATTTCCTGCGTCAGTTCGGTATTTCCTCCGTGACGGAGCTGCCGGAGATCAGCGAGAGCACGGTTGATCAGGCCACGGAATATGCATACCGTACCGCCGGGTTTGAAATGGAGGGCCAGATGTCCTTCGATCTGAACCTGAACGAACCGGGGATCATTGACCCCGAAGCACCCGCGGAAGAGGATGATTCCCCGCTTACCGTGGAAATATAAGGAGGAAGACCATGAGCTTTATGTTTGCATCGGACCTGCACGGTTCTCTCTATTACGGTGAGAAGGTGTTTGAATGCTATGAAAAGGAACAGCCGGAGAAACTGATCCTCCTCGGCGACCTTCTGTATCACGGCGCACGTAACGATTTTCCGGAGGGATACTCCACAAAGGGACTGACCGCGCTTCTCAATGAACACAAGAACGACATCATTGCCGTCCGCGGCAACTGTGATTCCGAAGTGGATCAGATGGTCCTGGAATTCCCGATTATGGCGGACTACATTATGATGTATGCCGACGGACGTCCGTTCATCATCACCCACGGCCACGTATTCGATGAGACCCGCATGATCCCGCATACACCGGGCACGGTACTCGTTCACGGTCATACCCATCTCAAGATCACGGAAAAGATCGACGATTTTTACTACATCAATCCGGGCTCCGCAGCACTTCCGAAGGATGATGAAGAGCACAGCTACATGATGTACGATGCCGGTGTATTCACGATCAAGAATTTTGACGGCAAGGTCTTAAAGACCATCACGCTTGAATAAAGTCGAAAAGGGCGTTTACACGGCGCATTAACATAAATTGAACAGAAACCGACATGGCTGTCCCGTAAGGGGCGGCCATGTGTTGTTTTACGGGGGAAAGCTTGACAAAAGGTGATACAGAAACGGAGGGAAATTATGTACGGAAAAACGGAGACCTCGTGCATTGTCGGAATCGACGGGGAGCGGGTGATCGTAGAGGCGGATTACGGGGACGGGCTGCCGGAATTTGCCATGGTGGGATTTTTGTCATCGGAAGTGAAGGAGGCGCGGGAACGGGTGCGCGCAGCACTTAAGAATTCGGGCATTGTGGTCCCGCCCGGACGACTTACGGTGAATTTGAGCCCCGCAGATCTGAAGAAGCAGGGGAATTCCTTTGATCTTCCGATCGCGGTGGCGATTATGGTGGCACTCGGCATCCTGCCTCAGGAGAATGTGAACGGGTTTCTTCTGATCGGGGAGATCTCCCTTGAGGGGGAGCTGCGAAGCGTCAACGGAACGCTGTCCCATGTGCTTGCGGCCAGGGAACGGGGGATACGCGCATGCATTTTGCCAAAGGCCAATGCGCGTGAAGGCGCGGTCCTGTCTGCGGTGGATGTTTATGGATTCGAAACACTTCGGGAGGTCCTTCTGTTTCTTCTGGATCCTTCGGGGACGGAGCCCGTGCGCGCGGAACCGGAGCGGCGGGAGGAATATCGCTATGCGATGGATTTTTCGGAGATCCTCGGACAGGAGAGCGTGAAGCGGGCGGCTGCGGTGGCATCGGCCGGAATGCATGGACTGTTAATGATAGGCCCACCCGGCTCCGGAAAGACGTTAACAGCCCGCCGGATCCCGACGATCCTTCCTCCGCTGTCCGAGGCGGAACAGATCGAATGCTCCAAGATCCACAGCGTAGCCGGGACGTTAGACCGGGAGAGCGGGCTGATCCGGATGCGGCCGTTCCGTTCGCCGCATCAAACGGTGACGGCGAGCGGGCTCATCGGTGGCGGGACCATCCCGAAACCCGGAGAAATGTCGCTGGCCCATAACGGTGTGCTGTTTCTGGACGAGCTTGCAGAGCACAACCGGAACACGCTCGACCTTCTTCGAAATCCGCTTGAGGATAAGAAAATCACGATATCGCGGTTGAATTCCTCCTGCGTTTTCCCGACCAAGGTCATGCTCGTCTGTGCGATGAACCCGTGCAAATGCGGGTATTATCCCGGAAGCCGCTGTCACTGCTCCGAACGTGATGTGCGGCGGTATCTTTCGCATATCTCCAAACCGCTTCTGGATCGTATCGACATTACGGTAGAGGTGCCCGCCGTATCCATCGAGGAGCTGGAACGAAAGGGCAGGACCGCCACGTCTGAGGAGATGCGGGCTCTTGTGATCCGCGCATGGGAGATCCAGAAGGAACGCTACAAGGGCCGGAAGGATGTATTCAACGCGCATCTTGAGGGCTCGGAGGTGCGGAAGTACTGCGAGACGGGACCGGAGGGACGGGAGCTCCTCCGGCGGTCCTTTGAAAGCCTCGGGCTGTCCGTGCGTGCGCATGACCGTATTCTGAAGGTGGCCCGGACCGTGGCGGATATGGACGGCGCGGAGAAGATCACAACGGCTCATCTTGCGGAGGCGATCTCCTACCGCAGTCTGGACCGGAAGTTCTGGACGGGATGAAAGCGGGCGCGCAGATTCTGAATGAGAAAAATAAAATGACGGAGGGTTTAAATGACGGAACGGGAGGCGTATTGCATTCTTCAACATATGAAGAGCTTTGATGCGGGCACACTTCGTAAAATGATCGAAGTAGCGGGGACGCCGGAAGAATTGTTGACACTATCGGGCGCAGAGCTTTTTAAACTCGGAGTTACTGTCGATTTTGACAAGCAGGCGGAGTTTGACCGCGTGAAAAATGAACCGGCTGTTCACAGTGCGTTTCATTACATGATCGAAAAGGAGATCGGATATGTCTGCTGCACGGAGGCGGCTTACCCGGCAAAGCTTTCCGAAATCTCGGACCCGCCGGTCGGCCTTTTTTACCGGGGGATCCTCCCGGAAGAGGACCGGCCTTCCGCGGCGATCATCGGCGCTCGGCGGTGCAGTGCCTACGGGAAGGAAATGGCGCATTTCTTTGGATCGGAGCTTGCAAAACAGGGCGTTTCGGTGATCTCCGGAATGGCGCTCGGCGTGGACGGGTTTGCCATGCGCGGAGCCCGATCGGTACAAGCGAACACCTGGGGAGTCCTCGGCGGAGGCGTCGACGTCTGCTATCCGATGGAGAACGTCGGACTATACCGGGACCTCTCCCTCGGAAACGGAGGGATCCTGTCCGAGCGTCCGCCGGGATATGTGGCGCGAAACTATGATTTTCCTATCCGGAACCGCATCATTTCCGGGCTTTCCGATGTGGTGCTCGTCATTGAAGCCGCGGAACACTCGGGCTCGCTGATCACGGTCAATCTGGCGCTTCGCGACCAGCGGGAGGTTTTTGTGCTGCCCGGACGGGTCGGAGACCGTTCCTCCGCGGGCTGCAACGAGCTGATCAAAAACGGCGCGCAGGTACTGACCTGTCCGGAGGATGTATTGCAGTATCTGGGGCTTACGGTGAAGGGAGAAACGGTCCATCGGCGGAAGAATACCCTGACGACCAGGCAGGAGGTCGTCCTCAGGCAGATGGATACGGACGCGGCCTCGGTCGATGACCTTCTCGAATCGACCGGTTTTCCGCTCGGCGTCCTGACGGAGGTTCTGGTCCAGCTGGAGATCCTTGGGGAGATCCGGCGGGAAGGGCTTGGCGGATACCGGAAGATCCACAAAGGGTAACACAGATCCGGAAAGCGCGAAGGAAATTCTCGCGGCACTTGTTTTTACGGGGCTTGTATGGTAAACTGAATTGGATATAGGGGTACATCTGTCCCCGTGCAAAGGAAGTACTTATGTTCAAGAAGATTTGCGGAATTATTTTTAACCGGATCCTTCCCGTAGCTTTTGTCGTGCTCGGCTTGCCGGCATTGTTCTACGGTATGTGGTTCCAGACCGAAGGCTTTACCCTTTACTATACATACGGCGTGACCCCCTGGGACACCTGCGTGCTGATCGCCGTCGTCTGCTTTGTTGTGGGCTGCTTCATCATGAATTATTTCAAAAAACAGTCCGAATCCGGTAAAACGGGAAAAGGTGCCATCCGGATCCAGGATCTCAAGGCCATGATCCGCGGCTATGTTGTCTGCGGTTATTTATGCTGGGGCATTCTCTGGATCGCTTTTACGGTTCTGTATTTCTATCTCGGCATTGCCGGAATGTCTCTGTGCCTCGGTGCGGTCGCTTATTATCTGGTATGGCTGTACCGCGTTGAGAAAGCGGCAAAGGAAGAAAAGAAGGCATAATATGGAGACCGAAGTTCTGTCTGTGGAAAAAGACGGTCTGGAGGCGGTGTGCGAGGCTTGTAAAGAGGTGTTTCTCGCAGGCGGGCTTGCCGCATTTCCGACGGAGACTGTGTACGGCCTCGGGGCCGATGGCCTTCACGGAGAAAATTCCGCAAAGATCTATGCGGCAAAAGGACGTCCGTCGGACAATCCGCTGATCCTTCACATTGGGGAACGCAGTCAGCTTGATGCGCTTGTTACGGAAGTGCCGGAAAGCGCGGAAAGGCTGATGGATGCATTCTGGCCCGGACCGCTCACCATTATTTTCAAAAAGTCGGCGCTTGTACCGGAAACGACTTCCGGCGGCCTTCAGACGATCGCCGTCCGCATGCCGTCTCATCCGGTGGCAAATGCGATCTTAAAGACCTGCGGGATTCCGATCGCCGCGCCGTCCGCGAACCTTTCCGGACGTCCGTCCACCACACGTGCATCCCACGTAATTGAGGACCTGACCGGACGGGTAGATCTGATCATCGACGGCGGCGATGTTCCCATCGGCGTGGAGTCCACGATCATCGACCTGACGCAGGACGTTCCCGTCATGCTGCGTCCCGGTTACATCACGCTTGAACAGCTTCGGAGCGTGCTCGGTGAAGTCATCGAGGACCCGGCCATCCGGCGGGAGAGCATCATCGGTCATATGAACGAAGTGCTTCATCCCAAGGCCCCCGGCATGAAATACCGTCACTATGCGCCGAAAGCACCGTTAACGATCTTCTCAGGAACGGAAGAGGATGTGATCGAAACGATCCGTTCCCTGGCGGATGACACGACCGGTATTCTGACGGTCGATGAACACAGGGCGGCTTACCCCGCGGAACGTACCGTCTCCGTCGGAAGTCTGAAGGACCCTGAGAGTATTGCACACAATCTGTTTGACGCACTGAGAAGCTTTGATGAGATGCAGGTAACAAGGATCCTGTCCGAGGACCTGTCGGAAGCGGACATCGGTGATGCCATTATGAACCGGCTTTTAAAAGCAGCCGGCGGAAGCTTTGTCACGATGAAAAGCGAAAAACGGGAACCGTAAAGGCGGTTTGACACAACGATCAATGCCGGCGGAAGCCGGATGAAATACGGAGGTATTTAAAATGCTTGCAATTGCCTGTGATCATGGCGGATATGAACTGAAACTCGAGATCCTGAAGCATCTTGAAGAGCGTGGGATCGAATACATCGATTACGGATGCGACTCACCGGCATCGGTGGATTACCCCATTTATGCACGCAAGGTGACCACCGCCATCAAGAACGGTACCTGTGAGAACGGTATTCTGATCTGCGGCACCGGTATCGGTATTTCCATCGCGGCAAATAAGGTTCCCGGCATTCGTGCCGCACTTTGCACCGATTGCTTCTGCGCGGAAGCGACGCGTCTTCACAACAACGCGAACGTCCTCTGCATGGGCGGAAGAGTCGTAGGTGCGGGGCTTGCCATCAAGATCGTGGACACGTTCCTGGACACCCCGTTCTCCAATGACGAACGCCACATTCGCAGAATCAACCTGATCGAGGAGGAATGATCCATGTTCGAGCGTGAGGATCACATTAATTGGGACGAATACTTTATGGGCGTCGCCATGTTGTCCGCCATGCGTTCCAAGGACCCGAATACGCAGGTCGGCGCGTGTATCGTATCCCCGACCAACCGTATCCTGTCCATGGGATATAACGGTTTCCCGAACGGAGTTCCGGATGCGGAATTCACCTGGGCAAGAGAGGGCGATGACAACAAGTATTACTACACGACGCACAGTGAACTGAACGCGATCCTCAACTACCGTGGCGGCAATCTGGAAGGCGCAAAGCTTTATGTTACGCTGTTCCCCTGCTACGAGTGTGCGAAGGCGATCATTCAGTCCGGCATCACGGATCTTGTCTATGCCGATGACAAGTACGCGGATACCCCCGGCGTACGCGCATCCAAGCGCATGCTTGCCCGTGCGGGTGTACATTATGTTCAATATGAGAAAACGGGACGCGAGATCGTCCTGAACGTCTGATAAGATGAGGGCCGCGGTTCCGCTGTATGGATGCAGGGAACCGCGGTCTTTTTAAAAGGTTTACAGAAAGGAATACAGATCGTGAAATATATCATGCGTGTTCCCTCACCGATCGGTGAACTGACGCTGGTCGCGGAAGAGGAAAAACTGACGGAGATACGCTTTGACAATGCCGGTCCGGTGCAGGGGGAGGTAACGGAGCGGAAGATCCCGGTGCTTCGGAAAACGGCGGAATGGCTGGACATTTATTTCAGCGGAAAAGAACCGGATTTTATGCCGGAGATCGAGGCAAAGGGCTCGGAATTTCGGAAAAGCGTGTGGAAACACATCGCAAAGATCCCGTACGGGGAGACCGTGACATACGGACAGATCGCGAAGAGGATCGCGGAGGAGAGAGACATCGCCCACATGGCGGCACAGGCTGTGGGCGGAGCCGTAGGTGCCAATCCGGTGCCGCTTATCGTCCCGTGTCACCGCGTCATGGGCAGCGGAGGGAAGCTGACCGGATATGGAGGAGGCATCGAGAAAAAAATCATTTTGCTCGAAATCGAAAAATGCCGGATATGACGGAATATAGGGCCTTTTGGGGTTTTGCGGATCCCGGCCGCGATTCCCGGACCGATTTTAGTTGACATTTTCCAAAAAACAGGGTAAGATTAGCATGTTGTTTTGTGTACAATGAAAACTACATAAAGGAGGTACTCCTGTGACTACACTAGAGATCATCACGATCGTCGTGGCAGTTGTCCTGGTCATCGCAGTTGGTTTCCTCATGAATTTCCTCGGTGCTGAAAGAGAAAGAAAGATCACGAATGCGAAGATCGGCAGTGCAGAGCAGAAATCCAGAGAAATCATCGACGATGCTTTAAAGACAGCGGAAGCGAAAAAGCGGGAGGCACTCTTGGAGGTCAAAGAAGAATCCTTACGTTCCAAGAATGAGTTGGACAAGGAGATCCGCGAACGCAGAAACGAAATTTCGAAGAGCGAAAAGCGAATCGCCAATAAGGAGGAAACACTGGACCGCAAGGCTGAGACCATGGAACGAAGAGAACAGAGTCTCAGTTCAAGAGAAGAGGGCCTGAACCGAAAATACGCCGAACTCGATGAAAAGCGTGCACAGATTACGCAGGAACTTGAAAGAATTTCGGGTTTTACCTCCGAACAGGCAAAAGAACACTTGCTCAAATCTGTTGAAGAAGATGTGAAAAAGGATGCGGCAAAGCTCGTGCGAGAATTAGAACAGCAGGCACGTGACGAAGCATCCAAGAGAGCCCGTGAATACGTGGTATCGGCGATTCAGCGCTGTGCCGCAGATCATGTGGCTGAAAACACGATCACAGTCGTGCAGATCCCGTCGGACGAAATGAAAGGACGCATTATCGGACGAGAGGGTCGCAACATTCGTACATTGGAAACCGCTACAGGCGTTGAACTGATCATCGATGACACGCCGGATGCAGTCGTATTATCGGCTTTCGATCCGGTCCGTCGCGAGATCGCAAGAGTTGCGCTTGAAAAGCTGATCCTTGACGGACGTATTCATCCGGCAAGAATCGAAGAAATGGTTGAAAAGGCGAAAAAGGAAGTGGATACCAAGATCCGCGATGAGGGTGAAAAGGCGCTGCAGGAAGTTGGCGTTCACGGCATCCATCCGGAGCTGGTCAAGCTCCTCGGCCGCATGTGCTTCAGAACCAGTTATGGTCAGAATGCATTAAAGCACTCTATCGAGGTTTCTCACTTATCCGGTCTTATGGCCGCAGAACTGGGTCTCGATGTGCGTATGGCAAAGCGTGCCGGTCTTTTACATGATATCGGTAAAGCCGTCGACCATGAAATGGAAGGCTCCCACATTCAGCTGGGCAGCGACTTATGTAAGAAATACAAGGAATCTCAGATCGTTATAAATGCTGTTGAATCTCACCATGGAGACGTGGAACCCACCTCCATGATCGCTTGCATCGTGCAGGCTGCAGATACTATTTCCGCAGCTCGTCCCGGTGCTCGTCGTGAAACGATCGAGACCTATATCAATCGTCTTAAACAGTTGGAAGAAATCACTAATTCCTATGCAGGTGTTGAAAAGTCCTATGCGGTCCAGGCGGGCCGTGAAGTTCGGGTTATGGTAGTTCCTGAGAAGGTATCCGATGCTGATATGGTCTTAATGGCCAGAAACATTTCCAAGCAGATCGAAGCGGAAATGCAGTATCCGGGTCAGATCAAGGTAAATGTCATCCGGGAATCCCGGGTAACCGATTATGCGAAGTAACTGAATATTACTTGGCAGCTAACAAAATTAAAGTGGGCGGAATAAAGAATTTGTTCTTTATTCCGTCTTTTCTTTTGATTTTATTGCATCTTTTGCGAAAAAATGGTATTATTTAACGGAATACGGCGTAAGGAAAAAGAGGTCTCGAAGCAGCTTGAAAACGGGCGAGGGACACTTGAGATGCCGTGAGGAGATGATAAAAATGGAAGAGTTAAAACGAGTTGACCGCCGGTTGGTCCGGAAGTGTCATGTGTTTGATCTTTATGAGGATACGATCGAGTTTGAAGACGGCCGGCATGCATATTGGGACTTCCTGAAGCATAACGGCGCAGCGGCTGTCGTGCCGGTGCTGGATGACGGACGGATCCTTCTGGTGCGTCAGTACCGGAATGCCATCGACCGTGTGTCGCTTGAGATCCCCGCGGGGAAAAAGGATACCATCGAGGAAAGCGGTTACGACTGTGCTTACCGCGAAGTGGAGGAGGAGACCGGATATCATTCGGAAAATCTTGAGCTTCTGACACAACTCGTTACAGCAATCGCTTACTGTGATGAGACCATCGATGTGTACGTAGCGCGCGACCTTGTACCTACAGCGCAGCATCTGGACGAGGACGAATCCATCGACGTTCAGGCGTATGAGATCGAGGATGTGAAGAAGATGATTTTTGACGGCACCATCCGCGATGCCAAAACGGTGGCGGCTATCATGGCATATATTGTTAAATATACAGCATAAGGAGGGTTTGACATGACGAAGATCGATGTTATTTCGGGTTTCCTCGGCGCCGGAAAGACGACGCTGATCCGGAAGCTTCTCAGTGAAGGTTTACAGAATGAAAAGGTAGTGCTCATCGAAAACGAATTCGGTGAGATCGGTATTGACGGCGGTTTCTTAAAGGAGGCCGGCGTGCAGATCACGGAGATGAACAGCGGCTGCATCTGCTGCTCACTGGTCGGTGATTTCGGCGATGCGCTGAAGAAGGTTATCGAAGAGTATCATCCGGACCGTGTGATCATCGAGCCGTCCGGCGTCGGCAAACTGTCCGATGTCATGGGCGCGGTCAAGGGCGTTTCCGAAGAGTGCGAGCTGGAACTGAACAGCGCGACGACGGTTGCGGATGCATCCAAGATCAAGATTTACATGAAGAATTTCGGTGAGTTTTATGACAATCAGATCGGCAATGCGGGCTGCATCGTCCTTTCACGTTCGCAGAACGTAAACGACGAGAAACTGCAGGCCGGCGTGGATATGCTCCGTGAAAAGAATGCGGAAGCGCGTATCCTGACCACTCCGTGGGACGCACTGTCCGGCGAGCGTATCCTTGAAGTCATGGAGGCTTCTCAGGACCTGACGCTCGAACTGATGGCAGCGGCTGCGGCAGAGATCGAAGACGAAGACGAGGACGAGCATCATCATCACCATCATCA
>DCHF01000022.1:0-8425 GCA_002315555.1 Lachnospiraceae bacterium UBA1759 | reverse complement strand
AGGAGTGCGAATGCGGCCATCATCACCATCATGACGACGATGATGACGACGAAGACGAGCATGAGCATCATCACCATCATCACTATGATGAGAACGGTGTCTGCAGCTGCGGCCATCACCATCATCATGCGGATGAGGTATTTACAAGCTGGGGCAAGGAAACTCCCAGGAAGTTCGACCGTGAGAATCTGGAGAACATTCTGGAGAAGCTGTCCGAATCCAGCGAATACGGTGTCATCCTCCGTGCAAAGGGCATGGTCCCGCTCACGGACGGAAGCTGGGGCTATTTTGACCTGGTACCGGGCGAGTACGAAGTCCGCGAGGGCGCTGCCGATTACACCGGCCGTATCTGCGTCATCGGCTCCGATCTGAAAGAAAAAGCACTGGGAGAATTATTTGGCTTATGAGACAGGATCCCACCATTCCGGTATATCTTCTGACCGGCTTTTTAGACGGCGGAAAGACCAATTTCCTGAAATACACCTTTTCACAGGACTATTTTAACGACGGTTCGCGTACGCTCCTCGTTCTTTGCGAGGAAGGCGAAGAGGAGTATGAAGAAAAGCTCCTGAAAAAAGCGAATACCAAAATGGTCGTTGTGGAAGACCAGACCGAACTGACGGAGCAGTTTTTCACGGACCTCCAGGCCAAGTACCGTCCGGAGCGCGTCCTGATCGAGTACAACGGCATGTGGTCCGTCAAGGACATGCTGGCGCTCAACCTGCCCAAATACTGGACATATTACCAGATCATCACGGTCCTGGACGGCGAGAACTTCGGACTGTATCTGAATAATATCAAGATGCAGGCCATCGAACTCCTGACCAATACGGACATGGTCATTTTCAACCGCTGCGACGATGAGAATGCCATGCTCCTTTACCAGCGTACAGTAAGAAGCGTCAACCCGAAGTGCGACCTTGTGTTTGAAGACAAGGAAGGTCAGGAACTGGAACCGCCGGAGCCGGATCTTCCCTACAGCATCGAGGGCACGGACGTTGAGATCTCCGATGAAAACTACGGCACCTTCTACATCGACATGCAGGAGCACCCGGAGCGTTACACCGGTAAAAGGATCCATTTCCTGGTACAGATCATGCAGGACAAGAAGTTCCCGAAGGAAATCTTTGTGGCCGGCCGCCGCGCCATGACCTGCTGCGAAGCGGACGTCCGCTTCCTGCCGTACCTCTTCAAGTATGAGAAGGCAAGATCCCTGGAGAACCGTGCGTGGGCCAATATTACCGCGACCATGGCGTGGGAGTTTACCGAAGCCTACCAGGAAGAGGGCCCGGTATTTTACGTGAACGAAGTCAAACTGGCAAACCGTCCCGTGGACGAGCTGGTTTATTTCTGATGAACAAAGGCTTTTGTATACGCATCTATACAAGAGCCTTTCTTTGTCCGTTACGGCGTGCAGTGCCGTTCAATCAATATGCTCAAAAAGGGGAGAATACACATGAAGATCGGTCTTTATTACGACTACAAAGAAGAAACCCCGCTGATCCTGACCGCTGATGCCAAGGATACGGACGCGATCTGTCTGATCCGTTATCCGCACCGCGCAGAGCTTTATGTGAACGGAAAACTGACGGATGAGGAATGGCCGTGCGGGAACTTCCTGAGAATGGAAACGGAGCCTGCGGATCTTCCGGTCGAGGTGATCGTACGCGAAACAGAACCGGAAAAGGTCCTGCCGTCCGTCACGAGTGTTTTCACGGGCGCCGAGGGCTGGATGCCCGGAAACGGCGTGTTCGTGGGTGACTGTATGCCGTATACCGATGACGGACGTTATCATGTTCTGTATCTGTATGACCGTCATCACCATCGCAGCAAATGGGGCAAGGGCGCTCATCAGTGGTCCCATGTTTCAACTGCGGATTTTGAGACCTGGCAGGAGCATCCGATGTGTGTTCCGGTCACCGAACCGTGGGAAGGCTCCATCTGCACCGGCTCCTTCATCAAGGCGGGAGATAAAAAGTACCTGTACTACACGGTACGCACCATGGACGGTTCTCCGGCGCCCATCTGCCGTTCCGTATCCGATGACGGTTATCACTACAAAAAGGACAGGGATTTCTCCTTCGTGTTAAGTGATCGCTATACCGGCGATTCCGCCCGCGACCCCAAGGTCGTCTGCGCGGAAGACGGGATCTTTCACATGTTCGTGACATCGACCGAAAGAAAGAGCGGCTGCGGCGTTCTTGTACATCTGACGTCCCCGGACCTTTCCGTCTGGACGGAAGAGGAGGAGCCCATCTACCGTGCGGTAAACTCCGATGAACCGGAGTGCTCCGACTATCTGATCAATAACGGATACTATTATCTGATCTTCTCCCTTCGCGGCGTCGGTCAGTACCTCTATTCCCAAAAGCCCTTCACGGAGTGGCAGATCCCGGAGGATCCGGTCATCCCGTGCGAGACCGTGCCGAAGGCGGCATCCTTTGACGGAAAGATCATTTTTGCCGGTTTCAGACGCATCGACAACTATGCCGGCCGATTGACCTTCCGCGAGGCCGGAACCTCGGAAAACGGCGAAATGCGCTTTTAAATGACACAAAAATGTTGCTTGAAACGGCACAATAACACCACAGAATGCAGCACAACAGCATCTTCAAAAGAAAGGAAAGCCCCCAATGAGAAGTGACGGAAAAAGAGTTACCAATGTAGACCCGATGTATACGCTTGCGCCTTATTTTATGCGCACCCGTAACGACGCCATGAATATGATCACGGTCGATATTCCCTATGATCTTGTACATCAGTATGTGCTGGATCTTCGCAAGAGAGGCTTCCGTGTCAGCCATATGGCCGTCATCATCGCCGCATACACCCGTATGATCTGCGATTATCCGGCCCTGAACCGTTTCATCGTCAACAGCAAGATCTACGCCCGTAACGACTTCACCGTCGGCATGGTCGTTCTCCGCCCGGGTGAATCCGACCCCTCCATGAGCAAGATGAAATTCGATCTCGGCGCTACCATTTTCGAGATCAATGACATCATCAACGAATACGTGGAGGCCAATAACAAAACGGACTCCAACAACGGTTCCGACAACCTGTTCCGTACGCTGGTATCCTGCGGCCCGCTGATGCGCTTCGGCCTTGCGGTCATCCGCGGCCTGGATAACATCGGTCTGCTGCCCAAGGCCATCACCGACCTGAGCCCGTTCCATAACTCCCTGGTCTTCACGAACCTGGCATCCATCCGTACGAACGACATCTACCATCACGCGTACAACTTCGGTACCGTCAGCATCGTCATTTCCATGGGTAACCTGCAGGACCGCGCGGTCCGTGGCAAGGACGGTGTGGAACTGAAGCGCGTCATGCCGCTCGGTATCGTTATGGACGAACGTATTGCTTCCGGCCATGCATATGCCCTGTGCTTTGAACGCATCCAGCAGCTGATCAAGCATCCGGAGGAACTGGAGAGAAGACCGGAGGTCATCAAAACCGATTTCGAATTCGAGGGCCTGTCCGAACGCTTTAAGTCGGAGAAGACCAAGGCAAAGGAAAAGAAGCTCGCCGAAAAGAAGGCGGCAAAAGAAAAGAAGCGTGCCGAGAAGGCCGCAAAGTAACATAGGCGGAGGGATTCCCGAAGCCGTAAGAAAGCGGTAACATGGAAAAATATATGATCTATGCCGCGGCCATACTGGTATTTCTCGCTGCAGTTGTGTTTTACCTGATGACCGCAAATAAAAGAAAAAGACGGAGACTCCTTACCAAGGTGCGCATGGCGTACGGCAAGCTTCCCGAACGTGTCTATACGGACGAGGAGATGAAGAAGATACGCGCATATTTTGAAAAGGTGCACGACCCGAACGGATACTTTGTGGACGATATCACCTGGAACGATCTGGATCTGGATTCGATCTTCATCGCGATGAACCACACGTTTTCCTCCGTCGGTGAGGAAGTCCTGTATGATATGCTGAGAGAACCGGTCTTTTCGAATGAGGTGCTCGATGAAAGAGAGCGGCTGATCCGTTTCTTCATGGAGAACCCCACGGTGCGTGAACAGATCGAGATGGATTACGCAGCCATCGGCCGGACAAAAAAGATCTCTCTCGTGCAGTTCCTGGAGCAGTTCAAGGATCTGGAACTCCGTGATGCGATCTCATACTACGCGCATGTATTTGCGATCGTGATCGCGATCGTTGTGATTGTGATCGAGCCGACGCTCGGCATTCTGGCACTGATTGCAGTCATCATCTACAACATCATCACCTATTTCAGGGATAAAGCGGCCATCGAGCCCTATTATGTCTCTCTGTCCGCGATGGCCTACCTCACGGAGGGGGCGCTTAAGATCGCGGCGCATAAGGATCCGGAGCTCAAGGAGTACACGGAAGCGCTGAAAAAGGAAGCGTCCCATGTGAAGAGCCTGATCCGCGAGATGAAGTGGATCGGCGGCGGAACACAGGTGGGCGGAAACGGCGATCTCGGGCAGATGGTGCTGGATTACGTCCGTATGACGACACACATCGACTTTGTGCATTTCAACCGTATGGCGCGAGCCGTACTGAACAACGAAGAGCACATCCTGGAACTGATCCGGCTCATGGGCACCCTGGAGGCGTTGATCGCCGTAGGGTCCTACCGCCAGACCATCCCGTTCTACTGCAAGGGAGAACTGACAGCGGAGAAGAGCACCGGCATGCATCTGAAAAACGGCTATCATCCGCTTCTCAAGGCGCCGGTCGCGAATTCCGTTTACGAGGACGGCCCGGTACTTCTGACCGGTTCCAATGCGTCCGGCAAATCCACGTTCCTCCGCATGACAGCGCTCGCCGCATTGATGGCGGAGACCGTGAATACGGTCCATGCAACGGAATACCGTTCCGGATTCTACCGTATTTATTCCTCGATGGCCCTTCGCGACGACATCGAGTCGAACGAGAGCTATTACATTGTGGAGATCAAGTCCATCAAGCGTATCATGGACGCGCTTCCCGGCGATGTTCCGATCATGATGTTCGTGGATGAGGTCCTGCGCGGAACGAATACCGTGGAGCGTATCGCGGCGTCATCGCAGATCCTGAAGATCTTTGCGGAAAAGGGAGCAATGGTCTTTGCAGCCACCCACGACATCGAATTGACGCACCTTCTCGAGGATATCTTCCGTAATTATCATTTTGAAGAAGAAATCATTGACAGGGAAGTCCGATTTAACTATATTTTGAGAAAAGGGCGTGCCGTGACCCGGAACGCCATCAAGCTTCTTTCCGTCATGGGATATGATGACGAGGTCATCGATAAAGCGGAAAAGACTGCACAGAAATTCGTATCGGAGGGCGTATGGACACTCGGATGAAGGTGACGCTATATACGGATGGCGCCTGCTCCGGAAATCCGGGGCCCGGCGGCTACGGAGCCATCCTTCAGTACGTGAGCCCGGATGGGAAGCTGTTTGAACGGACTTATTCCGAAGGCTTTCCGGAGACCACGAACAACCGCATGGAGATCATGGCGGCCATCGTCGGGCTGGAGCATCTTCTGAAGCCCTGCGACGTCACGCTGTATTCCGATTCGCAGTATCTTTGCAAGGCGTTCAATGACGGCTGGATCTACGGTTGGATCAAGGCGGATTTCCGTCGCGGAAAGAAGGATGAAGTGAAGAATATCGACCTGTGGGAACGCCTGCTTGCGGCCATGAAACCGCATAAGGTGACATTTTCCTGGGTCAAGGGCCATGAGGGCAATGAAGGCAACGAACGCTGTGACAGAATGGCCGTTGCCGCTTATCAGGCATTGAATGAGAGCATAATTTAATTTACATATCAGGAGGAATGATTATGTACAAGAAGGTTGAAAAACCGAAGTTAAGACTGGGCTATGCACCGAACCGTCGTGACAGCTTCCGCGCTCCGCAGTACAAGGAGATGAAGGCCGCGCTCGACGCTGCGACCAAGGAATTGTGCGAGGCTCTCGATGTTGAACTCATCGACGCAACGGAACTTGAGTTCCCGGCAAAGACCCTGCACTGGGGCAAGCGCACCTTTAATTTTGAAGCGGACACCATGATGGTCGACTATGCCGACGCAAAGATGGTTGCGGATTACTTCAAGGCACAGAAGGTCGATGCGCTGTTTGTTCCGTTCTGCAATTTCGGTCAGGAAGAAGCGGTAGCAAAGCTTGCTAAGGAACTGAACGTTCCGGTCCTGGTCTACGGACCGCGTGATCCGGCACCGGTCGGTATCGAAGCACGTCCGCTCGATATCCAGTGCGGTATGTTCGCGGCAACGAAGGTCCTTCAGCGCTACGGCATCAAGTTCACCTATATTGAGAACTGCAATATCGAAGACGAAGCCTTCAAGAAGGGCTTTGCGCAGTTCATTTCGACCGCCCATATCGTAAAGGCTTTCAAGAATGCCCGCATTCTGCAGGTCGCTTGCCGTCCGCAGCAGTTCCTGTCCGTCATGGTCAGTGAAGCAGAGCTTCTCGAGAAGTTCGGCATTGAACTCGTTCCGATCACCGGCGCGCAGTTCGTTGCGACTGTTGAGCGTATCCTGGAAGAGAGACCGGAAGATGTCGATGCTATGGTCGCAGACATCGAATCGGTTCTTGATATGTCACGTCTGGAAGACAAGCGTAAAGTCGCTGCAGTCGAACTCGGCTTCATCGAGCTTGCTCAGGAATACGGCTGCTCCGCGATCGCTTCCGACTGCTGGCACACCGTTGGCAGTGCATTCGGATTCTCTCCGTGCTTCATCTTCGGTGACCTGAATGACCGCGGTCTTCCGTGCGCATGTGAAGAAGATATCCACGCAGCGATCGCATCCTTAATGGCGGTTGCGGCGACCGGTAATAAGGCAGCGTCCTTCATCGCTGACCTGACCATCCGTCATCCGGAGAATGATAACGCAGAGCTTCTGTGGCATTGCGGACCGTTCGCAAAACAGCTGAAGAAGCCGGGTGTTGACGGTTACATCGTAAAGGGAGGCCAGGGCTTCTATCCGTTGAAGACCGGTGAAATGACGACTCTTCGTTTCGATGGCCTGAACGGCAACTACTACCTGTTCGTCGGTAAGGGCGAGTCCATCGAAGGCCCGACCACCAACGGTAACTACTGCTGGCTCGAAGTTGACAACTGGGTCAAGTGGGAGAAGAAGTTCATGTACGGTCCGTACATCCATCATTTAGTAGGCGTATACGGCGATCACGTGGAAGCGCTTCGTGATGCGTGCCGTTACCTCGGCCTGACTTACGATACACCGGATTCTCCGATGTTCCTGTAAAGGGTAGAATAATCGACCGCGCAGTGTTTCGACGCTGCGCGGTTTTGGTTTGCCGGAAGTATTAGATCCCATCTGTTTCGGTCGCGGGATCGTGCGCGCAGTCGAAAACTCTATATTGAATTCCCACAAGATATATGGTACAATGTACAAACCAATACTATGCAATGGAGAATGAATATGAAAGGTATTATTCTTGCAGGCGGCAGCGGCACCCGACTTTATCCGCTGACAAAGGTTACGTCAAAGCAGCTTCTTCCGATCTATGACAAGCCGATGATCTATTATCCGCTTTCTGTTTTGATGCAGGCAGGTATCCGTGATATCCTGATCATCTCAACGCCTGACGACACCCCGCGTTTCGAATCCCTCCTCGGAGACGGCTCGCAGTTCGGTGTTCATCTTTCCTATGCGATCCAGCCGTCTCCGGATGGACTGGCGCAGGCTTTCATCATCGGTGAGGAATTCATCGGAAAAGATTCCGTTGCCATGATTCTGGGCGATAACATTTTCCACGGTCACGGACTGAAGAACCGTGTTAGAAACGCAGCGGCGAAGAAAGTCGGCGCAACGGTCTTCGGTTATTACGTCGATGATCCGGAGCGTTTCGGCATCGTAGAATTCGATTCCGAGGGCAAGGCCGTTTCCATTGAGGAGAAGCCGGCACATCCGAAGAGCAACTATTGTGTCACCGGTCTTTATTTCTATGACAACAAGGTCGTGGAGTATGCCAAGAACCTGAAGCCGTCCGCACGCGGCGAACTGGAGATCACGGATCTGAACCGGATCTATCTGGAAAGCGGCGAGCTGAACGTCGAGCTTCTGGGACAGGGCTTCACATGGCTTGATACCGGTACGCATGAGTCTTTGGTGGATGCGACGAATTTCGTAAAGACCATTGAGACGCATCAGCATCGTAAGATCGCATGTATTGAAGAGATTGCGTTTTCCAACGGCTGGATGAACAGAGAGCAGCTGGAAGCGACCTATGAGATCCATAAGAAGAATCAGTACGGTGCGTATCTGAAGGATATACTTGATGGGAAATACATTGATAAGTAACGAGGAGAATAAAAAGATTTTTATGCTTGCATAAAAAAATCTTTTTATTCGACGAGTACAGCCAATGAGTAACGTAGTGCGATAGCACGGAGTTACGAATTGGCGGGAGCGCGAGAGTGCGAAGC
>DCHF01000027.1:5606-5887 GCA_002315555.1 Lachnospiraceae bacterium UBA1759 | reverse complement strand
GGGAACGTCCCTGTTGACCGAAACTGCAGGTCAGCCAAGGGAACGGATCACGTCTGCGCTGTCTAATGGGAAGATCGGGCGCTTCACATTCTTATAGGGAACCTTCCTCTCGTCGAAGGAGGTGATGTTGGGCATGTCTACGGTAAGAAGGTGATCGCTGACCTGGCTCCAGGCAGCACGATAATGGATGGCGCTCTTGACTACGCAGATGTCAAAGTCCAGAGGCTCCACGCCGTTGGCGCGCAGGGACTCCATGTCAAAGCTCTGGGTCTTGTTGGAAA
>DCHF01000027.1:5364-5532 GCA_002315555.1 Lachnospiraceae bacterium UBA1759 | reverse complement strand
TCATGGGACCCTTGATCACGTAGTTTCCGTCGGTCACGGCCTTTACATACGCATCGGTTTCCACGGGGGCGCCGACCTTATCGCTGGACTTGCCGCCCAGGCGGACATGGATCGTTTTGCCGGGGCCGGCTGCGAAGGCCTGCTCAGCGGTCTCGGGATCCCAGATCG
>DCHF01000027.1:0-5247 GCA_002315555.1 Lachnospiraceae bacterium UBA1759 | reverse complement strand
TCATGGCTTCTTCCACCGCCTCATCCGCATCGGTGATCTTCACTTCAAAGGATTCCAGATTCTTCAGAATGAAATCATAGTACTTCCGGCAGAGCTGCTCTGCCTTTGCCGTGTCGTTTTCCGTGATGGCATAGACGCAGGAGCCCTGAATGGAAATATCAGAACGGGTAAAGCCCGCATCAAATCCCACAAAGTAAACATCCTTTGCAGCCGCTTCTATGATCATGGAATCGATCATGCCGTGAATGGGCTCGAAAGCAGTGGGAATGTGGGGATAAATCATGCGGAGCTGCCGGAAGGCCGCCGTCGGATGGGCCTTACCGTCCAGGACCGCCAGGATCATATTCGCGGCGTCCTTTCCGCGCTCATAGAAATCGGTGTGGGGATAATAGCGGGCAGGGAACATCGCCGTAGTCAGCTCCACCATTTCCTTTGTCATGTTGGCATGGAAGTCCAGCGTGATCACGATGGGAAGGTTCGGACCGGTCAGCTTTCGAAGGGCTGTCAGAAGATATCCTTCGCCGTCCTCACTATAGCCGTTTACCTGCGCGCCGTGCAGCGCCAGACAGATACCGTCGATGTGCTTTTTCACTTCTTCCTTTTTATAAGTATCGAAGATCTTGCCCGCAACGTAGTCATAGGTCTCTTTTGTGACCGTTCCGGCGGGAATCGCATCGGCATCGATGGAAGGGATGATCTCCACATCGCCGCGCTTTTCAAAGATCTCGATGAATGCGCCCAGCTCGGATTCGCTGCCGCGGTTGCGGGTCATGAGCGCCTCGCCCTCCGTCAGATTGCGGCGGCGGTAGTCGTCAAGCGTGGTGACCTTCTCGTTGAAGGTGTTGGTTTCGTGTTTAAACTGGCCGATTAAAATTCGATACATATTATTTCCTTACTTTCTGAAAATATCAGAATATGATCCTGTGTCTGCCAATGTTAATGTGAGAATGTCATTTTTGATGAGCTTGCAGCTTTTTTTAAAAGCTACGAATACTCGAAGGGTTTTGATTTATGTCCATAAGGAGCGTTCCTGCCTGCTGTTTTCGGCGGGGAGGGAACGTCCCTATTAGCTGTTTTCGGCGGGGAGGGAACGTCCCTGTTGACCGAAAATCCCGCGGCTTTAGCCGCGGGACGGTACTTTACTCTTCGGACTGCTCGTCACGAACGGTCAGGGCCTCTTCAGTCTTGGCATCGGTTTCGGCATCCTCGGACAGGTCTTCTTCCTCCTCGCGGTGGATCTTGGCCACCGCCACGATGCGCTCGTCTTTCTCAACGTTCATGATGTGCACGCCGGAGGTACTTCTTCCGATCACGCTGATCTCTTCCACGGGTACGCGGATGGTCTGACCCTTATCGGTGATCAGAAGGATATCCAGATCCTCGGTCACCAGTTTTGCAGCTACCAGCGGGCCGGTCTTCTCCGCCACCTTGTAACAGGTGATTCCCTTGCCGCCGCGGTGCTGTCCGCGGAACTCATCCAGTTCGGTGCGCTTTCCGTAACCGCGCTCGGATACAACAAGCATCTTATCGCCCTGGCTCAGTACCTGCATGGCGATGACGCAGTCGTCGCTTCTCTTAAAGCGCATGCCGGTCACACCCATGGAGCTTCTTCCGGTCTCTCTGACGTCGGCTTCGTTAAAGCGGATCGCAAGGCCGTACTTCGTAACCATGACCACTTCCTCATTGCCGTCGGTGAACTTCACTTCGATGAGTTCGTCGCCTTCCTTGAGACTGATGGCGATGAGTCCGTTCCTGCGGACATTCGCATAGTCGGTCAGATCGGTCTTCTTGATCATGCCGTTCTTCGTAGCCATCAGGATGTAGCTGCCTTCCCTGTACTCTCGGATCGGGATCACGGCGGTGATGGTCTCCTCAGAGCCCAGCTGCAGGAGGTTCACGATGGCGGTGCCTCTGGCCGTACGACTTGCCTCCGGAATCTCCCAGGCCTTCAGTCGGAAGACGCGTCCGGTGTTCGTGAAGAACATGATGAAGTGATGGTTCGTGGTAAGGAATACATCCTCCACGTTGTCGTTTTCAATGGTCTGGGCGCCGCGGATGCCCTTGCCGCCACGTGCCTGCGCGCGGAAGGTATCTGCCGGCATACGCTTTACGTATCCCAGTTTGGAACGGGTAATGATGACGGAATCGTCGCTGACCAGATCCTCCATGTCGATCTCTTCGGGATCGTAGCTGATCACGGTGCGGCGGTCATCGCCGAAACGCTGCGCGATGTCGCTGATCTCGTCGCAGATCACGCCGAGCAGCTTCTTCTCATCGCCCAGGATCTCCTGATAGAACCTGATCTTGATCTGCAGATCGCCGTACTCATCCTCGATCTTCTTTCTTTCCAGACCGGTCAGCGCCTTCAGACGCATGTCGACGATGGACTGGGCCTGAATATCGGAGAAGCCGAAGCGATCGATCAGGTTCTTCTTTGCCTCGTCCGCATCCGCGGAGCTGCGGATGATCTTTACGATCTCATCGATGTAGTCGAGTGCCTTCAGATAGCCCTCTAAAATGTGCGCGCGGTCCAGCGCTTTCTTTAAGTTGAATTTGGTTCTTCTGGTGAAGATGCTTTCCTGATGCTTCAGATATTCGGTGAGCATCTGCTTTAAGTTGAGCACCTTGGGCTCGCCGTCTACGATGCAGAGCATGATGACACCGAAGGTATCCTGAAGCTGGGTGTGCTTGTACAGCTGATTGAGCACGACCTGGGGATTGACATCCTTGCGGAGCTCAATGCGGATCTTGGAATCGGAATCTTTGCCGACGGTATCGTAGATGCCGGTGATGCCGTCGATCTTCTTGTCTTTTACCAGCTCGGCCACATCCTCGATGACCTTGGAACGGTAAACGAGGTAGGGGAGTTCTTTCACTTTAATAACGCCCTTGCCGTTGGGAAGGGTCTCGATCTCGCAGACCGCGCGGAGACGGATCTTGCCTCTGCCGGTGCGGTACGCCTCTTCGATGCCGCGGGTGCCCAGGATCTCGGCTCCGGTGGGGAAGTCGGGTCCCTTGACGATGGACATGATCTCCTCGATGGAAGTATCGCGGTCCTCGTTAATGCGGTTTTCAATCATCAGGCAGGCAGCCTTAATGACCTCACGGAGGTTGTGGGGCGGGATATTGGAAGCCATGCCAACGGCAATACCCGTGGTTCCATTGACAAGCAGATTCGGGAACTTGCTTGGAAGGACCGTGGGCTCGTCATAACCGGGCTCGTTACTGAAGTTGGGAATAAAATCAACGGTATCCTTGTTGATATCCTCCAGCATATCCATGGCAAGCTTACTGAGTTTGCCCTCGGTATATCGGCTTGCTGCCGTAGAGTCTCCGTCTTCGGAACCGAAGTTACCCTGTTTGTCGATAAGAACATACCGCATGGACCAGGGCTGTCCCATGTTGACCAGGGAGCCGTAGATCGAGGAATCGCCGTGGGGATGGTAATGACCCATGGTCTCGCCGACGATGGTGGCGCACTTCTTGGTCTTCTTGTCGTTGGTGGCGCCCATCTTCATGCTGGCATAAAGAATTCTTCTCTGTACCGGCTTCAGACCGTCCTTGACATCGGGCAGCGCACGGGAAACGATGACGCTCATGGCGTAATCGATGTAGGAGCTTTCCATCGTGCTCTTTAAGTCGACGTCCTTTACTTTATCAAAAACATTTGCTTCCATTTAATTTCCTCTATTAAACGTCCAAATTAGTAACGTACTTTGCGTTCTCTTCGATGAAGATCCTTCTGGGTTCGACCGCATCGCCCATAAGGGTGGTGAAGGTCAGGTCCAGCTCCGACTTGGCATCGTCGTCCATGTTGACGCGGAGCAGGGTTCTGGTTTCGGGATCCATGGTGGTTTCGGAAAGTTCCTGATCCTCCATTTCACCAAGACCTTTGAATCGCTGTACATCGGCGTCCTTGCCGACCTGCTCCAGCAGACGGTCGCGCTCCGCATCGGAGTAGGCGTAGAAGAGTTTCTTGTTCTTTCGCACATAGAAAAGCGGGGGCTGCGCCAGATACACGTGGCCCTGCTTGATCAGTTCCGGCATGAAGCGGTACAGGAAGGTAAGCATCAGGGTGGCGATGTGCGCTCCGTCGACATCGGCATCCGTCATGATGATGATCTTGTTGTAGCGAAGCTTTGAAATATCAAATTCGTCGTGAATGCCCGTGCCGAAGGCCGTGATCATTCCCTGAATTTCCTTGTTGGCATAGATGCGGTCCAGGCGGGCCTTCTCTACGTTAAGGACTTTACCGCGAAGCGGCATGACTGCCTGATACTTGGGGTTGCGGCAGTTCTTTGCGGGGCCTAATGCAGAATCTCCCTCGACGATGAAGATCTCGCACTGGCTGGGATCTTTTTCGGTGCAGTCAGCAAGCTTGCCGGGAAGACCTGCGCCTTCCAGAACGGATTTTCTGCGGGTAAGCTCTCTTGCTTTTCTGGCGGCAGCGCGGGCGCGCTGAGCTAAAATCGACTTCTCGCACATGATCTTTGCGCAGGAAGGATTCTGCTCCAGAAACCAGGTCAGCTGCTCACTGAGGATCTGGCCGACAGCCGGTCCTGCCTCGGAGGTGCCCAGTTTCATCTTGGTCTGACCCTCGAACTGCGGATCGCCGATCTTTACGGAAATGATGGCGGTAAGTCCCTCACGGATGTCATCACCGGACAGATTGTCCTCGTTATCCTTAAGAAGTTTGTGGGCGCGGGCATAATCATTGAAGGTCTTGGTCAGCGCATTCCTAAAGCCGGTCAGATGGGTGCCGCCTTCGGGGGTGTTGATGTTATTGACAAAGCTGTAGACATTCTCGGTGTAGGCATCGGTATGCTGCATGGCGATCTCCACGAAAATACCGAACTTCTCGCCTTCGCAGTAAATGACTTCCGGATACAGCGCGTTATTTGCCTGATTGAGATAGGAGACGAACTCCTTGATGCCGCCCTCGTAATAAAAGGTCTTGTCATGCTTGTCCCCGCGGTCGTCGATGAGACGGATCTTGAGGCCTTTGGTCAGGAATGCCGTCTCTCTCAGTCTGGTCTTGACGACTTTGTAGTCGAAGTCCACGGTCTCGAAAACTTCCGGGTCGGGCTTGAAGGTGACGCTGGTGCCGTGCTCGGATTCATCGCAGGTGCCGACCTCTTTGACGGGATACATGACTTTGCCGCGCTCATAACGCTGCATGTAGACTTTGCCGCCGCGGCGCACCGTGACTTCCAGCCACTCGGAAAGCGCATTTACAACAGATGCACC
>DCHF01000055.1:260828-466417 GCA_002315555.1 Lachnospiraceae bacterium UBA1759 | reverse complement strand
CGATCTCATCCTGACGGCGATAACGCTTACCAATGGAACCGCGATCATCAAATTCGCAGTTGAACTTCTTGGAAAGCTCGAAATACAGCTTCTCAGCATCCTCGTTCAGCTTCTTGGAAAGCGGAAGCACACCGACCTTGACCGGTGCCAGTGCCGGATGGAAGTGCATGACGGTACGGACATCGCCGCCCTCCAGCTCCTCTTCATCGTAAGCATTGCAGAGGAATGCCAGAACCACACGGTCAGCACCGAGTGACGGCTCGACAACATACGGAATATAAGCTTCACCCTTCGCTTCATCGAAGTAGGTCATATCCTGACCGGAAACGTTCTGATGCTGGGTAAGGTCGTAATCGGTACGGTCCGCAATACCCCAAAGCTCGCCCCAGCCGAACGGGAACAGGAATTCCAGGTCCGTGGTGCCCTTGGAGTAGAAGCAAAGCTCTTCCGGAGAATGGTCACGCGCCCGGAGAACATCATCGTTCATGCCGAGCTTCTTTAACCAGTCGATGCAGAAGCCTCTCCAGTACTGGAACCAATCCAGATCCGTGCCGGGCTCACAGAAGAATTCCAGCTCCATCTGCTCGAACTCNNNNTCACGGGTACGGAAGGTGAAGTTACCGGGAGTGATCTCGTTACGGAAAGACTTACCGATCTGACCGATACCGAACGGCAGCTTCTTTCTGGACGTACGCTGTACGTTCTTGAAGTTGACGAAGATACCCTGCGCGGTCTCCGGACGGAGATATACGGTATTCTTTGCATCCTCGGTAACACCCTGGAAGGTCTTGAACATCAGGTTAAACTGACGGATATCGGTGAAATTATGCGCACCGCAGGACGGACAGCAAATGTTCTTCTCTGCGATGTAATTCTGCATTTCTTCAGCAGACCAGCCGTCTAAACCGACTTCCGGCTCGATGCCGTTCTCTGCCATGTAATCCTCGATCAGCTTGTCCGCACGGAAACGTTCCTTACATTCCTTACAGTCCATCAGCGGATCGGAGAAACCGCCCAGATGACCGGATGCGACCCAGGTCTGAGGATTCATTAAGATCGCGCAGTCCACGCCTACGTTGTAGGGGGATTCCTGGATGAACTTCTGCCACCATGCGCGCTTTACGTTATTCTTAAGTTCAACACCGAGATTACCGTAATCCCAGGTATTTGCAAGACCGCCGTAGATCTCGGAGCCCGGATAAATAAATCCTCTGCCCTTACATAACGCTACGATCTTCTCCATTGACTTTTCCATAATTTTCTCCTCTTCATATACGAAGCAGACCGGCTGCTTCTTTTCTGTTAACGGAACAGAATGATGACTTCCTGACCTGCCGGTACGGAAACACAGTTATTGTCCTTGGAATAGTTGCCGTTCGTGGTATAACCGTAAACATCGCCGTCGGAATAGATCACAGACTCGAAGTTGCAGATCACGTAACGATACTCTTCCGCCTTCTTGGAGCCGAGAAGCTTCTCCATATCAACAGCCTCACCGTCTTCATCCACAAAAGCCGCGTTCTGCACACTGGCATCCGCATATAACAGATAACCGGACTGCAGGGTATTGCCGCCGCGTGCTTCCACAGACTCCGCCATATAGGTCAGGTAATCCGATGCATTCGCATACAGAAGCTGTACACAAAGCTCGTTATCCTTTGCACTGCACTCCACGATCTCGATCGGTGCGGTCATGGAAGATTCCGAAACGACCTCGCCATCGGCATTCGTTTCCGGTTCCGGCTTTACGAATTCATGGCTGCCGTTGTATTCATCAAGCTCTGCCTGAAGATAGGTACGGAATTCATCGGCATCGTACTTTTCTGTATCGAAATCATAATAGACCACATCCTGGACCGATGCATCCTTATGAACATAAATGCCGTTCGTGGTATTGCCGAACGTATTGATGCCGCTGTGACCGTCTTTGTTACAGCCTGCAGCCGTAAAGATCATGCCTGCCGCAAGAAGAACCGCAAATGCTCTCTTTTTCATAATACTCTCCCTCATTATTCAATAATGACAATATATCATTTTATCAGCAAGCCCCTGTTTTTTCAAGTCGTTTCTTTGAATTAAAAGGAGCACTTTTCATTCCGTAAAGATCGTCAGCATTTCCCGCGAGGCCACCGGCCGGTCGATCGCACGGTCGATCAGAAATTCTGCAAGCTCCGCGATCTCTTTAAGCACCTCATCCGTCAGTGTAAAGCGGTACAGCTTGTTGGAAGCTTCCGTCTGTACGTGCCGGAGTGCGAACAGCGCGCTCTTGGAAAGCGGATAACCGCTTGTGTCCCCGCGCGCGCATTCCGTGCAGACGATCTGCATGAGACCGGGCTTGAAGATGCCCTCCGTAAGTTCCTTCCGGCATCGGCCGCAAGCGGAGAAATCCGGCAGAAGACCATTCAGCTTCAGGAGCTTGAGTTCAAAGATCCGCTGCACCAGTTTGTCCGGGATGTGCTCATTGAGAAGCGCCTTCAGGCTGTAGTACAGAAGAAGGAGCGTCTCGGACTCATCCGTGTTTTCCCGCGCAAACATTGAGGAAAGCTCCAGGAAATAGCAGCCGTACGCCGACTTGGAAATGTCCATGACAAGCGGCTCAAAATACTCCTGGATATCGGTCTTATTCACGGTGTACGAGTTTCTTCCCGGGTAGATATGAAATTTTCCGAATGCAAACGGTCTTGTGCTGCTGACCAGCATACTGGTGGGCTTACGCGCTCCGCGGGCAAACGCGGAGATCTTGCCGAGCTCCCTCGTTAAAAGGAGCAGTCTCCGGTCCGCTTCCCCCACCGGCATCGATGACAGCACAATGCCCGTAACTTCCACACTTTCCATTGTACCGGCCTTTCGGGTTTACTTTTCGTCTTCCTCGTGATATCCGAAATTCTTTAACAAAATGTCGCTGTCACGCCAGTCCTTTTTAACCTTGACCCAGAGCTTCATGTTGACCTTGTCTTCCAGCATTTTCTCCGCGTCGATGCGCGCCTGCGTACCGATCTTCTTTAACATCGATCCGCCCTTGCCGATGATGATGCCCTTATGGGAATCGCGCTCGCAGTAGATGGTCGCTTCGATGTCCCAGATTCCGTCCTTACGCTGCTTCATGGTCTCGATGGTGACCGCAATGCCGTGCGGAATCTCTTCATTCAGTGCGCGAAGTGCCTTCTCGCGGATCATTTCGGCGACGATCTGACGCATCGGCTCATTGGTGACCGTGTCCTCGTCATAGTACATCGGCCCGTACGGCAGCATCTGGAAAATGGCACCGAGGAGCTCCGGAACATGCGTGGAACGGAGCGCGGAAACCGTCATGATCTTGTCAAAATGCATCTGCTCTTCATAGGCCTTGATGGCTTCCGATACCGCTTCTTTTGAAACGGTATCGATCTTGTTGATGATCAGAATGACCGGCTTCAGCGACTGCTTCAGGATCTTGATGATCTCCTGGTCTCCTCTTCCGATATAGGAGGAGGGCTCCACGAGCCACAACACCACATCGGCCTCGTGAAGGGACTTCATTGCCGCTTCCACCATAAATTCGCCGAGCTTGTTCTTTGCCTTATGGATACCCGGTGTGTCCATGAAAACGATCTGTCCGCGGTCGTCCGTATATACGGTGCGGATGCGGTAACGCGTCGTCTGCGGTTTATTTGCCGTGATGGCGATCTTCTGGCCGATCAAATGGTTCATAAGCGTGGATTTACCTACGTTCGGACGACCCAGAAGCGCCACAAAGCCTGATTTTTTATCAAACATTTTATTCCCCTGTCAGCTGTTTCACTTCCGTGAACAGTTCCTTGTTTTCTTCGATCTTTTCTTCTCCGCCCACGGCACAGAACTGCCGGTCGGAAAGAACGCTTTCCACCGGAGCCGCCAGCGCGCGAAGATCCTCCGCCGTGCAGTTCAGGACCTCATCGCGTTCCTTCTGCAGCTGCTCCCTTGTGATGCCCATCATCCATGCCATGAAGGAGCGGACGCCGCGTGCACCGGGCTGAAGCGGTGTATCGCTTTCGCTGATGGTGCCGATGATGTATTTCGTCATGTCGCGCTCATCGATCGTCAGCGTGCGGAGATATTCCGGAATGTCCTCGTAGACTTCCAGTGTTTCCGCAAGATTCGGATCCCGGAAGGATACGAAGGCCATCTCACCGTCCCGGTTGAAATAGGACATGCAGCCGTACGCACCGCCCTTTACGCGGAGCCGGATCCACAAATATTCATAGCCGAGCAGTGTTTTCAGCACGCGCATGCTGCCCTTGTACTCGTGACCGTGCTTTTTGAAATTGCCGCCGGCAGCCACATACTGGACCTGGGAGGAGCATTTGAAGCCCTCGTTCAGGGTCTGAAGATCGATGTGCTGATCCGCTTTTCCGCGTTCTCCTTTTCCGAAATACGCGGTGAATTTGGGCAGCTCTTCCGCCAGCGCACGGTATCCTTCTTCCTCACCGGTATACGAGATCACAGCACCGTCCGTGAGGAATATCTTCTTTTCCAGTTCGCGAAGCTTTTCACACAGCGCATCCTTCCGCGCGTCAAAGTTCTTCTCGAGTTCCTCAAGGAAACGGTAGAAGCTGACGCCGCCCAGAAGGTCGTCCTGCTTGGCGTTGACCGAGGAATAGGAAAGCACGCGCTTCAGTGCGGTCGAATGACCGGAATTCACCATTCCGTTCTGCATCTCCATGCGGATCTCGCCGATGATCTCCTTCATACGCGCCGTATCTTCAAAACGGGTGCCGGTGAAGACCTCGGTGAACAGCCGGATCATGTCCGCAGTGTTGCCGTACAGCGTCTTTCCGCGAAGCACGAAATACGGACGGACCGTCTGAAAACGGTTTAGATCGGAGATCGTGGAGACCTCCGCGCCAAAGCCGCCGGTATACAGGCCGATCTCATCGCCGAGCTCGCGGTAGCCGTAGTGCTCCGTGTCAAGGAGCGTGTAGAAATTCTTTAATAGTGCGAGGTACGGGAAATCCGCGACCGGAACATTATCGACCGGGAGGTACATCGCCAGATATCCGATGCCGGACGTCAGAATGTCATGATAGACCGCCTTCATCCCGCCGATCTCCCGCTCCTCGTTCTTAAACGGTTCCACCTGCTTCCGGATATCGGAAATGGATAAAAGCGGAAGTGTTCGGAGCTCCTCCTCCGTGGACGGGGTCTCCTGATACTCCTTCAGTGCCGCGGTCTCGCGGACGATCGCCCGGATCTCCTCTTCGGAAAGCGATGCCTTAAGCGCCGCAAGCTTTTCCTCAAAGCGCCGGTCGTTTTCCGCCGTCAGGCCCTTCTCGGGCGTTGCGGTAATGACCGCGCCGTAGGAATTCGCGATGAGCTTCTCATCGATCAGTTTTTCGAAATAATCCGTTTCGACAAGCGCCTTGATCTTCTCAAAGGTCTTGTTGAACTTCAGATGAACGAATGCTTTTTCCTCATCGTGGATCCAGGTCTCAAAGATCTGGAGGCCGTAGATCAGGCCCTTCGGGTATCGGCCGAAATCCGCCTCGCGCATACTGAATTCAATATTGTTAATGCCCGCAAGCAATGTCTTTTTCGGAATGCCGCACGCTTTTGTCTCTTTCAGCACCCGGTCGATGACCGCCTCAAACTCCGCGGCCTTCTCCTTCTCCGCGCCCTTTGCGGTCACGTTGAAGATGGGCTGCAGATACGAGGAATCGTAACCGCCGTAAATATCGACGCCGAGTCCGTTCTCCAGAAGCGCTTTTTTAATGGGCGCGCCCGGTGCATTGAGAAGCGCATAACCAAGCACCTCGAATGCCAGGCTCTCCACCGGGTCCATCAGGCCGCCCACGACCTTGGACCAGGAGAAAATGGCTTCCTCTTCATCCTCGCCCTCGGAGATGCCGTAGGTCAGGGCTTTATGCGCCATGGCCCCGTACGGTGCCTGCTCGGGGATCGCGCTGTCCGGGTCGATGGCCTCGTATTCCGAAAGGTATTCGCTGTCCAGATAGTTCAGACGCTCTTCGTAATCCATTTTTCCGAACAGGTAGATATAGCTGTTGGACGGATGATAATACCGGCCGTGAAAAGCGAGAAATTCATCGTAACCAAGCTCCGGAATGGATGCGGGATCGCCGCCGGACTCAAACGCATACGGAGTGTCCTTAAAGAGCACCTCCTTGTTAAAGCGTTCAAGGACGCTTTCCGGATCGGAAAAAGCCCCCTTCATTTCGTTGTAAACGACACCGTTCACGGTCAGATCCGATTCCGGGGTCTCCATTTCATAATGCCAGCCTTCCTGACGGAAAATGCGCTCGTTCCGGTAGATATTCGGGCGGAACACCGCATCCATGTAGACATCCATCAGATTCCGGAAGTCCTTGTCGTTGTAGCTCGCGACCGGATACATGGTCTTTTCCGGGTAGGTCATGGCGTTCAGGAACGTGTTTAAAGAGCCCTTGGCAAGTTCCACAAAGGGATCCTTGCAGGGGTACTTCCGGGAGCCGCACAGCACGGAGTGCTCCAGAATGTGCGGGACGCCGGTGTCATCGGCGGGAGGGGTCCGGAATGTGATGTTGAAGACCTTGTTCGTATCATCGGCATCCATCAGGATCAGGTGCGCCTGACTCTTTCTATGGCGCACGACATAAGCATCTGCGCCGATCTCATCGATCCGTTCTTTACGGATCAGTTCATAAGCGGAGGGAATTTTTATCATTTCTGCCTCTTCATTCGGGTTTTCTGGAATCCTCCGCCTTCACACGAAGAATATCATACTGTTCCGGCATCACGCTGAACTTTACATGAAGCTCCTGGGAAGCGTGGGGCGCACTCTCCTGCACCGTGCCGTCCGCGGCGCGGATCTCCAGCACCTCGGTCGGAAGGTTTCTGCCGTCCGGCTTCATGATCTCGATCACATCGCCGGTCAGGAATTTGTTTTTCTGTTCAAAGACGACATAGCCATTCTCATCACGCGGGCCCATTGTGCCCAGGTAGATGTAGTTTTTAACGTAGGTCGCGGTGTCGTAGATCTGCGCGTCCGTTTTCGGCTTGCCGTAGAAGAAGCCGGTCGTGAACTCGCGGTAGGTGCACTTGCCGATCTCCGCCTTGTACCATTCCATGTTGTCGTAGTACAGCTGCGGGTCTTTTTTATAGTCGTCGAGGGCCTTCCGGTAGGTACGTGCGACCGTGGCCACGTATAATGCGGTCTTCATGCGGCCTTCGATTTTTAAGGAGTCGATGCCCGCGTCCACGAGGTCCGGAATATGCTCGATCATGCAAAGATCCTTTGAGTTGAAGATGTAGGTGCCGCGCTCGTTTTCATAGACCGGGAAGTACTCGCCGGGGCGGGTCTCCTCCATGACGGAATAACGCCAGCGGCAGGGATGCGTGCAGGCGCCCTGATTCGCGTCGCGGCCGGTCAGGAAATTGGATAAGAGGCAGCGTCCGGAATAGGAAATGCACATGGCACCGTGGATGAAGGTCTCGATCTCCAGATCCTCCGGGATGTTCGCGCGGATCTCCTTCAGTTCCTCCAGGGAAAGCTCGCGGGCGGAGACCACACGGCGGGCGCCGAGGGAATGCCAGAAGCGGAAGGTCTCATAGTTGCAGTTATTGGCCTGCGTGGAAACGTGAATGTCCGTCTCCGGCAGGATCTCCTTTGCCGCCATGAACACGCCCGGATCGGAAATGATCAGCGCATCCGGCTTGACCTCGCGAAGCTCGGTAAAATAGCCGCGCACCTCGCGGATATCGCTGTTGTGCGCCAGAATATTGGCCGTTATATACACTTTTACGTTGTGCGCGTGTGCAAACTCGACGCACTCCTTGAGTTCCTCTACGGAGGCGTTTTTCGCGCCTGCGCGAAGTCCGAAGGCTTCACCGCCGATGTACACCGCATCCGCGCCGTAGATCACCGCCTCCTTCAGCACGTCCGGGCTGTTTGCCGGCACTAAAAGTTCGATCTCTCTCATATATTCTCACCGTCTCTTATGCGTTCTTCACACGGGTCGTCACGGCCACGCCGTCGCCCACCGGAAGGACCGCCGTGGAGAGGTCCTCTCTCGATTTCAGTTCCTGAAGATATTCGCGCATCCGTGCATGGATCGTGCGATCGCGGCGCGTGACCGCGTAACGGGACTCCAGCACATCACCGTCCTGAAGGACGTTGTCGGAGATCAGAATACCCTCCGGGGAAAGCAGTCTCAGGACGTCCGGCAGCCAGTTGATGTACTGCGCCTTTGCCGCGTCCATAAAGATCATGTCGTACGGGCCGGTCAGAGATGCCAGGATCTCCGTGGCATCGCCCTCAAGCAGGGTAATGCGGTCCGTCATGCCGGCTTTTTCGAAATTTGCACGGGCCGCCGGGATACGGGGCTCGTACTTTTCCATCGTCGTCACACGGCCGCCGGCCGGCTGATGCGATGCCATTAATAAAGCAGAATAGCCTACGGCGCATCCTACCTCCAGGATACTCATAGGCTTCACAAAATCTGTAAGAAATGCAAGAAATGCTTCGGTCTCTACCCGAATGATCGGGACCTCGTCCTTCACGGCTTCTTTCCGGATCTCTTCCAGGAATTCCGGGCGAGGGCGTTCCAGCGACCGGATATAAGATGAAATACGTTCTTCTGTGATCATGGGGTCTTTTCCCTCTGTGCATCCAGATACGCCTGATTCAGGTCCTTCAGGATGTCTTTTGAACTTCGTTTTGAGTTAACGGTGTAGGTTCCCGGCTCGATGCGGCACTTGTATACCTTGGACTGAATGTAAAATGCCAGACCGCTCTCGATGACACCGTGCCGCTCAAGATCGATGCCGATCATCAGCACGTTCTCCCCCTTCTCCACCTTAAGGTCATAGGACACATGCGTATCCCTGGTGGTAGTCAGCGGTTCATCGGAAAAGACCATCTGACCCAGACGGAAACCGAAGAAGCCGGCCAGGAAAAGGAACACCAGAAAGAGGACCGCTGCCGCGATCTTCAGATAATGGAACAGATCCTCTTTATTTGCGTTCTTTTTCCTGCCTGCCATATCTTTTACCTTTAAACATCCACTTCCATGATGATGGGAAGTACCACCGGGCTTCTCTTCATGGTGCGCCAGAAGTAACCGCCCAGTTCCTCACGGATCTCGCTCTTGATGCGGCCCCAATCGCAGTAGCCGTCCTCGAGTGCGATCTCAATGGCCTCCAGAGCCACCGCTTTTGCTTCATCCATCAGATTTTCCGATTCACGCACATAGACAAATCCGCGCGAAACGATATCCGGTCCCGCAAGCAGCTCTCCCGTGTTTTTGTTCAGTGTCATTGCCACAACAATGATACCGTTCTGGGACAGGTTCTGACGGTCGCGGAGGACGATGTTTCCGACATCGCCGATGCCCAGGCCGTCGACCATGATTCCGCCGTGCTGTACCTCTCCGGTCACCTCACCGCTCTCCGAAGAGAGTGAAAGAACATCGCCGGAATTCAGCATGAACACATTTTCCTTTGCCACCTGCATCTCGCGTGCGATCTCGGCATTGGCCATGCGATGACGGTATTCGCCGTGAAGCGGCACCGCATATTTCGGTTTGGTCAGCGCGTAGATCAGTTTCAGCTCCTCCTTGCAGGCATGACCCGAAACGTGCGTCGCCTTGTTGATGATCCTGGCCCCCCGCATGGAAAGCTCGTTGATCAGCTTGGAGACGGATTTTTCATTGCCCGGGATCGGGGATGAGGAGAAAATGACCACGTCGTTCGATGTGACCGAGATCCTTCTGTGCTGGCCGGAGGCAACACGTGAAAGTGCGGCCATGGCCTCGCCCTGGGAACCGGTCATGATGATGACGGTCCTGTCATCCGGATAACTGTTCAGTTCTTCGATGTCGATCAGCGCATTGTCCGGAATCTGCAGATAACCGAGATTTTTTGCCAGTTCCACGATACTGACCATGGACCGGCCTTCAATTGCGACCTTACGGCCCACCTTGATCGCGGAATTGATGATCTGCTGTACGCGGTCCACGTTGGACGCGAAGGTCGCGATCAGCACCCGGCTGCTCGGATAATCGGAAAAGACGGTGTCGAGTGTATCGGCTACCATGCGTTCGGAGGGCGTAAAGCCGTCGCGGATCGCATTCGTAGAGTCCGAAAGCAGTGCCAGAACGCCCTGCTTACCAAGCTCACCCAGACGCTGGAGATCGGCGATGGCACCGAACACCGGCGTGTAGTCCACTTTGAAATCGCCCGTATGGACGATCGTTCCCGCGGGGGAAGTGATCGCAAGCATACAGGAATCGGCGATGGAATGGTTCGCACGGATGAATTCGATGCTGAAATCTCCGGCTTGGACCACGTCGCCGTAGGTAACGACGCGGCGGTCCACATCGAGCAGCATATCATGTTCTTCCAGCTTGCCCTCGATGATGGCCATCGTCAGTCTTGTTGCATATACCGGCACGTTCAGCTGCTTCAGCACGTACGGAATGGCACCGATATGATCTTCATGGCCGTGCGTAATGAAAATGCCTTTTACCCGATCTGCATTTTGCTGAAGATACGTCACGTCCGGAACCACCAGGTCCACGCCGAGCATATCATCGCTCGGGAACGCAAGACCGCAGTCCACTACGACAATGCTGTTGCCGTACTCAAAGGCTGTAATATTCATTCCGATCTGTTCCAGCCCGCCGAGAGGGATCACATTTACGATCCGCTCCGACACATTGTCGTAATAAAAATGTTTGGTTTTCTTTGACAAATGATCCTCCTTTCTTATTCGATCACCATGTCGTCGCCCATCTGCTCGGCGAAAAGCGCTCCGAGAACCTCGAGCGTTTCGTCGTCCTCCACAAATTCGTACACGGCTTCCTGGTCCTCATCTCTTGAGGTGTCCTTTAAAATATAACATTCCGCTTCGTCATCCTCCGATTCCGACACAAGCAGATAATTAACCCCGTATAAACGTGTCTGATCCAGCACAAAAAATGCAACCTGTCCTTCTTCTGTTTCAAATAATATCTGTTCAGCCATGTTTTTCTCCTTAATGCTTAAAGCGAGACCTTTCCTTCGCGGATGGCCTCCAAATAATCCTGCAGGATGAATCCTGCGGCAATTTTGTCGATATATGCTTTCCGTTCGGACTTTTTTACACCCGAAGCGGCCAGGATCTCGTTCGCCTCGACGGTCGTGAGCCGCTCATCCCAGGTGATCACGGGAAGCCCCGTGCGTTTTTCAAGCTTTTCCTTGAATTCCAGCGTACGTTCGGAACGCTCCGATACGGTATCATCCATATGAAGCGGCAGACCGAGCACGATCCGTTCCACATGGTATTCGGCGATCAGGACCTCCAGCCGCTGAAACGTGTGGCGCAGTTTATTCTCTTCTTTCCGTTCGATGGTCTCCAGCGCCTGTGCGGTCAGCATCAGTTCATCGCAGACGGCGACCCCGACGGTCTTCGAACCGTAGTCCAGTCCCAGTATCCTCATTCTTTTTCCTTACAGCGCAGTATTGATGTAGTGCTCCACAAGCTCCGTCAGAAGTTCATCGCGCTCCGCCTTCATGATCAGTGAACGCGCATTCTGATAGTTCGTGATATAGGTGGGATCCCCGGACATGATATACCCGACGATCTGCGTGACGGGGTTATAGCCCTTTTCCTTTAATGCGGCATAAACCTGAGCCAGCACGTCCTTTGCTTCCATGCTGGCGGGCTGGGGCTCGTTCTCATTGCCTCTCGGAAGGCGGATAAACTGAGTATCGTTGTAATTTGCCATTCGGACCTCCTGTATGATGATTGATCTAACCCAACACTATGCTCATTCTAAACTATTATTCTACAATAGTTTACTTTTAAGTTCAAGTGGCGGGGTCCATTTTCAGCGTCTGCAAATCCGAAAATTCTGTGATCTCTCCGGTAACGATCACGTTCCCGCCAATGCTTTCCGGCACACAGACACGGACATATTCCTTCGTGTATCCGGTATAATAGGTTTCTCCATTGATCACGCTCTTCTCTTCCGTCAGGACCTCCGCGGTGCGGCCGATCATGCGGGCCCGGTATGCGTGCGACATGCGCTCCGTAAGCTCGATCATGCGCTTGCTGCGCTCGTTCTTTACTTCTTCGCGGATCTGGTCGGTCATGCGGTCCGCAGCGGTACCCTTTCTTCGGGAGTACTTGAACACGTGCATCTCGTAGAAGCCGATCTCCTCGACAAAGGCGAGGGATTCCTCAAAATCTCCGTCCGTTTCTCCCGGGAAGCCGACGATGACATCGGTCGTAACGGCCGGGTCGTCAAAATACGTCCGAAGCAGGCGGACGCTCTCCCGGTATTCCTCCGGGGAATAGTGACGGTTCATGCGCTTTAATGTATGCGCGGATCCGGACTGCAGGGACAGATGGAAATGCGGACAGACCTTCGGAAGCGCGGACAGGCGCTTCGCAAACTCTTCCGTGACGACGCGGGGCTCCAGGGAACCCAGCCGGATGCGGCGGACACCCGGAATGGCGTGGACCGTTTCGATGAGATCGATGAGATCATCCCCGTTCTGAAGATCACGCCCGTAGGAGCTTAAATGGATGCCGGTCAGGACGAATTCACGGATGCCGTTTGCCGCCAGGGTCTCCACCTCGGCGACCACGTCCTCCTTCAGTTTGGAACGGATGCGTCCGCGGGCATAGGGAATGATGCAGTAGGAGCAGAACTGGTTGCAGCCGTCCTGGACCTTAAGGTCCGCGCGGGTATGCTCGCGAAGGCCGTTGATGGACATCTTCTTGAAGCTTTTTGCGGCGGAAACATCGGTCACGGCGTTTTCAAGCCCCTTATTCAGATAGCCGTAGACGATGCTCACGATCTGCGCCTTCTGATCCGCACCCATGATGATATCCACACCGTCCGCCTTCAGCATGTCCGCATCGGCCACCTGGGCATAGCAGCCGCAGGCACAGACCACCGCTTCCGGATTGGTCTTTTTCGCGCGGTGCAGCATCTGACGGGACTTGCGGTCCGCCATGTTCGTAACGGAACAGGTATTGACCACGTAGACATCGGCCTGTTCCTCAAAGGGAACCAGGACCGCGCCCGCAGCCGTCACCAGCTGTTCCATGACCTCGGTCTCATAAATATTCACTTTACAGCCCAGCGTGTGAAACGCAAAGCGTACGTCTTTCAGTTCCATCTCTTGACAATTTCCTTATATGTGCTTACAATGGATTTATCCAGAAAAGGAGGATTTTTCCACAAATGAAAACAGTTAAGATCTCTTTAAATTCAATCGATAAAATCAAGGCATTTAATGACAAGGTCTCCAAGTACGAAGGTGTTGATTTTGACCTCGTATCCGGCCGTTATGTCATCGACGCAAAGTCCATCATGGGTATCTTCTCTCTGGATCTTTCCAAGCCGGTCGACCTCAACATTCATACCGAAGATACGGATGCCATCGTAGAAGACATCGCAGCTTTCATCATCAAATAATCCTAATGATTTTTCAGAAGGCGCTCGGAAACGGGCGCCTTCTTTTTATGCTTCGTCATGCGGAAGAAGCGGCATTCGGCCCTTCCGCTTTTTACCGTCAGAAACGCTCGCTGTCGCAGAGGATCACTTCCTCCGTCTCCAGGGCCGTCTTTACAAGGTCATCGATCACGTCCTTCAGCGCGACCTCGGAGGCTTCGATGTCCTCCAGGACCGGACGGGTGACCGGATGCTTTGCCACAAAAATGGTGCAGCAGTCTTCAAACGGCAGAATGGATGTCTCGTAGGTGCCGATCTTCTCGGAGATCTCCACGATGTCCTGCTTGTCGAATGCAATCAGCGGACGGAAGACCGGCAGCGTGCAGACTGCGTTCGTGCAGTTTAAGCTCTGCATGGTCTGGGATGCCACCTGGCCGATGGATTCGCCGGTAACAAGGCACTGGCACTCCACCTGCTTCGCGATGGTCTCCGCGATCTGCATCATATAACGGCGCATGATGATGGTCAGCTCATCGTGCGGACACTTTTCATAGATCGCCAGCTGGATGTCCGTGAAATTGATGACATGCAGCTTGATGGGGCCGGTATACTTGGAAATGAGCTTTGCCAGGTCCACGACCTTCTGCTTTGCGCGTTCGGAGGTATACGGCGGCGCATGGAAATACGTCGCGTCGATGAACACACCGCGCTTGGAGATCATGTAGCCGGCTACCGGCGAATCGATACCGCCGGAAAGAAGAAGCATCGCCTTGCCGGCGGTGCCGAGCGGCATACCGCCCGGGCCCGGGATCTCCTTGGAATAAATATTGATGTAATCCTCGCGGACCTCAACACGGAGCATGACATCCGGATGATGGACATCGACACGGATCTCCGGGAACGCATCCAGAATGCGCGCGCCGAGCTCAGCATTCATCTCCTGGGAGTTGACCGGATAATTCTTGCGGGTACGGCGGGATTCCACCTTGAAGGTGATGTTCTTGTCCGGATACGTCTCATCCATGTAACGGATGACCTGCTCGGAAAGATCGTCAAAGCCCATGTCCGGGACACGGACCACCGGACAGATGCGGGTGATGCCGAACACATGCTGCAGCGCAGTGATGACTTCATCGGAGTCAAAATCCGTCTCCGCTTCCACATACACACGGCCCACGGTCTTACTGACCTTGAAGGTGCCGTCGCACTTCTTTAAACAGTTTTTGATCTGGTGGACCAGCGCGTCTTCAAACTGGTAACGATTCTTGCCCTTAATGGCGATCTCCGCGTATTTGATCAGAAAAGACTTGAAATTCATCGTCTTGTAAACCTCCTCAGCATAGGCAGCAGTTCATTCAGTGCCGCAAGTGTATAATCGATCTCCTCTTCCGTCGTGTGGACAGAGAAGGAGAAACGGATGGTACCTTCCTGCATCTCCCGGGACAGGCCGATGCCAAGCAGCGTGTTGATCTCCGACGGATGCGACGATGCGCACGCGGAACCGGACGAAACATACACGCCCTTGTCCTCCAGTGCATGAAGCAGGACCTCGGAACGCACGCCTTCAAACGAGCAGCTCACGATCTGCGGTGCGGAGCTCCGGTCCGTCTTACCGTTCACATGCGCGCCTTCGATCTTCTGAAGACCTTCGATCAGACGGAACTTCACGTTGTACAGATGCTCCACCTTCTCGTTTAAATTCTTATACATTTTCTCCGCCGCAAGGCCGATGCCGGCTTCACCCGGCACATTTTCCGTACCGGAGCGCATGCCCTTCTGCTGGCCGCCGCCGTAGATAATGGGTTTTAATTTTACGCGGTCGTTCACATACAGGAAGCCGATGCCCTTGGGTCCGTGCAGCTTGTGCCCGCTGACGGACATCATGTCGATGTACATCTTCTTCGGACGGATCTCATACTTACCGTACGCCTGGATGGCATCCACATGGAACAGCACCGACGGATGCTCCTTATGAAGCATTTCACCGATCTCCCGAATGGGTTCCACCGCTCCGATCTCGTTATTGACCATCATGATCGACACGAGGATCGTATCGTCCTTCACCGCTTTTCGGACGGTCTCCACGGATACCACGCCATTTTCATCGACCGGAAGATAGGTCACCGTGAATCCCTGCTCTTCCAGGAATTTCATGGTGTTCTTCACGGACGGGTGTTCCACGGCGGTGGTGATCAGATGCTTTCCCGCGCGGTGGTTTGCCATCGCCGAGCCGATGATGGCCCAGTTGTTGGACTCCGTGCCGCCGGACGTAAAGTAAATGTTCCGCGGTTCCACCTTCAGCGTGTTTGCGATCTGTTCTTTTGCCTTGCGCGTGTACGCTTCCGCTTCCACGCCTTTCTTATGAAGAGAAGCTGCGTTGCCGTAGTCCTCCTGCATGATCTTGATGACAAGCGCTTGGACCTCCGGGTCCACCTGCGTCGTTGCCGAATTGTCAAGATAAGCTTCCATGTTTTAATCCTTTTCTCTATCCTACCGGATCATGAAGCCCATAAACGGGACTCCATCCGGGAATCGTCATTATATTGAAAAACGGTCAGCTCAGTTTATATCCCAGAATCGAAAGGATCATGAGCGGCGCGGTTTCCGTCCGCAGAATACGCGGTCCCAGCGTAACGGGCTTGGCGCCCTGCTCCATCAGTGCTTCCACCTCTGACTTTTCAAAACCGCCTTCCGGACCGATGAAGATCGCGATGCTTTCACCGGGCTTTATACCGTCGATGATCTTCCGCGTCTCCTCCATGTTTTCCGCAAGCTCATACGGCACGATCACATGAGTCATGGCTGCCGCGTTCTGCATCGCCTGCTTCAGCGTCATCACACCCTTGACCTCGGGAATAATGTTTCGTCCGGACTGCTTTGCGGCGCTTTCGGAGATCCCGTTATAGCGCTTCAGTTTCGCTTCTTCCTTCCTGGGCTCGATTTTTGCCACACAGCGTTTCATCGACACCGGAACGATCTCGTATACACCGAGCTCCACCGCTTTCTGAATGATCAGTTCCAGCTTGTCGCTCTTCGGTACGCCCTGAAACAGGGTGATGCGGCAGGGAAGCTCGTTCTTTCCCTCTTCCGCACTCAGGATCGTAAGCTCCACTTCATCGTCCCGGAAAGCGCTGATGGCACAGCGGTAGACCACGCCGGATGCAGCTTCGCCGCTGCCGGTCACCGTCACCTCCTCACCCACACGCATGCGGAGTACATTTTTTATATGATTGACATCCGGGCCGGTAACGCGGATCTTTTCCCTTTCGACCTGATCGGCCGTAACAAAAAAGTGATACATAAAAATCCCTTTCTGTGTTCGGATGGGCACGTAGTATGTGCCGCATGAGGCCTTACTTCTTTACACACGCAAATGCCACCCAGTCCTTCTGGTAGGTGGTCTCCAGAATTTCAAACGCTTCGTTTTCCGTCAGCGCCTGTCGTACGGCCTCTTCCTTCAGGTTGATGATGCCGGACACGATCAGGTGCGCACCCTTCTTCATCTGCGGGGCGATCATGGCCTGAAGCGGAATGATGACATCAGCCAGAATGTTGGCAACGACGATGTCATAGCATTCATAGCCGGCTTCCGCCTGCAGGGATTCATCGCCGATGATGTTGCCGCAGACCACCGGGAACTGCTCCGCTGTAAAGCCGTTCAATTCGATATTCTCCGCCGCGGTGCTGACCGCCAGGTCGTCGATGTCCGTGCCGAAGCATCCGGACGCGCCGAGCTTCAGTGCCGTGATGCCGAGGATACCGGAACCGGTTCCCACATCCAGCACGCGGTCGCCGGGCTTCAGCCACTTGCGAAGGCCGCGGATGCAGAGCTGCGTGGTCTCATGCGAACCGGTACCGAACGCGGTACCCGGATCGATCTCGATCATCAGGGTGCTGTGATCATCCTCCGGCTTTTCCACCCAGGTCGGTTTGATCAGAATATCGTCCACATAAAACGCATGGAAATGCGCCTTCCAGTTATTGACCCAGTCCTTGTCCTCGGTCTCGCCGGCAGTGATGGTACCCTCGCCGATGTCCATGAAACCGGCCAGTTCCTCAAGTCCTTCGCGGACCTGCGTCAGCCAGCTTTCCGTATCCTCGTCCTCATCCAGGTAGAATACGACTTCCGCAAGACCGTCGTCCGCTTCCAGCTCCGGCATGACCTCCTGGTACTGATCCAGACCGTCGATGTCCTCCAGATGAATGGTATCCTTCACTTCCACGCCGCTGATTCCGAGCTCGGACAGCATGTCCGCCACCAGATCCTCTGCGATCGCCGTCGTCTTAATGGTAAATTCCTTCCACTTCATAGCATTCTCCTTAATTGATCAGCGCGCCGTTCTCCGCGAAGGTGTACAGCGTCCCGCCGATGACCATCCGCCCCGTGGCAAGTCTTCCGTCCGCCTGGCAGTAGTATTTTGTTCCGTTCACCTCGATCCAGCCGGTCACGATCTTTCCGTCCGCCCCCGCATAGAAGCGTCCGCCCACAAAGCCGTGTCCCACGGAACCGTCACTGTAAATGCTGTAGAAACCATCGTCCGTCTGAACGGTTCCGGTCATCAGCATCCCCTTTTCATCAATAATGTAGCTGCAGCCGTTGTACTGCATCATGCCGGCCTCAAGTGCACTGCCCGTAAAGAACACCGCAACCGTTCGACCGTATTCTTCACCGCGGACTCCGGTCGCAAACACCTGCACGTTATATGCGCCGGCATGTGGGAAGTCGATGTGCTTCTCCATCTTCCCGGACACGCCGGTAAGGTCGATGAACTTCGCATCCGCGGTTCCCTTGGCCATATCCCAGTATACCATACGCGCCGAAGTTGCGGGGTTTCCGATTTCAAAAGAAAACGTGATGCCGGACGCGTCCACGCTCTTTACTTCGATATTGTGGCAGATGACCTTGCCCTGATAGGTCTCTCCCTTCATCATCGCGTACGCGTACTCGATCAGGTTTTCCGTATCTTCATAGGATTGGGCATCGTCCGAATGCATCGTGCAGACATAAAGATCCTTGCCGCCGCGGCTGACCGCAGTTAACAGGGTCGCTTTCGCTTTCCCCGTATTGCCGCTCTTTCCGGCGTAGACGCCCTCGCAGACGATGGTCCCGTTGACCATATTGTGACCCATGTACACGCCGCGGGCTTCGGAGTATTCCGTGGCCGCGATCGTGTACGCGACGGAGCTCATGATCGTACGGACCTGCTCGTTTTCACAGGCCGCCTTCAGAATACAGGCCATGTCATAGGCACAGGTGTAGTGCCCTTCCGTATCCAGACCGTGCGGGTTTAAAAACCGGGAATGCGTGAGTCCCAGTGCCTCACACTTCTGATTCATCATAGCCGCAAAGGCATCGTTGCTTCCGGCCACGTAATCCGCAAGGACATTGCCGGCGGCGTTCGTGGAGGAAAGAAGAAGCGCGTATAAAAGGTCCCGCACCGTAAATGTTTCTTCCGCTTTCAAAGACGGTGTCACGCCGGAGCTCATGATTTCGATGTTCTCGAGCACTTCCTTCTCCGTGACCGTCACCGTATCGTCCAAACCGACCCATTCCGCGACCACGAGCGCGGTCAGCACCTTGGTGATACTGGCCGGAGCATAAGGCTCAAATTCATTCTCCGCCATATAGATGCTGCCGTCCGCATTGAGGACGCAGTAGGCATCGCTGTCCACGTCCAGATCCACATTTTTTAACGTGTGCGGAAGTGCGGCTTCCGTCGTTTCCCGAGCGGTCTCCGGTTCCGATGCTTCAGTTGTGGTGATCGATGATGCTTCTGCCGCGTCTCCCGCGGTTGATGAAGCATCCGCGCCTTTCCCTTTACACCCCGCCGAAAATAATAAAAGCAGGGCCGCAAGGAGCGCGCTTACCCGTTTGATCATATACTGTCTCCAAAGATTTCAGTCCGCGCATGGGCGCGTACGGAATATACAAAAAGGGCTCCCACTAGGGGAGCCCTTACATCAATGTACGTGAGAGGATTCGAACCCCCGGCCTTCTGATCCGTAGTCAGACGCTCTATCCAGCTGAGCTACACGTACATACTGTCGCTCATCGACAACAGCATTATTATAGCACCAAAAAAGATAATGTCAACAGTTTTTTACAGATTTCCGCGGCAATGCTTATTCTTTCCCGGCAGCCGGATCATCGTTACTTTTTGACGGCCTTTGCGACCTGGATCATGATCGCGCACTCAATGCGCTTTCTGAACAGTTCGCAGCCCGGTTCGTAGATTCCGCGGATGGTGCCGGATGCGTGGTAAGCATTGGCTGCACAACCACCGGAGCAATACAGCTTAGCCCAGCATTCCTTGCATTCCGGACGTGCATAAGCATTGCAGGCACGGAACTCCTCGCGGAGCGGGTCGTTGGTCACACCGTTATAAATATCGCCCAGCTTGTACTTCTCCTCGCCGACGAACTGGTGGCAGGGATAGAGATCGCCCCAGGGGGTGACGGCCATGTATTCAGTGCCGGAGCCGCAGCCGGAAATACGCTTGTAGATGCACGGGCCGCCGGTCAGGTCGATCATATAGTGATAGAAAGTAATGGGCTTACCCTCTTCTTCTCTCCGCAGCATGTCCCCGGCAAGGATCTCATACTGTTCCTTGACGATCTCCAGGTCCTCGGGAGTGAGCGCAGCCGGATCACCGGGCGCACAGACGACGGGCTCCATGGAGAGCTCGGTGAAGCCGAGATCCGCCATGTGGAAGACATCGTTTGTGAAGTCCGGGTTTGCATGCGTGAAGGTACCGCGCATGTAGTAATTCTTACCGCCGCGGGCTTCAACAAGCTTTTGGAACTTGGGAACGATCTTCTCGTAGCTGCCGTGTCCCGCATAGTCCACGCGAAGGCGGTCATGAATTTCCTGACGGCCGTCCAGGCTGAGGACCACGTTGCTCATCTCGCGGTTGCAGAAGTCGATGACCTCGTCATCGATCAGCATGCCGTTCGTAGTCAGCGTGAAACGGAAATTCTTTTTGTGCTCCTTTTCAACGGAACGCGCGTACTCCACGAGCTGTTTCACCACGTCCCAGTTCATGAGGGGCTCGCCGCCAAAGAAATCGACCTCGAGGTTTCTGCGGGTACCGGAGTTTTCCATCAGAAAGTCCAGCGCACGTTTGCCGACCTCAAAGGACATGATGGCGCGGTCGCCGTGGTATTTGCCCTGGCTGGCAAAGCAGTAAGAGCAGTTTAAGTTGCAGGTATGCGCCACATGCAGGCAGAGTGCCTTGATGACATTGCCGGAGCGCTCCTTCAGGGTGCCCGCCATGTCGCCGTAGTTGTCCGCAGTGTAAAGCTTGCCCGCGTCATTTAATGCCTTGACATCGTCGATGCAAAGCTGCAGGTCTTCCGGGGTGACATCGGCACGGTCCGCGTATTTTTCGGACAGCACACGGATGATCTCCGCTTCCTCCGCCTCCGGGAACATTTCGATGACATCATACGCGACCTCATCCACCGCGTGGACGGAGCCGGAACAGGTATCGAGGACGATGTTATAGCCGTTTAATTTATACTGATGTACCATGATTGATCCTTGTCTGATATATTTCTGAGTGCAAACGAAAAGAGCGCCGCCGATCCGGCGACGCCCTTATCTTTAAGTCCGATTACTCTTCCGTGTTTTCGCACTTCTGGTTTGCAACACCGCAAGAAGTCTTGCAAGCAGACTGGCAGGAGGTCTGGCATTCGCCACAGCCGCCGTTCTTAGCGCTTTCGCACAGGTTACGGGTTTCTAAAGTCTGAATTCTTTTCATGATATATGCTCCTTTTCTGAAAGAAATATCAATTTAACAACCGATATCATATCATGAGGCCGGCCGAAAGTCAATGTAAAGTTGCGCTTTTGGCGCTGCCTGGAACAATTCCGTCACTTCCAGTTCTTCCACACATCGGGCTGATAGCCGAGGGTCGCCTGCTTTCCGTTCCGGACCACAGGAACACGGATCACCTTCTGATTATCCAGGATCTTCTCCTCCAGATCCTCCGGGACGATGTAATCGATCAGCGTCAGGAGTTCCTTGTCCTTACAATCCGGGTCGATCATGTTTTTTACGCCGCCCACGGCCTGACATACCGCGCGGAACTCGCCCTTGCTCATGCCCTTTTCCTTCATGTCGATGAACTGGTATTTGATGCCGCGCTCGCTGAAATAGCGCTCGGCCTTCTTGCTGTCAAAATTCTTCCTGGTGCCAAAGATCTGAATATTCATGTCGGATTCCTCTGTAGAATAGCGGGGTCGATCCCCCGGATCGGGGATGGTATGATCAGTATATCACGAAATCGTTTTCTCTTCTATCCTTTTCAAAATCAAATGATCTTTTCTTTTTCCCCGTTTTCATAAAAACTGTGCTCCCGCCCTTAATCTCTTACGACAGACGCTTGTTATTTTCTCATAAACCCTGTATCATCAATATCATGAATACTCCGATCTACAACTACGTAAAAGAATATTCCGAGCGCGGAACGTCCCGCCTCCACATGCCCGGGCATAAAGGCATCGTCCGGCTGGGTCCGGAGCCGATGGACATCACGGAGATCGGCGGCGCGGACGAGCTGTACTTCCCGGAGGGCATTATTCTGGAAAGCGAGGAAAACGCTGCGGCGCTCTTCGGTTCCGGCATCACAGCCTACTCGGTGGAAGGCTCCAGCCACGGCATCCGGTCGATGATCATTCTGGCCCGCGCAAAGGCCGGCCGCCCGGCTGATGCCGGCTGCGGAAATTCAGCTTCACCGGTTGATCCGTCTTCCGTCTTTTCAGCTTCACCCTTCGCACGCCCGTACATTCTGGCCGCGCGGAATGCTCATAAAGCTTTCCTGTATGCCTGCGCCGTCACGGATACCGATGTCCGCTGGCTCTACCCGGAGGAAGATGCGGAAAACTCCGTGTCCGCCTGCCGGATCTCCGCGGAAACCCTTGAGAGAACGCTATCCGAAGCCGCTGCAGCACAAGACCTCCCGTTTGCGGTCTTTATCACGAGCCCGGATTACCTGGGCCACCTCGCCGATGTCCGGCGCTTTTCCGAGATCTGCCACGCCTACGGCGTGCTGCTCCTCGTGGACAATGCCCACGGGGCATACCTGCATTTTCTGGAAACGCCGCTCCATCCGATGGACCTCGGCGCCGACATGTGCAGTGATTCCGCGCACAAGACCCTGCCGGTCCTGACCGGCGGCGCGTACTTGCACGTACGAAGCGGCTATGCGACACGCGGGGAGGTGAAAGCCGCCATGGAAGTGACCGGGACCACATCGCCCTCATATCTGATCATGGCCTCACTGGACCTCTGCAACCGTTACCTGGCCGATGAATTCCGGGAATCGCTGAAGAAGACCGTCACGCGCGTCGCAGCTCTTAAAAACGCGCTGAAAGCCCTTGACGTCCCGTACACCGACAGCGAACCGTTAAAGCTTGTTGTAAATGCCGGAAAGCTCGGTATGAGCGGTTCCGGACTCGGAGAGCTTCTCGAAGCTTATCAGGTCATTCCGGAGTTCTGCGACGCGGAATTCCTGGTGCTTATGTTCACGCCGGATAACACGGAAGAGGATTTCGCACGGATCGAAGAAGCACTGAAGGCGGCAAAGATGACGATACAAGCCGGCTGCGTGTCCGAAGCGGATTCCGAAGCCCTGCCTGACGGCAAAACGTTCGGTATCACTTCAGGCGCCGCACCTTCTCTCAGGCTCCGTCCGCTTGAAAAAGTCCTCTCGATCCGCGAGGCCGTCTTTTCACTGCATGAAACGGTGCCCGTGGAGAACGCTATTGGCCGTGTGCTCGGCGCGCCTGCTGTTTCCTGCCCGCCCGCGGTACCCATCGCGGTCAGCGGCGAACGTATTACCGAAGAATTGATCCCGGTATTTGAAGCCTACGGGATCCGTACAATATCCATTGTGAAAGGAGAATTTTCATGAACTACCACAACCCGCTTGCCTATGGTTCCGATCCCTTTGCGATGCTCGCAGACGACGGTTATTACTACATTCTCTGCTCCGGCTGGGAGTTCTACCGCACAAAGGACCTGGTACATCTGGAAAGCCTCGGCCAGGCATACACCCCCACGGACGAGGACTGGTTCTTCGGCGCCTCATCCGCACCGGAGATCTATCATTTCGGTGACAAATACTACATTTTCCACACGACGGAAAGCAAGATCAATCCGACGCATGAGCTGGAAAACCGCATGATCGGCGTGCTGGTCTCCGATCGGCCGGAGGGCCCCTACAAGGATCTTTTGGGACGGCCGCTCTTCGATCCGGGCTACTGCGCCATCGATATCCACGTCTATCACGAGGCTGATAAGTTCTACCTGTACTGGTGCTGGAGCTGCTACCATCATCCGGTCGGCGCGGACGATCTGGAGGAAAGCTGGATCTTCGGAGCAGAGCTGAAGCCGGACTTCACCGACATCATCGGACATCCGAAGCTCATGGTACACCCCTGTCAGGAATGGGAGAATCACACCGTTCCGCTTCATGCACGCCGCTGGAATGAGGGACCGTTCGTCTTAAAGCACAACGACACCTACTACATGACCTTCTCCGCCAATACCTTTGAAGATTACGGTGTGGGTTACGCGACCGCACCCACCCCGCTCGGACCGTGGACTAAGGCGCCGGAAAATCCGATTCTCTATCCGATGCCGGAAAGAGGCATTTACGCGCCGGGGCACAATTCCTTCATTCACAGCAAGGATGGCAGTGAACTGTTCATGGTCTATCACATGATCACCGACACGCCATATTTCGATCCGTCCGTGCATGTGATGACTGCGGATGAATTCGAGTGGTCGCTTGCGTTAAGAGGCAATTCCATGGGGCCGTTCCCGGAAGATAAACTGGGCCGCCAGCATTGGCCGGGGTACGCAAAGGAGTTTATGGGCGGTCTTCCGGTCAAGGACCTCGGAAGAAAGATCGCCGTTAACCGCGTGCACTTCTCTGAAGACGGCAGGCTGGTCCTGGACGGACCGACCGTGACGGATGAAGCGTGGCCGAATTAATCGTGCTTCGAGCTTTGCATGCTTTTTTCGAAAACTGACCGGGTTCCCGGATTCCCTCCTCCACATAAAAGGCATCGGACACGACACGTTCCGATGCCTTTTACCTTTACTCTTCGATCATAAACAGTCTTGCCGACAGCCGCTCCGGCAGTTGCACGGTCAGAAGACCGGTATTCTTACTGAAGCTGTACGGCGCGTCATGATAGGACGGATAGATGCAGGTTACCTTCGCTTCCGCTCCGACCAGATGGTCGATCGGCAGACTGACGATGTCCTCATGGCTGTTTCTCCGCCACACCGCCACGTAGCTCTTCTTGCCGTTCTTTAAGCCCATGCACACCCACTCGTCCTTGAACGCGGACATGCCGAGCGGCCAGAACGGGACCGCTTCCCTGATATCGGCGCGGATCACCTTGTAGAGATCAAAGGCCTCTTTCACGAGCGCCTTACGGTCCGGACTGATCTCCGCCAGATGACCGCTCTGATGGATACGAAGAAGAAGCGCATTCACCATATTGAACACGACCTCCTCGCGGTCGCCCTCACGGAGCGGATAGCTCCAGACAGCAGCCTGCTCCGGTGTCAGTGTGGCCGGGGCATTCGCAGCGATGGACGCGTAATTCGCATAGTTTTCATTGTCCGAGGTGGACTGGATGCTGTGACGGGAAAGCATCGCGTAATCCATACGCATACTGCCCGATGAGCAGTTTTCGATGACCAGGTCCGGGTAACGCGCAAAAACGCGGTCCAGCCACGCAAGATATGCGCGCTCATGCTGCAGAAGACCGTCACCGAAGGAGTCCGCACCGGTCTCGGTGCCCACGCCCGGCTCGATGTTATAATCCATCTTGATATAGCCCACACCGTAGTCCTTCACCAATCGGTCGATGACCTCATCCGCATGCGCCTGCACCGCCGGACTGCGGAAATCCAGCTGGAACCTGCTTCTCTCCGCCACGCGTTTTCCGTGCCGCATGAAATACCAGCTGTCATCGGTCTTTGCGACCTTGGGACAGTTGATGCCCATGACCTCGATCTCCAGCCACAATCCGGGCACCATGCCCTTACTGCGGATATAGTCGAGAAGCGCCTTCAGCCCGCCCGGGAATCGCTTGTCGCAGGGCAGCCATTCACCGACACCGTCCCACCAGTTTCCTTCCGCGTACCAGCCGCAGTCGATGCAGTAATACTCCGCACCCATTTCCGCCGCCGCATCGATAAGCGGAATCTCCTTCTCCGTGGTCGGGTCGCCGAACAGGCAGTTCATGTAATCATTGAAAATGATCGGCAGTTTTTCGTTATCTGCGTTCGGGCGGCGGATGACGCGACGGTACTCCGTCAGGACATCCATCGCACCGTCAAAGTCATCGGCCGTGCTGCCGATGGCCACCGGAACGGAGGTGAAAACATCGCCCGGTCTCAGATTCTTCCAGAAGTGATGATAGACCTCGTTGGGACCGGAAATACTGAGATAAAGCTGGCCCGGATGGTCCGCGACCTCCCAATGCCAGGAACCGTTGTGCTCGATCTGGAAGAACAGGTTATTGCCGGTCTCCAGGTTCTCGATGAAACCCATCGGCAGATATTCCTTGCTGGACCAATTGCCCGCGTTCGTAAAATGCGCGGCCCTGGAAGAGCGGCTCACCGGGGTGCGCATGGTCTGCGTGAGACCGAGCGATTGTGCATCGTGTTCCACCCACTGCATCTCACGGAACCAGGAATTATGCGGAACGCGGACGGAAAGCTTTTGATCGTAGGGCTGAACGCCTTCCTTCATGATACCGTTGTAATTGAAGGAGGAGACGTATTCGAGACCCTGATCCTCCCCGGACTTGTTGCAGACCTCGGTCCAGCTGCGGATCACAGGCAGATCCTTCACGAACTGGATGTGGCTCACGACCTCCACCCCGGTCTCGGGATCCTTCTGCGTTACGGTCAGCTTGCGGCCCATGTCGTTCCGCGTGTCCGTGTGGCTTACATAGACCAGCCGGTCGCCCGGGGACATGATCTCCACCTTGTTGCCGAAGCGTTCGCCCGGACGGTTATTACCGGTCAGCATGACCTCGACCAGCGTGAAATACTTCCGGTCGTAAACATCGTATGCGACGTTCTTTTCATCATAGGGAACCGAACCGAAATGCATGAGATGCGTGAGGCCGCTTTCCTCCACATCGATCACAAGATACAGTCCGTTTTCCCGGATATCGATTCTATTCATGTTGTCACCTTACTCTCCGTTTCTGTTTTCCGCACTTATGCTATGCGGGACCCGATTCCGGATCCCGCATGAAAGTTCTGTGATTCAATGTCCGGTCAACAGTACTCCGTCATGAACTCATAGATCATCTTACCGAAGATGCTGTCGCCGTTTTCATCGTACGCGCCGTCATATGCGCAATGACCGCCGTGCATGGTGATCAGCTTGACCGTGTCCATGTTATAGCGGAAATGCTTCAGGGTGGAAAGGGTCAGCGTGGTCTGCTCCGGACGGTTCTCCATGTCGTTATCGGACACGATGAAAAGCTGCGGCTTGTATTCCTTTTCGAGGCCGATGTAGTAGATCGGCGCAGACTCGTCGATTATGACGCGGCGGGTGTCCAGACCGCGTTCGCGCATGATGTTGTAATGCGCGGTAGGCTGACCGGCATCATGGACCCAGCCGGCAAATTCCATCGTAGTCAGGTTATACGGCGCAAACCATTTCCGGTCATAGCAGAGCATCATGGAGATGTAACCGCCGGCGGAGGAACCGCCCAGGAAGATCTTTTCCGGATCACCGCCGTACTCGGCGATGTGCTTCTTCACCCACGCCGCGCAAGCTGCCGCGTCCTGAAGATACTCCGGGAAGACCGCTTCCGGATACATGCGGTAATTCGCGGAAACGACCAGTACACCGCGCGGAACCAGGTAGGTCGCAAGATCCTTTCCCCAGACCTTGTCGCCGCCCTCCAGGCCGCCGCCGTGATAATAAACGAATACCGGGAAATCCGATCCGCTGTCCGGGACCATGATGTCCATCCTGCGCGCCGGATGTTCCGTCATACCATAAGAAACGTCATTAAAAACCTTCATTTTGTTCTCCTTGTTATCCGAATCCCGCATCGGCTATTGAACTCTTTCTGTCAATGTATCATACTTTTCAAAGACCCGCAAACAGATTTTTACGGCGGCGAAAAAGAGACGGAAACGAACTTGAAATCGCAGGCCGCTTTCCCTATAATGAAGCCATGAACGGGCGGAAACGATTGCTGTTTTCCCGTCCGGAAAAAGATCATATTACGCACAGAAACCGTATTATTACAAAGGAGATCCCATGCGATACGATAAAGAGCACACCCGCGAACTCATATTTCCCATCGGCGGTATCGGTACCGGTTCCGTCGGATTTGCCGGAAACGGCATGCTCAAGGACTGGGAGATCTTCAACCGGCCCGCAAAGGGCAGTCTGAACGGCTGCTCGCATCTTGCGCTCCGTATGAAGACCGCGGACGGGGTCCGCGTGAAGATCTTAAACGGCGACCAGGAAAAGGATCTGATGGGTCAGTACGGTACGCATTATGACTACGACGGCTACGGATACGGGCCGAATTCATCGACCATGGCGGGCTATGACCACTTCTCCGAATGGTCCTTCACCGGCGAGTTTCCGATGTCGGAGCTTGCCCTCTCCGACCCGGGTTTCCCGGCGGAGGTGACGGTCGCCGCCTGGAATCCGATGATTCCGAACGACTCCGAAAACTCGTCGATCCCCGCGGCATTTTTTGACCTTTCGGTCACGAACACGGGCGATGTCCCCGCCGACCTCACCGTAGCCTTCACGCTCCGGAATCCCTTCCCCGTCAGCAAAAACACACTGCTCCCGGAAGGAAACGGCGTCTTCTTAAAAAATGCCGGCGTCCCGGAGGACAGCACGGACTATGGGGACCTGACCCTGACCGCGGAAGGCGCTTCCGTACGCTGCGTGGCGGATTGGTACCGCGGCGGCTGGCATGACGGTGCGGCGACCTACTGGCGCGAGATCAATTCCAGAGCCGGACTTCAGCCGCGTTCCTACGGATCGAACGGTGCGTATGATACCTGTACCGTTTCCGCGGAACGGCATGCGGAGGCCGGGGAGACCGTGACCTTCCGTTTCCTGATGACGTGGAACGTGCCGAACAACTATAACTACTGGAATCCGCTGAAGGATGAAGCGGGAAAGGACATCGGCTGGAAGAACTGGTACGCGACACGCTGGGCGGACTCCCGTGCCTCCAACGCCTATGCCTCCGGCAAGCGGAACGAGCTGAAAGCGCGCACCCTGAAGTTCAAAGAAGCGCTCTTTGCCACCACCGCGGATCCCGCTGTTCTCGATGCCGCCTCCTCCACCCTTTCGGTCCTTCACACGCCCACCGTGCTCCGCCTGGAGGACGGTTCGTTCTACGGCTGGGAAGGCTGCCGCGAGGTCGACGGTTCCTGTGAAGGCAGCTGCACGCATGTCTGGAATTACGCGTATGCGCTTTGCTATCTGTTCCCGGATCTGGAGCGCAGCATGCGGGATCTGGATTTCAAATACAATTTGCAGAAAAGCGGAGCGATGCGCTTCCGTCTGACGCTGCCCGTTGGTCGTGAAGGCGGATGGCCGATGCCCTGCGTGGACGGCCAGATGGGCGGCGTGATCAAGCTGTACCGTGACTGGAAGCTCTGCGGCGATACGGAATGGCTCAGGAAGAACTGGCCGGCGGCAAAGCGTTCGCTGGAGTTTGCATGGAGTCCCGAAAACCCGCTGGGTTGGGATGCCGATAAGGACGGCGTGCTGGAAGGCCGCCAGCATCACACGCTGGACATGGAGCTCTTCGGCCCCTCCTCCTGGCTCCAGAGTCTTTATATGGCTGCCCTCTCCGCAGGCGCGGAAATGGCCTCTTTTCTGGGCGAGACCGCTTCCGCGGACGAATATCGCTCCCTGGTGGAAAAAGCCTCGGAATGGACCGAAAATCACCTTTTTAACGGCAGTTATTATGTGCAGAAGCTGGATCTTTCCGATTACGCGATCCTGGACCGCTACGCGGATGCCATGAGTTCCTTAAACTCCGAGGATGTCCGCGGTACCTATTGGAATCCGGAAGTGAACGAGCTGAAGTATCAGATCGGTGAGGGCTGTGAGATCGACCAGTGTCTGGGCGAATGGCACGCGGTGCTTTCCGGTCTTCCGCCGGTCTTTGACCCCGCGCATCTGAACTCGGCCCTCGATGCCGTCATGAAGAACAATTACCGCGCAAGCTTCCGCGGCTTCACAAATCCCTGGCGCAATTTCATCCTGAACGATGAATCCGGTACGATGATGTGCGCGTACCCGGAAGGCGCCCGCAAACCGGCGATCCCGGTGCCCTACTGCGAAGAGACCATGCACGGCTTTGAATACGCCTTTGCCGGACTGCTGCTTGCCAAGGGACACCGCGCGGATGCCCTGAAGGTGGTTCGCGGTGTGCGTGACCGTTATGACGGCCGCAAGCGGAATCCGTACAACGAGATCGAATGCGGCAACAATTACGCCCGGTCGATGGCCTCCTTTGCCCTCCTGATGATCGACAGCGGTTTCTTCTTCGACCTTCCGAACCGGACCATCGGCTTTGATCCGCAGCCGGATCTACTCGGCACGGATTTCACCTCCTTCTGGTCTCTGGACGGTGCCTGGGGAACCGTACGGGTACGTCCGGACCTCAGCACGGAGATCCGGGTCCTGGAGGGCGCGCTTCGTGTCAGCCGCATCCGCGTGCCGTATATGCCGGCCCCGGAAGCCGTTCTTGTAAACGGCGAGCCGGTCATCTACAGCTTTGAAGACGGAATGCTCGTGATCGATGTCAACCTTTCCACAAAAGGAGCTGTGGATATCCGGATTCTCCGGGCGTTGGTGTGATAAAATGGACGTTTTGTTAAATATAGAGGTCGATAATCTTCGTCTCCGATGCATCGGACGTCCCGACCACACCGATGATATCATTTATTTTAACACTGATTTCGATACTATTTCAGATGTGGGCATAGAACTGGAAAAAATGTTAAATACGCGACCGTTTCCCATCCTCTGCGCCATCGAAGGCGAGGACTGGGGACGGGATCTTTCCCCGTGGCCGGCGAAAAAGGTCTTCCGCGAGAGCGAGGACTTTACGGGCGGTGGACCGGCGTACCTTCAAAAGCTGACGCAGGAGGTACTTCCCGCTGTGGAAAAAGAACTGTTCGGGGAAAAAGTGCGGGATCACAAAGCATCGGACACCCCCCATGGTGCGGGAAGTGATCAAGCCGGCCCGCGTCCTGTACACCGTGGCCTTATCGGCTACTCCCTGGGCGGCCTTTTTGCCTTCTGGGCACTTTTTGAATCGGACGTTTTTGACTGCGCCGCTTCCGTCTCCGGCTCGCTCTGGTACGATGGATTCACGGACTTTGCGGAAAGCACGGAATTTAAAAAACGGCCGCTCGGAGTATATCTCTCCGTTGGCGACCGTGAACATAAGACCAGAAACAAGCGCATGGCGCTCGTGGAAAATTGCATGGATGAGTGCGAAGCACTGTGTGTCCGCCGCGGGATCCCCGTAAAAAAGGAACGGAACCGCGGAAATCACTTTGAAGAAGTCCCGCACCGGATCGCAAAAGCCGCTGCGGCACTGACGGAGTTTATGCGGGAATGAACCAGGGTCATTCCACCGGGGATCCGGTTCACTTTCCCGTCAGATCCAGTTATAATCACCGCCGGTCGTTGCAAGGCTGAGAAGCGCATCGACCTGCTCCACTTCCTCCGCGCCTTCAATGACGGACATTAAGACCGCACAGCCTGCGGCATCCGGCATTTCATCGTCCGGGCCGACTTCCATGTCCGGCTCCTCATCGCAGTAAATGCACGGGATCTTGGGCGCGATACGCGTGTCCAGGAAACGGTTTCCGCAAACGGGGCAGTCATACATGCCGCAGCGGACGGTATTATCGGGTACGTAGTACATATTTCACCTCTGTTTTTCCGGAAAATTCATCCGGATCTTTCACAATAGCAGCGCCTTACTTAATAAAGATCACGCCTTTGATCTGACTCTTTGTGACCGGGCCGTAGGATCTGGAATCCACGGAAACGGCACGGTTATCGCCGACCGTAAAGTACTGGCCGTCCGTCAGCGTCAGCGGGTATTTCACCATGCTCTGTGCGGCGGTAGTCTTTCCGTTCACGTAATCACCGGTCTCTTCCTCGCCGTTGATGTAGAGCTTGCCGTCCCGGATGTCGATGACATCGCCCGGGCGACCCACCACGCGCTTCACGTATTTTTCCCCGGATGCCATGCGGATGTAAACGATATCGCCGTAATCATAATACTGCACCAGGCGGTTGTAGACTACGGTCTGGCCGTCACGGAGCGTAGAGTCCATGGAATGGCCGCTGACCGTTGACACGCCGATGAACAGCCGGAAGACCGCGATCATCAGTACCAGGATCGCCGCAAAAAGCTGTGCCATACGGAACCACAGAAGCTTGTGGCCGTCGTATTTCTTTAAAACGCGTCTTTTCATTTCTTCTCCTGCCAGTTCCAGAGATTTCCGGGCTCACTTGTAAGCTCCCGGTCGGAAACAAAGAACAATGCGCAGCTTCTCGGTGCCACGCGGACATACGGGACTTCCTTTACGGAATGGCCGGAACCGTGGTACTGCCATACATACGCGGCCGATTCTCCCGCAAAGGCCGTCCAGTCAGGCGTCGCAATGCGTTCGATATCGGTCGGGTTGAACCAGTAGACCAGGGTGCCGTCCTTTGTGCGGTTGACGATCAGCTTCATGTCGTCAAGATTCTGCCATTCGGGGAAGGAAGCATCGACCACGTGGTCCGGGCGGATCAGGTCGAGCAGCTTGCGGCGGCTCTCACCGATCTCATGGACCGGGTCGGAGGTATAGATCGTGCTGCCGCTCATGGCCGCAAGAAGGGCCAGGGCTTCGATCTGCGTTTCGGAAAGGTGGATGTGGAAGTCACGGAGCATGACGGCATCGGGGTCATTCTGCCAGTAAACGTTGTTGAAATACTGGTCGGCCACGAGCTCGTTGATCATGTTGACCGGGCCGAAGTCCCCCTCGTCCCACTGCGCGCCGACATCACCGGCCACGCGCATCATGTCGGCGAAACCGACCATCGGCATGAACGGGGCGATGCAGCCCAGCCACCGTGTATCTTCGCCGATCTCCTCACGGATCGCGGTCATAAATTCGCGGTAGTACTCGAACGAGGTCTTGCCGGGCGTATGGCGCAGGACTTCGGAGGAATCCTGAATGCCCCAGAGCATGAAATCGGTCTTGAAAAGCGTGTAACCCCAGGAACGAAGCGTGCGGAAAACGCCGCGGATGTAGGCCATCGCATCCGGGTGGCTGGTGTCCAGGACGTAATAATGGCTGTCGCGGTAGCCCCAGGGCTTGGGTTCGTTGTAGTGCACCCAACCGAGGACAGGCGAGCCGTCCTTCTTATGAAGCAGCCAATCCTCGTGCTCTTTTGCGATGGTGGATTCATCGCCCACCATGAACGGGCCGATCCAGATGCCCGGCTCATAGCCGGCCGCCTTGATGGTGTCCGCCGCGAATTTGAGTCCCTTCGGGAAGCGGCTGTAAGGCTTCAGCCAGTCGCCGCAGGACGGAAAATAGCCGGCGTCGATCTGGATATGCGTAAACGGAAAGCGTTCCCTGTACTGTGTAAATCCGTTCAAATAGCGTTCCAGGGTCTCCTGATCCAGCGTGTGATACAGGTAGTACCAGGAGCACCAATGGAAGGCCGGAGTCGTGACCTTTCGTGCCATCATCATTCCGGCGATCTGACCGGCCGCGTATCTCAGGCCGGCGTCAAAGTTCTCCGCGGAGGTAATGTAAAGGATCGGCAGGATATCGCCGTCGGAAAGCGTGTGTTCCGCGTCAACAAGTGCGGAAAGTTTGCCGTTCCGGTACTCAAAACGGCTGCGGAAGCGATGCACATCCGGAACGTAAAGGACCAGGCACTCGCTGTCACTTCCGACCGCGGTCACCGCATCCGAATCATACGCGTCCACCGTTGAAAGATCACGGAAGCCGGACGGACCGCACATACCGAGTCCCTGACAGAAGCCCTTGGTGCAGTTTTCTACGGAAGCATTTGCGAGAATGCCGATGTCATGGACCGCAAAAGGTCCCTCCGTCGATGCAAAAACCTCGATTTCCGACGCATTTCGTATATCTTCCGCAGCATCATCCATCGGAGAGAACGAAAGCGTGAGCATTCCGTTTTCGAGCTCATAGCGCACCTCTTCTCCGTTCTTTGTTACGGAAAGCGGGCGGACGGGGGTACCGTCGATGGAAGGATACGCCCCTTTCAGTGCGCAGCTTTCCCCGATAATATCAAAACTACCGTTTCTGTGAATGATCAGTTCCATGGAATGTCCTTTCAAAACCGTGTTCTACTCCTACTATAGTACGAACCCGCCGATATGTAAAACATAAATTAGAGGCCCGTTCCAAAGACCGGGCCTCTTTTGGGATCGTATGGTTCAGTTTTTACTTACTCTTCTTTTTCAACAACTTCCTCGGCGCTGAGAGAAGAGATCTCATTTTCCAGTTCCTGAATGAGTTTTTTCTGCTGACGGGTCTTCACGATGAAGACTACGATCACTCCGACGAGTACAAGGAGTGCCACGAGATCCCACCAGCAAAAGCCCAGTGATGAATGATCGACAAGATATGTCATGTTTTCCTCCTTATTCGTTTTCCTGATTCATTTTTTCTTCAAATTCTTTTTCACGCTTATTCTGCTTATTCTGGTGCAGAATGCCGGTGAGCAGCATGACAAAGCCGGCGATGAGCATCGGCAGCGTGTAAAAATGCATACCGAGCGTGTTATGTACCCAGTCGAATAATGCTTCCATTACTGCTTACCTCCCTTTCCGAACATCCTCTTGGTCTCTGCCAGGGTCTCCTTCAGTTCATGGATCTTCTCCTGGTTCTTTCTTCTGGAATCACTGTAGAAGAACAGGATCATCATTGCAGCAAAAGCGAACAGGAAATGCAGCATGCAATCCTTGTGGCCAAGGTTCAGAAGACCGGCCGGAGCCTCCTCTTCTTCAACATCCATCATATCGAAGGAACCGTCCTCCTGCTTGACAAAGGTACCGACAGAGGGCTCTTCTTCCGTATCAGCAGCTTCCGTCTCAGCGGCAGCTTCGGTTTCAGCGGCAGCTTCGGTTTCAGCAGCAGCTTCGCTTTCAGCGACTGCTGTGGTTTCAGCAGTGGTTTCGGATGCAGTGGTTGCTGCGGTGGTGGTTTCTTCGGCCTTGGATTCCGTAGACTCGGAAGAAGCCTCGGTGCTGGTCTCCCCGGTCGTGGATTCGCTGGTCTCTTCCGTCGTGGATTCGCCGGTTTCTTCCGTCGTGGATTCGCTGGTCTCTTCCGTCGTGGATTGGCCGGTCTCTTCCGTCGTGGATTCGCTGGTTTCTTCCGTCGTGGACTCGCTGGTCTCTTCCGTCGTGGACTCGCTGGTCTCTTCCGTCGTGGATTCTTCCGTCGGAGTTTCCGGCTCGATCTTGGTATACTTAATGGTGATCTCAACGTCTTCCGCCGGCATATTACCTTCCGGATCAACGACGTAATCGTACTCCTGCTTATAACCGTCTACCTTCGGGGTCGCGTATTTGTAATCGGAACCGACTTCAAAGGTCTCAACGTGGTCTTCGGCAACCTTCTCACCGGTCTTGTCATCGACAAAGTGGATCGTGATGGTGTAGGTTGCGACTTTCTTGGTCCATTCTGCGGTAAGCTTGACATCCTTCTTGGCAATGGTGCCGTATTCCTGTCCCCAGCTTCCCAGGGTGTAGGATGCGTTGACATTGCCGTTTGCGGCATGCGTGTAAACGACCATGCCGGTCATTCTGGAGTCAACGGTATAAGTCTGGCCGCTTTCCAGGCCGGTCATCGTTGCCGGAAGCTCCGGAACGACGATATTACCGTCTGCATCGTACAAAGTCTCATCCGGAAGTCCGGTCCAGGAGTAAGTCACATTGTAGAGCTTAAATTCCGGATCGTCATTGTAGGTCCAGGTACCGGTCACGGTAACATCGGACGTGCCCATCTTCTGCTCGCCGGTAAGGCTCCAGCCGCTGAAAACGTACTGCCCCTTCAGATTGCCGAACAGAGAGGTCTTGTTTACGGTATAATTTGCCGCGTACTTGCTGTCGATGGTATACGGCTCATTCTTTACATAGCTGCCGCCTTCGGGCAGTGTCACACCGGACGGAACATCGCCGGACCAGGAATAGATGACCTTGTGCTCTGCAACGCTCTTTTCGGTATAAGTCCAGGTGCCGGTCACAGTCTCATCCCTGTGGATCTTACCGATGGCAGACCAACCGGAGAAGGTGTAGGTGCCGTTGACATTGCCGTATTCATCATAGGTATCGACCTTGGAGGATGAATCATAGGCAGCGTCGATGGTCACTTCTTCGTTATTGATGTAATCTCTGGTATCGACCGGAAGCACTGCGCCCGCCGGTGCGCCGGTCCAGGAATAGGTAACCTTCCAGGTCGCGACATCAAGCGCGGTCCTGGTCCAGGTACCGGTCACGGGAACATCTTCCTTACCCATAACGGCATTGTTCGGATCGGTCCAACCGCTGAAGGTCACTTCACTGTTCTTGTTGCCGTACTCATCCTGTGTATAAAGCACGGTCTGAGAGGTATAGTTCGTGTCAACGGTGTAGGAATCGTTCAGGATCAGGCCGGTAATATCGGCCGGAAGGGTCGGAACAACAACGTTTCCGTCCGCATCATACAGAGTCTCCTCCGGGAGATCCTCCCAGGAGTACTGTACGGAATGCTCCGGCTGTACCCACTTCGCGTATACATGCACGTCTGCGGTCACCGGCTTTTCAAAGAAGTCTGCAGAAACAGCCCTGGTGCATGCGGCGTCTTCATACCAGCCAAGGAACTCGCCTTCATCACTGAATGCGTTTTCCATATAAGCTTCGGTATAGGTCGCGGTCTTATCCGCAGCGTAATAAACATAATTCCGATCGGCCCAGTCCACGCTGTCGTTTTCGGTATAAAGCGTGCCTGCGGCGTTATTTACATGATAGATCGTCTTCGGCGCATTCTTTGCGACCTTGTAATAAACAAGATGCAGCGTGCCGTTCTCCTGGTACCAGAACGTGCCGGTGCCGGTGGAGTCCTTGCCGAAGGTACCGTCGCCTACGGAGTTGTATTCGCTCGTGTAGCCGATGTAGTTGCTGGTCGCGTAACCCGGGTCGTAGCCGAAATTCGTGAAGGAATATGCGGCATACTTGGTGCCTTTGAAGTCACCTTCCCAGTAGAAATACGCCAGAGCCTTGGAGAAGGTGTAGCCTTCCAGGTCGATGACGTTGAACGTATCTGCGGTGATGGCCACATAGTTCGTATCGAACGACACGGTCTCCGGGATCTTTGCGATCTGGTCCTTGGTCAGCGCAATGTTGTTGCCCTTTTCATCGATCAGATCCACAGTGAACTTGATACCGTTCTGCAGACCGACACTTACGCTGGAATCAGACTCTTCATAGAATTTGAAAACGATGCCGGATGCAGCTTCATCCTTGTTATTTTTATTGCTCTGACCGCTGTTGTTTTCCGGTGCCTTACCGTTAACATTCTTATTGTCATTGTCCTTGTTGTTCTGTGAGGAACCTCCACCCAGCACAAATCCGACGATGTTGGAAATGACATTTCCGGAATCCTTCTTATCGTTCTTCGCTGCAGCCGTGGTCGGAAGCAGGGTGAACACCATAGCCGATGCCACAACAAAAGATAAAGCTTTCTTACCGAATTTCTTCATATTCTGTCCCATCCTTTCCGAATCAGTCTGCTACTTCCGCGCGCCAGAGATACATATAATTGTCCTCATCCAGCGTGAAGGTATAGGTACGCGCGTTCAGGTCTTCAATGCTTTCCCAGTTTACACCGTCCAGGGAACGCTGCCAGGTGATTACAAAGTCATCGCCTTCATAACCGTAAAGATTTGCATATAACGTCACCTGCATGCCAAGCTCGACGCTTTCAGCTCCGTCCAGACTGGTTGTGACAACAACACGCTTTTCAACCTCCGGTTCCTCCACCTGAATCTCACTGATCGAGGTGATGGTGTCCTGTGTTTCGAACGTGACACTGTCGTCCTCCGTAGCTTTCAGAATGTTGCCGGTGATCTTCACGGAAAGGATCACTGCCAGGGTAAGTGCCAGAACGGTAGCAATCGCAATTTCAACTTTTCTGCTCATTTTTTAAACCTCACTTTTATCGGGTGATCCGGCGATTTTACCGCCGTTTTGTTTCATGTTTCTTATACTAATAAAGACGGAATTTTCACGGCTAAAGGTCCAAGAATCGAGCATTTATAACACTTTTTTAACATTTTAGAAACATCTTTTCACTGCCGGAGGCCCCCTCTGTTTCCGAACGCCCGGAAGATCCCGCGCAGCGGCTCTTGCCTCTCCGATCCGGTTTCGTTTTTCGGAGATTTCAAGTGATAAAACCGGGTTCGTTCACGGATATTTCAAGTGACAAAAACAGCCGCCGGGCAATGCCGGCGGCCGTTTTTCTGTTTATGAACTTATCAGATCTGTGTTTCCGTAGTCTGAAGTTCTTCCGCTGCCTTCTGTGCGGCAGCTTCGGTCTTGGCTGCATCGGCCAGGATGTCCTCCAGCTTCTTCAGCTCCTTTTTCTGATTACGGAGCTTGATGACCATGACGAGAATCACGCCGAGCACCACAAGAAGTGCTACAAGATCCCACCAGCAAAATCCAAAGGCTGTATGTTCAAATAAATATGTCATTTGTCGTTCCTCCTTATTCCTTTGCTTTCAGTCACTCAGCGGCTTCGGGTGCCGGAGCACCCTCACCGTTTTCAGCATTCTTCGTTTCATCCTTGAAATCGTCTTCGCGCTTTTTCTGATTGCGCCAGTGGACGAGGCCAATGATGACCATTGCGAGGCCGGTCAAAAGAGCCGGTAAAGTGTAAAAGCACATTCCAAGTGTTTCGTGGACCCATGTAAATAAAGCTTCCATTACTTATTTCCTCCTTCCGTCTGATCTTCTGCATCGACATCGATGCCGGCTTCCTTCAGAACCTTCTTTGCTTCGTGAATGTCTTCCTGGTATTTCTTTCTCTTGTCGGTGTATACACACAGGAGAATCATTGCCAGCAGCATTAACAGGAAGTGCAGGATGCAGCACTTGTGATCAGCGTCTACATCACCTGCCGGGGTCTTTTCGTCCTCGATGACGACCAGATCGTATTCGCCGTCTTCGGTCTCAGTGATCACTGCTTCCGGAGCGGTGGTTTCTTCAACAGTTTCTTCCTCTGTTGTTTCTTCAACAGTGGTTTCCTCTTCCGTCGTTTCTTCTACAGTCGTCTCTTCCTCGGTGGTCGGTTCCGTGGTCGGAGTCTCACGAGTCGGATTCTTCTTATAAACGATGGTGAAGGTCAGGTCCTTAGCCGGCATGCCGTTGGACGGGCTGTTGACTGCACTGTAATCCGGAGTGTAACCGTCGATCGTCGGAGAGACGATACGGAAGGTCTCACCTGCCAGATATCTGTGCGTGTAATCAGCAGCTGCCTTAGAGCCGTCAGCATACTGATAGTGGATGGTCAGTTCGTAATCCTTCTCGACCTGTGCCGGTACATCCGGAGTCGGTTCAGGATCCTCATCTTCGGTCGGATCGTCCTCAGAAGCTTCCGCAACTGCGACGTTGGTGATGGTCTTGTTGACATCATCCTTGACGACCTTGTAAGAAACGCTTACCAGAACGGTTTCGCCCGGAGCAAGTGCTGCGATGGTAGCGGTGGTGCCGCTGACAACATATGCATCATTTGCTGCGATGACAGCCTTGCCTGCTGCTCCGGTCAGCTGATCGGTTACAGCGACATTGTGTCTGGTAATGTTACCGGTGTTGGTAACAGTGATGGTGTACTGGATCGTATCGCCGATCTTGTACTCGCTCTTTGCATTGGCGATCTTCTTTTCAACGGTGTAAGAACCATCGACCGGATCGGTAACGTTCGTTACGTCATCCTCGTCTGAGGTCTCATCGCCGTTCGGATCGGTGCCCTTTGCAACAGCATTGTTAACGATCTCACCTGCAACGATGTCTTCCTCGGTTACCTTGTAGGTAACGGTGGTGCTCCACTCTTCGCCCGGAGCCAGGATACCGACTTCAAGAACATCATCATTGATGTTGCCGGTCAGTTCATCTTCTACGGTGATGCCGGAAACAGTGACGTTGCCGTCATTCTTAACAGTAATGGTGTAGGTGATGGTGTCGCCGAGAGATACCGGCTCATCTTCAGCTACGCTGGAGGTCTTCTCGACGGTGATCGTATTATCGACATCGTCCGTATCGACCGTAACTTCATCATCGTCAGACGGATCATTGTCCGGATCATTATCCGGATCTTCGCCCTTAACGGTGACGGTGTTCACTACCTTACCTGCAAGGATATCCTTTTCAAGTACGGTGTACTTAACGGTGTATTTCTCGGATGCCTTCGGAGCAAGCTCTTTGATGGTGAAGGTATCACCGGTCAGTTCATCGACGATCTCCACATCGGTAAGGGTCAGGTTACCGTTGTTGGTTACAGTGATCTCGTAGATGATCTCATCATTCAGAGATGCTTTCGTCTTGTCTGCGTCACCGCCGATGGACTTCACGGTCTTCTCAACGAAGATGCTCGGTTTAGCCTGTTCGGTCGGATCTTCCTTCTCGCCGTCATCAGTGGTCTCTTTGCCCTTGGGATCGGTACCCGTTGCGGTGGCAACGTTCTTGATCTCGCCTGCAAGAAGATCAGCTTCGGTTACGGTGTAAACATTGGCAACTACAGACTCAGATGCGCCCGGAGCCAGCTTTTCGATGACAAGTGCAGCATCGCCGGTATTGCCGGTCAGTTCATCTTCTACAGTAATGTTGCTTACCGTAACATTACCGTTGTTCTTAACCGTGATGGTGTAAGTGATGGTATCACCGAGTTCTGCAACGGTATGACCGTCGGAGATCTCAGAGGTCTTGGTAACTGCTAAGGTGTTGTCGATCGGATCGGTATCATCAGAGCACTTACCCTCATCCTGAGTGGTATCACCATTCGGATCGGTTCCGGTTGCGGTTGCGGTGTTCACGATCGTACCTGCAAGGATATCCTTTTCAAGTACGGTGTACTGAACGGTGTATTCCTTGAATGCCTTCGGAGCCAGTTCGTCGATAACGATCACATCATCACCGGTATTTCCGGTCAGCGTATCTTCGACTTTAATGTTGGCGATCGTTACATTGCCTTCATTGGTAACAGTGATGGTGTAGGTGATGGTGTCGCCGAGAGATACGGTCTTACCTTCCTCTACATCAGAGGTCTTCTCAACAGAGATCTTGTTGCTGACCTCATCGGTCGGAACGTCAACATCAGCTTCACCTTCCGGATCATTATCCGGATCATTATCCGGATCTTCGCCCTTAACGGTTACCACGTTCTTGATGCTGCCTGCCAGAATATCGGCTTCGGTAACTACATAAGCTGCGGTCTCCACAGTCTCGGATTTGCCCGGAGCCAGCTCTTCGATGACAAGTGCCTTGTCACCGGTATTGCCGGTCAGTTCATCTTCAACCTTGATATTCGTCATGGTGACGTTACCGTTGTTGGTTACAGTGATTTCGTAGACGATCTCATCATTCAGAGATGCCATCTTCTTGTCAGCCTTGCCGCCGATGGACTTCACAGTCTTCACAACTTCGATTGTGGTATCGACCGTATCGGTATTGTTTTCAACGGTACCGTCCTTTTCGACATCTTTACCGTTCGGATCAGAGCCCTTTGCAGTTGCAACGTTCGTGATCTTACCCGCAACGATGTCTTCCTCGGTAACCACATAAGTTGCAGTCACTTCCATTGATTTGCGCGGAGCCAGCGTGCCGACTTCCAGAGCCTTGTCACCGGTATTGCCGGTCAATTCGTCTTCAACGGTGATATCCGTAACGGTCACATTACCGTTGTTGGTAACCTTAATGGTGTAAGTGATGGTATCGCCGAGAGAAGCGGTGCCTTCCACATCAGAGGTCTTCTCTACGAAGAGGCTCGGAGCTGCCTTTTCGGTCGGATCTTCCTTCGTACCGTCATCCTTCGTGGTATCACCATTCGGGTCAGAACCCTTTGCGGTTGCGGTATTCACGATCTTACCTGCAAGGACATCTTCTTCCGTAACAACGTAGGTTACCGTAATGCTCTTGCTTTCGTCCGGCTTAATGTCGCCGGCGATTGCTTTACCCTTAACGCCTGCCTTTTCATCATCAACTGTGACATTGGAAATCGTTACATTACCGATATTCTTAACAGTGATGGTGTATGCGATGGTGTCGCCAAACTTTGCAACGCCGTCTACGTTGGATTTCTTGGTAACTTCGATGCTGTTATCAACATCATCCGTCTCCGTCGTAACATCGCCTTCGCCTTTGGTCTCCTCTCCGTTCGAAGCGGTACCGGTTGCGGTTGCAGTGTTCTTGATCTCACCTGCAAGAATATCATTCTCGGTGACCTTGTATGCGGAGGTCTTTACAGTCTTGGATGCGCCCGGAGCCAGAGTTCCTACTTCCAGAGACTTGTCGCCGGTGAGAACATCTTCAACAGTGATGTCCTTCACGGTCACGTTGCCGTTGTTGGTTACAGTGATCTCGTAGATGATCTCATCATTCAGAGATGCTTTCTCCTTGTCAGCCTTGCCGCCGATGGACTTCACGGTCTTCTCAACAACAAGTTCCTTCTTTACCGGATCGGTATCATTTGAAACCTCAGCGTTGCCTTCAGTCTCATCACCGTTCGGAGCCGTTCCCTTTGCGGTTGCGGTGTTCGCGATCTTACCTGCAAGGATATCATCCTCGGTAACGGTGTAAGTTGCCTCTACTTTTTCAGATGCGCCCGGAGCCAGAGTTCCGACTTCCAGAGCCTTATCGCCGGTATTGCCGGTCAGTTCATCTTCAACGGTGATGTTCTTAACAGTAACATTACCGATATTGGTAACCTCAATGGTGTAGGTGATGATATCGCCAAGAGATGCTGTCTTCTTGTCCTCGTCGCCGCCGATGGACTTCACGGTCTTCTCAACGGAAAGCGCTGCGCCTTCTTTTGCGGTTTCAGCAGTATCATCCGCCTTGTACTCGGTATCGGATACGCTGAACTTCACAGTTGCGTTATTGACATACTCACCTGCAAGAATGTCCTCTTCTGTGATCTTCTCATAAACAGCTGTTACGGTGATCTCAGCACCGGCTGCCATGGTAGCAACTGCCTTACCGTTTTCAACAGTGTAACCATTGCCGGGCTGGATCGTAACACCATCCTGCTCTTCAACAGTCGCAACTACTTCCTGATTGTAAATGTTCTTAACAACGATCGAGAATTCAACCTTTTCGCCCAGGTTGAAGCCGGTTCCCTCGTGGTCCTTATTAATGACCTTGGAAGGATCGGTCGGCTCAGTGATGGTGAAGATGCCCGGAACATAGGAAACCTTGTAGTTGCCCTGGTCTTCGGCGCCGGTCACATTGATCGTGTAGGTACCGACAAGTTCGCCCTCAACACGCTTTACATCGTAGCTGATGGAATCCTCACCGATGAGGGTCTCAACCTTAGCATCAAGCGTCGGATCTGCCTCGCCGTACTTCTTGCTGTTATCATTTGCGGTAACGGTAACTGCCAGAGGCTCAACGACTGCCTTACCGGGAGTTACTACGAATTTAACATTCGTGAAGTTTGCACTTGCATTCTCGAAATCGGAAGCTGCAAGAGCCATGGTATCCGTACCGACGTTGGTCTGTGCCGCAACCTTGGCTGCATCCGTACCGACATAGGAGATATTGGATTCGGTGTAAAGATCATTGCTGATGGACTTTACGGTATAGCCTTCCACCTTGAGTTCTTTGCCGTCATAGTCCTTCTTATCAGAGTTACCGACGATTTCAACAACGACTTCTTCAGTAACGGGTTTGATGGTCATGGAACCCGGAGTTACATTGAAGGTAACGGTAAAGTTACCGGACTCATTGGTGTTGGCAAAATCTGCTGCAGCAAGAGTCATGGTAGTGGTACCAACCTCGGTGCGTGCTGCGGTTGCTTCTTCAGCATCCTGTGCCGGACCGCTGAAGTCATCAGCAGTATAAAGACTGCTGCTGATTTCTTTTACTTCATAACCGGAAACAGACTGTTCGGATCCGTTATAAACCTGTTCGTCGCTGTTACCTTCAACCGTTACGGTAACTGCCAGCGGGTTAATGGTAACGGAACCGTCGCTGATAATTTCAAAAGTAACACTGTCAAAGTTACCGTTCGTATCCTCAAACATGTCAGCCGTAAGACCCATCGGAGTGGTTCCGACATCAGTACGGGCTGCAGATGCAGTACCGGTAAACTTGAAGTCGTCTTCGGAATACTTATCATTAGAAATTCCAATGATTTCATAACCGGTTACCGTCTGTTCCTCACCGTTGTAGGTGTAGGTCTTCGCATTACCCTTGATCTGAACGGTTACCTGAGCTTCCTTCGTGATCTTAACATAGCCGTCGGTTACATCAAATGTTACATCAAAGTTCGTATTATTGTTCGTGAACTTCTTGTCGCTGAGTCCCATGTTTTCCTGGCCGTACTGAACACGGCTGACGGAAGTCTTGGTTCCTTCTGCGATGGAGAAATCCTTTTCGGTGTAAAGTCCGGTTGCATCCTCGATGCTTACCGTATAACCGGAAGCGGTATGCTCCTCCTTGTCATACTTTGCGTTTGTGATAGCGCCGACGATCTTAACTGTAACCGGTGCCGGAGTAATGGTCAGGGTACCCAGATCTTCTACGATGGTATAGTTTGTAGAAACGACACCGTTCCAATCCAGTTCGTAAGTGTTGTTCTTTTCTGCAGTGTCTGAAACGTTGACGATCTCAGTAACCTCTGCGCCGGTCTTGAAGGTGACCTTGCTGCCTTCATCCGCAACAAATCCGCTGATGGTACCTGCAGCTGCAAGTTCCGTACCGTCATAGACCTTCTTATCAGACGGAGTGGTGATGGTCAGCGTTACCGGAGTGATGGTCAGGGAACCGGTTACATATTCATATTTGAAATGATCCGTGATGTCCTTGCCGTTCTGCATGACCTTCGGCGTCTTATTGGTGAAGGAACCTGCATATGCATTGTTGCTTGCATTCGTTCCCGCTGCCGCGTAAGTAACACCAGAAAGTTCGGCACCCTCCGGAAGACCGGTTACGGTAATTCCGTCAATGGCCTGTGCGGCACCATTGTACGGCTTTGTAGCAGTTTCACCTTTGATCGTGACCGTGGTCTTCTCCGCATACTGTGCAGTGAAGGTGATCACGCCGTCAACGATGTTGGCGTTGTTCTTGACAAGATCCGCTCTCTCATAATCCCAGCCGGTGAAGTAATGATCCTCGTCTGCGACCACTTCCGGATATGCCGGAGTAGCTTCATTTGCCTTGATCTCATCATAAACGATTTCCGTCTTCTCGGCATCATCACCGGTGAAGGTGCCGTTTGCGCCTCTGTTGAAGACGACCTTATAAAGAGTAGTCTTACCGGTAACACCCGGAACCGGGAATTCCATGGACGGAGTCGTTGTACCGTCCGGGAAGTTCAGGATGGTCTTACCGTTGATCGGATGATACTCGCTGTCATTGAAGCCTTCTGCATCGGCATCGATGGTAACGCTGTATGTGATCGTGTAAGTATAATAAGTAACATTACCCTCAGTCGTAACGACCGGCTGGCCGAGAGACCAGGTACTGTCAGCGTAAGCGCCGCCTGCGATGCTGCTTGCATCGATCGTAACACCGCTCGGGATCGGGTCGGTGATGGTGGTGCCTTCACCGTTAAGACCGGAGACGATGGTCTGGGTGATTGCGGCAAATGCTGCGGCCAACTGATCCGCATTATCGGCATTATATGCTTTATCTGTAGAGGATGCGATCTTATTCTTTAAGAAATCTCCACAGCTCTCATTATTGAGTACAATGTCATTCTGTGCACCAAAGCATACCGTATATAACGTTGCCTTACTCTTAACAGAGGTAGCCGTTTTTACCGTATCGTTGTATTCTGTCTGGTTACAGGTTGTACCACCATCAGACGAATTTCTGGAATAGGTCGGGATACCATCCGTAAGAAGGACGACATTCTTCATAGAAGCCGCAATGCTCTTAACCGTAGCATTGTCCAGGCAGGTAGAAGCCTGATAAAGACCGTCATCGGTATTCGTACCACCATCTGCAGAAAGCCCGTTGATCTTAGAAACCATGGCGTCATAACCGGACTGTGTGGAAACATCGACCCAGGTCTGGGTAACACTTCCCTTACTGGAATATGAAACCAGTGCCACATAACGTCCGAGGCCGGTTGCGTACGGGAACTTATCGCCTCTGTAGGAATTCAGGAAGCTGATGGCAGCCGTCTTCGCTGCAGCGAGTCTCGTCTGTTCGGATTTCACAGAATTGTCGACCGACGCCTGCTGCTGATAATACTTGCAGGATCTGCTGTGGGTAGTTTCCTGATCACAATACTCGCAAGCCATGTATGTCTCTGTGGTCCATCTGCCGTTTACCCTAACCCATTTGCTATGCTCAGTTTTCTGTTCTTCCTTTACGGAATTGTCCACAGGGACCTGCTGCTGGTAATACTTACAACCCTCAACATGTGTAGTCTTGCCGCACTCCGCACAGTATCCCATGGAACCGGATCTGTCGATGACCAGTACCGTTGCCGCTGCGCCGGGCTGCGTGGTAGTAGTTGTTGTCTTCGTCACAAACTGAAGCGTAACATCATAATGATTATCAGAAGTCTTTTCAGCTCTCTTTGAAAGACTGAAAGCCGCATCCGCTTCATTTTCGACTACTTTGCCGTTCGCGTCGTAGTAAATGATGCCGTTGCCGCCGACACCCCAGTTTTCACCGGTGTATTCGCCGTCTTTTACCGCATCCGGTGAGCCGCTGTCCGAAGAGCCTGCATCGTCAACGACTACAGGAACTTCCGCTTCGCTGGTTTTCACCGCCGGAACCAGGCTTTCATTTGCTTTCAGCGTTTCCGTACCGCGTGATGCCACAACAACACCGGATACGGTCAGAATCGTTGAAAGTACGACCGCGAGCATGATCTTTAATCTCTTGCTCATTTTACCCCCTTCTTTTCACCTCTCAGGATGATTAAGTGTTTATTTTCCCCCGTTAAACTCATGGAGTCGGAGAAACCCTTTACACCATATCGGCTTCTCCGGCTCCGCGAATCACCATTCGGAAGAATGTTTCATACCCTAAAGGACAGGGCAAAATCCGAAAAAAGTTCACGGATTTTTCTATATATTTAGGAAAAACGCGGCTATAATTCAAAGCTTCGAAGTTATCCACAACACCGTTGCGCACCTTCCTTTTTAAGGCCATTCGCAGCGCATTTGAGGTGTTATGCAGGAAATTATGTTAAATATTATACGTGCAAACAGAGGTTATAATGCATTTCACGTTATAAATGCTGCATACTCATTCTTCGACAATCGGAAAATATATCAACTCTATGCATTTTTATTTCCTTGACGCGCAGTTTTCCCGCGATTTCTTTGGTCGTTTCGGAGACTTTTTGCTGCTTTTTTGTCCTGAAAATCGAGTTATTCACAAAATGAAGCCCTTGTAAAAAATATTAAATAATTATAAATTTTTATGAGCCCCTTCCGCAGCAGCGATGATCCGGTCTGCTTTTCCGGAATTTACTCCCCATTATATAGGAAGCTTTGCCCACATCTAGTGTATTGTCATCTCCTGTTTCTTCTGATATAATTAAGAAGATTGTACTTACTTTGAATAGGGGGATGCATATATGAGAAATCAGACCTGGTACAAATCCATTCAGCTCGCAATTTACCTGATCATTACCGCCATCGGACTCTTCATGGTCTTCTCGGACCAGGATCTTTTCCACGCGGTCTCCAATGATTCCAATATGATGACTCTCTGCGTAATGCTCTGGGCCGTCCTGCTGCTTTCATTCCTGTTTATCTTCTTTGATTTTAAATACTTCCTGAGCTATAAAAAGGATTACACCGAAATGAACTACTCCGTCCGTTCCGATCCCGCCACCGGCATTTCCAACCGTTTCAGCTGCGATATGATGATCGAGCAGTATCTGGACATGCCGCTTCCCAAGGATATGGCCTGCATCACCTTCATCATCACAAACATGCAGGATATCAACCGCGTCTACGGCCACCGCGCCGGCAACACGGTCATCCGTGACTTTTCCATGATCCTCCGTATGACCGCACAGGGTGTCTGCTTTGTGGGTAGAAACGGCGGCAACAATTTCCTTGCCATCTTTGAGCAGGGTACCCAGGAATCCATCTCCAGCATGTTAAGCATTCTGGAAAAGAAGATCGAAGCTCACAACAACGTGGATACCGCTCTTCCCATTCAGTACAGCTACGGTGTGGCCTTCCACGAAGCAGAGGCCGATGCCGCTACGATCACCGATCTGATCGCACTTTCCAATAAACGTATCGCAAAATAACCACGCTATTTAGGGGGACTGATGGCTGAACTTGACTATCAGTATATAGCAGGACTTGTCGATCAAGCACGCGCAGGCTCTTCGGACGCCTTCGCCGAACTATATGCTGCCACTTACAAAAAACAATATCTATTCGCCTGCGGTTATTTAAAGGACGATTATCTGGCACAGGATGCGGTCCAGGAGACCTTTATCCTCGCCTTTAAGAATCTGCCGTCGCTCATGGACTCCAAACTGTTCATCTCCTGGCTCAACCAGATCAATTTCCGTGTCTGCTACGACATGAACATGAAGCAAAAGCAGTTCAATGTCATCTCTACGGAGGAGGATATTCTGGAAGCCCTGCCGGCGGCCCGGAGCTATGAACCCGAGGTCGAGGTGGTCCGCGTCGATGAAAAGCGTTACATCATCGAACAGATCATGTCACTTCCGTTCTCGGAATCCCAGGCCATTTATCTGTACTACTACCAGAACATGAAGATCGACGACATCGCCTACATCATGGAGATCAGCAGAAGTACCGTTAAACGTTATTTGAAAACAGGCAAGGAGCGCCTGAAAAAACTGCTCACGATCTGAGAAAGGAGGGCATTGAAATGGCATCGAAAAAGAATTACCGCAAAGAATACCGCATCCGCGAGCACGAACCGAGCATGGAGACTGCAAACCAGATGCTGACCAATATTTTTGAAGAACTGAAGCTGGAACCCTCCTCGGTACCGCTTGAAGTCATGCTCTCCTACGTCAAATACCGCCGTGAGCGCTATAAGCTCCAGCGCGCCGTACTTGTACTGATCCTCTGCCTGTTTGTCCTCTTACCGTTACAGTTCGTGGCGCCGCGCTTTACGGTGACGCAGCTGTCCGGCACGGAATCCGGCATTCCGACGTACATTGTCAAGCTGAAGGGGCCCATGCCCGTTGCTTCCGTGACGGCAAGCATCGACGGTTCGCTGTTCCCGGTCACCGACCTCGGGGATCACGTATACAGCATCCAGCCTTCACAGAACGGCACCATGACGGTCCGCGTCACACTGAGTAATCATCAGTATCGGACCACCTCGCTGGAAGTCTCTTCCATCGATACCATCACCCCGTACCTGGTCTCCAGCAGCATGGACGGTGATTCTTTACACCTCTTCGTTGCGGATGATGAGACCGGCATCGATTACAACCACATTTATGCAGAAACGCTGGACGGCACGACCATGTATCCGTCAAGCTGGAACATCGGATCCGGTGAGATCGTTTTTGACGAAGTCACCGACGCCCTGAATGTTTACATTCCGGACGAGCGCGGCAATTACCTGCACCTTGTACTTACCCTGAAATAATCTTCGAGGAGGCCTGTAAGATAGTGAAACAGAACCGTTTACAGAAAATCGTTCTTTCCGCTGTTCTTTCGGCCTCTTTGTGTTTATGTACACTTCTTTCGGGCTGCAGGCCCGGAGAGACCAACCGCGGAATGCCCGCTCCGCTTGATGAAGGGGAAACACCGCGTGTGACCCGGACGGAATACCTGTTTCCGGAAGCGCCCGGGAAGAAGACCGTGGAGGACAACGATGCTGTGATCGACTATTCCAATGCCACGGAGGGCTACGTCATGCTGAAATATGCCGGCGATGCCGACCGCGTGAAGGCCCAGATCACCGCCCCGGACGAAGTCATCTATACCTACACCCTGAAGATCGGGGAATTTGAAGCTTTTCCGCTCCAGGCGGGCGACGGCGATTATAAGATCACCGTGCTCCGGCAGGTGGACAAGAACCGTTACGCGGTCATCCTGTCCAGTATCGTGAGCGTCAAACTGCGTGATGAGTTCCGCCCGTTCCTCTACCCGAACCAGTACAGCTGGTACACGAAGGATACAGAGGCTTTGAGTCTCGGCGAAGAGCTGTCCGAACAGTCCCGCGACGATCTTCATTATCTGACGAACGTTTATCATTATGTGATCGGGAACATCGATTACGACACCGTCCTGGCGGCGGATATCCCCGTCGATTACCTCCCGGACATCGACACCACCCTGAACACCCGGAAGGGCATCTGCTTTGATTATGCTTCCCTGATGACGGCACTGCTCCGCTCGCAGGGGATCCCGGCCAAACTGGTCGTGGGGTATTCCGGCACCGTGTACCACGCCTGGATCTCCGTTTATCTCGAAGAGACCGGCTGGGTCGATAACATCATTGAATTCAACGGAATCTCCTGGTCGCTGATGGACCCCACTCTCGCCGCAAATAACAGTGCGGCAGATGTCAAAAAATACATCGGCACGGGAAACAACTACACCGTCTGTTACTGGTATTAATCGGAGGTCCATGTGAGTAAAGAGATTCATGAAAAAATGCTGACAAACACCGAGCTTTCCGCCTTCTGCGGTCAGATGGCGCTGATCCTGCGTTCGGGCATTTCGCCCTTCGAGGGCATCCAGACGATGCTGGAGGACAGCACGGATGAAGCGGAGACGCGGATCCTTCAGAAGATCGCAGACGATCTTTCCGAAAACGGCACCTTTGCCCATGCGCTGGAATCGACCGGCTTGTTCCCGGAGTATCTTGTAAAGATGACCGGCATCGGTGAAGAGACCGGTACGCTGGATGAGACCATGGACGGACTTGCCACACATTATGAGCGTGAAGAGGCCATTGCCCGTTCCATCCGCGGCGCCGTCACCTTCCCCGCCGTCATGACCATCATGATGCTGATCGTTATTTTCGTGCTTTTGACGCGCGTCATGCCGATCTTCAACCAGGTCTATCAGCAGCTCGGCACGGAAATGACCGGTGTATCCGGCCTCCTTCTTTCCGTCGGTAACGCCGTGAACCGTTACGGCCTCTTCCTGATCATTCCCGCGGCGATCCTCGCGATCCAGGTGCTGATCTTCACCCGCACGCAAAAAGGCCGCGCGGCTTATGAAAAGCTGGAACACAAGCTCCACCTGAACCGTAAGCTGAATGCAAAGATCGGTGCCTGCCGCTTTGCCGCCGGTATGGCGTTTGCTCTTCGTTCCGGGCTGGACATTTCACGCAGTCTGGAGCTTTCAACGGACCTCATCGACGATCCCGCGCTCCGTTCACGTCTGAAAAACGTTAAATCCAAGACCGAGGACGGCATGGAACTCAGTACCGCCTTGCACGAGGAAGGCATCTTTGCCGGGATCTATGCGCGGATGATCAACATCGGCCAGAAGACCGGCAGCATGGATTCCGCCATGGAAAAGGTCTCCAAGCTGTATGAGGATGAGATCGATTCCTCCATCAACAACAAGCTCGCCGCGCTGGAGCCGGCACTGGTCATCATCCTCTCCGTCATCGTCGGCGCGATCCTCTTGTCCGTCATGCTGCCGCTTATGGGCATCATGAGTACCCTGTAACCGTATATAACCGTATCCGCGGTGTGATTATACGCACACCGTGAGGTACGATAGATTAAGGAGTTTCCCTTGGCACGTTTCCTGTATCAACAGAAACAAAAAGACAACAGCCGCAAAAAGCAGGTCCTCTCGGTCCTTTTGTTTGCGGCGATCATTGCTGTCTTTCTGTTCGGTACGCTTAAGCTGTCCGGCGGCGATACCGCCCGGCAGAAGGAGACCCTGGACCGTGCCATTTCGCGGACCGTCACCTACTGCTACGCGGTGGAAGGCGCCTATCCCGAAAGCATCGAATATATGAAGGACGTCTACGGCCTCACCTACAACGAAGACCTTTTCTTTGTCGATTACCGCGTGCCCGGCGGCAATATCCGCCCGACGTACGTGATCATCGAGAAGGGAGGCGGCAAATGATGAAGAACGAACGACGCCACATCATCGATTTTCTGGTGCCGCTTGCGCTTTTCTTCGCTTTTGCGCTGAGCGCGCTGATCGTGATCCTGTTTGCCACCCGCGTGTACAAAAGCACGGTGGAGAATTCCGCCGCGAACTACACCGCGCGGACCGCGCTGTCCTATGTGACGGAAAAGATCCACGCAGGTGATGAGGAAGAGGCCGTGACCGTCGGCGAATTTGACGGCTGCAGCGCGTTACTCCTCCGCTCGGAGATCGAGGGCGAGTCCTACCTCACCGCGATCTATTTCGACGGCGGCGCGCTGACGGAGCTTTTTATGAAAGAGGACGCGGAAACATCAGCCGATGCCGGCACCGCCCTTCTGAAACTTTCCGCTTTTTCCGTGACACAGGTCGCCGACCGGCTTTTCCTGGTGGAATGTGTCGATGAAAACGGTCACAAAGAAAGCGCTTACATCGCAACAAGAAGCAACTGATCCGATAACCACACGGGCCGTGCCCGTTACAATACAAGGAGTTCTCATGGCGTTTAAAAAACGAGCGCAGACATCCGGCATGTTCCTTTTGGAACTGATCCTCGCGATCCTTTTCTTTGCGATCGTCAGCAGTGTCTGTGTCCGGTTCTTTGTAAAATCGCATATCTATTCGCGGGATGCCATGCGTCTCAGCCACAGTGTTTCCGAGGTCTCTTCGATTCTGGAGATCGCTGCGTCCGATCCGGATCCGGAAGACATCACCGGACTCATCAAGAGCGCATACCCGAGCGCCAGCGTCTACAAGACCGGCGGCTGGCAGGTCGTCATCTGGTACGATGCGGAATTTACGCCCTGTCCCGAGGCTGATGCCGTGTACGCCCTGTACACGGAGATCGCTCAAGAAGAGGACGGCTTCCTCACCACCGGCTGTACCATGTACACCCGGGATCTTTCGAAGACCATTTACACGCTGACATCCGAACGCTACATTCAGGAGGTGACCCCCTATGCAGAATAAAGGCCGCATCTCCTTCATGAACATCGGATCCTCGTCGCTCCTGGTCATTTTTCTTGCGCTGTGCCTGGCCACCTTTTCCGTGCTGGCCCTGTCCTCCGCAAAGAGCGACTACACCTTCAGTAAAAAAGCCGCAGAGCACCGCGAAGCCTACTACGCCGCCGCGAACACCGCGGAACACATGCTGGCGGAGCTTGACCATAATATCAAGGTCGCACGCAAAGCCTCCGAAGCCGACACTTTTGATAACAGCTTCACGCGGGCACTCGCCACTACTCTCGGAAACGAATACACCTATGATACCGTGCAGCAGCTGCTCTACTTCAGCGTCCCGATCTCGGAACGCGAAGCCCTCACTGTCACCGTCCGCCTGGAGGCACCGACCTCCCACCGGCGCTACACCGTGACCCGTTGGGAAGTGACCGCCACGTCCGACTGGACCGCTGACGATACCATGGAACTATATCAACCGTAAACTACAGAATCAGAGGAATCTCCCATGATGATCACCGAAATGCTCAAAAGAGCGGTACAGGACAATGCGTCCGATGTTTTTTTAGTTGCCGGTCGTCCGGCTTCCGTCCGTGTAAACGGAAAGCTGATCGTTTTAAATGATGAGCGCCTGACTCCGGCCGCAACTCACGAGCTGATCCGCGAGATCTACGAGCTTGCGAACCGCGACATGTCTCATTTTGAGACCTCCGGGGACGATGACTTCGCCTTCGTTATCCGCGATGTCTCCCGCTTCCGTATCAGTGCGTACAAGCAGCGCGGCTCCTGCTCCGCCGTGATCCGCATCATTACATTCTCGCTCCCGGATCCGAAGGAAGCCGGGATCCCCGATTACATTATGGATCTTGCCAACCTGAGAAAAGGTCTGGTCCTGGTGACGGGGTCCGCCGGCTCGGGAAAATCCACCACGCTGGCCTGCATCATCGACCGCATCAACCGCACCCAGGAGAAGCACATCATCACCCTGGAGGATCCGATCGAATTCCTGCACTCGCACGACCACAGCATCATCTCCCAGCGTGAGATCGATGTGGACACAGAGAATTACGTCACCGCGCTCCGTGCGGCGCTCCGTCAGAGCCCGGATGTCATTCTTCTTGGCGAAATGCGCGATTACGAGACGATGAACGTGGCCATGACCGCCGCGGAGACCGGTCATCTGCTTTTCTCCACGCTGCATACCATCGGAGCGGTGAATACCATCGACCGTATCATCGATGTTTTCCCGGCCAACCAGCAGCGCCAGATCGCCATCCAGCTTTCTCTGGTACTGAACGCCGTGATCTCCCAGCAGCTCGTGCCGGACATGGACGGAAATTACATCCCCGCATTTGAGATCATGACTGTGACGCCGGCCATCCGCAACATGATCCGCGATAATAAGGTCGCCCAGATCGAAGGCCAGCTGTACTCCTCTGCCCGTGCGGACATGATCTCCATGGATCAGAGTCTGCTGCAGCTTTATAAGGCCAGACGGATCACCAAAGAGACCGCGCTCCAGTATGCAACAAATCCGGAAATGCTGGAAAAGAAGCTGGTCTGACGCTATAAATGCCCCCGGGGATATCCGGGCAAAAAAAGGCAGCTGCTTTCGCAGCTGCCTTTTTCATTACATGCACACAAGATCCGCATATTCAAACGGAACGATCTTCAAGAGATCCTCCGGTTTCACTTCCACCTGATAGCCGATCTTTCCGGCACTGAAAATGATCGTATCGTAAAGCATAGCCGATTCCTCGATGAACGTTGCAAACTGTTTTTTCATACCGATCGGCGAACATCCGCCGTGAATATATCCGGTAAGCGGCAGGAGTTCCTTCTGCGGGATCATTTCGATGCTCTTTTCCTTTGCCGCCGATGCCGCCTTCCGAAGCTCCAGTTCCTCCCCGACCGGGATCACAAACACGTAATAGCTGCCGGATTTCCCGCGCGTCACCAGGGTCTTGAACACCTGTGCCGGGTCCTGTTTCAGATATTCCGCGATCTCCGTGCCCTTGGTGGACGGATAGTCAATGTAACAGTAGCTTTCATACGGCACCCCGTTCTGTTCCAGGAGCCGCATCACATTTGTCTTCTCAGGTTTTGCCATGTCTTTTCCTTATTATAAGGGTGGATCAATCGTCCGCGCCTTCGTAGTTGATCTTTTCTGCCTCTTCCTTGGTGATGGGAGCCTTATCCCAGTCGATGTACTGCTCGGTATACGCATAGTCGATGATACGGAAGGACTTCAGACGGCCATCGGCAGCACGCTCATAGAAGCTGATGCCCGGCTCGGACAGGCGGTTTCTTTCCGCACGGCCGCGTCTGGTAACGGTCTGCTCCCACTCAACGCAGCAGATGTGGCCGTCGTCGATGAAATGCTCCATGCGGAGACCGACGATGGCGCCGATGGGATCGCCCTTTGCGCCGTTTGCCACAGCCTCGTCACGCTGACGGAGAAGTTCCTTGCGCGTGGTCTTATAAATGGTATCCTCCGCGCCGTATGCTCCCATGAGGATCTCTTCTTCATCGGTCATCAGGTCCGGAATATTGATCATGCCCTCTTCCATGACGAGCTTGAAATAGTGCGGCATGACGCCGGACGCCATCTCGGTGTGAAGCTCGAGGGTCTTTGTGGGCGGGAAGATCGGAACTCTGTACTTCGGATAGCTCGGGAGCCACATACAGTGAACGTACATGCGGACCTCATCCAGCTTCTGTCTTCTGCCACGGATATCGGCTGCCAGAGCCATCGGGATCTCCAGAACACTGCCGTCCTTCATATTTAAAATGAAGCAGAATTCCAGTGCCGCGCGCATGCCGGCGTGGATCTGCGTACAGATCTCCACTTCACCGTCAATGGCTTCAAACGCTCCATACCATTCCTGCACACATCTGCGGATCGCTTCCAGGCCCTCATACCGTCCGTGAGCCGTATCGACCGCTGAAATGCCGCCAAACTGCTTTTCTTCTTCAAATAATGCCAGAACGCCTTCTTCATCGCCGCCTGCCAGCGCCTGAAGAAATTTGACTTCCGGCGAATTATAATCGGCTACACGGCCCTCGCCGCCGTACTGCTGACCAAACTTACTCTTCATGGTGGTACCTCGCATATAATATTTGCCTGCAGCGCACGCTCACAGGTCTTGTTAAGGGGATTATAGCACGATTTTCAGGCGAGGGAACATTTTCGGAGAAATATAAATCGATTTCTTTACATCAGATGGGCTTCGTGGTAAATTATGAACGATACCATAAAGAAAGAATGCCCGGATCCCCGGGCGTATGAATCATTCCAATATGAATACAGAAAAAAAAGACCTGACGGTGGGTTATTCCTTCATCGTCACCCTGTACTGGATCGGCTTTGCGGCCATCGGCGCGTTTGCCAGTGCATTTCTTTTGCATGCGGGCCTCACAAACAGTGAGATCGGTGTGGTCCTGGCTGTGGGATGTATCCTGGCGGCCGTGCTTCAGCCGATCCTCTCCACCATCGCCGATCGTCCGGACAGCCCGTCCATTAAGACCTTCCTGATGATCCTCGGCGGAATCCTCGCCGCAGTCGGAATCTTCATCCTGTTCTCCGGCCGTGCCGCCGTCGCAACGGGCGGACGTGCCATCCGTCTTCTGACGGCCGGCTTCTATGCGATCGCCATGATGCTCCTCATGCTGCTGCAGCCGTTCATGAACGCGCTCAGCATGGAGAGTCTGAATCAGGGACATAAGCTGAACTTCGGCGCCTCCAAGGCCGTGAGTTCGCTGGGCTACGCTTCCGCGTCCTATGGACTCGGGTATCTGATCACCGTCATCGGCCACGATGTGGTGCCGCTCTGCATCACCATCGGCTATCTTTTATTCCTGACGGCGCTTTTATTCTTCCCCTTCAAAAAGACCGTACGCGAAGAGCACGAGGTCGTGAAAAGCTCCGGCGGAGCGGCGGCTTTCTTCCGGAAGTATCCCCGTTTTGCCGTTCTGCTTCTGGGCTGCATGTGCATCTACCTCGGCCATACCGTCGTAAACAGCTATATTCTGCAGATCATCGAACCGATCGGCGGAGGAAGCGCGGAAATGGGAACCTCCGCAGCCATCGCAGCGCTCTCGGAACTCCCGACATTGTTCTTTTTTTCCTATCTTGTAAAGAAGGTACGATGCGATGTATGGCTCCGTATGTCCGGCGTATTCTTTACGCTTAAGCTGCTTTTCTCACTGCTTGCGACATCGGTTATGGGATACTATTTTGTCCAAATTTTCCAGATGGGTGGTTGGGCACTTCTGACTGTATCCATCGTATACTATGTCAATGCAAAAATGGACCGCGCGGATGTGGTCAAGGGACAGGGCTATGCGTCCATGTCCTACACCATCGGTAATATTCTGGGCTCCCTTCTCGGAGGCCGCCTGCTCGATGCCGCGGGAGTCCGCACACTGCTTGCAGTAACCACGGTGATCAGTGCTGTCGGCGCCGTGATCATGATCTTCTCCGCCGAGAAGACGGAAAAGGTTGCGGGCCAGCAATAAGGACCGCGGACCGGAAAAGCGCAGGCCGACGAAGTAAGGTCACAGGACGTAAAACACAGACCGGTGGACCTACCTATTGATAATGAAAGGAGTCTGAAATGTCACACTACCAGTTTTATCTTACTCCCGCCGCGGGAAAACGCCTCATTGCCAAAGGACTTCTTATGCGTCCGGAGATCAGGGACGCACTGAATAACGGAACCGTGCTGGTCATCGCCGGTACAACAAACGTATACGCCGCCAATGCCCTTTTAGAGACCATCGGCAGTGATGTGCGCGTGACCTTCCCCGCCTTCCACAAAGGCGTGACCGTCGCTCCGGGTGCCAGGACCACCGTGGAACCGTTCCCGGGCCAGCTTATCATCACAAAGGGCGAAGCTCAGTTTGTCGATGACCTCGGCGCGGCCTGCGATCTGCTGAAGCAGGGTGATGTCATCTTAAAGGGCGCCAATGCGGTGGATCTCCGGTCGCACACCGCTGCGATCCTGATCGGTAACGCCGAAATGGGCGGCACCATCATGGAAGCTTCCCGCCCGGTCCTGGCCCGCAGGACCAAACTGATCCTCCCGGTCGGTGTCGAAAAGCGCGTGGAACAGCCGTTAAGCGTTCTCACCGCGCGTCTCAATGCTCCGGACGGCCACGGTCTCCGGCTGTTTGAGGCACCGGGCGAGGCCTTTACCGAGCTCGATGCGATCCGTCTCCTGACCGGCTGCGATACGATGATCGTCAGCGCGGGCGGTGTGAACGGCGGCGAAGGCGGTGTCTATCTGGATGCCGAAGGCGCTCCGGAGGAGATCGCGGCACTGAAGGAGATCGTCCGTGAGATCGCAAAGGAGCCGTTAACTTTTGTGTAACATTTAATTGATTTTTATATTTATCCAAGCAGCCGGAAGGTGTTTTACCGCCCTTTCCGGCTGCTTTATTATGTGCTGAAAATGTGGCAAAACGCCCGTGCTTACCATATCTTGCGCAACTTGTTAAGCGCCTGCACAATTTCGTTAAAAGAAATTTAACATTTTCGAAAAAAATTATTGACATTTACGCAGGAGGGTGTTTATATTAGTATTACCTCATAAGAAGAAAAGGGTTCAAACAAGACATGTATATCATCGGTATAGCAGGTTTCGCGCTGTTTTTTCTGGGCGATCTCAATGACCTGCGTCCCATCCATAAGATCTTCAAGGCATCTTTCTATGCAGGATGTCTGTTTCTTGTTTTATCCACGGCAATGCTTCTTATTAAATCTCATACCGGACTCCCGTTACTCATCCGGGTTCCTTTTATGCTGCTTGCCGCCCTCTTCCTTTTTCTGACTATGATGTCTCTTTTCGGTTCTTTTTCCGTTGAAGACGGATATGAACATCAGGGTGAAAAACGCCCTGTATATACAAAGAAGCTTTACGCGCTTTCACGGCACCCCGGCATCCCTTTTCTTATTTTATTCTATGCCTGCCTGATCCCGTCGTTCGGCTTCCCGGCCGCAGCCGTACTGATCTTTGCGCTCCTGGACATCGCCCTCGGCATTTTTGAGGACCTCGTTGTCTTTCCGCGCGTACTCTCCGGCTACGACTTATATAAGGAAACCACGCCCTGCATGATTCCGAACGGAAACAGCATCCGGGCATGTATTGAAGATTTCAAAGGACGTAATGAATGAATTTTCGTGAGAAACTGAAATATTTACCGAAAAAACAGGTCTGGGAGGAGTACTGCGGCTTCCTGGATCTCAAAATCAAGGATTATATGTTCATTCAGAATCGTCTGATGGAGGAGCAGCTGTCCTTATTCCGCGAATCCGGTCTCGGAAAGCGGCTGACAGCCGGTGCGTCCTGCGGTTCCATTGACGAGTTCCGTGCGACCTTCCCCATGACCCGCTATGCGGATTATGCGGACATTCTCCTCGCAAAGCGCGCAGACATGCTTCCGGCAGATCCGGTGATCTGGATCGAGACCACCTGGGAGGGCGGTTTCCGTCCCGTCAAGGTCGCGCCGTATACCCGCGCCATGCTTGACACCTACAAGCACAATGTTTTCGCAGTTATGATGCTGGCTTCCAGCCACGGCTACGGTGATTTCGATGTCACCGCAAAGGACCGCATTCTTTACGGCGGCGCACCGCTTCCGTATGCGACCGGTCTTCTGCCTTCTCTTTTGAATGAAGATATGGACTTTGCCTGGCTGCCGGATACAAATTCCCATTCGGATCTTTCCTTCAGCCAGCGCATCAAAGCCGGATTCAAGATGGCGCTTCACGGCGGCGTGGATTACTTCTTCGCCATCGGCAGCGTCGCAAACTATATTACCGAACACTTTGAAGAGTCCGCGACCGGCGGTTCCAAAAAATCCTCCGGATTAAGTTCTCTTCTGAAAGCATCGCCGTCCATTGCCATTCGTTTCCTGAAGGCAAAGTCACGGCATCAGGATGACGGCGGCAAGCTGGTCCCGGGCGATGTATTCCGCCTGAAGGGCTTTGTAGCCACCGGAACAGATGCCGTACGGTATAAATCACGCCTGACCAAGGCGTGGGGCGTTGAACCCATCGAGCTCGCAGCCGGCACGGAATCCACCTGCCTCTCTGTCGATACATGGGAACATCGCGGAATGGTCTTCTTCCCGGATGCCTGCTTCTATGAGTTCATTCCGGAAAGCGAGCTGCAGCGTGAAAACGAGACTGCGAACTACACTCCGCGCACCTGTCTGATGGACGGTGTGTCCGCGGGAGAATCCTATGAACTGGTCATCAGTGTTCTCCACGGCGGAGCATTCATGCGGTATCGTATCGGCGACATGTATCATTGCGTATCGGCACCTGCCGACGGTTCCCTCCCCCGGTTCACTTACATCGACCGGACACCGGACCTGATCGACATCGCCGGTTTCACGCGCATTACCGAAGCTTCCATCACCGAGGTCATCCGGGAATCCCGCCTGCCCATCGGCGACTGGACCGCAAAGAAGGAGTATGACACCAGCAACACACCGTTCATGCACCTGTATGCGGAGATCAAAGAAGAGTCCCTGATGACGGAGACCGCGCTTCGTTCGCTGATCCAGGATCATCTGGCACTCTACTTCAAAAACTTTGACAGCGATTACAGTGACCTGAAGAAGCTGCTCGATATGGAGCCGTTACAGATCACGATCCTGAAATCCGGAACGATCAAACAGTGCGAAAGCATGATCGGCCGTTCCATCCGTCACATCAACCCGCCTGCCATCGATATTCAGATGCTGACAGGCTACCGGAAGGAAACGATCCCTTCCGTAATGAACAGAGAGGATTAATAACTGATGGCGGGAGTTCCCTTCCTTTACATCAATTTAACAGCCTTTTGCCTTTACGTCCTGTTCCTGGCGGCGTTCCTCGCGGCAAAGAAGTCTCCGGAGATCCGAAGCTTCATTGTCGTGCTGTTCGGCTTTGCCATCTGGTCCGGCGCTTCTGTTCTCATGCGACTCGAAGTGTGGCCGGGACTGAACTTCTGGTTCTATGTCTCGTTACTCGCGCTCTTCAGTGAGGGCTGGCTCTGCTACTACTTTGTGCTCAGCTACGCGCATGACCACCGGCCAAAGCAGACTATCTTCTGGACCGTCGGTATGATCATCATTCTGGTGCTCTCCGCGCTTGGCTTCTTCTTAAAGCCGCCCACGCCCGAGGTCACCGAGAACGGTAAGATCTTCCGCTACGAGATGACATGGACGATTGCGATCCCCTACATCTACCTGATGGCTCAGGTCGTCGGCATTGTACTGGTGCTCCACCGGTTGATCCGCAGAGTAAGCTCCAACATGCCGGGCCTGAAGTCGATCATCTTCGGATGCATCGTGATCGGTGTCGGTAACATTATCCAGATCCTGCCGGGCAATACCTTCCCGTGGGACCAGGTGACCGGTATCCTGTTCGCGATCGCACTGGCACACGGACTCGGTAAGAAGCGTATGTTCACCATGACGCTTCTGATCAACCGCCGTGTACTGACCCTGTTCTCGCTGATCATCTCCATCATCCTGCTCGCGTCCTTCATTGAGCCGTTAAGAGCACTGCTGCTGATGGTCTTCCCGTATGATGAAAACACCCTGACCCTGATCCTGGTACTGGTATTCTCCGTCTTCATGATGTTCTTCTACACCATCGTTGACCGGCTGACCAGTGTACTCTTCAACCTGAAGAACCAGCAGGAGATGCTCATCAGTTCCTTCTCCGATAAGGTCTCAAAGTCATTGAACACAAAGGAGATCACGCAGGAGCTTCTGACCGCCGTACAGGCCGGTGTCACCGTTGACCGCATCTTCATCATGTTAAAGGACAGTGAAGCCTATACCGTTCGTGCGGATTCCACGCAGCTGGGCGGCAAGGTCTTCCGGATCATGCTGGACAGCCCGATGATCACCGCACTGAAGAACAGTGAAGGTTACTTCATCATGGAAGAGTTCCGTACCACTTCAATGTACCGCTCTCTTTGGGATGAGGAAAAGGCGCAGATGCTCGCAGCGGATATTTCCTGCGTCATTGCAATGAATGACGGCGATGACATCGCCGGTCTCATCATGCTGACAGGCAAGGAAAAACGCAACTCCTTCACCGGAAGCGAGATCAATTACCTGACCACGTTAAGCTCCGTTGCCTCCATCGCGGTAAAGAACGCTGCCCTCTACGAGCAGATGTACCGTGAGGCACGTATCGACAGCCTGACCGGCGTTGGCAACTACCGCGCATTTGTGGAGTCCATCACCGAAAAGTACCGGATCTACGGTAACGAATGTCTGGCTCTTATTGATATCGACATCGACGATTTCAAGCTTTACAACCAGTTATACGGTACGCTGGAAGGCGATCTCACCTTAAAGCGTGTCGCAGAGATCATCTCCACCTGTGTAAACGGCAGCGGCGAAGTCTTCCGCACCAGCGGCAAGATCTTCTCCATCCTCTTACCGCTCTATGACGGCAAGAAGGCGCATGACCTGACTGAGGTCATCCGCAGAGAGATCCTGGCCATTAACAATACCGAGCAGCGTAAGGAATACAAGAACCTGACCATCAGCGCCGGTATCTGTGTAGCACCCTCTACCGCTTCTTCCGTACGCGAACTGATCGATAATGCCGACCTGGCCGTCTTCACTGCGAAGACCTCCGGTAAGGACCGTATCTTCATCAGACAGCGTGAAGCCAGCATTAATCTGGGTCTTCGCGATCGTGTACGCGGCGTCCTGCAGCGCAAGGACGATGGATTCGAACAGAACCTGTCCATCATCTCCGCTCTTACCGCCGCCATCGATGCAAAAGACCATTACACCTGCCAGCACAGCAGCAACGTGGCTGAATACGCCGCCCTGCTCGCTGCGGCATCCGGTCTCGGCGACGATGAAGTCCGCATGGTCTATCATGCAGGTCTTCTTCACGACATCGGCAAGATCAGTATTCCGGAAGCCATTCTCGGCAAGCAGGCCGCTCTTACGGATGAAGAGTTTGACATCATGAAGGGCCACGTAAACGGTTCCATTGAGATGATCCGCCACCTGCCGGCTATGGATTACATGATTCCCGCAGTCGTCGGCCACCACGAGCGTTGGGACGGACGCGGTTATCCCAGAGGAATCGGCGGTGAGGCCATTCCGGTCACCGCACGCTGCCTGGCACTTGCGGACACCTTCGATGCCATCACCACAGACCGTCCGTATCGTAAAGGACTTTCCATTGACTACGCGGTCGAACAGATCGAAAAGAACATCGGTAAGCAGTTCGATCCGGTCCTTGCACAGACCTTTATCGGCCTGATCAAGGACGAGGTCATCTTACTGAACACTTCGCTTCTGTAAGGAGTGAAACCCGAAAAGCGGTCCCGAAAGGGACCGCTTTTTTGTATTGACTTCCCCTCTCCCGATGCTATACTTCAGTTGGAGGCATTGCTATGAATCTTTTACTTAAATTATGTTATCTGTTTTTCATCGGTTCCCTGTTCGGTTGGGTGCTGGAACTCTTCTACCGCCGTTTCTTCTCCAAAATGAATCCGGAGCGGAAATGGATCAACCCGGGCTTCTGCGTGGGTCCCTACGTTCCGCTGTACGGCTTCGGTCTGGATGTTTTATATCTTTTAAGTTCCTTAAACTCCACCTTCTGGGGGGAGACCGTGAGCGGAAGCATCGTGACCGTGATCCTGATGGGCATCGGCATGACGCTCCTTGAGTACGTGACCGGTGTGTTCTGTCTGAAATTCCTGAAGGTCCGCCTGTGGGACTACCGGAATGAATGGGCCAATCTTCAGGGTCTGATCTGTCCCAAGTTCTCCGTCTACTGGACGATCCTTTCGGCAGCATTCTTCCTGTTCGTTTATCCGCACATTCTGAATGCCATTGAATGGCTGGCGGCCAATATGGCCTTCTGCTTCGTCATCGGCTTTTTCTTCGGTGTATTCACGATCGACTTCACCTACTCCGCGCGGCTCGTTTCCAAGATGAAGGCGTTTGCAGATGAGCACGATGTCATCGTCCGTTACGAGCAGGTCAAGGCGGAGATCCGCGAGTTCCACGACCAGCTGGAAAAGAAGCCCAAGCTGCGGTTCCTCATGGCCTTCAGCTCCGAGCTTTCACTGGCCGAGCATCTGAAGCGTGCGTATGAAAAGCTGGAAGCCACACTGGATGAGTCGCTGGAGGACATCGGCGGAATGCACACCGAGCTTACCAATCTGAACGACGCGATCGAACTGAGCGACCGCAAAAAGAACTGACACCGTCCTCTTTCCTTCACCGAAGGGCACACTGCCCGGTTGAAGGGATCCAACGATCTGTGAACCATAGCGCACCTGTTTTCGTGCGCGGAACATACAGGAGGAAACCTCATGAGTATTGGTATCGTAACAACAAAGTACGGTCAGCTGCGTGGTGCGGAACTGACCGGGAAGTATGAAGGAATCACCACCTTCCGCTCTGTACCGTATGCGGAGCCGCCCATCGGCGAGCGGCGCTTCAAGGCACCGGTCCCGCACGAACCGTGGCCGGGCATCCGTGACGCTACTCATTTTGCCTGCCGTCCGATGCAGGACATGGGCATGGGCCCGAGTTTTGAGCCGTGGGCATCCGATTTCTATTTTGACGGCTATACCCCGATGAGCGAGGACTGTCTGTATCTGCACATCACGACCGGTGCGGATTCCGCGGAAGAAAAGCGGCCGGTCTTCATGTGGTTCCATGGCGGCGGCCTGGCAACCGGTTATTACAGCGAGGTCGAATTTGATCCGTCCGAGCTGGCAAAGAAGGGCATCGTCGTCGTTAACGTCGGACAGCGCCTGAATATCATGGGTTATCTCTGCCTGCCGCAGCTCTCGGAAGAGCAGGACGGCATTTCCGGAAACTACGGTCTCAAGGATGAACTGATGGCGCTCGATTGGGTCCGCGAGAACATCGCAGCCTTTGGCGGTGACCCGGACAATATCACCGTAGGCGGCCAGTCCGGAGGTACCGCGAAGTCCACCGCGCTGACCACGAGCCCGTTTTCGCAGGGCAAGATCCGCCGCTGCATCAACCAATCCAATCTGGCATGGCTCCGCGGTTATGAGCCGATGGAAGCTGCATACGAAAACGGACGTGCTTATCTTGAAAGCTGCGGCATCGACCCGGATGCTTCCGTTGAAGAACTGCGCAGGATCCCGGCGGACCGTTTCTACACCGGCAACAAAGACCGCGCGCAAAAAGGCTCCTTACCGTCGTCCATGGTTGCAGACGGTAAATATGTCGTCCATCTTGACGCAGCCGATAATATGGCCGAATTTGGCTGTTCAGTGGACTATCTGACAGGAGGCAACCTCGGCGAAAGCAACATCCGCGGTAACAGCCTGTTCCAGACCAAGCCGTATGAAACGAAAGACGAGTTTTACGAGGTCATGAAGGAGAAGCTCGGCACGCTTTACGAGAAGCACGACTTCGAATCCCTCTGGCCCGTGACCGATGCCGACGCGAACTACCGCGCCCGTGTCCTCGCGACCCGCGCGTTTGCCAACAGCTGGGGCGGTCCGTCCACCGGCGGCGTCATCATGAACCGTTACTTCGGCGCATGGCGCAAGGCCGTTGCCCCCTCCGTCTCCACCTACTCCTACGTCTTCTCGCACGTTGTGCCGAGCCTTCCGGAGGAAAAAGGCACCTTCCGCGATCAGGACAACCTGCTGGCATGGCACTCCAGCGAGCTCTGGTTCACCTTTGCTTCGCTGCGGGAAAATGTTCCCCCGGTCCGTCCGTGGCGCACTTCCGACTTTGAACTGGCCGATGTGATCAGCGCTTACTGGGCTAACTTTATGGCGACCGGCGACCCGAACGACAAATCCTGGTCTCCGCTCACTGCTTCCCAGCCGGCACTGCCCTATTGGCCGAAGAGTGACGAAAACTACGGCTGGATGGACCTCGGCGATGTTCCGAAGGGACACGAAGGCCTCGATAAGCTGGACGAGCTTGCCCTCGAGTACCTGATGTCGTTAAACGCATTCCCGGTCATCGAGTAAGCACCGGTAGCGTACAGCACCTGCGTTCTTCAAAAATCAGCAATGTCCGGGCGGAATTTCTGCGATGTGCGAAGGACTGCGGGCTGTTGTACCGCTGAAGTCAGTCTTGTCCGTCTCACATTATAATGCAACCTAAAATAACAGAATTTTGATTTTTATGTAAACTCCGGTTGGTTGAAGAATTCGCAACCGGAGTTTACAATTATCATACAAATCATAAATTTCACACATTTCATATTCGGGAGTTTATTATGAGCATTGTTGAAATCAAAAATCTGGTAAAAGAATTTCCGTCGTTCCGTTTGGACGACGCCTCCTTCCGCCTGGAAGCCGGAAAGATCACCGGTTTCATCGGCCGGAACGGCGCAGGAAAGACGACGACCATTAAGTCCATGCTGAATCTGATCCACCCGGCAAGCGGGGAGATCGTCTATTTCGGCAAGCCCCTCACGGGTAATGAATCGGAGATCAAGCAGCGCATCGGCTACTCCACCGGCATCGTCAACTGGTATCCGCGGAAAAAGATCCGCGACATCGTCGAGGTCACTAAGCGCTTCTACGACACCTGGGATGAAGCGTCCTACCGCAAGTATCTTGCGGTGTTCCGTCTGGATGAAGAGAAAACGCCGCTCCAGCTTTCCGAGGGCATGAAGGTCAAGGTCAATCTGCTGCTCGCACTTTCGCACAAAGCGGAGATCCTGATCCTGGACGAGCCCACGAGCGGTCTGGACCCCTTCTCACGGGATGAGCTTCTGGAGATCTTCACCGACCTGAAAAATGCCGGCGTTGCGGTCTTTTTCTCCACGCACATCATTTCCGACATCGAAAAATGTGCCGATGACATCGTCTACATTTCAAAGGGCCGCATCATTGCCGACCTGCCGAAGCAGGAATTCATCGCCGCCTACTCTACGGAGGGCGAGACGCTGGAGGAAACCTTCTTAAGACTGGAAAGAGGTGCTAAAAATGAGTAATATTCTGAGAAAAGAAATGAAGCTCAGCGCTTCCGTTCTCTCCTATCTGTTCATCGCCTTCGGTGTGATGTTCTTCCTTCCGGGCTACCCGATCCTGTGCGGCGTGTTCTTCACGACCCTCGGCATCTTCCAGAGCTTCCAGAACGCACGTGAAGCAAACGACCTGGTCTTCTCTGCCCTGCTTCCGATCGCCAAACGCGACGTCATCAAGGGCAAGTACCTGTTCTCCTGCTTTATCGAGCTTGCAAGCTTTGTTCTGATGACGGTGGCAACACTCATCCGCATGACGGTCCTGTCCGGCTCCGCTGTGTACCGGGGCAACGCGCTGATGAACGCCAATCCCTACGCGCTCGGCGCCGCTCTTGTGATCTTCGGACTGTTCAATGTGATCTTCATCGGCGGCTTCTTTAAGACCGCTTACAAGTTCGCAAAGCCCTTTGTCACCTATATCATCGTGTCGTTCCTCGCACTCGGCATCTTTGAAGCCCTGCATCATATTCCGGGGCTTGACGCGGTCAATGCCTTCGGCTTCGACCACATCGGCCTCCAGCTCACCGCCCTTCTTGCCGGCGCGGCACTCTATGTTGTCATGACGCTGCTTTCATACAGAAAAGCCTGCGTCCGTTTTGAAATGATCGATCTGTAAGGAGTTGTCATGTTAAGCGAAAATCTGGTCATGTTAAGAAATGCCCGCGGGTACTCTCAGGAAGAGATCGCGGAGAAGATCGGGATCTCCCGCCAGGCCTATGCCAAGTGGGAAAGCGGCGCCACGGTGCCGGATATTGAGAAATGTGCATGTCTTGCGGAAACCTACGGGGTGACCGTCGATAGTCTTCTGAAAACCGAACGGGCCGATGGTCTCGGCGCCATTCCCCCGGCTCCCGCAGGGAAGAACATCTGGGGCACGGTCACCGTCAATGAACGCGGCCAGATCGTCATCCCGAAGGCCGCGCGTGACAAGTTCGCCCTGACAAGCGGAAAGCGTCTGGTCGTCCTCAGTGACGAATCCGGCATCGCGCTTATACCCGCGGAACGGTTTGAAGAAAACATGAAGCGAATGATGGAGCTCGCGGTCATGAAAGCGGACGCGGAATAAAAAAAGAGGCCGTATGGCCTCTTTTTTTCCTTTATACCATCTTCTCCGGATGATAGATCTCATCAAACTTATCTTCCGTCAAGAAGCCCAGCTCCGTGCAGGCTTCCCGCAGCGAAATATTCTCCTTATGCGCCTTCTTGGCGACCTTGGCGGCATTCTCATAGCCGATGTACGGGTTCAGCGCGGTCACGGTCATCAGTGAACGGTTCATGTATTCCTTCATCTTCTCGCGGTTTGCGGTGATACCGGACGCGCAGCGTTCGTTGAACGCGGCGATGGACTCGGCAAGCAAGCGCACGGACTGCAGGAAGTTATAGATCAGAACCGGCATGAAAACGTTCAGTTCAAAATTGCCCTGGGATGCCGCAATGCCGACAGCGGCATCATTGCCCATGACCTGGACGGCGACCATCGTCACCTGCTCGCACTGTGTCGGATTGACCTTACCCGGCATGATGGAGGAGCCCGGCTCGTTTTCCGGAATGAAGATCTCTCCCAGACCGGCACGGGGACCGGAGGACAGCCAACGGACATCATTCGCGATCTTCATCATGTCACACGCAGTCGCCTTTACCGCGCCGTGTGCAAATACCAGCTCGTCCTTGGACGTCAGCGCATGATACTTGTTCTCCGCGGTCACAAAGGTCTTTCCGGTCAGCTTGGATACCTCCTCCGCGACCAGGCTGTCAAAGCCCGCCGGCGCATTAAGTCCGGTGCCGACAGCAGTACCGCCGAGCGCAAGCTCGGTCAGCGGCTTCATCGCATAGCGGATCAGTTCCATATCCTTCTCCAGGCTGTTCTTCCAGCCGGAGACCTCTTCACCGAAAGTGATCGGTACCGCATCCTGCAGATGGGTACGTCCGGTTTTCACGGCGTCCGCGTTTTCCTTCTCCAGACGGTCAAAGGTATCGATCAGCGCCTGAATCGCCGGAAGAAGCTTATCCTCAAGTGCCGTCACCGCTGCGATGTGCATCGCGGTCGGGAACGTATCATTGGAGGACTGGGACATATTGACGTCATCATTCGGGTGCAGAAGCTTTGCACCGGCGATCTCATTACCGCGGTTTGCAATGACCTCGTTTGAATTCATATTGGACTGTGTACCGGAACCGGTCTGCCAGACGACCAGCGGAAAATGTCCGTCCAGTGCGCCGTCCGTGACCTCCTTTGCGGCCGCGCAGATCGCCGCCAGCTTTGCATCGGTCATCTTCTCCGGCTTCAGCGTATGGTTTGCCGCCGCAGCCGCCGCCTTCAGAATGCCGAATGCCTTGATGATCTCCGCCGGCATGGTCTCGATTCCCACGCCGATCGGGAAATTCTGACGGGAACGCTCGGTCTGCGCACCCCAATAACGATCTGCGGGGATCTGCATTTCACCCATTGAATCATGCTCGATACGATATTCCATTCCGTCTCCTCCTTCGATGTTATACGTCCGTAATTCTCTTTTTCTTTGCGGCTTTCCGTTCGTCCCTCTTCTTTTCCCCCGGAAAAGCGATATACACGAACTCATCGCCGTACAGTGCCTTCAGCTGCTTGATCCTGCGCCGGTGCATGATATACCCGGTCGTCAGCGCCACAGCCAGCATATAAACTCCCAAAATAATGCTCCACCAAATGCCGAGGTCTTCCGAATTAATGATCAGAACGATGGGCACGAGTGCCTGAAAGACCAGGTATATCCCGACCAGAATCAGTACCTGTACAAGTGGCGGAAGCGCAATGTAGAACCGGTGGATCCACTCCCCGACTCTTCTAAGCCCCCGGGCGATCATACCAGCGTCAGGACCAGATCCAGTCCGCGGATGATCTCTTCAAGCGGCATGGCCGGAGTCCCCTCCGGCATTCTTGAAAGCTGTTCCGGAATACACGGCACATGAATAAAACCGCCGGTCATTTCCGGTGCCTCCTTTTCGATGTAATGAAGGAGCCCGTACATCAGATGATTACACACAAAGGTCCCTGCGGTATTCGAGATACCTGCGGGAATCCCGGCAGCATTTAAGGTGTCCGTGATCGTCCGAATGGGAAGCCCGGAAAAATAAGCGTTTTCACCCCCCGGGACGATGGCCTCGTCCACCGGCTGCTGTCCCGCATTATCGCAGATTCGCGCGTCATTCACATTAATGGCCACGCGCTCCGGCGTGATCTGCTTCCGCCCCGCGGCCTGCCCGACCAGGATCACCGCATCGGGCTTCACAGCGCGAAGTTCCTCCGTCAGTATCCGGACCGACTCGTAATATACGGTCGGAATCATCTTCTTATGAAGTTCCACACCCTCCGGCGCCGTAAGCCGGCTCACCGCCTCCCAGGCCGGATTGACCGGCTCTCCGCCAAAGGGATCGAACCCGGTCACCAGTATCTTTTTCATACGTTCTCCCAATAGAAAAGTCATAGCATACTCCGTGCTTTTCAGCCGGAACCACGCTATGACTTATCATATCATCATTATTCTTTTGTTGCAAGATTCCTTACTCGATCATCGCGCCTTCATCCTGATCCAGGTCCAGAATAAATGAGCTCCCCTTCCCGGGTGTGCTCGTAACGGAAAGGCGGATATGGAGAAGCTCAGCGGCTTTCCGGCAGAGGTACAGTCCAAGACCGGTGGATTCGGCATCGGTCCGTCCGTTATTTCCCGTAAAGCCCTTCTCAAAGATCCGCGGCGCGTCCTCCGTGGCAATACCGATGCCCGTATCGCTCACAATCAGCTTCCGGTCGTCGGTGACCGTGATCGAGATCCCGCCCTCCGGCGTGTATTTGACCGCATTGGAAAGAAGCTGTTCGATGATCAGCGTAAACCACTTCTGATCCGTCAGGATCGTAAGGTCGCAGCCCTCATAGTTCATCGTCAGACGGCGGCGAATGATCTGCGGCGCATATTTCCGGATCGACCGGCGCACCAGCTCATCCACGCTGTATTCCCGGATGACCAGATCGCGGCTGTCACTGCCCAGCCGGATATAGGAAAGCACCATCTCCACGTACTGTTCGATGCGGAAAAGCTCCGCGGACAGTTCCCGGTGCTCTTCTGTATCCTCCTGCTGCAGGATCAGCTTCATGACCGCGATAGGGGTCTTGATCTGATGGACCCAGGTCGTGAAATAATCCACACTTTCGCTCTTATCCATCGCACGCGCAGTCACTGCTTCCGACGCGTACTGTCCCAGTTTCCGGATCATTTCCTGGTAATCGGCCTCCATAAGAGAGCCGGCCTCCGGAAGATCGTTCCACCCCTGCGGAAAGGACCGCAGCAGCATCGTGCGCTGCTTTTCCTCCCGCCGGCACCGGATCGTGCTGATGATAAAATACACAATAAATGCCGCAAGGACAAGCAAGCCGCCGTAAAGGAAGGGTTCCAGATCCAGACCGTATAAAAAGAAGACCCCAATGAAGACCAGGCAGACCAATGTGCAGGCGACGAACGCCGCCAGCTTCTGCTTCAGGCAGTCCTTGATCGTTTCCGAGAGTTTCCGTTCATTCATGCGATGATATACCCGCTTCCCGTTTTGGTGGTGATAAAGCCCTCCAGTCCGTATCCCTCCAGTTTTCTTCTGAGTCGTGTAACATTGACTGTGAGCGTATTTTCTTCCACATAGCAGTCATCCTGCCAAAGCCGCATCATCAGTTGATCGCGGCTGACGATCTTCCCGCGGTTCTCCATCAGTGTTTCCAGAATGCGGAATTCATTTTTGGTAAGCTCGATCCGCTCACCGTTATAATGCAGCGAACCGTCGTTTAAGTTCAGCATGGCGCCGGCTGCCTCCAGGTACGAGGTCTTTCCGGACATGTCATAAGCGCGGCGGAGAATGGCGCTGATCTTTGCGGTCAGAACCATCGGGTCCACGGGCTTCGCGATGAAATCGTCGCCGCCCATACTCATCGCCATGACGATGTTCATATTATCGGACGCGGATGAAATAAAGACGATCGGAACCGCGGAAAGCTTACGGATCTCGCTGCACCAGTGATAGCCGTTAAAGAACGGCAGCTGGATGTCCAGCAGAACCAGATGCGGGTCGTATTCGGAAAACGCTTCCGTCACGTGCTGGAAATCCGTCACGGTACGGACCTCGTTATCCCAGCTTTCGATCTGCCGCTTCATTGCTTCCGCGAGCGCAAAATCATCTTCAACAAGTAAAATACGATGCATGGAGCATTCCCCCCTCTTTTCGTAATCACTATAGCACAGCCCCTTGGGTGCTGTCATCCGGAAAGTGCCCCCGCTACGGCAAAGGACACCTCCGAAAAGTCTCAAGGACCGGGAATACGACCCGTCAGTAAACGATCTTATAATAGGTTCGCGCCGTCATTCTGTAGATCAGCGTGTACACGAGCGCGAACAGAATGTAGGTCACGATCGTGCAGCCCACGAACAGTCCCACATTGGTCAGCATCATGATCTTCATCATCTGAAGGATCAGGCGGAACGCGACCGCGATGTGGATCCCCGCCACGATCAGCGGCAGGAAGAACACCAGAAGGATCTGATGACGGATGGTATCGCGAACCTCCCGGCGGCTCATGCCGACCTTCTCCATGATCTGGAAGCGGGCGCGGTCCTCATAGCCCTCGGAAATCTGCTTGTAATAAATGATGAGCACGGCGGCAAACATGAAAACGATCGCCAGGAGAATGCCGAGGAACAGCAGCGTTCCGTACATACTGTACAGGTTCTCCTCCGCTGCCCAGACAGTATCTAAGGCCATACCGAAGCCCATCTCATCCGCTTCGGTCTTTTTCCGCGCGTATTCGAGGATCGCGTTACTGATCGAATTATAAAAAGCGTCCTGCTCTTCTGCAGTCAGCGCAGCCTTGTTCAGGTCCGCGGACAAGCGGGCGTTCATCGCAGATGCGTTTTCTCCGTATGCCGCCTTCTGGAGTTCATTGATCCGCTCAAAGGTCTCCTCACTGTCCACAATAATTCCGTAGGTCGGTACGATGGACGTACCGTTTACGGAAATCGGGAAATAGTCCAGCGTGCGGACGCGGTACTCTTCTCCGCCGATGCGGATCACCTCACCCTTTATGACAGCGTCCGTCGTTATGGATACGACCGCGATCTCGCCTGCGCAGAGTCCGGGGTCGGTTCCGGTCATCTCACTGTAATAGTCCTGCGAGATGAAAAGCGCAGTGATAACATCGTCCGTGCCGCCCTTACTGCGGTCCGTTTCAAACCGGTCACCGGTATAAGCAAAGCTCACGGTCATAAAGCGCTGCATAGCAACATAGGTCACTTCGGCGCCGATTTCTTCCGCCGCCTGTTCCAGAATACCGGTCAGGGTCTCCCGGTCCAGATAGATGATCTCTTCATGAGCGTCGGGATCACTGCTCTCCTTATTGTAGGATGCGCTGAACGTGATCTGATGATTGTACTGGGACTTCAGCGTGTCCTGTACACCAAAATACAGACAGATCGTGGAGGAGATCATGACCAGTACGCCGCAGGCCAGGATCGTAATGGAGGCCAGACCCACCGCGTTTTGCTTCATGCGGTACATGAGGCCGGAGACCGCCGGCATGTGCTTTTTGGTGTAGTAATACTTCGGGTTCTTCTTTAACAGCTTCAGAACAAAGATACTGCCGGCCACAAACAGGAAATAAGTGCCGAAGATGACAAGAAGTACCGCCGTAAAGAAACGGTTGATCGCGATCAGCGGGTTCGTGACCGTGAGAGCAAGGATATAACCGCTGCCCACGCCGAGGACGCCGAGCACCAGAAGTACCCATCGGACGCGGGGCTCCTTCTCACCGGTGTTCGTGCTTTTCAACAGATCGACGGGCTTGATCCTCCGAATGGAAAGCCGGTTGAAGAAATACGCGACCATATAGAGAAAAGCAAAAATGCCGGCAGAAAAGAGAATCGTGCCACCGTTCAGAAAATACAGGCCGAGGACACTGTCCACGTGAAGAAACCGGCAAATGATCAGAGTGCACAGTTTGTAGAACAGCATGCCGATGCCGGAACCGAGCACCAGGATGATCAGCGCGGAGATCAGGGCCTCAAACAGCATGATCCGTCCGACGTGCCGTTTTTCCATGCCGAGGACATTGTACAGGCCGTACTCTCTCTTCCGCTGCTTCATCAGGAAGCTGTTCGTATAGAAGATCAGGATCGCTGCGAGAATGCCCATAATGATCGTGCCAAAGCCCATGAAGGTCGGCAGAAACGAGCCACCGCGGACATGGCGCAGACGCGCGTCCGTGGAGAGGTTGTAGATGATGTAAAAACAGGCCAGAAGGCCGGATCCCGACAAAATGTACGGGATGTACAGACGGTGATTCTTTTTCAGATTATCGACCGCGATCTTTGCATACATACCGGATCTCATGCCTCATCACCTCCGGACTGGAGAAGCGTCAGGGTGTTCGAGATCTTCTGATAAAAAGCGTCGTTCGTACTGTCGCCGCGATAGATCTGGTGGAAGACCTCGCCGTCGCGGATAAACAGGACACGCTTTGCGGTAGCTGCAGCCTTGGCAGAGTGGGTGACCATCAGGATCGTGTGACCGCTTTCGTTGATGCGGCGGAACATGCGGAGCAGTTCGTCGGAGGATTTGGAATCCAGGGCACCGGTGGGTTCATCGGCCAGGATCAGTTCCGGATCGGTGATCAGGGCACGGGCCGCAGCTGCGCGCTGCTTCTGGCCACCGGAGACCTCATACGGAAATTTATTCAGAATTTCGGTGATGCCAAGCTGCTTCGCGATGGGCGTCAAGCGCTCCTCCATTTCCTTCACACTCTTTCCGCTCAGGACGAGCGGAAGAAGGATGTTGTCCTTCAGCGAAAACGTATCGAGCAGGTTGAACTCCTGGAACACAAAGCCCAGGTGCTCCCGCCGGTACGGCGCAAGCTCCTTATCGCGGATGCCGGATAATTCACGACCGTTCAGTACGACCTTGCCGGCCGTCGGGGTATCGAGCGCCGCCAGGATATTGAGTAGTGTCGTCTTACCGGAACCGGATTCGCCCATGATCGCAACATACTCGCCCTCCTCCACAGAGAATGTAACATTCGTAAGCGCGCGGACTTCGCTGCCGCCAAACCGCGTGATATATGTTTTTTTCAAGCCGTTTACTTCTAAAAGTGCCATAAGTCGCCTCCTTGTTTCGTGATGACTGTATTGTACATTCTCTAAAGACAGTGTAACATCGATTGACGTGACAGAAAAGAGCCGCAATGTGACAGTATTGTCACATTGCGGCTCTTTTACCGGTTTTCGCTTGTTTTAGGCGATTTTTGGCAACGTTTTTACCGTTTCAGTGCGGAACCGGCACTTTCCTTCGCGGAACCGAACTTTTTGAACAGGGCGATCTCCTCCTCGTCATAGGGCGTACGGCCATCCTGACGGATGATGTCATGCTGCCACTTGGTGTAGTCCAGGTCCGGGCGGCCCTTGATATCATCCCAGGGAAGATAATGCTGGCATTTTCCGGCCACAAGGCCCCAATGGTAGCTGCCGATCTTATGATCGTAGTAGAGCGGCAGGTTGTCCTGCACATAGTTGCTGAAGATGCGGTGCAGCCATTCGGTGTTGGCCATCGGACGGCCTTCGCGCTCCAGTCGTGCCACCGTGGCCTGAACCTCGGTGAAGTTGGAGTACTGATGGAACGTGATGATATCGGAAAGGTCGATGCTGACGCGCTCGATCTCGGAGATCTGAACGCTCGGGTCGATGCCGAACATCGGGTCATAGCGCCATACGCACGCGGTCAGCGGCTGGATCGGGTCGTAGCTTCTTGCGATCTCAAAGGCTTCCTGGATATACGGGATGCTCATGCCATGACGGTTGGAATTGCCCGGCTCGTTCCACAGGTCCCACATATGGATGCGGGGATCCTTGGCAAAGCGGCCAAATAGGGCGCGGAACCAGCCTTCGCCATACTTCCGGTATTCTTCCTCATCCCAGTAGACCCAGCCCTTGGTGACCTTTTCACCGGTGAACGGGCTGTCCTTGTGACCGCCGTGATGGCCCCAGTCAAAGGGCTGCGGTCCCACCGGACGCAGCTTTTCCCAGTCCGCTTTCGTCATTTCATGGTTTTCCGGAAGATATCTGGGACGGCCAAAGGGGACACAGTCATTGTCGATGACCGGCATCATACCGATGCCTCTTTCATCGAGCAGTCCCAGGAACTCATCGATCATGTCCAGGAACTCCTCCCCGTCCAGGATCCAGTAAACGGACGGAATGAACATACGAACCGAGTTGAAGCCCAGTTCCTTTAACAGATCCAGCTCCGGAATGACGATCTTCAGTGCTTCTTCGCGAACATCCTTCTGCCAGATGGAAAGCTCCGGCTCGCAGGAAGGTACATAGTTTAAGCCCATCAGCCACGGGCGGGCGTTCCACCACTCCCAGGCCTCTTCTTTGGTCCATCGTCTGTTCATAAAGTGTTCTCTCCTGTTTTCGATCCGTTTTTCCTCCGTCTGCCGATGGAGCTTTTCGGATCCTTCTCTCATCATTTTCTGCATCATAGCACAGTTTCCAACGGAATAACAATGGAGAATACCGATTTCAAACTTCTGTTTTTCCTTTGTCTGTGCTATAGTGAAATCACTTTAATGACGGAGGCTTTCAATGTCCCAATACTTTTTACTTGCCCTGAATGCCGTGGTCCCGTTCATTCTCTACATGACCTTCGGTTATGTGGTGGTGCACGGCTTTAAACTGACCGACAGCGAGTTTCTGTCGCGTCTGAACCGCTTGGTCTTCCGCTGCTTTTTCCCGATCCTGATGTTCAATAATTTCTCAAAAATGGACTTCTCGGGCGGTGTAAAGGGCGGCTTCATCGTATTCACCGGAACGGCCATCCTTCTCCTCATAGCGATCCTCGTCCTGACGATGGGCTTCTTCGTAAAAGAAAATGCCCGGAAAGGCGTTGTGATCCAGGCCATTTTCCGAAGCAACGCGATCCTCTTTGCTCTGCCGCTTGCCGAGTCCGTCTTCGGCGATGAGGGCATTACCGCCGCATCGATGCTGACTGCGATCGTGGTTCCTCTGTACAATATCTTCGCGGTCATCGTTCTGGAATACTACAGCGGTCAGAAACCCTCCGTGAAGAAGCTTTTAAAGGGCATCATCACGAACCCGCTGATCATGGGCGCCATCGCCGGTACGCTTTTCCTTGTTCTCAAGCTGCAGTTCCCGACCTGCGTTTCCAAGCCGATCAAGGCCATTGCCGACATGACCACGCCGATCTCCCTGTTCATTCTGGGCGGCACGCTGAAGCTGACCTCCTTCCGGCGGGATGCCAAAGTCATTACGATCTCAATGTTCCTAAAGCTCATCGTGATCCCCGCGATCGTCCTTGTTGCCATGCTGCCCTTTGCCTTCACGCCCGCACAGCGTTTCACGGTATTCGCCGTGTTCGCGACGCCGGTCGCCGTCTCCTCTTTCACGATGGCAGCCAATATGGGCGGCGATGCCGACCTTGCCGGTGAGTTTGTGGCCGTCTCCACGATCGTATCCCTGTTCACCCTGTTCGTGTGGATCGTCTTTTTAAAGTCGATGGGAATCGTGTGATAAGGATATCTTACTCTCCGAGCGGCTTCAGCAGCATCTCATGAAGAGCCGTCTTGACCGCTTCAAAGTTACCGTCTTCCGGATTCTGGACCGCCACAACAAGACCGGTCTTCGGGAGGATCGTCGTGATCTGGCCGTACGCACCATCCGCGCGGTAAGAATCCGGGTACGGGCTCATCCAGAACTGATAGCCGTAGCCGCAGCGCCAGACATCATCGCCGAACTCGTTATCGATCGTGATCTGCTTGGAACCGGCCTGATGCACCCAATCCGCGGAAACGATCTGCTCGCCGTTCCACTTGCCTTCGTTCAGGTACATCTGGCCGAGCTTCATCATGTCCGTCAGCTTCATAGCCATGCCGCCACCGCCGATGGGATGTCCCTGCGGACAGTTCTCCCACAGCGGGAAACCCTGACCGAGTTTAGAGAACAGGCGCTCGTAAAGGTACTCGCCGAGGTGCTTGCCGGTGACCTTTTCCACCATACGGCCGGCCATGATGCTATCGGCGGTGGAATACTCAAAACGGCTGCCCGGCGTTTCCTTCACCGGAAGGCTCAGCATGAACTTCACATAATCCGGGAATCCCTGACCCGCGCGGCGCATCGCACCCATCAGATACGGCTGACCGAATCCGCTGGACATGGTCAGAAGATTGCGTAATTTCACGCTGCCGATATTCGGATCCGCATCGTCCGGCACCTTCTCCGGGAACAGCTCCGCAAGGCCGGTGTCCAGATCCAGAAGCCCGTCATCAATGGCCATACCGACAGCCGTCGCCATGTAGCTCTTCGTGTGGGAATAGATATTGCGCGGATAGTCGTATACAAAGTGATGCTCATGAAGCACCTTTTCGCCATTGGCAACTGCCACGCTCTCAAGCGTCAGTTTATTCTCTTCGCAATACTTCACAAACTCGTTAAAATACTTTTCCGTGTTCATTTCAATCCTCCTGTTTCAGTGTTTGTTTTAAGTGCCGCGTCTTCAGTGCCCGCGAAACTTATGAACTATGTAATCGCGCTTTACACCGTGCACAAAATGTGCAGATTCCGGATCTCCCCGTCCGCGATGCTGTCATTGACCGCATAGGCCGCGCGTTCCAGGTCCGTTCTTCCGTCCTTCAGCGGAAGGTCCGCAAAGCCGCACTCCTTCAGCATTTCACCGGTCTCCCGCGCGATCTCTTCCACCGTCTCCGATTTTACTGCCCGGTACGCCTCATCATTCGGCGTCGTTATAAGCATCTCCAACCGGTCGGAAAGTCCGCCGTCGATCCCTGCGGCTTCTCCGTTCCATACAAGCGTCCTAAGTCCCCGGAAACACCATTTATAATACGGCATATACGTCCGGTTCAGAAGATAGGCCGTATGAACCGCCGCCTGCACGAATTCGTTCATCGCAAGCTGCGCCGCCGCGCGTTCGCCGTGCCGCAGGCACCGGTCATAGTTATACTGTCCGGCCTGCCCCATGAGAAGAAGCTGTCCGGCCAGACGCTTTTTCACAACATCCTCCGGCATTGCGGAAAGATATTCCCGCGCGGAAGTGAATATGCCGGACGGGTCGGAAAAGACTTCACCGCCGGTCACCTCCAGAAGATACTGTTCCGGGATCGTGAGCCAGGTCTCCAGGGTCAGGATGCCGTCCGCGGAGCCGGTGTGCTCCGTCAGAAAATCAGAAAGCCGGATCACGCCGCGCCGGTTGCCGCCCACGGGAGAAAGCATCGGCCGCTTGTATCCTTCAAACTCCGACGGCAGATCGTGATACGCACGCTCCAGAAGAAAAGCGGTCCGCCGGTCGATTGCCTCTTCCCCCGGCAGAAAGATACAGAACCCCGGATCAAAATCGTGATCCGCGGACACCGCATCATCGTACCCCAGGCACTCCGATCCGCTTCCCGCCACGCCGGTGGCGATCTTCTCGAAGACCTCCGGGAATTTTTCTTTCAGCATGTCTTTTCCGTACGCTTCGTAATACGCACGTGAAAGCTCAAGTCCCTTCATATCAGTTCTCCCGGTTATAGACGGCCTGCACGCGGGCATCGAGCTCCGCTGCAAAGGCCTCTCTTCCGTAATACTCAAACGACGGCACACATTTTTCCGCCACCACGGCATAATCTCCGTCCCGTTTCAGCGAAGGATCATTGAGACAGGCCTCCGCAAGGTCCAGCCAGCCTTCGATCTTTGCGTCCGTTTCCGCCGGCACCAGAAGCGATGCCTCTTCATCGTCCGCGCTGCAGGGTTCACCCGCATCATTGACGATGCTCGCATCTCTTCCCATCAGCGCATCGCACATATTGAGATACGTGACTGCGCGGTTTCCCGCACCGTCCGGCACGGATTCCATCCACTGAAGTGCCTTCTCATACAGCGCAAGTGCTTCATCATACCGCGCAAGGTCGGTGAGCGCCAGCGCCATATTGTTATACAGGCCGCCCATTTTCCAGTCTCCGGGCTGAATGTTCTGTTCATAAACGATCCGGGCCTTCTCGTACATCGGCAGTGCTTCCGCCGCCATGTCGAAGACCTTATATACGGTCGCCGCGTTGACATAAGCGGTTGCTGCGGCCGTGGACTCCTCGCCGATGACCGGAAGCGACGTCATGGAAAGTGCTGTCTGCGCCTCCCGGAGCGCCTCCTCCTTCCGGTCCGATGACCGGTAGATCCCCATTAGTTCGTTGTGGATATAAAACGCGCCGCGGACATCATTTCCGGCTTCCGCTTCCGTCAACCAGTATTTCAGATGACGCTCCGCGCCGGCATAATCGTTTCTTGAGAAATAATCGTCCTCTTTTTCCTTCACACGGTCCACGGGAATGGAATGCACCGGTGCATCCTTCCGCCACATGGAAAAATCAAAGGGGCAGATCGGGTCCGTATAATCGCGGACGTCCATATTGCTGTTCATACCATTGTTTCTCATAAATCACCTTTTTTCAAGCTTCCGGAAGATCCGGGCAAGGAAGATCACTGCCGCGGTGGCAAGAATGACCTCCGCAACAAGCTGTGCGTAGGAAAGGCCGTACATCGGGAAGATGATGTTCAGCACGATGATAGCCGGGATCTCCAGGACGATCTTACGAAGGATCGCAAAGAGCAGTGAACGGGAGCCCATGCCGCAGGCCTGGAAGACGCCGACGGCGATGAAATCCATCGCTAGGAACGGCTGTGCCAGACAGAAGCCGCGGATGAATGCGGAGCCGTACTGAACGACCAGCGTATTCTCCATAAAGGCCTTCATGATCGAGCCCGCAAAGAACCAGTAGAGGATCGCGCCGGCCACGGAGATCGACACGGCCACCTTGACCGTGAACGTGACCGCCTGCTTCATGCGTTTGACATTGCCGGAGGCATAATTATAGCCCACAAGCGGCATGGCGCCCTGGGACATACCGAGGGCGATGTACATCGGAATCATCGTGATCTTATGCGAAATGCCCATAGCAGAAACGGCTTCCGAGCCGAATGCCGCACAGAAATTGTTCAGGATCGTCATACCGGTCACGTTTAACAGGTTCTGGATGCAGGCCGGAACACCTACGCCAAAGACCTCTTTTACGATACGCCTGGACGGACGGAAATCTCTGGGATCCACGGAAATGCAGGTCTTGCCGCGGCGAACGAAAAGCAGGACCAGATAATAAAGGAGCGCCACGGTATTGGAGATCATGGTCGCAAAACCCGCGCCGGCAGCCCCCATGTTAAGGAACTGCGGGAGGATGAAAAACGGGTCCAGAAGAATGTTCAGAAAACAGCCGCTCATCGTGCCGATGCCCGCATGAAGCGATGCCCCTTCCGATCGGAACAAATAGGACATAACGATGTGCAGAATGCACGGCGCCGCGCCGAGGGTGACCGTATAGAACATGTACGCGGAGGTCGCCGCCATGTTCTCCTCCTCCGCCCCCAGAAGATGAAGGAGCGGCTGGCGGAAGATCGTTGCAAACACGGAAAATAACAGTGCGCAGATCAATGCACTGTACAGGCCGAATGCCGAGCTTTTCCGCACGGTATCGTATTCCTTGAGGCCGAGCGCACGGCTCATCATCGAAGACGATCCCACGCCGAAAAGATTGTTCACAGCATTAAATGCAAGAAGCACCGGTGCGGCAAGCGTGACCGCTGCTGTCTGGATCGGATCATTCAGCATACCGACAAAATAGGTATCGGCCAGGTTATAGATCACCATAACCAGCATGGCAAGAACGGTCGGGACCGCCATTTTTGTAATGGCCTTCGGGACCGGCATAGTTTCAAAAAGTTCGGTCTTATTTGTTTCTTTCATAGTTTCACACTCCGTCTTCTACTGTAACACAGATGCCTGTGTGTTGCAATTTGAAACGACTTCTGCTACGATTACAATAACACAGATACCATAAAATGTATCTGCAAAGTTGTAGATTTTGAAGGAGCATCCCTATGATCCTGACCGTCAATATCGGAAATTCGCACATCACCTTCGGCTGCATGGAAAAAGACCGTGCGGTCTTTTTGGAGCGCGTTTCCACCAACCTGAAAAAGACCGACCTGGAATACGCGGTCGATATTTACAACGCCTTCCGTCTCCACGGTGTCGATGTGACCGTCCCGGAGGGCGGCATCATCTCCTCTGTGGTCCCGCAGCTGACCGCGATCCTGCAGGCCTCCGTCGCGCGCGTCTTTTCCTTCACACCGATGATCGTCCGCGCCGCGGATACTCATATGCTGAAGATCGCCATCGACGACCCGAAGGAGCTCGGTTCCAACCTGGTCGTCAATGCCGTCGCCGTCCGTGAGGAATACGGCGCGCCTGCTGTCATCATCGACATGGGCACGGCGACTGTCATCGGCATCATCGACAACGAAGGGACTTTCCTCGGAACCGCCATCCTGCCCGGCCTTCAGTCCTCCGTGGACGCGCTGTCCGGCGGCACGGCTCAGCTTCCGCCCATCAGTCCCGAAAAAGCAGTGACCGCCCTGGGACGGAGCACTGTGGAATGTATGAATGGCGGTGTGGTCTACGGTAACGCCGGCATGATCGACGCCATCATCACCCGTATGACCGATGAACTCCGCGAGCTCGAGGGCGATGCCTTCCGTGAACCCGTGATCGTGGCCACCGGGAAGTATTCCTCCGTTCCGGCCCCGTTCCTCCGTCATCCGGTCATCGTGGATGAATTCCTGTCCTTAAAGGGCCTGACCCTCATCTATTACGGAGAAAAGGAGGCTGCAAAATGATTCTGACCGCGGACATCGGCAATACCAATATCTGCTTTGCGCTCCATCCGGACTATGATCCCGAACCGCTCTTCTTTGAGCGCATCCATACGAACCGTGAAAAAACGGCGCTGGAATATGCGGTGGACATCGCAACGATCTTCCGTCTCCACGACGTTTCCCCGGCCGAGGTGACTGCCTCCGCGATCTCATCGGTCGTTCCGAATGTCACCAAACCGCTGAAGGAAGCCATGGAGAGCGTGATTCCCTGCGATGTGCTGGAGATCTCTTCAGACATCGACCTCGGGTACAGTATCCACGTGGACGACCCGCATTCGGTCGGTCATGACATTCTGTCCGATGTGGCCGGCGCCATTTCGCAGTATCCGCTGCCGGTCATCACTTTTGACATGGGCACCGCGACCGTTGCGACCATGGTCTCCGAAGAAAAAATGGTGGAAGGCGTGCTGATCTGTCCCGGTGTGCGTACCTCGCTGAACTCGCTCGCACAGAGCACCTCCGCCCTGCCATCGATCTCCCTGGAGCCGCCCAAGACGGCCATCGGCCGGAATACGGTCGATTCCATGCGAAGCGGCATCATTTACGGTACCGCCGGACTGATGGACGGCATCATCGAACGCATGGAGGAGGAGACCGGGAAAAAGTGCACCGTCGTTGCGACCGGCGGTCTGTCCCCGTTCATTGCCCCGTACGCGCAGCATGAGATCCTCCTGGACCCGACGCTGCTTATGAAGGGCATGTACGCGCTGTTAAAGCGGAATTCCGGAGAATAATGCTGAAGATAAAGTCAAAAAGAGACCGGATATTAACTCCGAAAACTTGAGAGACAGAATTAAAAAGACCTCTTCTAAGGCACCCGGTGCCCGGAAGAGGTCTTTTTTATCAGGCTGCGGGATCCGGCCGCAATTTCTTTTCAATGGTCGGAAGCACGCTGTACAACGTTACGAATACAATGACGATGACCGCGCCGATGATCCCGCGCGCCGTCATCATTTCCCCGCAGAAAATGGCTACGGGAATCGGGTTGAAGACCGGTTCGATAGTCAGGATCAGCGAAGCTTCCACGTCCTCGATCCGCTCGATACCGTATACAAACAGGATATTGGCCACGCCGTACTGGAATACCGACATCACCGCTACGAAGAACAGGTTATTGAAGGTAAAGGTCAGTCCGCGGTCCATAAACAGGAACGGTAACAGGAACAAAAAGCCCATCATGTTGCCGATGATCGTGCTGTCCTCGGACTCGCAATCGGCCCGGTTCATGCAGATGATCTGCGCCGCATACGTGACGCCGGACGCCAGACCGAGCAGGTTTCCGATCACATGACGCGCATCCAGATTATCGGAAAAGCTGAGCACACAGCCGCCAAAGACCGCAATGATGATGAACACCTCCGTGATCCGTATCCGCCGCCTTTTGAAAAGGACCGCGTAAAGATAGATCAGGATCGGCGCTACATACTGCAGGACGATGGCCGTTCCCGCCGTCGTCATTTTGATGGCCTGCATGTACAGGGTGCCGGTCAGCATCATCATGATACCGCCGAAAATATTCGCTTTTGTAAAACGGATCTTCAGGGACCTGCGAAGGCACAGCAGCATGATCAAAGAGATCAGGCTGCGCACGGACATAATGGACAGCGAGCTCCACGTGATGGATTTTACGCAAACGCCCGCAAGCCCCCACAGCACTGCTGTGGCCGCCATCGCGATCCTGCCTTTATTCTTCTCGTTCATGGTCATTCCCGGACAGGGATCAATCCTTTCTCGGGTCCACCTCTAACGAGGAATATGCCCAGGTCACAAAAGCGAGAAGCGCGACCGGAAGCACGAATTTCCGAATGGCCCCCGTCACCTTTTCCCCCTTTTCCGCAGCAGCGAGAAGGGTCTTGGTAGCATCGACCGTCTTTTCGATGCGACTCTTTGTAGCCTGCTTCTTCGGATTATCTTTCTTGACTTTCTTACTCATATCCGCTCCTCATTTCTCAAGCATTTTTCCTGTACACAGGTACCGTTTTCTCAAATCTCGGAAAGTGTCTTTCCTTCATCATACGCCCGGACGATCTTTTCGTAAAGACCTTCCACATATAGTCCGTTCGTCTTTTCATCGACGTGGATGCTTTCCTTCGGGAAATCAACGATCGGAATTTCATGATAGACCATCTCCACGGCTTTCACATGCGGCAGCGCCGTCTTTGCCGTACAGATGGGCCGTGTGCCCTCTTCCGCTGCCCGCATGCAGGCATGGACCTTCTCCGCGTGGGAATTTTCAAACGGGTTTCCGTATTCCTTCACGGTACCGTCCTTAAACTCCGCCACGATCCGGCTTCCCTCGTCCTCCGCAAAGCGTACGACCGCATTTTCAAACGTATACACAAACTCCGGATTCCGGCTCACACCGGATGCGTGGGATGCCACGATGAGAAGCGGCGTCCCGTCCGCAGTGCGGAAACGGAGCGCACAGGTGTCAAAGTTTTCGATTGCATTGGCACGCAGGCAGTCACCTTCAACAGAGACCGCTTCAACCGCTTCCTCCATGGTCCTGCCGAGCACGAAAAACATGTTGTGGAGATAATGGCCGCAGGCGTTGGAGGCGATGGAATCCAGAAGAAGCTCGCCATCCCGCGTGATCCTTCCGGCCCAGCCGGTACCGCGGGTAAAATACGCATTGTTGCGCGGCCAGCTGATAAACGTTTTCAGCGCCACCGGCTTTCCGAGCACGCCGTCCAGAATATCCCTTTTCAGCGTTTGGATCGCCTTGGAATAGGACCACTGGAAACCGACGGCAATGAACTTTCCGGTCTCCTCCTCCGCGCGGATCATGTTTTCCACCTTTTCCGCAATGGGGGCGGCCGGCTTTTCAACCAGCACACAGGAGCCGTGCTCCGCCGCATAACGGCTCATCGGCTCATGGAGGTAGGTCGGAACGGCAATACAGCAGAGGTCCGCTGTGTTGTCCCGGTAAAACTCTTCCAGGGAATCATATACCGGAACACCCGCCCGGACGATCTTCTCATAAGAAGGCGCACTTTTCACGAACGGATCGCACACGCCCACCCATTCAATGTCGTTTTGATCCTCCAGAAACTGATCCACATAAAGTCCGGCATAACCGCCGGCACCCGCAAGTACGATTTTCATGATACACTCCCGTCCAGCCGTTTCAGCTTTCCCCGCTCTACGGATGCGGAAACATCGGCTGCATCTGAATACAACATAGCATATTTTGCTTGAGTTGTTAATAAAAAAATGCTTATAATAAAAGGGATCGAATAATGATACCGATCGCGAAAGGACCGATATGACCGACTACAGATTACTGAACAGCCAGCTTTTATCCCTTGTACAGGGCGTTCCGCACCGGACGGCCAATCTGGCCAATGCTTCCGCCCTTCTTTATTCCGCCCTGCCGGAACTGAACTGGGCCGGCTTTTATCTGATTGAAGACGGGATCCTCGTTCTGGGACCGTTCCAGGGGAAGACCGCCTGCATCGAGATCCCGGTCGGAAAAGGGGTCTGCGGTACTGCCGCCAAAGAAGACCGCACACAAAGGATCGCAAACGTCCATACGTTTCCGGGACACATCGCCTGTGACGGCGCCTCCAATTCCGAGATCGTCATTCCGATCCGCCGGGAGAACACGGTCATCGGCGTATTGGACATTGACAGTCCGGTCTTTGAACGCTTCAGCGAAGAGGATCAGATCGGTTTGGAAGAATTCGTAAGGATCCTTGAGCGGGAAGTGTTCAGTCCCCGTACAGGATCTCCGGATTTTCAATAAAGTCCTCCGGAATGCAGCGAGAGTCGATGCTTTTGTACATCCGGATCAGCGGATCGCCGGGCTTTATTGTTCCGCGCTTCGATCCTCCATCGTCTCAATATCAAACGAGTGGGCATTTGCCCACTCGTTATTTTTGTCTTACAGGCACGCTCTGTAGATCTCCACGACATCCGCTTCCGTCAGTGAGATGTCGCATCTTTCCATCGCTTTCCCGGTATTGGCCTGTGCTGCCATCTTTGCGAAATTCTCTTCGCCGATGCCAAGCTCGGTCAGCGTCATCGGAATGCCGGTGGACTTGAAGTACGCTTCCAGCTTGTCGATGGCCTCTACCGCAACCTTCATGTCATCGTCACCGGTGACGCCCATGACGTTACGGCCAAAGCGTGCAAGACGCGGAAGGATCGACACATCCTTTGCCAGAATGTAGCGCATCCAGCGGGGAGTCAGGACCGCAAGACCGACACCGTGCGTAATATCATAGAATGCGGAAAGCTCATGCTCCATGGCGTGGCACGGCCAGCCGGAGCCGCCCTTACCGTAGCTTGCGATACCCGCGCAGGCAATGTTGGACGCCGCCATCAGGTTCGCGCGCGCTTCATAGTTGTTCGGCTCCTTGATCGCGATCGGGCAATACTTCATGACCGTCTTCAGCATGGTCTCCGACAGGCCCTCGGAGATCTCTGTACCGATCTCACGACCGATGTAATCCTCAAAGCAGTGGCTCATGATATCGGCAGAGCCGGCTGCGGTCTGATATGCGGAGACCGTGCAGGTATAGGTCGGGTCACAGATGGAGACCACCGGATAAGCATACATACCGCCGCACTTCTGATTGGTGTCCATGTTCGTGATGACCGCAAACGGATCGAATTCCGTGCCCGTTGCGCTTAAGGTCAGCACATCCACGAGCGGAAGAGATTTTAAAAGACCGTGGAAGCTGCTGCACATTTCCCACAGATCGCCGTCATAATATACGCCCGCCGCAATGGCCTTTGAGCAGTCGATGGTGCTTCCGCCGCCCACTGCCAGGATCACGTCGATGTTGTTTTCCCTGCACAGCTTGACGCCTTCTTCTACCGAAGTGATTCTCGGGTTCGGATCGATTCCGGAAAGCTCGGTGACCGTGCATCCCGCATCCTTCAGAATGCCCATGACCGTATCGTAAAGTCCGGTCTTCTTAATGGAACCGCCGCCGTAAGTCAGCAGCACGTTCGTACCGATCTTTTTGATCTCCGTACCGAGCACCTTGATCTGTCCTTCGCCAAAGCAGAGCTTGACCGGAATGTGATGAGTGTAATTCTGCATAAATAGTCCTCCTTGATGTATTAATGGCCCTCGACCAGTCCGCGCGCATCCATGCTCTCGCGGACCTGCTCGTCGGTAATTTCGTAGTTCTTCTGTCCGTTTTTCTTCGCGACGGCGGTCATGATGCCCACGCCCTCGCCGATGCACGCAACGATCGGCATGATGCGGTACGCCGCCTGAGCCTCATGCGTGGAAGAAATGCAGCGACCGACGACCCAGAGATTCTCCGCGTCCTTCGGCACACAGGCGCGATACGGGATCGTGTAGAAGTCGCCGTCCGGGATCCAGAAATGGGTGGTGCCGCTGCCGTCCGGAGAATGGATATCGATGTCGTAGTTTCCGGCAGTCATCGCGTCGTCAAACTTGCGGCATTCCAGGATATCCTGCGTGTTGATGGTATAAAGTCCCTCCACCATGCGGGACTCGCGAACACCGATCTCAAAGGATGAGGAAAGGATCGTCGCGTCCTTGCAGGACGGTGCGTTTTCCTTCAGGAAATTGAACAGCTCCAGCATCTGCTTACGCGCGGTCTTCTCTGCGTTACTGCGTTCAAAGGGATCCGTCGGATTTCCGAGAACACGGGTGGAATTCAGATGCAGAACATCGGACGTCAGATGGCGGAAGATCAGAACGTCCTCGCGCGGGTTCAGAAGTTCGCCGGCAGCCAGTTTTTCCTTCCAAAGATCATTGATCTTCTTCCGGTCTTCACGATAGTAACGGTCCACATCGACCTTGCCCATGCGGAAGCACAGGGTCATCGGCTGGGTCTTGTGATCGCCCTCACGGCCGATGTGATACTCGCAGCCCGCGTCTGCAAACAGAAGTCCGTCACCGGTCGCATCGATGAAACGGTCGGCTTCCGCCTCCATCACACCGTTCACATTCATGAAACGGACCTTCTTCACGATCTTCTTTCCGTCCGCGCTGTCCTCCGTATCCGCGCCGATGAAAGTGGAATGGAACAGCACGTCCACGCCGTAGTCACCGGTCATATCGTCGAGGACAATCTTCAGATATTCCTCATTGAAATGGATGCAGGCCTCATGAAGCAGCGCGCCCATCTCCTGCATGCGTCCGATAAATTCAAGAAACAACCCCTTGGAAAGCGGACGCATTTCGTTCATCTCGCGATTCCGGTAGTTAAAGTTCATAAACGGCAGAACGTAATTGACGTTTGCCGCGCCGCCCAAAGCGCCGCTCTTTTCCAAAAGGAGAACGCTCAGTCCGTCTCTTGCGGCGGCGCAGGCCGCCATCGTGCCGGAGAAGCCGCCGCCCACAACACAAAGATCATACTTTTTCATCTTAATCTCCTCTCCCATCCCGTGAAAGTACTGTTTCCTCAGGGATCAGTACTCCTCTTCCCGCGGAAGGTTTGCATATTCCTTCGGTACCCAGGCTTTGATATAGATACCGTTTTCCGTATATTCCTCCGATACCAGCTGTCCGTATTTACGGATGGGCTGGATCTTGCCGGCCTCATGGAAGGCGTACAGACGCTCGATGTAGACCTTGGAGCCTTTCAACTGATCCTCCACCGCGGTGAGAAGCACGTCCAGGCCCTCGCCGGTCTTCGCGGAGATCTTCAGGGTCTTTTCCGCCATCGGGTCGCGGAAGTAGCCGGGATCCTCCAGCCGGTCGATCTTGTTGAACAGCGTGATGATGGGCTTCCCCGAGACACCGAGGCCGTGCAGGGTATCGTAGACGACCTGCATGTGGGTGTCCGCTTCCGGGTCGGAGGCATCGACCACGTGGATGATCACATCAGCGTATTTAGCCTCCTCGAGGGTACTGCGGAACGCATCGACCAGATGGTGCGGCAGCTTGTTGATAAAGCCGACCGTGTCCGTGAACAGGACCGTTTCACCGGCAGGAAGCTTTAATGAACGTGTGGTGGGGTCCAGGGTCGCGAAGAGTTTGTCCTCGGAAAGGACGCCCGCGTCCGTCAGTTTATTGAGCAGCGTGGATTTTCCGGCGTTCGTGTAGCCGACAATCGCTGCAACCGGTACATGATTCTTCTCGCGAAGGGAGCGGGTGACCTCGCGGCGTTTGACGACCTCGCGAAGTTCTTCCTTGAGCTGGGAAATGCGGTTCCGGATGCGTCGGCGGTCCGTCTCGATCTTGGTCTCACCCGGGCCTCTGGTGCCGATGCCGCCGCCCAAACGGGACATGGACGTACCGAAGCCGGCGAGGCGCGTCAGTGAGTAGCGGGCCTGCGCAAGCTCGACCTGGATCTTGCCCTCCGATGTAGCCGCGCGGGACGCGAAGATGTCCAGAATGACGACCGTGCGGTCCATGACCTTGGTGTCCAGGGCGTCCTCCAGATTCTTCATCTGTGCCGGGGACAGCTCGTCATCGCAGATGATGCCGGTCGCGCCGGTGCGGTAAAGGAGCTCCGCGACCTCGTCGATCTTGCCCTTTCCGATGTATGTGCCGGGGTGAACAGCCTCGCGGTTCTGGATCACGATGCCCACCGTCTCCGCGCCTGCCGTCATGGCCAGCTCACGCAGCTCCTGAAGCGAAATTTCCATGTTTTCGCCGCGATCACGCTGAACCCCGACCAGAATTACCTTTTCTTTGATTTCTTCCATAAAGCCCCTTATCCGGTCACCTTTTGATAGGCGATCCGGGCCGATCCGTCTGCGATATAAATGATACCGCAGCGGGTAAATCCGTTTTTCAATATCTTGTGCTGCATGACCCGGTTGTCATGATGCGTGTCGATACGGACGTTCTTTGTGCGTGCGCTGCAGAACGCAAGCGCTTCCTCAAAGATGCCGCGGACGGAACCATCGGACGCAATGCGGTGAATGGTGCCGTAGGGCTCGTCATTCAGCCACTGTCCATCCTCGATGTAATTATAGGTCGGATCCTCGCCCAATATAAACGCGAACGCGCCGACGATCTTTCCCTCCTCCTCAACCACGTAGCCGGTCCCATTCTCAAAATCGCCCAGAATGAGCCGGGTCTCGGGACTTGTATCGCCCCACTGGTTCGGGTTTCCGGTCGCCTTCATAAATGCGCGGGCCGCACTGTAAACACGCTGGATCTCCGGAAGATCCGCCGGTACGGAATTTCTGATGTTCATCGCTGTCTCTCCACTGTTGTTTGATGTAACGGGCCCGCGCCTGTCCGGTGCCCGTCTCTTACGGCTGCATATCTCTCAAAGACTTGAACAGTTCCAGGTCCGACGCCGTCACGCGGATATTGGACTCGATGGGTTCCCCGCCCGGAGGCGTCACGGAGATCGCAATGATCGTCCCCTCTTCGATTCCCGTATTCTTCAGTGCGTTCACAAACGCCGGGAACTTGGGATGATTTCCCTTAAAAACATTCCACGCCTGCGCGAGCTTCATCATATCGCCGAAATTGCCTGCCATCGCTCTTCTCCTGCCTTAAAAACTTAGTGATCGGGCAAACGCCCATTTGAAATTTATTCTACCACGAAGACACCTGAAGTTCAATAAAGGCTTGAAATTGACCTTTCCCGTTTTTCGCGTTATAATGAACGGGTCTGCGAGAAGCATCAAAATGCCTCCGGACATTTTTTACAGGAATCAGTCAGGAGTATTTCATGAATAGAATTAACAACGGCCGTCCCGGAAGACCGGTCCTTCCGCCGGTAAGCAACCCCGAACTCGAGGCGCAGATCGACACCTACAAAAACACGCGGGCACCGGAGGATCTGGACCTCATCCTTGAAAAGCTGAAGACCGCCGTCATTTTCCTTCTTGCCGCACCGGATGCCAACAAAAAGCCGGCTCCGGTCATTTTGAACGGTTCCGACGGAAAGCAGTATCTTGCGGTATTCACCTCCAAGGACCATCTTGACAAATCGCCGCAGATGAAGGGCGCGATCTTTCTTCCCTTCGCTTCCGCGCTGAACATCGTCCAAAAATCCGAAGGCAAGCTGCAGGGCCTTGTGATCAACGCCTTCAGCCAGAACATCCGTCTGGACACGATCCTTCTTACGATGATGGAGAACGGTGCCAAGGTCGCCGACCCGGAAAAGACCGGAGTGAAAAAGGTCGTTCTGACCGATGAACAGATCAATCACCTGGAACGCATACAGTTCGAAAACCAGTTCCTTGCCAAAAAGTTCTACGACAGCGGTAAAGCCTTTATCGATGAACTGGTTCTTCGCAAGGAGGAGCTGGTCGATGAACTGTTTGAGGAATCCTATAAAAACAAGCGCATGTACCCCTACCTCACCGAGGAGTTCACGGTCTTCTCCGTCGCTCCGGATGAGGACACTGCGATCCTCCGCCTCAGCATGCCGGAGCGCGACTGTAAGCCGGGCTGCGCGCATCGCATTTACATGATCGTCGATGAAAGCGATCTCTACTACTACCTGATCGCCGGGTCCAAGGACAAAGGCCCGCAGATCTGCCGTGTAAACCGCGATCTGAAGCCGGAAGTCGTGTGTCCCGCGCCGGATGCCGGCCAGGAGCTCTACACGATCCTGAACCTGATCGAACCGGAAGAAAAAAACGAATAAAAAAGACCGTCCCACCGGAAGGTGCGGACGGTCTTTTCTGTTGTATGGATTCTGTGCCGGAATTACAGGCTTTCGATCTTTGCAAGGATCGTGTCGAGCGCTTCAAATTCCACGTTTTCGATTTCACCGTTATCGTAAGCGGCCGGAACACGCGGGTCGATCGGAAGCTGTGCAACAGCATCGATGTTGTACTGATCCGCCATGGCTGCGACCTTGCTCTCGCCGAAGATGTAATGCTTCTCGCTGCAGTTCGGGCACTCGAAATAGGACATGTTCTCAACAAGGCCGACGACCGGAATGTTCATCATGTCAGCCATGCGGACAGCCTTCTCAACGATCATGCCGACCAGCTCGTTCGGGGAGGTGACAACGATGATGCCATCGACCGGAAGGGACTGGAAGACCGTCAGGGCTACGTCGCCGGTTCCCGGAGGCATATCCACGAACATATAATCCACATCGCCCCAGGCGACCTGGTTCCAGAACTGCTTGATCACGCCGCCGATGACCGGGCCTCTCCAGAGGACCGGAGTAGACTCATCCGGAAGCATCAGGTTCATGGAAATGACCTTGGTGCCGGCTGCGGAAACGACCGGGTACATGATGTTTTCATCGCCCACGACGCGGTCCTTCAGGCCGAATGCCTTCGGGATGCACGGGCCGGTGATATCGGCATCCAGCACTGCGGTGTTTGCGCCGCGGTTTCTCATGGAAGCTGCCAGAAGGGAAGTGACGAGGGACTTGCCTACACCGCCCTTGCCACTGACAACGCCGATGACTTTTTTGATATTGGAATACTCGTTCTGCGGCTCAAGCAGGCTCTTGGGATCGCGATCCGCACAGTTTGATGAGCATGAAGAACAGTTATGATTACAATTTTCTGCCATAGTATACTCCTTTTTACGCTAAGCGTTTATCTTTCAAATGCACGTTTTTCATTATGGCAAATTTTGTTTGATAAATCAAGTGAAATCGCCATTTCCTTCAGCGTTCCTCGTCCGTATCCGCGTCCATCTCCGCCTTCGCTTTCCGACCGATCCTTCCGTCCGTCTGCACCGTACTCAAGCGCTTCACGGAGTTCTTGCCGTACTTGTCGCGGATCGCGTCCATGGCCGCATCCAGCTTCTTCTTTTTATCGTGATCCCCCGGTTCCTCAAAGAGCGAGAACTGTGTGAACTCCTCTTCCGTGAGGTCGGTGATCTGCACGCCCAGAAGACGGAGGGACTCGCCGTGCCAGGTCTCGTGGAGGAGCTCGCGGATCACGGCATAGATCTCATCGGTCACGTCCGTGGGGTTGTACAGCTTCCGCTGGTGCGTATGCGTGTGGAAGGCCGTGGTGCGGATCATGACGGAAGCGCAGGTGCATTTTTTGCCGTCCCGGCGCATACGTCGGGCGACGACATCGGTCTGGTTTAACAAAATGGGCTCGGCCTGTTCATAGGTCACGATGTCCTCCTCAAACGTGGTCTCCGCGCTGTAGCCCTTGGCCTCCTCCGGTTTGTCGCGGACCGGAGAGTCATCGATGCCGTTCGCGGAAAGATGCAGCGCGTGGCCTGCCTTTTCGCCCAGGATCCGCTGAAGCTCCTTCTCCGGCATGCGCGCCAGTTCGCCGATGGTCCGAATCCCCATCCGGTTCAGCTTCTCCGCGGAGGACTTGCCGAGGAACAGAAGATCGCCCACGGGAAGCGGCCACATCTTCTTTTCGATCTCATCGGAAAACAGCGTGTGCACACGGTCCGGCTTCGTGAAGTCCGAAGCCATCTTGGCAAGCAGCTTGTTCGGTCCGATGCCGATGTTCACCGTGAAACCCAGTTCATCGCGGATCCTGTCCTTGATTTCATGCGCCGTGGCGACCGGATCCGGGTAGATCAGGCCGGTACCGGTCATGTCCAGGAAGACCTCGTCGATGGAAAAGGATTCCATGACCGGGGCGTACGACTGACAGATGTCCTTGAACGCGTGGGAGCACTTCGTATAGAGGTCAAAGTCCGACTTCACAAGCACCAGGTCCGGGCATTTGCGAAGGGCCATCGACACGGGTTCGCCGGTCGTGACGCCGTACTTTTTCGCGGGAATGGATTTTGCCGTAATGATACCGGTGCGGGACTGCGGGTCGCCGCCCACGGCGGACGGAATGAGGCGGAGGTCCGGAAGGCCCTCCTTCACACGCCGCGCGGCTTCCCAGGACAGAAAGGCGCTGTTGACATCGACATGAAAAATCAAACGTGTGGCCATTTCCGCTCCTTTCCTCTGTTTTGACAAAGCTTCACTTCAACAATGCTGCGCTTTCACAACGCTTCACCGCATTTCGCGGCATTCTCACATTCCGTATCTATTATGGCGCCGATCCATACGCGAATCAATACAAATATTGAGTTTTTGCTTCTTGTATTCTGTTTTCAAAGTGTTATTGTAAAATTAACCTGAATGCTGGGAGGACCTTATATGCTTCTTACTGAAAACCGCGCTGCGTTGTCCGCGATCCATATCACAAAACAGGATCTCCAGGATCCGGACTCCACCGTGCTCTATGCCGCAAAGGAGCTCCGCTTCTATCTGGGCCGCATGACCGCGGCGCCGTTTGCGATCGAGGCTTCCGAAGACGCTTCAGCCTGCGCCGGATCAGCCTCACCGGCCGGTGCTTTATGCCCGGGCATTTTCCTGGGGGCTGCTTCCACCCTCCCCGTTTCGGACCTTGGGGAAGACGGTTATGCCATCGAGGCCACCGGTACCGCTCTCCGCATCAACGGCGGAAACCGCGGTATCATCTACGGTGTCTATGAATTTCTGGAGCAGATGGGCTGCCGTTTTTTCACGAGCACCGTGGAAAAGATCCCGACCTGCGACACCCTTGAGACCGGTCTGCTTTCCATCCGGAAAAGGCCGGTGCTGGAATACCGCGAGCACAATTATTTCGATGTCACCACGCATCCCCGCTTTGCAGTCAAATGCCGTCTGAACGGCCATTTCCATCCGATCCCCGCGCGTATGGGCGGGCATCTTTCCTATGCCTATTTTGTTCATTCCTTTGCGAATCTGATCCCGCTGGAGGAGTTCGGGGAGACGCATCCGGAGTTCTTCGCTCTGGTCGATGGTGAGCGCGTCCGCCTTTCCGGCGGCCGCTACCAGCTGTGTCTTACGAATCCGGAGCTTCTGGATATTGCAATCGACCGGACGCGGAAAGCACTTCTTGCGCACCCGGGCTGCCGCATCATCTCGCTGTCGCAGAACGACTGGGATATTCACTGCCAGTGCGAAAACTGCGTGAAGGTCGATCGGGAAGAGGGCTCGCCCGCTGCCAATCTGATCCGTTTTGTCAATGCTGTCGCCGAGGCGCTGGAGCCGGAATTCCCGAACGTCATTTTTGATACGCTGGCGTACCAGCACACGCGTCAGGCGCCGCGTTTCACGAGGAACCGGCATAATGTCTGCGTACGGCTGTGCTCCATCGAGGCCTGCTTCGCGCATCCTTTTGAGACCTGCGATGATGAGACCCGCATGCTGACTCGTCCCGACGGTTCAAAGACCCGCTTCATCGACGATCTGCGGGAATGGGGACAGATCTGTGACCGGATGTATATCTGGGACTACACGACCTGCTTCCGGCATTATCCCACGCCGCATCCCAACTGGCGCTGCCTGCAGAAGAACCTTCAAGCCATGGTGAAAAACAACGTGCGCGGTGTTTTTGAACAGGCAAACGGTGCCTCCCGCGGCGGTGTGGACTTTAACGAGCTCCGTCTCTACCTGATCACCAAAATGCTGTGGGATCCCGACTGCGATCTCGAAAAGCACCGTCGGGAATTCCTGGAATACTACTACGGTCCCGCGGCCGATGACCTCGATGCCTACCTGAACCGCCTGTGCGATGTTGTCGAGGAAGAAAACATCCACGTGGGCTTCAACGACGATCCCATCGCCCCGTTCCTCCGCGAGGAACTGCTGGATGAATACGAGGCGTTCTTTGACAGGGCGGCGGCCAAGGTTCAGAACGACCCGCTCCGGCTGTGGCGCGTGGAAAAAAACCGGCTTTCCATCCGCTGGGTCCGCTTAAAACGAAAGACTATGCTCCGGAACGAATTCGATGCGGCGGAGATCGAAAAGTTCTTTGCCGATTGGCGTGCCTTCGGACTGTCCGGCATCAACGAGTGGTGCAACATCGAGACGACGCACCGGGCGATGCTGGAACAGAAATGGTGCGGAACCGAATTCTGGGAGCACTGGAACATGGAAGAGGAAGAATTGTTTTAAAAGGAGAACATCTTATGCTGAACAACTATCTCGGAACCCCTTACGGTGATCCACACCATCCCGCTGTCCCGCAGGCCATCCCGGGCAAGGTCTTTTGTGCTTATTACGATCTGGGCGGTGAAGGCTTTGACCGGTGAGCTGTTCATTCCGGAGACCACCCATCCGCATATTTGGAATCACTGGGTGGATCTTACGACCGTGGAACTGACGGAAGGTCTGCATGTGCTGACGCTGAAGACCGTGAGGACGGGGCTGATGAATTATGCGTACATTGAGTTTGTGCGCAAGTAATGAGCGGCCTATGGTCGCGAACTGCAGATTCGCAGCATCCTCGGCAACTGTTTGAAAAAGACCGGATACGATATCCGGTCTTTTTGAGTTTTGCAGGCGCGTTTTATATCATTTCTCCCCACTTTTCGAATTCGAACCCTACATTCTCCGCCGAATGACTGTCGCTCGACAGCACCAGCTTTCCGCCACGTTCTTTGATATACGCGATGATCTCCGGCGCCGGATACGGAGTGGTCCGGTATCCTCTGGCAATGGCTCCGACATTGACCTCAAAAGGTTTCCCGCAGGTCAGAAGACGGTCCACAGCCTTCTTCCAGGCTGCCACATAACGTGGGTCCCCGGTGTCAAACAGCGGGTCCTTTTCAATATACTTTGTGATCAGATCCACATGTCCGATGATATCGCAGTTCGTCTTTTCCGCGACCTGTGCCACCGTCTCGTAATACGCCTCCGCCACGGAAAGCATAACGCCGGCAAAATACTTCTCACAGGCGGCCTTCAGGATCTCTTCGGTATCATCGATTGCCGGATAACATGCTTCTCCCGTGTCCGGATCGGTCACCTTCAGATAATGCACACTCCCGATCACATAATCGTATCCTTCCGTAGGCATCTCCGAATAGAAGTCCTGCTCCACTCCAAGCAGGATCTCCATACGCCCCTCGTATTCCTTCTTGAGCCGCTGTACTTCCGCGCGATAAAGCTCCGTATTCTCTTTTGACATGCAACACGTATCAAATGCCACATAACTGTGCCCCGACATCCCGAAACGCGAAAAACCGCGTGCGTATGCCGCCGCGGCCATTTCCGCCGGTGTGTTCTTTCCGTCACAGTATGTGGTATGTGTGTGCAGATCCGTGGCTATCATAATGCTCACCGGCCGGGTCCGCTTTGGACACAGCCGTCCTTTCAAAACACTGATTACTTTGTCATTTTCTCCTGCTTGACCTTGTGGTCGATGACATGGCGTCCCTTCAGTTCATTGTGGATATCCTCAATGGAAATGCCGGCCTCCACCATCAGCACCATGACATGATATGCCAGGTCCGCGATCTCATAGATGGTCTCCGCCTTATCCTCTGCCTTCGCTGCGATGATGACTTCCGTGGACTCCTCACCGACCTTTTTCAAGATCTTATCGAGGCCCTTCTCAAACAGGTAGGTCGTATAAGAGCCTTCCTGCTTGTTTGTCTTACGGCCTTCGATCAGCTCCATCAGAGAGTTCAGATTGAAGCCGGTGTTCTCATCGCTTTCAAACACCTCGTTTTCGAAGCAGGACTCGGTACCCAGATGGCACGCGGGACCGTCCGGCTGAACCTTCACGACCAGCGCGTCCTTGTCGCAGTCTGCCGTAATGGACACGATGTGCTGATAATTACCACTGGTCTCACCCTTCAGCCAGAGTTCCTGACGGGAACGGCTCCAGAAACACGTCAGCTGCTTTTCCATGGAGATCTTCAGGCTCTCCTCGTTCATATAAGCCAGCGTCAGGACTTTGTTCGTGTCCGCATTGACCACGATGGCCGGGATCAGGCCCTTCTCATCAAATTTCAGTTCGCTGATATCGATCATTGTTTTTCTCCTACAAATTTATACTCTTGCCGGAATTCCGTTCCGCTTCATTTCGTCTTTCAGATCGCGGATGGCCACCTCACCAAAGTGGAAAATGGAGGCCGCAAGACCTGCATCCACCTTGGGAAGCGCATTGAACAGGGTGATAAAATCCTCGATCTTTCCTGCGCCGCCCGATGCAATGACCGGTACCGAGACCGCATTACACACCGCGTCCAGCATTTCCAGATCAAAGCCCTGCTTCACGCCGTCGGTGTCAATGGAATTCACCACGATCTCACCCGCACCGTTTCCGACACACCGCTTGATCCATTCGATGGCTTCCATCCCCGTATTCTCTCTGCCGCCCTTCGCAAACACGCGGAACACGCCGTCCACCCGCTTCACATCGACGGACAGGACCACACACTGGTCGCCGTATAGATTCGCCGCTTCCTTAACCAGATTCGGATTCCGGATCGCACCGGAATTGACGCTGACCTTGTCCGCACCGCATTTCAGCACGCGGTCAAAATCCTCGACCGAATTGATACCACCACCTACCGTAAGCGGAATGAACACGCTCTTTGCGGTCTCGCAGAGGATGTCTGTAAACAGCTGACGGCCTTCCGCCGATGCTGTAATATCGTAAAACACCAACTCATCCGCGCCGCAGGAGGAGTAATATTGGGCAAGCTCTACCGGGGATGCCACATCGCCCAGCTTTTCAAAATTCACGCCCTTGACCACGCGGCCGTTCTTAACGTCCAGGCAGGGGATAATTCTCTTTGTGATCATGCGTTGCCCTCCTCATCCGTTTCCCGAACGGCTTCCACCGCTTCTTTCAGGTCGATGGCACCGGTATAATACGCCTTGCCGATGATGGCTGCGTACATGTCCATATCCTTCAGCGCTAAAATGTCCGCCATGGAGGATACGCCGCCCGATGCGGTGATGTCCATGTCAAACTTTCCGGAAAGGTCGCGGTACAGCTTAAGGTTGGTGCCCTGCATCGCGCCGTCCTTACTGATATCGGTGCAGATCAGCGTTTTCACGCCGATGTTTTTCATCTTCTCAAAAAACGCTTCCGCCGTAAGCGCGGACTTTTCCGTCCAGCCCTTGATGGCAACAAAACCGTCCTTGAGATCCACACCGACTGCGATCTTTTCCCCGTACTTCATTACCGCGTCCACTAAAAACGCTTCATCGGTGACCGCCGCGGTTCCCAGAATCACGCGGTCCAGGCCGGCGCTCATGTAGCGGTCGATGACCTCCATCGACCGGATGCCGCCGCCGATCTCGCAGAACAGCCCGCTCTCGTTTTTAATGCGGACGACCGTTTCAAAATTCGGCGTATCGCCGCTCTTTGCACCCTCCAGATCCACGATGTGGATGGCCGATGCCCCCGCCGCCTTGAAATCGAGCGCGATCTCCGGCGGGTTCTCACTGTAAACGGTCATCTGCGCGTAATCGCCTTTATACAGACGGACCGCCTTTTTATCATATAGATCGATGGCAGGAAACAGGATCATGCTTCCCTCCCCACTTCCGCAAACGCGCGGAGGATACGAAGTCCCACGTCACCGCTCTTTTCCGGATGGAACTGCGTGCCGTATACGTTTCCGTTCTGTACGGAAGCGGTCAGCTCCGCACCGTATTCCGCCGTGGAAGTCAGGGCGTCCTCGCAGTCCGCTGCATAGAACGAATGAACAAAGTAAACGCAGTCGCCCTCTTTGATATACTTGAACAGCGGGCAGTTCTTCTTAAAGATCAGCGCATTCCATCCGATGTGCGGGATCTTGAGATCCGCAGGGATCACACCGGCGATGGGCTTGACCGTGCCGGGAATCAGCCCCAGCCCTTCATGCTCGCCGTATTCATAGCTCTTTTCAAACAGAAGCTGCATACCGAGGCAAATACCGAGGAGCGGCTTACCGTTTGCCGTTTCCGCTTTGAGGACCTCGTCCAGACCGGACGCGTGAAGCTTATCGGCAGCATCGCCGAATGCACCGACGCCCGGCAGAATCAGCCGGTCCGCACTGCGGATCACTTCGGGATCCGAGGTCACGACCGCCTCACAGCCGATGGCCGCAAACGAGCTCTTCAGCGAAAAAAGATTGCCGACACCGTAGTCAATGATCGCAATCATCAGAGAACTCCTTTCGTGGACGGGATCTCATCCTTATACAGTTCATCAATGCTCACAGCCTGCTTCATCGCACGTGCCACGGCTTTGAACGTGCCCTCGATGATGTGATGGCTGTTGGTGCCGGAAAGCTGCCGGATATGCAGGTTGCACTCCGCGTTCCGCACAAAGCCGAGCCAGAATTCCTCCACGAGCTCGGTATCAAAATCACCGACCTTCTCCGTGGGGATCTCCAGGCAGTAGCCCAGGTAGCTTCTACCGGAAAGATCGACCGCAGCGAGGATCAGCGTCTCATCCATCGGAAGCGCGAAGCTGCCGTAACGGGTGATGCCGCGCTTGTCGCCGAGCGCTTCGAAGAAGGCCTCGCCGAGCGCAATGCCGATGTCCTCCGTGGTGTGATGATAGTCCACCTCCACATCGCCCCTGCAGGTCACGGTCAGATCAAAACGGCCGTGCTTTGCAAACAGGGTCAGCATATGGTTCAGGAATCCGCATCCGGTATCGATCGTGCTTTCACCGGTACCGTCCACGTTCAGGGCCAGTGCAATATCGGTTTCCTTTGTGGTTCTTTTGATTTCCGCCTGTCTCATTTTACCTCCGTCGCCGCATCCGTTCTTTCTGCAGCAGCTTCCTCTAAGATCGTTTTCACGGCACTCACAAACGCTTCCATCTGCTCCATCGTGCCGATCGTGATTCGATTATAATCCCGGATCCGTTCTTTCGTAAAGTGACGGATCAAAATCCCTCTTTCTTTTAATTTCCGGTACAGCTCGCCGCCATCCATATCCGGGTGTTTCGCAAACAGGAAATTTGTCCTGGACTCCGTCATTTCAAAGCCCAGCTTCTTTAACGCGTCTTCGGTCCACGCACGGTTTTCCCGGACGATGCCGCACACCCTCTTCCGGTATTCGTCGTCGGCAAGACAGCCGATGCCGGCTGCCATCGTCATGCTGTTAATATTGTACGGGTTCGTGGAATACTTGATGGTGTTCAGGTCGCGGATCAGTTCCCTGCAGGCGATGCCGAAGCCCAGGCGGGCGCCGGCCATCGACCGGGATTTACTGAAGGTCTGCGTGACCAGCAGATTGTCATACTTGTTAATGAGCGGTACGCAGGATTCACCGCCGAAATCCACATAGGCTTCATCGATGACCACGATGTTATCCGGGTTGTTTTTCAGGATCTCTTCGATCTCCGCCCGCGTCAGCATGATGCCGGTCGGGGCGTTCGGATTCGCGATGAAGATCGTGGACTTCTGACCGAAATATTCGGTGATGTCGATCGTGAAATCGTCCTTTAACGGGATCTCACGGTACGGTACGTGATTGATCTCCGCAAACACCGGGTAGAAACCGTAGGTGATGTCCGCAAACAATGCCGGCGTGTTGTCATCGCAATACGCCATGAACGCAAAATTCAGGATCTCATCGGATCCGTTTGTGAACAGGACTTCCTCTTTGTCGATGCCGTACAGGTCTGCGATCGCGCTTACCAGACCGCTGCACTCCGGGTCGGAATACAGCTGCAGGTTCTTTGCGGCCTCCGCGGATGCAGCGATTGCCTTCTCCGACGGCGGGTACGGTGCCTCGTTGGTATTCAGTTTAATATATTTCATGTCCTTGGGCTGTTCCCCGGGAACATACGGCACTAACGCGCTGTGCTTTTCGCTGAAAAAGCGGCTCATGCTTCATCCTCCGTACGGACCACCGCACTTCTGGCGTGGCCGGTGAGGCCCTCCTTGCAGGCAAAATATGCGACATCCTCAGCCACCTTGCGAAGGGCGTCCTTTGTGTAGTAGGTGTACTGGGTCTTTTTGACGAAATCATCGACGGACAGCGGGCTGGAGAACTTCGCGGTGCCGCTGGTGGGCAGTGTGTGATTCGGGCCGGCAAAATAATCGCCGAGGGCTTCCGGACAATTCTTTCCCATGAAAACGGAGCCCGCATGGCGAATGCTGTCCAGATAATCGAAGGGGTTGTCCACGCAAAGCTCCAGATGCTCCGGTGCGATCTCGTTCGCGATCTCGATGGCGCGCATCAGGTCATCGGCAACGATGATCTTACCGTTATTGTCTACGGATGCGCGGGCAATCTCCGCACGTTCAAGGAGCGGGATCTGGCGCTCGATCTCCGCGGAAACGGCTTCCGCAAGGGTCCGGGAATCCGTGACCAGTACCGCGGAGGCCAGCTTGTCGTGCTCGGCCTGGGACAGAAGATCCGCTGCCACGTTCTTGGCTTCACAGTTTGCATCGGCAACGACCAGGATCTCACTGGGGCCCGCGATCATGTCAATGGACACCTTGCCGAACACCTGCTTCTTGGCTTCAGCAACGAAGGCATTGCCCGGGCCGACGATCTTATCGACCTTCGGAATGGACTCCGTACCGTATGCGACCGCGGCGATAGCCTGCGCGCCGCCGCACTTGAAGATACGGTCTACGCCGGCGACCTTTGCCGCTGCGAGGATGACCGGATTGACCTTGCCGTCCTTTCCGGGAGGCGTAATGATGACAACTTCCGGGACACCGGCGATCTTAGCCGGAATCGCATCCATGAGAACAGTGGACGGATATGCCGCCGTGCCGCCCGGTACATACAGGGCCGCCTTATCGACCGGAATGACCTTTTGGCCGATGACGATGCCCGGCTCGTCGTTGATAATGAAGCTGTTGCGTACCTGACGGTTGTGGAATTTCCGGATGTTGGCTGCGGCCTTTTCCAGGATCTCCAGGAATTCCGGCTCTACGGAAGCCACTGCATTGTCCATTTCTTCCGGTGATACCAAAAAGCTGTCAAGTTCTACGCCATCGAATTTTGCTGTATATTCCTTTACAGCCTTATCTCCGTTTTTAACTACATTTGCGATAATGTCCGCTACGATGCACTCCACATTGAACGTCGGCTCGGTCCGGGCAAAAATCTCGCTGTTCGGCGTCTCGCCGTATTTCATGATCTTGATCATTTTTCCTCCTTCAATGCGGAAAGTGCCCGCATGATCTCCTCGATCTTCTCGTTTTTGAATTTAAAGCTGGAACGGTTTGCAATCAGTCTTGCGCTGATGGGGACCACGTCCTCAATGACCGCCAGGTTGTTTTCCCGCAGTGTGGTGCCGGTCTCCACGATGTCGACGATGACATCGGACAGCCCGAGGATCGGCGCGATCTCAATGGATCCGGTCAGATGAATGATGTCAATGTCTCTGCCCTTCGCCGCGTAATGGTCGCTCGCGATCTTCGAGAACTTCGTTGCCACGCGAAGTGTCCGCTGCGGCTCATCCCGGAACCCCGCCGGTGCAGCCACCGCCATCCGGCATTTGCCAATATCCAGATCCAGAAGTTCATAGATCTCCGGCTCGTACTCGAGCAGAATATCTTTTCCCGCCACGCCGATGTCCGCGGCTCCGCGTTCAACGTAGATCGCTACATCGGAGGGCTTGACCCAGAAATACCGTACGCCCTTCTCTTCATTTTCAAAGATCAGCTTCCGGTTATTCTCATGAATGGAGGGACACTCAAATCCGCTCCGTTCAAACATATCATATACTTTTTCGCCGAGTCTTCCTTTCGGAAGCGCGATATTGATCCAGTTATTCAAGGACAGTCACCTCTCCGTTCTCCAGTTTCGCGATCTCGCGGAACTTCTGCTTTTCGCGAATGCTCCGTGCCGCCAGGACCCGTTTCCCTTCCCGCTGCGCCTTCTTTACCGCTGCCGCGATCTCCTTCGGCGATGACGTGTCGTCATACAGAAGCATCAGGTCAAAATCATATTCCTTTTCTTCATCGATCAGCCGCTCCAGCATGTCCATATAGACCGCAAATCCGATGGCCCCGATGTTCTTTCCCATCTTCTTCATCAGCACATCGTACCGTCCGCCGGAAAGCACGCTGTTCGGAACACCTTCCACAAATCCACGGAACGTGATGCCGTTGTAATAATTCCGGTCACTGACCACAGAAAAATCGATGTTGATCTCCCCATTCAGTGTCTCCTCCTCCGTCACGGAAAGCGCGGCTTCCAGCTCGGCCGTGAGTGCACCGAGACCTTCCTCTTCCGCAAGCACCTTCACCTTCGGAAGCACCGTCTCCGCTTTTCCGTACAGGGACAGCAGCTTTTTCAAGGCATCGGCCTTTTCTACCGCGATCTCATTCTCCTTGAGGACCGCCTCAATACCGTGCACGTTCTTTTCACTGACACATTTCAAGATCCGGTCCTGGATCTCCGGGTCGGCCGTGATTTTTTCAATGAGCGCGAGCAGAAGGTCCATTTCGCAGACATCCAGCACAAAGCGTCTGCCGGTCACCTGCAGGCTCTTTGCCGCGATCAGAAGCACCTCGCCGATCAAATAACTGTCGATGGCTCCGATACACTCCAGCCCGCTCTGCATGATCTCCTTGAAGGTGTTGCTTCCGTGGCCCACGCGGTAAACGTTTTCATCATAATAGAGCTTCCGCGTCACACCGGGCTTCGGTGAATTATTTTTGATAATGGACAGCGTCACGTCCGGCTTCAAGGCCATCAGCTTGCCGTTCCGGTCCGTAAATGTAATGACACCGTCGGAGATCAGGAAATCCTTGTTCCGCGAATACAGGTCATACTCCTCGAACTTACTCATTTTATAGGGTGCGTATCCGTGATCCGCGTAAATGGCGCGCAGCTCGAATACGATCTTTTCCATACTGTTTAATACACTTGTTTCACGATTCATAGTAGTCTCGCTTCCTGTTTTTGATAACGCACTTTAGTACTTTATCACTTTATCACAATAAAGTAAAGGCTTTTCCGTTAGAAAATGCAGATTTGTTTCATCTGTATAATAATCGGGAAAGCCTCTCTCATTTTTATGCAATTTAATTTATGAAATTAACGGTAAAGCTTGGCAAGACCGCCCTGTGAGGTCTCGCGGTAGCTTGTATTCAGATCCGCGCCGGTCTCATACATCGTTTCGACAACGAGGTCAAAGCTGATCTTACGGGTACTGGACAGGAAATTGGCAAGGGACAGTGCATTGATGGCACGCATGGCCGCTACGGCATTCCGCTCGATACAGGGGATCTGCACCAGACCGTCGATGGGATCGCAGGTCAGTCCCAGGTGATGCTCCATCGCCACCTCGGCCGCATACTCGATCTGATCGATGCCCATCTCATGCAGCTCCGCAAGCGCCGCCGCACACATGCTGCACGCGGTTCCGATCTCCGCCTGACAACCGCACTCCGCACCGGAAATGGATGCATTCGTTTTGATCAGGTTTCCGATGATACCGCCCGTCGCAAGTGCTCTCAGCACATCCTTTTCCTTAAAATCCTTGATCTCCTTCATGTAAAGAAGCGCTGCCGGCACCACGCCGCAGGATCCGCAGGTCGGTGCCGTCACGATGGTCCCGCCCGCCGCATTCTGCTCGGCGACCGCAAACGCATAGGAACAGACGATGCGATTCATGCGCGTCATCGGGCTCTCATCGATATGCCGCTGCTCATGAAGATACTGCGCCTTACGCTCCACATGAAGCCCTCCGCCCAGCTCGCCGGTCACGGAAAGTCCCGCGTAAACGGCTTCCTTCATGGTGTCCCAGACCTCGGTCAGGAAGTCCCAGATCTCCGGTCCTTCGCGCAGTTCCACATAATCGGAGATCCGCATGTTATGGCTCTTACAGAAGGCCGCGATCTCGGTAAACGAATTTTCCGGATAGACCTCCGGCGTATCCATGTCCGGCCGGCCGATGATGGTCACCGCACCGCCGCCTACGGAAAGCGCCTGCATAAAACCGGTCGTTTCCCCTTTTTTCACAGCGGTGAATTCCATGGTGTTCGGATGCGGAAGGTCCTCCTTCTCCGTATTCATGGTCAGCGTGGTCCGCTCCTCCCCAAGGACATCGAGGATCGCACGATCCGTCAGATGACCTCTGCCGGTCTTAGCCAGTGAACCGTATAGCGTCACCCGGAAAGCATCCGCTTCCGGATGTTCTTCAAGAAATACGCGGGCAGCACGGTCCGGTCCCATCGTATGAGAGCTGGACGGTCCGCGTCCGATTCGATACAGTTCTTTCAGTGATTTCATGATCTTACCTCATAAAACAAAACAGCCCCGTTCATGCCGGGGCTCACAAAGGAAATACGGAGAGGATGGGATTTGAACCCACGTGCCGGGTATCCCCGGCAACTCGATTTCGAGTCGAGCTCGTTATGACCACTTCGATACCTCTCCGCATCGGCATTATTTTACAATGCTCCGCTACGAATGTCAAGAATTCCGCTTATCCGCAGAACTGAATGTATAATCCGAAAAGGAGCAGGATCAGTGCCATTCCGATACAGATCTTAAAAGTCGTCTTTCTGTCCATGATCTTCCCCCTCTTTATGCTTCACACGAGGTTCCTTCCGCAGTCGTCCCGCTTATGATCTCCAAAATATCTTCGACCGTCTCCGCAATGTGGTCCGCACCGGCAGCTTCCAGTTCTTCGCGGCTGCCAAAGCCGAACAGCACACCGATGGAACGCAGACCGTTTTTCTTTGCACCTTCAATGTCGTGAAACCGGTCGCCGACCATCACGGTCCCTGCGCGGACATCGTCCGGGAGCAGAGTCTCTCCTGCCGCAAGCATCCCCATGCTTTCAAATGCATAACGGATGACATCGGCCTTGGCGACACGGATCTCATCCATGGACGCGCCGCCGATGAAGTCAAAATACCCATCAATGCCAAAGTGTTCCAGAATCTGCCGCGCATAAAGCTCCGGCTTTGAGGTCGCAAGCGCGATCGTTTTACCGCGCGCCTTCAGTTCCCGGAGAAGCTCCGGGATCCCTTCGTACATATCATTTTCAAACAGGCCCTTCACGCTGAAATACTCGCGGTACACCTCCACGGCCTCCCAGCTCTCCTCTTTTGAAAAGCCGTAAAACCGTTCAAAGGACTCAATGAGCGGCGGCCCGATGAACTTATAAAGCTCCGAGCGATCCTCCACCTGTATATTCCAATGCTTCAGCGCATGCATCACGGAATTTGTAATGCCGATCGAAGGATCGGATAAGGTTCCGTCCAGATCGAATAAAACGGTATCGTACATGCTATTCCTTTCAACCGGGTTAATCTCCTGCTGTGAACGAAGTTCTGTTTGCTTTTTTACATGCACCCGATATAATGATTATAAACAACAGAAATAAGAAAAGCAAGTACGGGGAACGCTGCCGGCACTTGCGGAACGGAGACAACATGAGACGCGAATCTGTTTACACAATGATCCCGAACGACCCTCAGGCCTACGTCCTGGGATCCGATTCCTACCCGGTCTACGGAGACGGTATCCATGATGATACCGCAAATATCCAGAAGGCCATTTTCGATCTGAAGAAAAATGAGAACTTCGGCATCGTTTATGTTCCGGAAGGCACCTATCTGATTTCGGATACGGTCTATGTTCCGAAGGCGATCCGCCTGATCGGCTGCGGTAAAAAGCGCCCGCTGTTTGTTCTTAAGGACCACGCGGAAGGCTTTGACCGCGCGTACCCGGAAGACAAGGGCGGCTACAAATACATGATCTGGTACTGTGACGGTGTCGTTGACGCCGATCACCCGGTCCGTGACGCGAACCCGGGTACCTTCTACAGTGCCTTCTCCAACATCGACATCCGTCTGGGCGACGGTAACCCGTACGCCGTCGGTCTCCGCACCCATTATGCACAGCACTGCTTTGTCAGCCACTGTGTCATCGACGCGGGAAACTGTGCCGCCGGTATGTATGAAGCCGGAAACGAGATGGAAAACGTAGTATTTTTAGGCGGCGACTACGGCTTAAAGACCACCAAGTGTTCTCCGGGCTGGCCGTTCATGGCTGTGGACTGTGCCTTTGAGGGCCAGAAGAAATCCGCCATGCACTCCAGAGAGCTTGGTCTTACGATGCTTCGCACCTCCTTTAAAAACGTGCCGAAGGTCATCGACACGGAAGAACTCTTCATGGACAAGATCTATCTGGAAGACTGCTCCTTCGAAAACGTTGCGACCGCTGCCCTGACCATCCGCCTGGAAAACAACATGTTCACCATGTGGACCTTAAAGAACGTGACTTGCAATAACGCTCCGGTCATCGCCGAGCTTGTGGAAAGCGGTACGGCTGTTGAAGGAAAAGAAGGCATCTATGTGATCGATCAGTTCACCCATGGTGTGGTCCTTCAGGATATGGACGACCCGGGCAAGGTCACCACGGTCGTAAAGACCCGGCCGCTTTCCGAAATGCCCGCCCCGGTAAAGACCGATATTCCGGAGCTCCCGCCCATGGAAGAATGGGTAAATGTTCGGAATCTGGGCGTCAAGGGTGACAACACGACCGATGACACCGCTGCCATTCAGGCCGCCATCGATGCGCACAAGGTGCTGTACTTCCCGCAGGGCTGGTACAAGGTTACCGATACGCTGACCTTAAAGGACGATACCGTCCTTATCGGCCTGCATCCCATCGCGACGCAGCTGTGTCTCCCGGAATGCACGGAAGCCTTCACGGAAATGGGTCCCGCAAAGCCGCTCGTTCAGTCCGGACGCGGCGCCAATATCCTGAACGGCATCGGCATCGACACCGGCAGCCGCAACCCGCGCGCCTGCGGCTTAAAGTGGGTCGCAAACGCCGAATCCTACATTAACGACGTCAAGTTTGTGGGCGGTCACGGCACCATGATCAAGGATCAGTCCAAGCCGTGGGTACCGACCTACAACCAGACCCGTACCGCCGATGCGGACCCGCTCAAGAAATGGGACTACCAGTACTGGAGCTTCTGGGTCACCGAAAACGGCGGCGGCGTCTTCAAGGATATCTGGACCGCCAGCACCTATGCCTGCGCCGGCTTCTACGCAGACGGCACCTCCACGCGCGGCCGCATTTACTGCATGTCCCTGGAGCATCACGTCCGCAACGAGGCCAAGTTCAAGAACGTTTCCAACTGGAAAGTTTACGCATTCCAGACCGAGGAAGAGGTTGCCGAGTCTCAGATGTGCCAGCCGCTCGAGCTGCAGAACTGCCACGACATGACCTTCGCTACCTACTACTCCTTCCGCGTCATCTGGCTTCCGAATCCGTGGCCGCAGGCCATCCGCCTGTATGACTGCTCAAATATCGAGTGGATCAACCTGTCCAACTATACACAGGTCAAGTACACGCTGACCGATGAAATGGTCGATGTCAACACCGGTAAGACCGTTCGTCCGTGGCAGATCGCATACTTTATGCAGGGCCCGGCACCGGAGCACAAAAAGCCGGAGCTTTTGCTCGATCAGCCGTTCAAGCTCTTTGGCGGATTTGAATTCACCGACGCCGCCTGCACAGGACCGGACGGTTCCTTCTACTTTGCCGATGCCCGCTGGTACCGCATCTACAAGATCGACGGTGCGACCGGCGCGCTCTCCATGGTCCGTGACGTTCCGCTCCGTCCGCTGTCCATGTATTTCGACACCGAGGGCAATCTGCTCGTAGTCACCGAGTATATGTATGCACGCGGCATGACCCGTAACGGCCAGCCCATCAGGAATGTCAAGCCGGCCGATGCCAAAGGCACCTCTTACGGCGGCTGGTACACCCCGGATGCCGTTGTCCGCGTTTACACGATGGACCCGGAGGATCCGGAGAATACGATGAGGGTCATCGACAAGTTTCCGGCCTCTCAGCTTTCCGGCGTGAAGCAGGCCCTGCATCCGGCTAACCGCTGGCGTGACGACAACACCTATCTGGATTATACGGTTCGCGATACAGAGGATGTCTACATCGCCCCGGACGGCGTGACCGTCATCCCGGACTTCTACGACCTGATCCGCTCCAACACGCTGGTGCCGGCAGTGCCCGGAAAGACCGCGCTTGCCGTCGATGAATACTACAAGCGCGTCATGGCCTTTGATGTCACCGAAAAGGGCTTCTTAAGAAACGTCCGTACCTTCCTGGAGCACGGTGAGTACAGCGTCATCAACGATATGGACAACGACCGCGTGTACGTGGCGGACGGCGATCTGCTCATCTGCAATGCCGGGGGTGATATCCTGAAGCGTATCGTTATGGAGGATCGTCCCGGAACGCTGGCCCTGTCACCGGAGGGCGATGTGCTGTATGTGACCGCAAGAAGTAATGTATATGCGGTGAGGGTGAAATAAAATGATACAGTGAAGCGGGCCGGTTCTCAGGGCGCCTGGCCTCCGGCCCGCAAAGAGGAGACACTATGTTAATTGACGAAAGAAAACAGCAGATCGCGGCGATCCTGCCGCCGGTCATGAAGACCCTCCCCGCGGTGTATGCGGTCGGAGACGAATACCAGATCATGGTTCCGGTAAACGCCGACTGCCTGATGTGGCTGGAGGTGGCCGGCGAGGTCTATCCGGACGCTGCACAGGGCACCATGCGTTCCCACACAGACATGCACCGCATGCACGTGCCGATGTCCGTGCTGGACGCTGCCGGTGAGTACACTGTCGTCTACCGGAAGATCATCGACCGTAAGCCCTACTTCGCGGAAAGTGAAGACCCTGTGCGGCTGACGCGTTCCTTTGTCCCGCTCACCGGCGATATGGAACAGATCCGCACCTACCACATTGCGGATGCGCATAGTCACATCGACCCGGTCGTAAATGCAGCACTGTTTTACGGCGCGTCCCCGGATCTTCTGATCATGAACGGCGACCTGCCCAACCACAGCGGCTGTCTGGAGTATTTTGACAACATCTACATCATGGCGGAGCTCATCACACTCGGTGAGCGCCCCATCGTGTTCGCGCGCGGGAATCATGACTGCCGCGGCTTCTATGCCGAGGAGATCGGCCGTTACATTCCGCTTGACGGCGATGCAAGCTTCTATACATTCAAGGTCGGACCCATCTGGGGCATGGTTCTGGACTGTGGCGAAGACAAGCCGGATGACCACGCCGAATACGGCCACACGGTGAATTTCCACTACTATCGCCGTCTGGAGGACATGTTTATCAAAAAGGTCCTCGCGGAAAAGCCCTACGAGGGCGAGGGCATCGACTACCGCATCGTGGTGGTCCATTGTCCGATCATGGAGTACCGCGAGTCTCCGTTCGACATTGAAGAGGAACTGTTTGAAAGCTGGACAAAGATGCTGAACGAGATGGGCATTGACCTCATGTTCTGCGGCCACAACCATGAGCTTGTGTTCCATCCGGCAGGTGATCCCGCCCATCGCGTGACCTGCACGTTCCCGACATTAGTCGCTTCTCTCCCGATCTTCCGGGAAGAGACCGATCCCGATGGACCGTGTGAGTATTTCGCCGGCGCCGCTGTTCAGTTCTCAAAGACCGCCGAGGGCAAATTTGAGTATCAGTTCACGGATTCCGAAGGAAATGTACGCGGCGAAGGCCGCGAGCTTCCGGTTTGAAGCAAAATAGTGTCATCAATACCGACTTAGTAAAGGTACAACCATGCTTTTTACTGTTCTTTGCATTTCCATCGGCTTTCTTGTTCCGTTTTTATGGATCTCGCTTCCGCTGAAGCGCGTCCCGAAGGAGCGCCGCCTGACGAATAAGTACTATGTGCTTGGCGTCGTGACGGGGCTTCTTCTAACCTCTTTATGCATCTTTATTTGCGATGAAATCTTCGACCGCACAACAAAACTCTCACCGGTGGTCATCGAGATCCGCACGGTCCTGTATCTTAAGCGGACACCGATCCTGTACCTTGAGGGGACTGTTAAGCAGGAAGTGAACGCCCCGGAGGCTAAGGGACCGGTATGAAGCCTGCTGAAGCTGAACCTGAAACGATCGTGAGCGAGTAGAATAAATATATAAAAGCCCCCCGGCTTTTAGGAGATTTGTTCGGAATTCCAGACACCTCTCCCCAAGCCGGGGGTTTTTTTATTACAATATCAGTTCAAAGATCCCCCCGGTAAAGAAAATATCCTTTCCGTGTTCATCTTTGTAAAACGAGACCTGCTCGTTCCCTGTCAGCGTAAACCCGAGGGACGTGAGCAGACTTACGGACGGGGTGTTGTCCATCGCCGTTCCGGCCTCGAGCTTCCGTACGCCCCGTTCCCGTAATGCGGAAATAAGCGCCTGAAAGCTTTCCTTCGCATACCCCTTCCGGTGGTACGCGGAGTGGAAACAGTATCCGGTCTCATAACCGTCCGGCCGTGCATTGAACGCGATGCAGCCGATGATCGTCTCCCCGAGACATACCGCAAAAAACATATGGACAGCGCTTTCGGAAAAATCGGCCCAGCGGGCGATCCGCGCTTTTACAACGTCCTCATCAAGATCATTCGGCCGATCAAACTGCGCGTAATACGACTTCGAGGCATCCGCATAGATCTCGCGGATGCCTCTCCAGTCGGATGCCTGAACGCGCCGTATCGTCAACCGTCCGGTCTGCAGTTCATGGATCAAATCATTCATAACGCACACTTTTCGCTCAGTTCTTCTCCAGACGGATCACGTTCCAGGACTGCTTCTCCAGATTCATGAAAAGCTTACCTGCCGCGAATACCGTGCTGTAGGACAGCTGCGGAACGACCTGCCACGGATCCTCTTCCGTATTGACGGCCTTCAGATCATTGTGCTGCAGCACCTTGTGCCATTTCAGGCTGTAGTTGTCGAACTGACGGAGATCGGAAGTGACCTCAATGGCTTCTTCCTGATTCTTGTTGACCGCAAAGATGGTAACGGAGCCCTCTTCGTCATTGACCAGGACCACACTGTCGATGTACGGAACATCACAGAAATTCTTGGAATCATAGACCGGAGCCTTGACGATGGTATTTAAGACCGTGCCGTTTCCGTAATTGCTGCAATCCAGGAACGGATAGAAAATGGTCTGGCGCCATGCACCGGTATCGGAGGTCATGATCGGGGCGATGACATTGACGAGCTGCGCCAGGCATGCGCACTTCACGCGGTCACAATGACGAAGCAGCGTGATCAGGAGGCTTCCGACCAGAAGCGCATCTTCGAAATTGTAGATATCTTCCAGCTGATGCGGATGCTCGGACCAGGCCTGAACCGGCGCATTGTTGGAATGATACCAGACATTCCACTCATCGAAGGACAGCATGATGTCCTTCTTGCCGCGCTTCTTTGCCTTGACGAAGTCACAGATAGAGACAACGGAAGAAATGAAATGGTCCATCTCCAGGTTGCGAGCCAGGAAATCGGCAGAATCATTGTCAATGTTATTGTAGTACTGATGCAGAGACAGGTAGTCGACCTCGTCATAGCATTCATTCAGGACTTCTGCTTCCCAGGAAGCGAACGTCGGCATGGAGGACGTTGAGCTTCCGGATGCCACGAGCTTGATGCTCGGGTCCATGATCTTCATCGCACGGCCGACTTCGGATGCCAGGCGTCCATATTCATAAGAGGTCTTGTGTCCGGTCTGCCACGGACCGTCCATTTCATTGCCCAGGCACCACATCTTAAATGCGTGCGGCTGTTCGTGACCGTTCGCGATACGCATGTCACTGTAATAAGAACCCTTTTCCAGGTTGCAGTATTCCAGAAGATTCAGCGCGTCGCTGATGCCGCGTGTACCGAGGTTGACAGCCATCATGACTTCGGTGTTGGCTTTCTTTGCCCAATCGGCAAACTCATCGAGGCCGACTTCATTCGTTTCAACGACGCGCCATGCGATCTCCATGCGCTTCTTGCGCCGGTCGCGCGGTCCCACGCCGTCTTCCCAGAAATAGTTGGAAACAAAGTTACCGCCCGGATAGCGGACGATCGGTACCTGAAGCTCCTTCACGAGTTCCAGGGTATCCTGACGGAAGCCCTGTTCATCAGCCGTTTCATGGCCCGGCTGGTAAATGCCTTCGTAAACGGCACGGCCTAAATGTTCAATAAAAGAACCGTAGATGTTACGGTCCACATCACCGATAATAAAGTTCTTGTCAATAATGATCTCTGCTTTCATATCGCTCCATTCTTTGCGCTGACGGCGCATGATTACAATTATTGCATTCATCATACAGTAAGAGCGGTGAAAAATAAAGTCATTTGTCCGGCCCGATGTATATAAAAATCGACCTCATCCGCTGATCCTGTTCATAAACACACAGGATCGGCGGATCATAGAATATCCGTCCTGATCCGCTGTGAAAAGTATCTTTCGCTTTTGGGGAATATGATGTATTATTAACAAAAAGGATTTACTAAAGGAGAACCTGTTATGCGTGACCTGCCCGAGATTCGAGTAGACATCGACCGGATCGATACCGAGATCAAGAACATATTGATGGAGCGGCTGGATTGTTCCAATGAAGTGGTTCAGTCCAAGATTCGCGATCAGAACTATGTGATCAACCGCCCCGACCGTGAGGCAGCCATGCTGGAGCGGCTCGGAAAGGACATTCCCGATGACCGGAGAAGCGGATACCTGGCTGTTGTCCGGAAGATCACGGAGACCAGCCGCATGTATCAGTACGGGATCCTGTTCGAACAGGTGCCGGAGTTATTTGAGGCGCTGACAAAGGACATCGACCTCACCGTTCCGACCGAGGTCGTTTCCGTCCGTCTGCGCAGAAGAAATATTCCGAATTCCATGTCGGAGATCCTCAGCATGATCGGCGATTACGGCTTTGACATGAAAGAGATGCAACTGCTCTCCTATTCCGAAGATAACGCCTATGTGTATTTCCGTCTTACCATTCAGGGAGACATCCTGGAAACACGGATGCAGAAGTTGCTGCTGCAGCTGTCTATGGAGTCGGAGGAGTTTTCGATTATGAAGAGAGAACGTATAGATTGTTAAGCAGCAATCTCAGTTAGTTTTAATACTAAATCCTCCATTTACAGAATCAACTGCAAAAAAAATGGGCGACGTGTACATTATATGGTTGACACCATTATCAGTGCGATAATATCCACTCACATTTCCAACGATCTTGTATGAGCCATCATTTGCATACACGCACCCTCCACTGTCTCCTTGATCCACCGCATTTCCTCCTGAGGAATTTTGCATATATGACTGATACAATCCTCTTACATAATATTGGTTAAGTCCATACCGAACAGTTACATTAATCTGTTGGATTGTTCCCCACGAATATCCTGTCATTGACCCATACTTGTAAATATTAGTGCCTACAGGTGCCCCCGAATAGTAACCTGTCACAGACACAACACTGGTTGCATTTCTAACTTTGTTTGTACCGATGTAATTACCCCCCATCACAATAATGGCAAAGTCACCTAACGAATTGACTGTCGTATCATTATTCAATGTATTGCAACGTTGTTTCCACACTTGTCCAATATGCGATGAATATCGACTAAAGCTTGGAGATCCTTCATTTCCATGTCCGGCGGTCAATATCGCCTCGTATCCATTATAGTAACCACCAATACAAGCACTATAATATGCTCCAGTGGATGAATTTACTATTCTATCTCCACCATACACATTCGTAGCACACGTTACAGCTGGAGCACTGGATTCAATTTCAATAATATCCGCCAGTCCCCTGACCTGAATTTCTTCGCACAGTTCTTCAAAATCATCTTCGGTTACCTGAATGAGGTATTTATTGTTCTTTCTATCAACACAAAAACTCACCAGGTTATAATCATCAATCAGTTCTCGCGCCAACTCGTCATATTTCTGCAAATAATTCAATGAATTGTTAACATTCTCAAATTTTACGAATTCCTTATCTTCGCATATCCGCAAATACTTTTCCTCATATTCTTCGTTCAGTCCCACTATTTGCAATACCAAAAAACTGCCATCAATATACTCCCCACCATATTCTTCAAAATATACGGGCATTCCCTGATCATCTTTTTCAAAACTGTTCCAAAGTTTCTCATAAGCAATAAGTGCATTTCTCTGATCAGAAGTACTGCCCTCCAACTCATACGTCGCCGAATCCCCCTGGCTTTCCACAGCAAACACCTCATTCTGCCCTAAGTAAAGCACAGCTGCGAACACACTAATGCTCAGAATAATAGCAGCAATTTTCATACTCCTTTTCATCTTCACCCTCCAATTCTTTAATCAATCCAAAGAACAATACACCCCCTTTGTATAGTATATTCGGTCCACGGTCCGCACAAAATCGTGCACAGCTTCTTTCACGGATAACCCCCGTTCTTCAAGCATCCTCATTTTCAATTCGTCTTTTGTGTAATAGTCGCGGCAAATTCTTTCAAGGTCTCTTAAGTGGACATAATAATAATTCTGATCCGGTTCTTCGCCAATGACCGTGAACGGTTTTGCATAGCGAAGACCTTTTGTGAATGTTGGAAAACTTAACAGTCCTCGTCTATAACCCATCTCAAAAGCATTAACGTTGATTATAGATCCTTTATTAATGGTAAATGCTTTTTTCAGTTGCCCGTTATCCATGAAATAATACGTAAGATTGATCGGACACTCTATTTCCTGAATTTCGGTCTTTGATCCGTCCGAAACAACACCATCAAACGGATTAAGGGCCAACATGTCCATCTCATCCATGCTCGAGCACGTCAAATATTGCTGCGATGAAATTAAATTCTCATTGAGTACAAACATATCCGAATCAAAATCCCCCGGTTTATTTCTAATATACAAAACCGCAAGTGAGACCATTAACATCAGACTTCCAAAAACGATGATCAGTATGGACTTTTTCATCCGTTTCACCTCACTTTCATAAATTTAGTATACAAAACACCTGCGACTACTTTCAATATAGATTGCGAAAGTATCTGCAGAAAAATCTACAAAACTCCCATACCACTATTCTTGTTTTTCTGTCGCCGCCTCTCTATTCCACTTTCCTACTTGAAAAAGCCTTCTCCTGCGAGTAAAATCGTAAATACATTCAATAACGAAAATCCTACTGAAAGGAATCATCACCATGGATATCAAACAGCAGATCATTGACTGCACCGATGCTCTCCTCGAAGACATCGGCAAGCTGGTTAAATACAACTCCGTGGAAGCCGCTCCGCTTCCCGGCATGCCCTTCGGCGAGCAGCCGGCACTTTGCCTGGCAGAAGCGCTGAAGATTGCGGAAGGCCTCGGCTTTAAAACAAAGAACCTGGACAATTACTGCGGCTACGCGGAAATGGGTGAGGGCGATGAGATCATTGGCATTGCCGGTCATCTGGACATTGTGCCGGCCGGCGAGGGCTGGACGAAAGATCCGTTCGCGCTGACCCGCGAGGGTGACCTGGTTTACGGCCGCGGTACCACCGATGACAAGGGCCCCATCATGGAAGCGCTCTATGCCATGAAGCTGATCAAGGATTCCGGCCGCCCCATGAACAAGCGCGTCCGCGTAATTTTCGGTTGCAACGAAGAGACCGGTTCTGCCTGCATGCGCCACTACAACGAGGTGGAAGAGCCGCTGACCATGGGCTTCACTCCGGACGCAAACTTCCCCTGCATCTATGGTGAGAAGGGCCATATGAACCTGATCGTCTCCAGCAAGAACACCAAGATCATCGCCATGAACGGCGGTTTCGTTACGAACGCAGTCTGCGACCGCTGCACTACGGTGATTCCGGCGGGTATCGTCTCCGCTGAGGCCGTTAAGGCCGAGCTCGATAAGACTCCGCTCGTCTCTTCTACCGTGACGGAAGAAAACGGTACCGTCACGATCTTTGCACAGGGTGTGGCTGCTCACGCGTCCATGCCGCTCCTCGGTGTCAATGCCGCAGGCTGTACCATGGAAGCCCTGAAGAACGCGGGCTTTGATGATGATTTCGTGAACTTCTACGTATCCCGCGTGGGCACCAAATGTGACGGTGCCGGCTGCGGCATCAACTTTATCGATGAATACGGCGACCTCACCTTCAATAACGGTATCGTAAAGACCGTGGACGGCAAGATCTCCTGCACCATCGATATCCGCGTACCGGTCACCGTCACGGAGGAACAGCTCCGCACCGCTATCGCACCGTATCTCGAAAATGAGCAGGGTCTCATTGAAATCAAGAGCATCGGCGCACCGCTCTTCTGCCCGAAGGAATCTCCGTTAGTTCAGGCACTGTACAAGGCGTACGTGAAAGTTACCGGAGATACCGCGCATGAGCCGATGGTCATCGGCGGCGGCACCTATGCCAAGTACCTCCCGGGCATCATCGCGTTCGGTCCGGAAATGCCCGATGTAGACTACCGCATCCACAATGCCGATGAATTCCTGTCCGTGGCCGGTATTCAGGAAGCCATGGAAGTCTACTACAAGGCGATCTCCAACATGCTGGACATCTGAACGTAAACTGTACTGAGGTACAGTAAAAATATCTGCCGCGCCTGTCCCGCACTTTCGTATAACCGAAGGACGGTATGGGCGCAGGCTCAATAAGGAGGACATCATGTACTACTTTGAACCGCTGACCGGCTTCATCGACAGCATCGAAGCCAAGTTCAACATCCCCGCAGTAGAAGTTGCCGTCATGAAGGGCGGCGAACTCATCTACCGTCACGCTGCCGGCTACTCCGATCCGGAAAAGACCAAGCCGGTCTCCGACAAGGATCTTTACTGGATCTTCTCTTCTTCAAAGATCTCCACCTGCACTGCAGCGCTGAAGCTCATTGAAGACGGTGTCATCGGCCTGGATGATCCGGTATACAAGTATCTTCCGAACTACAAAAACATCACCGTTCTCCGGGATGACGGCACGGCCGCTCCCGCAAAGAACATCATGACCATCCGTCACCTGATGAGCATGTGCGGCGGTCTGGATTACAACGGAAAACGCGGCAGCGTGGAGAAGGTCATTGCCGAAAAGGGTGATGCCGTCACCACCGTGGACATCTGCGAGGCCTTCGCGGACGGTCCGCTGATTTTTGAGCCGGGTACCCATTTCCGCTACTCTCTCTGCCACGATGTTCTGGGCGCTGTCATCGAAGTCGCTTCCGGCATGCGTTTCGGCGAATATCTGGAAAAGAACATTTTTACGCCGCTCGGCATGACCGATACCACCTTCCACCCCACGGAGGAGCAGTTGGATCGCGTGTCCACCCTGTACCGTGCGCATGAGAACGAAGGTACCAATGAGATCATCGGCAAACGCCGCCTCGCGAATCAGCCCGAATCCTACGAATCCGGTGGCGGCGGTCTGGTTTCTTCCACCGATGATTACTTAAAGCTCGGTGCCGCTCTTGCCAACAAGGGTACCGGCTTAAACGGCTATCAGCTTCTGAAACCGGAAACCGTGGAACTGTTCCGTACCCCGCAGCTTGGCGAAGCCCAGCATGCGGACTTCATGCATGACTTCGGCAACATGGTCGGCTACACCTACTGTCTGGGCGCCCGTCGTTTCATCGACAACAGCGGCTTTGCCGGCGCGCTCGGCAACTTTGGCTGGGACGGTGCCGCGGGCTTCTATATCCTGGCGGACCCGGACAATGACCTCACCATCATCTTCGCCGAAAACATCATGGCCAGCGGCGAGACCTACCGCGTCATCCATCCGATGATCCGCGATCTGGTCTACATGGGCCTGAGATACGCAAAGTAAAGCGGATGCCGGTCATTTCATTTTACCGACGCCCCGGTGCACCAAAAAATACGCCCCGCAGAGCCTTTCGGTCTGCGGGGCGTATTTTTATGCTCTTTTATGATTTGTGTACGTGTTTGAGTGCTTTTTTGCGCTCTCAGGCACATTCAACCGTATGTACGCTTAATCGCGCCATCTTCTCTTGATATGCAGGACCGCAAAGCACAGATCCTTGGCCGTATACTTGCTGTTCTCTTCCATCTTCGGAACCAGGATCAGGACCGCACCCAGACGAAGGACGACCTCCAGAAGGAACAGGACCTTATATCGATCCAGGAATCCGGTCTCAAACATATGCGCGCTCGTCATTCCGCTGAGGAGCGCACCGCCGGTCAGTGAACCGAGCGTGACACCGGCAAGCGCCGTAACGCAGGCAAAGATCGCAATATAGGACGGACGCTTGTCATCCGGCGTATAGGACATCTGCATGTTCATATCCGCCAGGTTGCATCCGCTCCAGAACCATGCACCGATAAAATTGTGCAGGAACGTGGGCCAGATATTTCCCGGGGATGAGAAAAGGTAGAATAACGGGGTCAGAGACGCACCGATACAGGAGACCATCATAACGTTCTTATTGCCGTAATGATGAAGTGCGCGGCCCCAGTGCTGCATGACCAGAATGGAGGAGATCGCACCGGCGATTGTTGCGAACAGCGTGATCTGCGTAAAGTTCAGCCCCATCACGTTCATGGAATACGGGGTCATGTAAACGCCGCCCAGGTTCGCGGTAAAGTTCCACGCGGTCCACAGCATCATGAAACGCATGAACGGTTTGTTCTTCCAGATATCCTTGATGACTTCGCCGAGATTCAGTTTCTTGGGCGGAGCCGTAAACTGCTCTTTACAGAACAGGAAGCAGATCATATCGACCACACCGAAGAGACCGCAGACCAGGAAGACGATGCGGTACTTGATGTCTTCCGGCAGATGGTCCAGGATCAGCGCAACGCCCATACCGCCAAAAACGCTGGTAATATTCAGAATGATGTTACGCACTGCGAGGTAACGGCTGCGGATCAGTTCCGGACAGATATCGGTCAGCCACGGGAACCAGCAGACATTGATGGAGGCACCGAACACGGCAATGACCGTCATTAAAAGGACGATGGTCCAGATCTGAAGGTTGACTCCGTGGAAATACTGCGGAACGATGAACGGAATGAAACCGAAGATCATCCAGAGCGCACGGGAAATGACACCGTACGTCAGCATGTACTTTTTGCGTTTGTGAGTGCGGTTGACGAGCATCGAGAACGGGATCTGCATCAGTGCGGATGCCTGGCCGATGGCCGTCAGAATACCGAAGGTCATGTCGTTCGCGCCCATGGAGGTCGCCAGACCGACCATTGCGGAAGAATTGCTTCCGCACACAAAACCGAAAATCGTGGCAAACAGATTACCTGCTACCATTAACGACAGACTGCGGCGGATATCGTTCGGCAGCTTGGCTTCTTCATACAGGTCGCGGAACGGATTACGCAACAAACTTTTCAGCTTATTCATCTCAGTATGAACCTCGTTGAATCTTTAAATATTCCTGCAAATATCGCAGTTTCCTGCATCATATAATGCACGATTTTAAAAGTCAACCGTTCCCACCGAAGCAAATCACTTTTGGCATTTTCCCTATTTTATGGGACAAGCGCTTCTCACTTTATGGTAATAATTTTGTTCCGGAATCGTGCGTTTTTGCGCATTCTGTCGAATTCCCCGACCGCTATGGACATTTTCCGGAAAATCCCCTATAATGCCACCGTGACCGGTACCCCGGCAGAAAGGAAACACTATGTCCGATATCAAACTCATTGCCCTGGACCTGGACGGCACGCTCTTCCGCTCGGACGGAACCATCAGTCAGGCCAGCATCGATGCCATAAATTATGCGTCTTCCAAGGGCGTCCGCGTGGTCATCTCCACCGGACGCGGATTCTCCGGTCTTCCGCTGGAGCGCTTGGAAGACACCGACATGAATTATGCGATCACCGCCAATGGTTCCGCAGTCTTCCGCATCCACCCCAAGCATTGCCTGTTTGCGTCTCCCATCGACGATGCCATCGTCTTCCCGGTCCTTGAATGGCTGGACGACAAAGACATCCGCATCCAGTGCTTCGTCATGGGCAAGGGCATGCGTCCGGAGCAGGTCGCAGCCTACGCGCCGGATTACCGACAGCCGGAGGAGGAGCCCAAACTCACGCACTGCATCCCGGCCTTCCTGGAATATTTAAGAAAGAACGATTACCACGTGGACAAGGTCACGCTGGACTTTAAGCGCATGGCCGACGGTACCCTGAAGGACCGCGCGGAGGTCGACCGCTACTGCCGCAGTGTAAAAGGACTGGAGGTCGTTTCCGGCGGCTTCAATAACATTGAATTTACGCGCGAAGGCGTGGACAAGGGTATCGGTCTTTTAAAGCTTGCGGAGCAGCTCGGAATCAAGCGGGAAGAGACCATGGCCATCGGCGATACCGGTAACGATATTTCCATCCTCATGGCCGCCGGCATCGGTGTTGCCATGGGCAATGCCGAAGAAGGTCCCAAGGAGATCGCCGATGACATCACCGACACCAATGACCGTGACGGTGTGGCAAAGGCGATCCTGAAATATGTAAAGTAAACAAACATAAAAGACGGTATGATCTGCCCGTCCTTACCGGTATCCGGTAAAGGAGGGACGTCATACCGTCTCTTTTATTATGCAGGTTTAAATAAATGTCCGCCGTCAGTGAACACTGAAGAAAATATCACCGTACGTCGGGAACGGCCAGAATTCCTTCGCAGTCATGGTCTCCGCTTCATCGGCAGCCTTGCGAAGCTGCGCCATCAGCGGCAGGATCTCATCGCGGATCAGCGTTGCCGCCTTCAGATAACTGTCATGCAGCGCGTAAGACTCATCCAGCTTGACAAGCATCGCTTCCGTCGTTTCATCCATAACGTCCATGCATTCGGACAACCGGGCGATGACCTTCTCTTCATACTTCGTACTGATGGTCTGCGATACACGCTTCTTCTTTTCCATACCATCGGACAGCATGATCACATACTTTTCAATGGCCGGAAGAATACGCTTGCGGGTCAGGGTGACCATCGTCCGCGCTTCGATCTCCACCGTCTTCGTATAATTCTCCAGACGCACTTCCACGCGGGACTTCAGCTCATTTTCACTGAAGACCTTCATATCCGTCAGCATCTGTACGTTCTTTGCGTCCAGCATATGCGGCAGCGCATCGGGCGTCGTCCTGTAATTGGACAGTCCGCGGACCTCCACAGCTTCCTTCAGCCACGCCTCGTCATAACCGTTATCATTAAAGATGATGCGCTTGTGCTCGTGAATGGTGCGCTTGATGACCTCGTGCAGCGCAGTCTCAAAATCGGAGGCCTGCTCAAGCTCATCGGCAAAGTCCTTCAGTACCGCTGCGACCGCTGCGTTCAGCATGATGTTTGCGCATGCGATGGAATTCGAGGAACCGACGGAGCGGAACTCGAACTTGTTGCCGGTAAATGCAAACGGCGATGTACGGTTGCGGTCCGTGGTATCCTTCTGGAAACGCGGTAACGCATGTACGCCCAGCTTCAGCGTGGTCTTCTCCGCCGCATTGTAAGCAACATCATTTTCAATGCTCTCCAGAATACTGGTGAGCTCGGAGCCCAGGAACATGGACATAACTGCCGGCGGCGCTTCACTTGCGCCAAGACGATAGTCATTGCTTGCCGCCGCAACGGAAATACGCAGCAGATCCTGATACTCATCGACAGCGCGGATCACTGCGGTGAAGAACAGCAGGAACTGCGCGTTCTGTGCCGGCGTCTCACCCGGGGAAAGAAGATTCTTTCCGGTATCCGTGGCGATGGACCAGTTATTGTGCTTACCGGAACCGCTGACACCCGCAAACGGTTTTTCATGGAGCAGGCATACCAGGTCATGCTCTTCCGCGATCTTCTGCATCATTTCCATGACCAGCTGATTCTGGTCCGTTGCCATGCTGGCGGTACTGTAGATGCAGGCAAGCTCATGCTGGCCGGGCGCCACTTCATTGTGTTCGGTCTTGGCCAGTATGCCCAGACGCCACAGTTCGCGGTTCAGGTCCTTCATGAAAGCCTGTACGCGCGGCGGGATGACACCAAAGTAGTGGTCATCCATTTCCTCGCCCTTGGACGGACGGGCGCCAAAAAGCGTACGGCCGGTGTAGACCAGGTCCTTCCGCTTTAAGAACATATCCTTGTCGATCAGGAAGTACTCCTGCTCTGCGCCGACGGAAGCGGTGACGCGTTTCACGTCGTCGTTGCCAAACAGCTTCAGGACGCGAAGAGCCTGCTTGTTTAAGGTCTCCATCGAACGGAGAAGCGGGGTCTTCTGATCCAGCGCATCGCCGTTGAAGGAGCAGAATGCGGTCGGGATGCACAGCGTGCCGTCCTTGATGAATGCATAGGAACTGGCGTCCCAAACGGTATAACCGCGGGCCTCAAAGGTCGCGCGGAGGCCTCCGGACGGGAAGGAAGAAGCATCGGGCTCGCCCTGGATGAGTTCCTTTCCGGAAAACTCAAGAAGCACACCGCCGTTCTTTCCGGGTTCGACAAAACTGTCGTGCTTTTCAGCGGTAACGCCGGTCATCGGCTGGAACCAGTGCGTGTAATGTGTGGCACCCTTTTCCAGTGCCCAATCGCGCATGGCGGCGGCGACGGCATCGGCCACAGCCGGATCCAGACGATGGCCTTCCGCTGTCGTACGGTGAATGGCTGCATAGACTTCCGGATCCAGACGCTCCTGCATGGCGCGGTCGTCAAAGACCATTTCACCGAAATATTTGTTGATCTGATTCATAATTTTCTCCCCTGATCAGGGAGGACTTACAATGCTAATTGCCCAAACTGCAGTCCTACCTCTGCTGATGTGTAAAATGTGTTATCCGTTCACGTCGGTAAGATCGAAATCCCGGGATTCCAGCACGGACAGGTCCGCCTCGGTTTCCGCCGCCAGTCTGCGGGACTGGTTCAGGATCGCATCCTCGATCTTGTTTCTTACCAGACGGCCGTTGCCGGCAGTATCCGGACGGATCATCTGAACTGCATTGAAGTACTGAAGCAGCGGGTCCAGCGCGCCTTCATCGATCTGATAGCCCTTGGACTTCGCGGTGATCTTTGCGATGGCAAGCAGCTCTTCTCCGGTATAGTTCGGGAAATCGATGATGTTCGGGAAACGGCTCTTGAGACCGGAGTTGGAGGTCAGGAACTCGGCCATTTCATTGGAATAACCGGCAAGAATGACGATCAGGTTGTCACGGTTGTCCTCGATTCCCTTGACCAGGGCATCAATGGCTTCCAAGCCGAACGAATCGTCCTTTCCGCGGTACAGGCTGTATGCCTCGTCGATGAAAAGTACACCGCCGATGGCCGATGTCAGCACCTGCGTGGTCAGCGGAGCGGTATGACCGACGTATCTTCCTACCAGATCCGCACGGGTCACTTCCACGAGCTGTCCACCGGTCAGTACCCCGATGGCCTTCAGGTAACGGCTGATGATTCGCGCGATGGTCGTCTTGCCGGTACCCGGTGCGCCTGTAAAGATCATGTGCTTGTTGACCTCGCCGGCCTTCAGGCCCTGCTCGCGTCTCTTCTTCTGCACACTGTAATACTCTTCCAGGCTGTAAACATATTTCTTGATTTCCGTCAGTCCGACGATGTTCTCAAGTTCGGCCTTGACCTGTTCCAGTGCGCCGGTATATCCGCCGGGCAGCTGGTCCAGAAGGTCGGTCTCTTCTTCGCCGACGGCAGCGATCACGCGGCCTTCCTTCACAGACAGAACCACTTCCGCATTCACGTCGTAATCATTTTCAAGCCGGAGGCCCGCAAGGGCCTTCAGCATCTTGACATAGAAATTCAGCATTCCGGCAAGGCCTGCGCCTTTTCCGGTCATTTGGACCGCCGCTTCGCGGACGGCCTCTTCATCGCCGGTAAGTACGAACTGCAGCTCGGTCGCAACCTTCTGTTTCAGCTCCTCCCACTTCACGACGGAAATCTTTTTATAGCTTTCCTCTTCCAGCTTGACAGTCGCCGCAGTATCACCGAGGGCGTTGACAAACGGTGCGCCGAGGGCGTTCGCGAGGCCATCGGCCCCCTTCGTGCTGATCATGACAAGGTACTTGTCCGCGGCACTGAAGGAAGAAATGGCGGTGCTTGCGAAGGAATTGGAAACATTGACCAGCTGGCCGTTCTGCAGCATATAGCGTGATGTCAGATGGCAGGAGCCGGTCGTGAACATTTCATTCACATAGGCCAGATATGAAATATGGCAGGCTTCATAGTTTTCGAATAACAGGATGTCGGCTTTGGACTGAAGCGCACTGTAAAGGTCCTGCAGAAAGACGTTGTCGTTTCCGGCGGACGGATACAGGGAGAGGTCGATGACAGCAACATCGTCCGACCTCAGCACACCGCGACTGTAAAGCTCGGCTGCCATGGCATTTAACGCAGCGTGACGTCCGGTATCCTCCGGACCGTAAATAAAGATCGTATTCTTTGCATGACCCTCCTCCTCTTTCAGGACGTAGGGTCGCTTGAAGGCCACGGTCAGCTTCTTTAAGAACGCATCCTGACCGAAGATCTTTTCTTTTAACGCGCCTTCCACTCCGCGGAAATTCTCTGCGGTCGCTGCGGGCATCTGCGTTTTCACCGGTTCCTGAACGGATGCCGCACTGTTCGTGCCGGCCGTTCTCTGTTCGCCGATGTTCATTCCGAAGTCATTTTTCAGATTCTGATTGAGCGCTGCGATCTGCGCATCCAGATCATCCGCATTTTTCTGCAGGATCGCATTGAGGTCCGCAAACGGGTCGGAAGCCGCAGTATCCTGCGGCTTCTTTCCTGCATCCATCAGACTGCTTATGCTGTCCTTTGCATGTTCTGCAGCTTTCACATCATAAATTGAAGTCTGCAAGCCTCTTCCGGTGACCTCTGCGAGGTTCTCCATCAGGGTTCCGCCGTATTTCTTCTGGCGTTTCTTTGCAGCCTCGATCTCTTCGGCCGTATAATGCGCCTGCTTGGAGCCGAAGATATCATTCATCATGTTTTCGAACTTATCCATATTACTTTCCGGTTTCTTTTCTTAACGTGTATTTCATAACGGTGGTACAAGCCAGGTCACCTAAAACGTTGACACAGGTCGCGCCCATATCGGCCAGGGTGTTGACAGCGATGTAAACACCGAGGATCGTGCTGACCGGCAGACCTGCGATGGGTGCCAGTGCGGCAAATGCTGCGATCGCACCGCCGGGAACGCCCGGGGTACCGATGCTGAGCAGAACGTTACAAGCCAGGATCGTGATCATCGTACCCGTGGTAAGCGGAATGCCGCAAGCGGATGCGAAGAAGGTGATCATGAAGCTCATGACGATGGAAACAGCGTCCATGTTGATGGTAGCGCCGAGCGGAAGGGTCAGAGAAGAGATCTCTTCCGGAACCTCAAGGTTCTCGGTCGCGCACTTCATGGAGATCGGAATGGTAGCGCTTGAAGAGCAGGTGCCGAATGCGTTAAGAGCAGCCGGTGCAACACCCTTGAAGAACTTGACGGGGCTCATCTTACCGACGAGCTTGACCATACCGCCGTAGATCAGAATTGCGTACAGGGCGTAGGTGATGTACAGTGCCAGCATGACCTGACCGAGCTCCAGCATAGTGGATACACCGTTGGAGTACATAACAGTCGCGATACAGCAGAAGACACCGACCGGGGTGCACATCATGACCTTGCTGACAACAAGGATGGAGATGTCATTGACTGCGCCGCAAAGATCGACGACCGGCTGTGCCTTTTCCTTTAAGGACAGGCATGCAAGACCGATGATGACGGCGAATGCCAGGATCTGAAGCATGTTGCCTTCAACGAAGGACACGATCGGGTTGGACGGAAGGATGGAGGTCACGGTGTCCAGAAGACCGCCAAAGGTGGCTGCTTCGACTTCCGCGCCTGTGGATACGATGTTTGCGCCCTCACCAAGGTGAAGGATCTTCGGAAGGATCAGTCCGAGGAAAGATGCAAAGAACGTTGTGCCGACATACCAGAGAAGCGCATGCAGGCCGATCTTACCGGTCTTTGTGATGTTGCCGATGCCGACGATGCCCATGACCAGGCTGCAGAATACCAGCGGATAGATCATCATACGAAGGGCAGACATGTAAATGGTCGCCACTACGCTGAGCGGAGTATACATAAAATCGGGCATGACCAGACCGACCACGATGCCGAGTGCAAGACCGATCACGATCCACAGTGTGACGTTGTACTTAAATTTCCTCTTTTCTTTCATTTGAAGCTCCTGCCTTTTGAAGATTGTCGGCTTTAGGTATACTAAGCCGTATATTATAGAATAACAGGAAAGGCGGGAAATAGCAAGCATTACGCCCTTTTCTGTAAGCAAAAAAGGACCCGCTTCCGGGTCCTTTTTTCGTCTTATTGAACATATGTCGTCGTTATTTGTGATTTCCGAGCGTGATGGTATCCGCCGCGAAGTTTTCCACGTGGCCGGTCTTCTCATAGAAATGCACGGCGTTCTTTAAAATCCCCGCCTGGGTATAATACTCATCGTCCGGTTTGAACGGCAGGTAAACATATTCCTTCCGGCAGCCGGCTTTGTAGATTGCCGTGATCAATTCCACCGTTTTGCGGCCGTCCTCGGCGGTGATCAGCGGACGGGTACCGTTTTCGAGCGCGGTATAGTAGTCATCGATCTCGCCGGTATGTCCGGTGTACGGAAGGTCCGGAATGGATTCGTAGAGTTCGTTCAGCTTGCGGATCAGCTCATCTGCCTCTGTAGTGCCGTCGTGATCCTGCGGGAAGCCGTTCGGACGGGTCACCTCCGCCTTAACGCTCCAGGGCGCTGAGATCTTCGCTTTTTCACACTGCAGGACGATGCCCTGCTCTTCTCCGTGATGCACAACGGAGCTCGTGACCGATGCCAGACCGCCGTCCGCATATTTCAGGACCGCAAAGGAAAGGTCCTCGCATTCGGAGTTATCGTGCATAACATTGGCAAGCATAGCCGTGACCTCGTCCGGAAGACAGCCCTCGATCCAGTTGACCATGTCGATATGATGGACCGCATGGTTCAGGGTCGGGCCGCCGCCCTCCTTCTCCCATGTTCCACGCCACCAAAGATCATAATAGCAGTGACCGCGCCACCATAAGGAATTTACGTGAGCACAGCGGATCTTGCCCGCAAGGCCGCTGTCTGCCACGATCTTCAGCTTACGGATCTCGTTCTGAAAACGGTTCTGGGCGATCTGTCCAAGCGTCACGCCGTTCTTTTTCTCCGCTTCAAGCATCGCATCGCACTCGGCGAGGCAGGTGGCCATCGGCTTCTCCACAAGGACGTCCTTTCCGGAATTCATGGAGTTGATGGCGATCTCCGCATGGGAGGACGGCGGCGTGCAGATGTGCACCACGTCGATCCGGAGACCGCTCGCAAGCATCTTTTCATGGTCATCAAAAACGACGGCGTCCGAAAGCCCGAACTCCGCTTTGACCGCTTCCGCCTTTTCCGGATAGATGTCGCAAAGTGCCACGATCTTCACCCGATCGGGGAAAGTCAACAAGCCCGTGATGTGTGCGTGACAGATATTACCGGTTCCGACAACTGCTGCGTATAACATGGGATTTCCTCGATTCTTCAATTGAATTTATGTACGTCCGGAAGCCGCTTTTCTTTTGCAAACAGGCATTCCGGCGGTTTCTCTTTTATGCCAGCTTTTCCGCCTTCATCTCCGCGATGACCGCAAGCTCTGCCGCCTTCAGGCAATGCGCCTGCGTCATGGCATTCTCCGTGCGGTTCAGGCAGTCCAGGATCAGTTGTCCGAAGAACGGATAGCCGACCTGACCGGTCACTTCGTAATGATGCTCGCCCTCTTTATCGACCATGAAGACATGATTCTGCGTTCCGTCGTTCATGCCGACGTTGATGTATTTACGGAGCTCGATGTAGCCGTCGGTACCTAAAATGAAGGTGCGGCCGTCGCCCCAGGTGCCCAGGCCGTCCGGCGTGAACCAGTCCACGCGGAAATACATGGACGTGCCGTTATCGCCCTTCAGCGTACAGTCGCCGAAGTCATCCAGCCCCGGATGATCCGGATGTGCATAGTTTGCAATCTGGCAATGCTCCACCGTCGCCTCTTCCACACCGCAGTAGAATAAAAACTGCTCGATCTGATGGCTGCCGATGTCACACAGGATCCCACCGTATTTTTCCTTCTCATAGAACCAGTCGGGACGGGAGCCCGGAGTTTCACGGTGCGGTCCCATGCCGATGACCTGCAGTACCCGGCCGATGGCCCCCTGCTCGATCAATTGTCCCGCAAAGACCGCAGCCTCCACATGCAGGCGCTCACTGAAATAGCACATGTATTTCTTTCCGGTCTCTTTGATCGTATCTTTGACGGCTGCCAGCTGCTCCAGTGTAGTGAGCGGTGCCTTGTCCGTAAAATAATCCTTTCCGGCTTTCATCGCCCGGATACCGAGTGCCGCACGCTCGGACGTGACCGCGGCGCCTGCGACCATCTGCACCTCCGGATCCCGAAGGACCTCCTCTTCCGATGCCGCTGCCTTCACGCCGGGATACGTTTCCGCAAATTTCTTTACCTTTTCCGGATCCGGGTCATACACCCATTTTAACGTTGCACCGGCTTCGATCAGGCCGTTACTCATCCCGTAAATATGACCGTGATCCAGGCCGATCGCCGCAAACACAAACTCGCCCGGCGCCACGACCGGTGCCGGTCTTCCCTTCGGTGCATAATTCATTCCGTCCTTTGAAAGTGCCATATGATCCTCCGTATTGTTTGTTCCGTTTGATCGTCTGAACCGGGCATTCCGTGATCCGGATGCCGTCTTCCGATCGGTTTCATTCTCTATCATATCACCCTTTTTTCGAATGACAACCCCAAAAATCGCCCTTGAAATAAGAATAATCTACGCCGGATCACGTTGCTGCAAGCCCTTTACTCATATTGCTTTTTTGTCATTATTCTGGTAAAATCATCAAGTTGTCAGGGGGGGGCGCGGGTCGTAAAACGAGCAAACGTCTGCATATCCCGCGGCGATCCGGTATATACTTTCCGGGCATACAAAATACGCACCGGATTTCAATCATCATGACTGTACGGAAATATCTTTATGAATATTAAAAACTCTGAAAAAACCACCGCATTAGACCTGACACATGGCCCGATCCTAAAGGGTATTCTTTCCTTTGCCGTTCCGCTCTTCATCGGCCAGCTGCTGCAGCAGATGTACAACCTCGCGGACGCCTGGGTCGTCGGTAACTTCGCGGACAATGCCGCTTTCGCCGCGGTCAGCTCCTCCGGCAATGTGCTTTGGCTCATCACCGGTTTCTGCAGCGGTCTTGCGACCGGCGGCGGCGTCATCATTTCCAAATACTTCGGTGCGCGCGACGCTGAAAACGTTTCCAAAGCCGTTCACACGAACGTCCTGATGGGCCTCATCGCCTCGGTCCTTTCCACGATCGTCGCACTCATCCTGACACCGTTCCTGTTAAGCTGGATGAACATTCCGGACAGCGTGCTGCCCTCTTCCCGCCTTTATTTCACGATCTACTTCGGCGGCATCACAACGGTCATCATGTACAATATTTTTATGTCGATCATGCGTGCCCTCGGCGACAGTATCCGCCCGCTCTACTATCTGGCGGTCTCTTCCGTTCTGAACGTGGTGCTTGACCTGATCCTGGTGGCCGGCTTCCGCACCGGCGTGGCCGGTGCAGCGCTCGCGACTGTCTTTTCCCAGGGCGTGGCCGCGGTCATGTGCCTCATCCGTATGATGAAGGCCGATGATGCCTCCCACATCGATTGGAGGAAGCTCAAATATCACGCCTTCATGATGAAGGATGTGCTTCGTCAGGGCCTCCCCACAGCCATCCAGGGTTCCGTTATCAGCATCGGCAACATGGTCATCCAGGCCAATATCAATTCCTTCGGCGCGTATGCCATGTCCGGTCAGGGCGCATACGCAAAGATCGAAGGCTTTGCGTTCCTGCCGGTCACCTGTATGGCAATGACGCTTCCGACCTTTGTCAGTCAGAACCTGGGCGCAGGCAATCGAAAGCGCGCGCGTCAGGGCAGTTACCTGGGACTTCTGATCGGTATCGCCACCGCGGAATTCATCGGCGTACTGGTCTACTTCTTTGCCCCGTCCCTTCTGAAATTGTTTATAAGCAGCGAAGAAGCCCTTGCCTATGGTATGCGAAACGCCGCGATCCAGCCGCTCTTCTTCTTTGTCCTGAGCTTCTCTCACGTGGCCGCCGGTGTGCTCCGCGGCTATCAGAAGGCCGTCGTTCCGATGTTCGCCATGCTGATCTGTTGGTGCGTCATCCGTATCCTTTACGTTACGGTGACACTGCACTTCATTCCGGTGTACGATGTTATCGCCTGGGCTTATCCGCTGACCTGGACACTGACGACGATCGTCTTTGTAGTCTCGCTCGTTAAGACCTTCCGGCAGTATCGGGAAAGATAACGCTAAAAGGCGCTGTGAAAAATCATCCTGATTTTTCACAGCGCCTTTTCTTATCTTTCACAGCGTCGTTTATTTAAAAGCTCACTGAATTACTGCAGCTTTCATCTCACTGAATTACTGCAGCTTGTGGATCCAGCCGTATGAATCTTCGATCTTTCCCCACTGAATACCGGTCATGGTATCGTACAGATGCTGGGTAACTTCGCCGATCTCGTTATTGTTGACGATGTACTTGCGTCCCTTGTACATCAGCTCGCCGATCGGGGATACGACTGCTGCGGTACCGGTGCCCCATGCTTCTTCCAGGGTGCCGTTTGCCATAGCTGCATCCAGCTCATCGACGCTGATTCTGCGCTCGCTGACCTTGTAGCCTTCCTTGCGAAGGATCTCCAGGCAGGACTTTCTCGTGATACCCGGAAGAATGGAGCCGGTCAGCATCGGGGTAACGACCTCGCCTGCGATTTTGAACATAACGTTCATGGCGCCGACTTCCTCGATGTACTTCTGTTCAACACCATCGAGCCACAGTACCTGAGAGTAACCCTGCTTTTCGGCACGCTCACCTGCACGGTTGGACGCTGCATAGTTACCGCCGCACTTTGCTTCGCCGGTACCGCCGCGTACCGCACGGACATCCTGGTCCTCGATCATGATCTTGACCGGGTTCAGGCCTTCCTTGTAGTAGGTGCCAACCGGTGAAAGGATGATCATAAACAGCGCGTGATGAACCGCATGAACGCCGAGGGTCTCATCATTACCGAACATGAACGGACGGATGTAAAGAGAGGTTGCCGGCTCGGACGGGGTCCAATCCTGCTCCATGCCAACGAAGGTGTCCAGGATCTCCATGAACATGTCTTCCGGAATGGTCGGCAGGCAGAGACGCTCTGCGGAACGATTCATTCTCTTAATGTTTTCAATGGGCCGGAACAGCTGAACTTCGCCGCTTTCCGTTCTGTATGCCTTCAGACCTTCAAAGATCTCAGAGCCGTAATGAAGTGCGGTGCATGCCGGATGCAAGTCGATGCGTCCGAACGGGACGATGCGCGCATCGTGCCAGCCTTCTTCGGAAGACCAGTCCATCAGGAACATGTGGTCCGTGAAAACCTTACCGAAACCGAGCTGATCGGCCGGGGTCTTTTCCTTGAGCTGATCCACCTTTGTGATTGAAATATTCATGTTTTTCTCCTCCTCTTATTATCTGATCTCATTCAGATTATACGGTGTCGTCTGGTACACAAAGTAGTTCAGCCAGTTTGAATAAAGCAAATTGGCAGTGGACCGCCACGTAACCATGGGCGCCTTGGTATCGTCGTCATTCGGGTAATAATTCTTCGGTACTTCAATGGGAAGTCCCGCGTTCTTATCACGTAAATATTCTTTTTCAAGAGTACGGGGATCGTACTCGGAATGACCGGTAATAAAAATCTGCTTGCCGTTATCCGTGGACATGATGGAAACGCCGGCTTCTTCGGAGACCGCAAGTACTTTAATTTCCGGAACCTTTTCCACATCGGAAAGCAGGACCGTTGTGTGTCTGGAATGCGGCATCATAAAGATCTCATCAAAACCGCGGCAGAGAATGGAGCTCTTCCGCACCACCTCATGCGGGAACACACCAAACAGTTTTTTCTCGAGTGGGCGTTTCTGAATTCCGAAATGATAATACAGTCCGGCCTGTGCGCCCCAGCAGATATGGAACGTGCTGTGTACGTGAGTCTTGGTCCATTCCATGATCTCACAAAGCTCATCCCAGTATGCAACCTCCTCAAACTCCATCTGCTCCACCGGTGCGCCGGTAATGATCATACCGTCGAATCTGCGGTCGCGGATCTCGTCAAAGGTTTTATAAAATTTAAGAAGATGCTCTTCGGATACATTTTTTGCATGGTAGGACGCGGTCTGAATAAGCTCGGCCTCTACCTGAAGCGGGGTGTTACTGATCAGGCGGAAAAGCTGCGTCTCCGTATCGACCTTGGTCGGCATCAGGTTCAGGATCGCTATCTGAAGCGGTCTGATCTTCTGATTCGTCGCGCGAAACTCGTCCATTACAAAGATGTTTTCTTCCGAGAGAGTTTGCCTTGCCGGCAGATCATTCGGTATCTTGATCGGCATATGGAATCCTCCCGTAAAAAGATATTATATAAATCAATATATTAGCACAATCGGAGTTGTGAAGTCAATATTTTGCGCATTTAATACGATAAATCCTGTGTGCTTGCCCCCTTCCGATGGACGTCTGCACGGTCACACAAAAAGCCCCTCTCCCGTAAGTACAGGGAAAGGGGCTTTTCTTCCGGCAGCGCGCCGGTCACGGGAAAGCTTTAATCTCTTCTTAATGCATCGATCGGATTCAGCCGCGCGGCTTTGACCGCCGGGATCAGGCCGAACACGATACCGATCACCATGGAGAATACCACTGCGATCACGCAGGCCGGAATACTGATGGATGCCGGAGTGCCGATGACATTGGAAAGAAGCTTTGCCAGACCGATGCCGCACAGGACACCGAGCAGACCGCCGAGGCTCGTTAAAACGCCGGCTTCCGTCAGGAACTGGCCAAGGATCCTTCTTCGCTTTGCGCCGATAGCCTTCTTCAGGCCGATCTCACGCGTACGCTCGGAAACGGATACCAGCATGATGTTCATGACGCCGATACCGCCGACCAGAAGGGAAATGCCTGCGATCCAGATCAGCTGCTGATTCGTGGACTGCGACAGTGCCTGCAGTTCGGATGCCTGCTCAAGAAGATTGTCTGCCTTATACACATATTCGCTGTTTGTGATGACCGCACTGCTCAGATAGCTTGCAGCCGCATCGCCGACATCCGTCATGGCATCGGTGGAGGTCGCCTTGACCGCGACCGTCCGCGGCTCGTCATACTTATAGCAGACGGACCAGGAATCGACCGGCATGAAAACGGTGCCGGAGGATGTATCGGAGTAGGTGTAATAGTCGCTGACGTTATTGATGACCACGTTGTTCTTGGAAGTATTCTCGACGACGCCGACAACGGTGAACACTTCACCGTTCATTTCAAGCGTTGCCCCAAGCGGATCCGCGCCGTCAAAGATACTGCGCATCGCCTTGGTATCCACGATGACGACCTTCCGGTGCTCCGCGTAATCGGAGTCGATGAACATGCGTCCGTAGTTCAACTGATAACCCAGCACCGTAAAGTAATACTTATCGATGCCGGCCAGATTACCTTCAAAGGACGTATTTTTGTAATACAGGCTGCTGACCCAGCTTCTCTTGACATAGGCGGTAGCGCTTTCCACGCCCTCGATCTCCGTCAGTTCCTTCAGGACCGCATCGTCCACAACTTTGACGCCCTGAAGCGCCGGACCGTACTCCAGGTCGATGTAGTTTCCGCTCGCGCTTTCCAGCTGCACCGTGACCACATTGTTGCCGGAACCGATCAGGTTCTGCTTGATCTGGTCATTCGTGCCCTTGATGGTGGATACGATCGTGATGATGGCCGCGATACCGATAATGATGCCGAGCATTGTCAGAAGGGAACGGGTCTTATGATTCCAGATGCCCTGGAAGGATAATGCAATATTCTCAAACATTCCGTTACCTCCTTAATAAGACCAGAGCTCTTCCAGCTCAGCCTGTACCGTATCCGCGCCCGGTTCCACATTCTTTCCGTAGGGGAATGCCAGATAATCGTCCATGGTAAGACCTCCGCGGATCATGGTGTAAGAGCCCCAGAGATTGCGTCCGGTCTGAACGGTGCGCTTTTCAAGCTTTCCGTCTGCGCCCTGCACGTATACATAGCTTTTACCGCTCTCTTCGCGGATGAACATATTATCAAGATACAGCGTGTCGCCGCCCGCGGAGGGCTTGTCATACTTGACGCTGACATAGCTGCCTTCTCGTAAGTTGGCATTCTCATCGACGGAGACCGTAAACGGATAAAACGAGGTATTGTTATTTCCGCCGGACCAGCTCTCCAGGCTTTCGTCCGGATAGTCCTCAATGCTTTCCACCTCACCGGTGAGCATTTCCCCGGTCTCCCAGTTGTTGATGGTGACCGGCATGCCGACGTACACGTACTCACGCTCGAACTCGCTCATGCCGACGCGGATGTAATAGCCGCCGCCCGCGGAAACCTCGATGGCCGCTACGCCGTTCATAATGCTTTCATCCACATCACGGACGGTCTTTACGATACCGTCGATCTCCGCACGGACCACATTGTCGCTCACTTCCTTCTTCAGGCGCTCAAGATCCACCTCGGCGATCTTAATGTCCGCCTCGAGGTCACTGATCTCCTTTTCCTTGTCGCTCTTCATCTGAGCGATCTCCGCGGAGGTGTACGGTGAACCGTGCTCCTCATAGTATGGCTCGTCCTGGTAATCGTACTCCAGGATCTCCTCGGAAAGGATCGGATCGTAATAACGGAAGGCATACGCACTTCCCGCGTTTTCGATGGAAAGACCCCAGCTGGAGAGGATCATGCCGTTCAATGCATCATACTCACGGGTGATAAACGCCGCATAGATCGCATTGTCAGTGCTCTCTTCCTCCTCCGGATCTGTCGTATCTGCGGGAACTTGAGGATCTGCGGAAGTTGTCGGGTCTGTCGGGTTCGCAGGATCTGCAGGGTCTGCAGGGTCTGCAGGGTTCGCGGGATCTGCCGGATCCACCGGATCTGCCGGGTCTGTCGGGTCTGTCGGGTCTGCAGGCGTGCTGCCCTGCGCGTAAGCGACCATCTGCGCGATCAGCGCACCGTCGATGGCATCGCCCTCGGCCATCAGCACATATAACGGATCGTCCATCGTACCTGTACCGGACACGATGAGCGGCGTCGCCTCGGATTCATACCGGATATCCTTTTCCGGCGGCGTTACAAGCGTCACTGAATACGGCGTCAGCTTGTTTATGACCTGAAGATCCTTCTTCGCAGTCTCCAGCTTTGCATTCAGCTTCTTTAAATTGATCTCCGCCTTCTTAAGATCAATGTCGGAGAGCGTGCTGTCATACACTAACAGCGGATCGCCGGCAACGACCGTCTGTCCCTCTGTCACACAGATCTCCGTTACGGTCTGCGTATCACTGACGTAGACGTTCTGCAGTTTATCCGCGGTAACCATGCCGTAGGTCTCCGAAGAGTCGCCCCAGTATTCCGTCATGGAGATCCCGTTCATCGAATAGACGTTGACCGGTTTCGTATTTGCTTTTTTATAAGCGAGCAGACCGCCGTACACGCCGCCGCCCACCAGAGCGATGACCAGCACGGTGATGAGAAGTCTTTTCAATACCTTAGGCATCCAGCTCACCTCCCGTCAAAACACCGTCACGGATGGTAACGATGCGCTCCGCATGCTCCGCGATGTTGCGATCATGCGTGATCATAATGATCGTGGTCCCCTGCTCGTGGATCTGATGGAACAGGTCCATGACCTGCTCGCCGGATGCGGAGTCCAGGGCGCCGGTGGGTTCATCGGCCAGAAGGATACCGGGGTTAATGGCCATGGCACGGGCGATGGCCACGCGCTGGCACTGTCCGCCGGACAGCTGGTTCTGACGGAAGTTCATACGGTCCTCAAGACCGACCATCTTCAGCGCTTCCGCCGCACGCGCGCGGCGTTCCTTGCGGCGCACGCCCTGATACAGAAGCGGCAGAGCCACGTTATCGAGCGCCGTCATCTTCGGTAACAGGTTGAAGGACTGGAATACGAATCCGATGCGTTTATTCCGGATATCCGCCAGTTTGTTATCGGAACAGCCTTTGATGTCCACCCCGTCCAGCAGATAACTGCCGGAGGTCGGCGTATCCAGGCATCCGATCACATTCATCAATGTGGTCTTTCCGGATCCGGAGGGTCCCATAATGGCCAGGTACTCTCCCTCTTCCACGGAAAGATCGATATTTTTCAGGACATTCAACACGGACTTTCCCATGGGATAATCCTTGCAGATGTCATGCATTTCCAGGATCATACTCATTCCTCCGTGTTAATCCGCGATCGTTTCTTCAATAGTTCCGAGGTCGTACACGCCGTCTTCTGCGTTCATGCCGTCCTCGTAATAAACGTCATCCTCCGGGTAACTGCCTTCTTCATAGTTAACACTGTCATCCGGTTCGAAGGTATTCGGATCGAATTCCACACAGGTCATACCTTCCGTCAGCGTCTCATCCGGGTAAGCGATAAAGTCTTCACCGGAAAGTCCCGAAAGAACCGTGTAAGTACCCGTCATCTCATCATATGCGCCGATGGAGACCGTACGTTTTTCAAGCTTTCCGTTCTTGTCCTGCGCCCATACCGCTGCCTTGTCGCCGTCGATCTCCGTCAGAAAATACTCCGGAAGATTCAGGCCTTCGGAAACCGTCCCCTGGCCCATATCCTGCTCGATGTACACATGCTGTCCGAGAAGCAGTCCCTCGGAATCATTGAGTTCAACATAGAACGGGTATTTATTGGAGCTGCTCATTTCATCGGAGCTGTCACCGTAATAATTGCCGTTACTCTGTGAGGACTGCGGATTTTCCCAGTCGATCATGACAATGCAGCCGCTCCAGGTCACCGTTTCATCCAAACGGGAACGGATGAGGACGGACATGCCTTCGCCCATACTGCCCACATTATTTTCATTGACATAACCCTTGACGCGGTAAGCTCCCGCTTCCACGATAGTGATCAGCGCGTCATTACCGGAACCGTCGTCATAACCGTTGCTCGCGTTCTTGTTCACGGTCTTCACGCGACCGGACAGCGGCGCGGTGACCTGCGTCACTTCCAGCGATTCGGTCAGACGGCCGACTTCCTTTTCCTTCAGCGCGATGTTGTATTCCTGCTCGCGGATGGAGGTCGCCAGGCTTTCGATCTCAAGAGTATAATTCAGCTGGGCGTCCGCACCGGCCTTTTCCTTTTCCTTCTCAAGCTGTGCCTTTTCCTTTTCAGTCGCCGCGAGAGTTCCCTTCATCTGATCCAGCTCAAGCTGTGCCTTTTCCAGGTTCAGTTCATACGCTTCCATGTCATAGGTGAAAAGGACATCGCCCTCGTTCACTTCATCGCCTTCCTGAACAAGGATGTCCAGGATCGTCTTCTGTGAATCGGCTTTGATCTTGTTTTCGCTTCTTGCACTGACGATGCCCGCAAAACGGTCCGTGAGTCCCACGCTTCCGGTGCCCGTGATCTGCGATACGGACTGCACCGTCACGGTCTCACCGTCTTCCTTTCGGCATCCGGTAAATACAAGGGCTGCGGTAAGCACAGCCGCTATACATAAACCCAACTTTTTCAATTTCTTTCCCTCCAATCAGGTTATTGACCAACTGAATTCTACCCTTCCAACATCAGGGTGTCAAGATTACAGACCGCAATACAAGATGTCCGGTTGCAATCTTAATTAAAAATTAATCGCTGTTTTCCTTTTTTCGTTACAGACTCGTTAAACTTTCCCGGAAAAATTCAAAATTGAAATAATAACCCGCGTTTTAACTGCTGATTTTTAGAACTTATCACACTTGTAATGCACCTGTCAAAAACCTATAATATTTAATAATGTAATCTGCCCTTTAACCGGGGCAATTTGGAGCTACGGAGGATAAGATCTTGTATATTCTTCTTTACCTGTTCTGGATCATTCTGGTGGGCCGCGTCACTGCGGAGATCCTGATCCTCGGACTGATACTGACCGCGGGAATCGGACTGCTTCTCAAGGCCCTTTTCGGCTATACGCCCGCGAAGGATCTGCGTTTTGTGAAGAAAGCACCGCTCTTTTTCGTGTATATTTTTGTGCTGATCCTGGAGATCCTGAAGGCCTGTATCGCGACCATGAAATACATCTTCGGCGCGCGGAAAAATATCGAGCCCGTGCTCGTGTCCTTTAAGCCGGGCCTGAAGACCGAATTCGGAAAATTCGTGCTGGCAAACTCCATTACCCTGACCCCGGGGACCATTACGATCGACATCACGGGCGATGTCTTCACCGTCCACTGCTTAAGCGCCGGTCTTTTGGACACCTCGGAAAACAGCGTGTTCCTGAAATGGATCCGCAGACTGGAGGCGTAAGATGGCACAGTATTATGACATTCTTTACATCGTCGTTCTGGCATTCCTTGCTGTCGGCATCCTGTTCGGACTCATCCGCGCCATCGTCGGTCCCACGCGTGCGGACCGTATCCTCGGCATCAACATGATCGGATCCCTGAGCACCGCGTCCATCGCCGTACTGGCAGTCCTTCTGAAGGAGGCCTGGCTTCTGGACGTCTGCCTGGTCTACTGTCTGATCAGCTTCCTGGCCGTTGTCATTCTTGCCAAGATCCACATCAGTGTGAAAAACGAAAAGGAGGAGCGCCATGACTGACATGATCCTTTTTGTTCTTTCCGCCGTATGTCTCGGCGCCGGCATGATCACGATCGCGATCGCGGTCTTCGGCGTCTATAAATTCGACTACATCATGAACCGTATGCACTGCGCAGCCATCATCGATGCCCTCGGCCTGTTCCTGATCCTTCTTGGCCTGCTGATTGCTTCCCATGACATGGCCTATGCGCCGAAGCTGATCCTGGTACTGGTATTCCAGTGGGTCGGCAGCCCCATCGCCTCCCATATGGTCGGCCGCCTGGAGGTCCGCATGGACGAAGAAAAGCTCTCCGGCCACATGCGTTTTGAAAACCTGAGTGATTCAAAGAAAGAAGAAAACAAATGAATTTAATTGAACTTGCACTTCTGGGCCTTTTGATCATCTGCGGCATCGCCACCTGCGTGTCCAGAAACCTGATGGTGTCCCTGATCATTTTCATGGCGTACAGTGTCGTCATGTCCATCGTCTGGGCACTGCTTGAAGCCCCGGACCTTGCCGTCACCGAAGCGGCGGTCGGCGCGGGCATCTCCGGTATCCTTCTGTTCATCACCCTGAAGAAGATCCACGATATGAAAAAGGAGGCCGGAAATGAAGAAGACGGAAAAGAACAGCTTCTTTGAGCGTCTCCGCGAATGGGACGAGGGTAACTTCGATCTGACCGAGGAGACGATGGGTGAGCTTCACCCGCCGCGTCCGGAAAGAAAGCATCAGAATATGGACTGGGTCCATCAGCACCTCGAACGAATGGAGGCCCGTGAGATCGGTATTTTTGAAAAGCTCTATCCGTTCATGGCCGTGATCCTTGCTTCCGTACTGATTTTCTTCCTGCTCATGGTCGTTTCGGAAATGCCGGCATTCGGCAGTGCGGACACGCCCGCAAATACCAGTGTCGTGATCAAGCGTTATATTGAAAACGGTCTTGCGGAGACCGGCGCCGTGAACATCGTGGCCGGTGTCATCCTGGACTACCGTGCCTTCGATACACTGGGCGAGTCCCACGTACTCTTCACCGCGGCGATCGCCGTCTTCATCCTGCTGTTACAGGAGAAGGACGAAAAAGAGAAAAAACGGGATGCGCGCATCCTCGGAAACGATCTGATCCTGAAAAAGACCGCGTCCGTGTTGATGCCGCTCATCATCATGTTCGGTGTCTACGTCATCCTCTGCGGTCATCTGGGACCCGGCGGCGGCTTCTCGGGCGGTGCGATCATCGGCGGCGGCCTCATTCTGTACAGCATGGCCTTCAACGGCGGTAACATGAACCGTGTCATCAACATGAAGTCTTACCGTCTCATCGTGCTTCTTGCGCTCCTATCCTACAGCGTTCTGAAGTGCTATTCCTTCTTCTGCGGCGCCAACGGACTGCACACGATCTTCACGACCGGTACCCCCGGCGCGATCTTCTCCGCGGGTCTCATCCTGCCGCTGAATACTGCAGTCGGCCTGGTCGTTGCATGCACCATGTACGGTTTTTATTCCATCTTTACGAAAGGCAGGATCTGATGCTTCAAATTCTCTGGAACAGCAGAATACTCTGTGTGGCGGTCATTTTGTTCGCCATCGGATTCGTTACCCTGCTGCTTAATCGAAATCTTCTGAAAAAGGTCATCGGACTGAATATCATGGACACGGCGTCCTATCTGTTTCTGACCTCCATCGGCTACATTGACGGCCGGACAGCCCCCATCATCATAAATGGCGTGGTGGAACCGGACCGCTACGTCAACCCGCTGCCCGCAGGACTCGTTCTCACCGGCATCGTCGTATCCGTGTCCGTCACGGCCGTTATGCTGGCGCTTACGCTCCGTCTGTACAAGCGCTACCGTACAATGAACATCGATGAGATCTACACGATCGTCCATCGGGAACAGGAGGAGGAAGCATGAGTTTTTCCGTGAATTTCCCGCTGTTTCTGATCGTTCTTTCCCTGATCTCCTCCGTCGTGTCGTCACTTCTTTCAAGGAAAGCGGCACGTCACCTGGCGCTCACGCTGTACGCGCTGTCCTTCACCGGAAACCTGATCCTGTTCCTTTATTTACGGACTCTCGGGACGCCGGTCAATTACCTGATGGGCCACTTCCCGCATCCCTGGGGCAATGAACTCATCCTGAATCCGATCGAGGCTGCGTTTTCCGCGCTGTTCTCTCTGGTCCTGTTCCTCTCGGTCTTTGGCGGCAAGCTGCCCATCACAGAGAAGATCGCTGAGAACAAACAGCATTTTTACTATGTCATGACAAATCTGGTCCAGGCTTCGCTCCTGGTCCTGGTCTATACGAACGACCTGTTTACCGGCTACGTCTTCATTGAGATCTGCACCCTTTCTTCCTGCGGGATCCTGATGATCCGCGAGAACGGCCGCACGATCCTGGCGTCCATCCGCTACATGATCTTCAGCCTGATCGGTTCCGGTCTGTTCCTGTTCGGTGTAATCTTCCTGTATAACCTGACCGGTCATCTTCTGATGCCGGAGCTCAAGGAAAGCATCGCAAGCCTGTATGTAACCGGCGAATACCACCTGCCGCTCCTTGCGGCCATGTCGCTGATCTGTATCGGTCTGGCCATCAAAAGCGGTCTGTGTCCGTTCCATCTGTGGATGGCCGATACCTACGGCGCCGCCGTTCCGGCTTCCTCCGCGATCCTGTCCGGTCTGATCTCCAAGGGGTACATCTTCTTCCTGATCAAGATCATTCTGTCTGTGTTCGGAAAGGACATTTTCTTTGCAAACGGCACCCATAACGTCCTGTATGTCCTGGGTGCGGCCGGCATCGTCGTGGGTTCCGTCAGCGCGCTTCAGGAGGACAATATCTTCCGCATGATCGCTTACTCGTCCGCCGCGCAGATCGGCTATATCTACATGGGCATCGGCCTGTCCGGAACCATCGGCATGGAAGCCGCGCTGTTCCAGATTCTGACCCATGCGATGACCAAGCCCGCCCTGTTCTTAGCCTGTGCACATCTTTCACGGTCCGCAAACAATGTGAAAAAGTTCCACAATCTGCAGGGTGCCGGTTACAAGAACCCCTTTGCGGGATTCGCCTTCACCTTCAGTGCGTTCAGCATGATCGGACTTCCGTTTACGATGGGCTTCATTTCCAAGTACCTGTTCGGTATGGGTGCCTTTGACTCCACGCCGACCAAGATGGTTCCGACGTTAATCGTTCTCGCCATCAGTACGATCCTGAACACCCTGTATTTTGCCCGCACCGTGATCCGCCTGTACAACAAGCCGGCGGAGACCGTTTATCGCCGCACCGGCCTTTTCTCACAGGGCTGCTATGTGCTTACCGGCACGGCGTTCATTCTGATCAATCTGTTTTTCGGTATTTTCGCGCGAAGCTTCATCGCCGTTCTTGCGGCCGGTCTTCCGCTGTTCTGATAAGGAGGTCCACACATGAATAAATTCTTTATGATCGCCGCGATCCTGATCCCGGCACTGGCAGGTGTCCTGCTTCCCGTTCTCAAACTGAAAAACAGAAAGTCCAGGCTTTCCTTTGTTTTTTGTGCACTCGTGCTGACCGTGATCTTTGCAACGGCCGTGGTTTTCCTCCCGGCAGAGGAGGTGGTCCTGTTCACGATGACCGATACCCTGCGCGTGGCGTTATGCCCGGACGGTATGTCCCGCCTGTTCATGACGATCGCCGCCTGGGGCTATCTTCTGGCCGGCATCTTCTCTTTCAAATACATGGAACATGAAGAAGCGGAAGGCGCATTCCCGGAGGATATCTTCTACTGCTTCTATCTCCTGTCGCTCGGCGCGCTGATCGGCATGGACCTGTCCTCCGGACTGATTTCCATGTACTTCTTCTTTGAAATGATCACGCTGCTTTCCATGCCGCTCGTTCTGCATGAGCGGACAAAGGAGTCCATCGCCGCAGCGTTGAAATACCTGTTCTACTCGGTCGCAGGCGCGTTCCTGGCGCTGGGCTGCATCTTCTTCCTGGCACAGTATACGGTGTCGATGGATTTTGTCTACGGCGGAAATCTTGCGGCATCCGCATACGAGCACCGCTCGCTGCTTCTTGTGATGGTCTTCCTCGGCGTCATCGGCTTCGGTGCAAAGGCCGGCATGTTCCCGCTTCACGGCTGGCTGCCGAGCGCACACCCGGTCGCTCCGGCCCCGGCATCGGCGGTACTGTCCGGCATCATCGCAAAAGCCGGCGTTCTGGCCATCATCCGCATCATCTATTACAGCGTCGGAACCGCTTTCCTTCTGGACACCTGGGTCCGGATCGCCTGGCTGTCCCTTGCACTCCTCACGGTCTTCATGGGTTCCATGATGGCTTACCGCGAAAAGGTGCTGAAAAAACGCCTGGCGTATTCCTCGGTCAGCCAGATCTCTTACGTTTTATTCGGTCTGTTCCTGATGAACACCACGGGTCTCACCGGCGGCCTGATGCAGGTCCTTTTCCATGCCTGCGTTAAGATCTGCCTGTTCCTGACCGCGGGCTCCGTGATCTTCAATACCGGCTACCACCGGGTCGACGAGCTGAAGGGCCTCGGCAAGTGCATGCCTGTCACCTTCACGGCTTTCACGCTGGCCTCCCTGTCGCTGATCGGTATCCCGCCGTTTGCAGGCTTCATCAGCAAATGGTACCTGGCGCTCGGCTCTCTGAGTTCGGGAATCGATATCATCGACTGGCTCGGTCCGGTCATTCTTTTGATCTCCGCACTCCTGACCGCGGGTTACCTGCTTCCCATCACGGTCGCAGCCTTCTTCCCGGGCAAGGATTTTAAATTACAGAAGACTTTTAAGGAAGGCGGCGCACTGATGGACGTACCGCTCCTTGCGCTTTCCGTTTTGTCCCTTCTCATGGGCCTTTTCTCAAGCCCCATTCAGCGCTTTATTGAAGCGATCATCCGCTGAGCGGCTAAGGAGAACTGCCCATGAAACCTGAATTATTGATTATCTGCATCCTGTTTCCGATCGTTACGGCGGTCCTGATGCCGGTCTTCGGCATCCGTAAACGGAATGCCGTCCGGATCTACGTCGGAACGGTAACGATCCTCACGTCGCTGGCGGCCTGGACGATGATCCTCCGCTGCGGCGAGGAGGCCTGGACGCTGGTCCGCTTTACGGACCGTCTGGCCTTTACTCTGAAGTTTGACGCCGCCGGCCGTTTCTTTGCCGGAATCGTTGCCACGCTCTGGCCGCTAACGGTGCTCTACGGATTTGAATACCTGGAGGAAGATGAACGTCAGCATATCTTCTTCATTTTCTTCACGATGGCCTATGGCGTGACCCTCGGCGTGGCCATGTCCGGCAATATCTTCACGCTGTACTGTTTCTACGAGCTCCTGACGCTTTCCACGGCGCCGCTCGTCATGCATACCAAGACCAAGGACGCGATCCGCGCGGTCCGCGTGTACTTTTCGTTCTCCCTCGGCGGTGCGGCTTTTGCGTTCGTCTCCATGGTCTATCTGGTCGTGAACGGAGGAAATGTGCCCGCGAGTAACATTACCAGCCTGTTCTATCTGATGGGCTTCTTCGGCTTCGGTGTCAAAGCCGCGGTCTTTCCGCTTCATGTGTGGCTGCCGCGCGCGTCGGTCGCGCCGACGCCGGTCACAGCACTTCTGCACGCTGTTGCGGTCGTTAAGTCCGGTGTGTTCGCCATCATCCGTCTCACGTACTATGCCTACGGAACGGCAGCTGTTTCCGGAAGCTGGGCGCAGTACATCGCCCTCGGATTTGCGATCTTCACGATCCTGTACGGCTCGGTCAATGCCGTCCGCGAACGTCACTGGAAGCGTCGTCTGGCTTACTCGACGGTGTCCAATCTGTCCTACATCCTGTTCGGTGTCCTGCTCATGACGAGCGAGGGACTCACCGGCGGTCTGTTACACATGGCCTTCCATGCGGAGATCAAGATCCTGGCCTTCTTTGCGGCCGGTGCGGTCCTTCATGTAACGGAACGTGAATACATTTCGGAAATGGACGGACTCGGCAGGAAGATGCCGGTGACCTTTGTCTGCTTCCTTGTGGCTGCGCTCGGTCTGACCGGTATTCCTCCGTTCTCCGGCTTTATCAGCAAGTGGCATCTTCTGTCCGCTGCTGCGGCCTACGGAAAGGCAAGCCTTCCGGGCAGTGCCCTGGCCTATACCGGTGCGGCGGTCATCCTGATCTCGGCGTTACTTACGGCCATCTACTGCTTCTCCGTGCTTCGACGCGCGTTTTTCCCGGATAAAGATGCGGATCTCGCTTCCCTGGAGGGAATCCGCGATGCCGATTGGAAAATGCTGGTGCCGATGAGCATCCTCGCTGCCGGAATTCTTTTGACCGGGCTGTTTGGAAATCGGATCTTGAACGCAGTGTTGGAAATAACATCAAATATTATCCCCTGGATGTAAGAGGTGCAAAATGATTATTCCTTTAATTTTACTTCCTTTTGCGGCATCCATACTCGGAGTCGTTTTTGGAAAAAAAGCCAAATATGAAATTGCACTGGTCGCATCGATCCTGGAATTCGTGCTGGCAGTCGTCCATGCGGTCCTGCCGGCGGAAAGCATCGTCCTCGGAAGACTGGTCGGAAACGGTCTGCTTCTCATGACCGATGGATTCCGTAAGGTCTACTGCCTGATCATCGCCTTCATGTGGATGATGACGCTGCTCTTTTCAAGGGATTATTTCCGTGGCCATCATCATCTGACGCGCTATTTCTTCTTCACGTTGATGACGCTCGGCGCGACGATGGGTGTGTTCCTCGCGGGTGATCTTTACACGGCGTTCGTCTTCTTTGAGATCATGTCCTTCACATCCTTCCCCTGGGTCATTCAGGAGGAAACGGACGGGGCCATCAAAGCGGCCAATACGTATCTGGCAGTCGCGGTCATCGGCGGTCTGACAGCACTCATGGGCATCTTCCTTCTGCAGTACAAGCTCGGAACCACGGAGCTTTCACTTCTTCACGAGGCCGCTTCCGCCTGTGCAGATACGACGGTGCTGTATGTGGCGGGCGGTTGCATCCTGTTCGGTTTCGGCGCAAAAGCCGGTATGTATCCGCTGCACATCTGGCTGCCGAAGGCACATCCCGTGGCACCGGCGCCGGCATCGGCCCTGCTGTCCGGTGTGCTGACTAAATCCGGTGTGTGGGGCATTCTGGCGATCTCCTGCAATGTTTTCCGTCACGATCCGGCCTGGGGGACCGTCATCCTGGTCCTCGGTACAGTCACGATGTTCCTCGGCGCGGTCCTGGCGCTGTTCTCCATCGATCTCAAGCGTACGCTGGCCTGCTCGTCGATGTCGCAGATCGGTTTCATACTGATCGGCGTCGGCATGATGGGGCTGCTCGGGGAAGAAAACGCACTGGCTGCGCGCGGTGCGCTGCTTCACATGATGAATCACTCGCTGTTCAAGCTGTTGCTCTTCATGGTGGCAGGTGCTGTGTATATGAATGTGCATGCGCTGGATCTGAACAAGGTCAAGGGTTTCGGTCATAAGAAGCCGTTCCTGAATGTGTGCTTCATGCTCGGGGCGGCGGGCATCGCCGGTATTCCGGGGCTGAACGGATACATCAGCAAGACGCTTCTTCATGAGAGCATCGTGGAGGGCGCGGCCGAATACGGGCCGATGCTGACCGTCGTTGAGTGGATCTTCCTGATCTCCGGCGGACTGACGCTCGCATATATGACGAAACTGTATGTCTGTATTTTTGTGGATAAGAAGGATGAAGAGTCGGCTTCCAAAGCGGCTGCATCACATGTCGATGACGCTCACAGTGCGGCCCACCGCGGCTTCGGCAAATCCGGGCAGGGTTATATGAGCCTGATGAGCTACATTGCCATCGGCGGTGCGGCGGTCGTGCTTCCGATCCTCGGTCTTTCCGCCGTGTGGTCCATGAATAAGATCGCGGATATCGGTACGGATTTCATGCATTCCGGAGAACTGGAGCATGCGGTTCATTTTTACTCGCCGGAAAGCCTGAAAGGCGGCTTTATTTCCATTGCGATCGGTGTCCTCGTGTATTTCCTTATTGTACGCAAATTGATGATAAAACAGGGCAAATACGTGAATCTGTGGCCTGCCTGGTTAGACCTGGAGGAGCTGATCTACCGCCCGCTCCTTTTGAAGCTTCTTCCCGCGGTGTTCGGCTTCCTGAGCCGCATCTTCGCGGAAGCGTTGGACTTTGTCATCGACCGGAAATGGGTCACCACGGTCCTCGGTTTCATCAGTCATCTGATCTCCGACTCCGTCGATGCCCTCGTCCTTCTCCTCCGCAAGACCGTCTTCCGCAACAAGCCGATCCCAATCACGAACAAGGTCCTGCAGTCTCCGGCATACCTGCTCGGCGACCAGGTGGATCGCATCCGCAGAAGATTCCGCAAGGAATCCGAGGACGAGCACACCGTTGCCCGCCTCAGCTACCGCGCCTGGGACACCTTCCGCTATACCACGCATAACCTGACGGACTCCGTCTCGTTCGCACTTCTGCTTCTCTGCCTGATGATCGTAGCGGTGCTGGTGTATGTGCTGCTGATTCGGAAGTAAGTGAGGGGTTTGAATTGTTGATGAAATGACCGGGCTTGAGAACTTATGGCTCTTTGACAAAAATGCCGCGAGAAACTACGTTCCTCGCGGCATTTTTTAATTCAGCATATCTCTTCCGCCTGCATCCCGACCGAAACATCCCACCTGCACCTCTCAGCTCTTTTCCACCTTAAGGTGCAGTTCGTCCACGACCTGTACCTCATCAAGACAGATCTCACGGTGATACCCTTCAAACGGATACTTCCGCCGGTGATACACGATCATCAGCCGTCCGTCCCGGTCCGTGAACATCCCGGAACCGCCGGTTCCCCAGCTTGTTCCGCTGCCCTTCAGGAGGAAATTATCAAGGTCATCGCCCACCGGCATAATGAACGGCCCGAGGGGATCGTCCGCCCAAGCGTACCGCACGCTGTAACGCGTGTCGCGCACGTCGTAAACCGTCCAGCTCATCAGATAGCGGCCGCGTACCTTCACCACATCCGTGGCCTCGTTGTAAAGCGTCACATCAAAGTTTTCCGGCCGCAGGCTGCGCTGATAATAGAACTCATCGGAAATGCAAACCACCGGGCCGATGAACTCCGCACTCTCCGGCGTGATCACGATCTCCTGCGCATAGCACTTGCCCTGACCGTAGTACAGGTAGGTGCGGCCGTCATCGTCCGCAAAGAGACAGGGCTCGATGGTCTGGATCCCACGACTGTTCTTTTCAAGAAGAGGTCGGCCGAGGATGTCCCGGTACGGTCCCTCCGGCTTTTCGGCGACCGCGATTCCGATCATCTGATCCGCCGCAAACGTGAAGTAATAGTAACCGTCCTTCTTCAAAAGGCACGGTCCCCAGGCCATGGAATCCGCCCAGGAAATGTCCTTAAGGTCCAGGATCTTGATCGGTCCCTCCCAGTTCTCAAGATCGGCGGACCGGTAAAGATCAAAGGTATCCGCTGTCCAGCCGCCTTCGTTCGTATCGACCATGTAGTACATGTCGCTGTCCCGCAAAATGAACGGATCTCCGGCCACCGCATCGATAATCGGATTCTTCATAACTCCTCCCGCCCGGTTATCACCGACGTCACAAAAACACAAAATTCACTAACAGCACATACACCAGCGTTCCGCCGGCAATACTGATCAGCGTGTTCCGCTTCCACACATAGGACAACACGACCACTGCCGATGCAATGATCTGCGGCACAAAATTCCGCACCGCCGTAAAGGTCATATCTTTCAGGCAGTACACCACCAGCATGCCCATGATGGCATACGGCAGGACCTTTCCGAGATATAAAACGATCTCCGGCGTCTTCCGCTTTCCGTTAAATACTGCAAACGGCAGGAAACGGAGAAGGATCGTTACCAGTGAAACGATCGCAACGATCAAAACCGAATGCATCATTTCTCCACCTCCTTCAGCGCGAACTTTTTACCCGTGATCAGAATCACGGAGATCGCGATCATGGCCGGAATCAGGAACTTCGATGAACCGAACAGAATCAGACAGGCCACAGAAGCCGCCACGCCGGCAATCGCCGAAAAATGATTCTTTGTTGTCAGCCACTGATCCGTGAAGATCGTGATGAACAGCGCGGTCAGCGCAAAATCGATACCCTTTGCCGTGAACGGGATCAGCGACCCGATGACCGAACCGGTCACCCAGTAGCACTGGTCAAACACCGACACCAGCAGGCTGTAACGCATCTGATCCTTCCGGTCCATGTCCTCCGGTAAATGGCAGACCAGGGAATAGGTCTCATCGGTCAAGCCGAAGATCATATACCATTTGCCCTTCCCCGCATCCTTATACGCCTCCGTCATGGAGATTCCGTAAAACAGATGGCGCGCATTGACCATCAGCGTGGTCAGCGCGACCGTCACAAGCGGCGTTGCCGCAGCCAGCAGACTGACGGCCACATATTGCATGGAGCCCGCATAGATGAACACACTCATCGCCAGGCTCCAGAGGACTCCGTAGCCCTCGGATTTTAAAAGCATACCAAAGCCGATGCCCAGGACGATGTACCCGGTCATGACCGGCACCGAATCCTTAAGCGCCCGCTTTATCACGCGATCCTTCATTACTCCTCTTCTCTCCGGACGATCGCCCGGCATCTCCCGTCTTATAAATAAAATCCGTCTTAATAATCAGTGACGGCATAATTGAACCGTTTCATACCTCAGGCAGATAATAATATGCCTCACCCTTCAGCCGGCATAATAGAGTATTATAGCATCATTTCCTCGTAAAGGAAACGAAAATCACACAGAAAAGCTCCGGCCCCCGGGTCATCCCGCATATCCTCCTCATTGATATGCGGAAACGCCCGGAGACCGGAGCCTTATATGGGTAATTAGTAAAGGATCTTTTTTACGGGCCGCTCACGATCACTCGTTTGCGATCTTCTCTTCCGCTTCCTTCTGAAGCTTCTCATCGTAAGACAGGATCGGCTTGATTTCCTTGCCGTTCAATCTTCTGTCGATGTAGTTCTTTGTGATCTTCATGACCAGCGGACACAGGCAGACAACACCGATCAGGTTCGGGATCATCATAAGGCCGTTGAAGGTATCAGAGATATCCCATGCGAGAGAGGAAGTCATCAAACCACCGGTGACGATCAGCAGTACAAAGAATACGCGGTAGATCTTAACCCCCACTTTACCGGCCAGATACTCGACCGCCTTGGAGCCGTAATGAGACCAGCCGAGGACAGTAGTAAATGCGAACAGGAACATTGCAACGGCAACAAACTTCTGACCGATGTTGCCCCACGGGAAGACCTTATTGAATACAGAAGCAACGAGCGTAGCATCGGTAACGCCTTCCACCAGCGTACCGGTGGTCAGGTCGTAAAGACCGGAGGTCAGGATCAGCAGTGCGGTCATCGTACAAACAACGATGGTATCCGCAAATACTTCGAAGATACCCCAGATACCCTGGGTGACCGGCTCATTGACATTGGAGTTGGAGTGGACCATAACGGAAGAACCGAGGCCGGCTTCGTTGGAGAACACACCGCGCTTGAAGCCCTGCGTAACAACAACGGAGATCAGGTAGCCGATACCGCCGCCCGCTACCGCAACCGGCTTGAAAGCGGTGGTGAAAATTGCTGCGAATGCCGCGCCGATCATATTGCAGTGAACGATGATGATGACCAGTGCGCCGAGGACGAATAAAACGACCATGAACGGAACGATCTTTTCCGCAAAGGCTGCGATTCTCTTCAGACCACCCAGGATGATCAGGCCGCCCAGAACCATGAGAACGATACCGATGACCAGTGCATATACGCTGACATCGCCGAACAGCTTTGCTTCAACCAGTGCTTTGATCGGGAATGCGGCCTCGATATTGGCAACGATCTTATTGGTCTGACCCATGTTGCCGATACCGAAGGATGCTAATACGGCAAAGATCGCAAACAGGATCGCGAGCACCTTACCGACGCCCTTCATGCCCTTGTAGCCGCCCAGACCGTCTTCCAGATAGTACATGGCGCCGCCGGACCATTCATCGCTGTGATTCTTTCTTCTGTAGTAAATACCGAGTACGTTTTCAGAGAAGTTCGTCATCATTCCGAAAAATGCGGCGATCCACATCCAGAATACCGCACCTGCGCCGCCGATGCAGATCGCACCCGCAACACCGGCGATGTTACCTGTACCGATAGTGGCTGCAAGTGCCGTACACAGCGCCTGGAACGGAGAGATCGCGCCCTTTTCCTTTGCATGGCCGATGTTCTTCTTCGCAAACAGACTGCCGATGGTTTCCTTCATCCAGTGACCGATGTGGCTGACCTGGAAGAATTTGAGGGATACGGTCATGATCACGCCGACGGTGATCAGGATCCAGAGACCGAGCTTTACCCAGACAAAGGTGTTGATCGCATCATTGACCGAGGTAAGACCTGCTAAAAAGTTTTCCATAGTTTCTACTCCTTTTCTTTTGTTTCAGCGTCGTAAAGAATAAACAGAATAGAATGAGCCGGAGAAAAGAGTATTCTCCGGCTCAAAAGGATAACAAACGTTATTCTGGTTTATCAGAAAAGATTGCTTTGTCCTTTTGCCTGAGAGATTCGTCGTTTCCGACATTGCCCCTTCGGCCCCCGCATATACGGGCGTCTCCAAAGTACTATCCGCTTACAGTCGCCATCCCTTTCGGGACACCTGAGAGTGTTGCTCCTTCGGTGCGCTTTTCAGTGCTTTCCTGCAAGTTTCCACTAGCTGAATTTGTTTTATTATAACGGGTGATCCGCAATCGCGCAACTACTTTATTGCAATGCAGTGTAAAATCGTTCATTTCACGGATCTTAGGCGATTCCCGGACATCTTTTCGTCAATATGACGCGTATCACTGCTTTAATGCCGCCTCGATAAAGCCAAGGAACAACGGATGCGGACGGTTCGGTCTGGACTTGAATTCCGGATGATACTGGACGCCCACAAAGAAATCGCGGTCCGTGAGTTCCACGGTCTCGACCAGATTGCCGTCCGGGGATATACCGCTGAGCGTAAGTCCGCAGGCCTGTAAGGTCTCGCGGTACTCATTGTTGAATTCATAGCGATGACGATGACGTTCGCTGATCTCCGGTTTTCCGTAGCAGCGTTCCATCGTCGTACCTTCCTTGATGCAGCAGGGATATGCACCCAGACGAAGTGTGCCGCCCTTGTCGATCTCGTCGCTCTGTCCCGGCATAAAGTCGATGACCTTGTTTTTGCAAAGCTCATCGAACTCACCGGAGTTGGCATCGACAATACCCGCCACGTGACGCGCATATTCGATGACCGCGATCTGCATACCGAGGCAGATGCCGAAATACGGGATCTTATTCTCACGCGCATACTTTGCGGAAAGGATCATGCCCTCGATACCGCGGTTACCGAAACCGCCCGGGACGATGATACCGTCCAGCCCCGCAAGGGTCTCATCAACGGTTGCCGGTGTGATGGTCTCCGAATCGATCCACTCGATGTCCACATGCGCGCCGCAGCCGTAGCCCGCGTGACGAAGCGCTTCCGCAACGGACAGATATGCGTCATGCAGCTGAATGTACTTACCGACCAGACCGATCTTCACCCGGTGTTTAAGGGACTTGATCTTTTCGACCATTCCCACCCACTCGGTGAGATCCGGTTCCCTGGTCTCCAGTCCCAGTTCGCGGCAGACCACACCGGAAAATCCGGATCTTTCCAGCATGAGCGGTGCTTCATACAGCGTGGGAAGCGTAATATTCTCAACGACACAGTCCTGCTTGACGTTACAGAACATGGCGATCTTTTTGAAGATCGAATCCTCAAGCGGCTCGTCGCAGCGAAGGACGATGATGTTCGGATTTACGCCCATGCCCTGCAGTTCCTTGACGGAGTGCTGCGTGGGTTTGGATTTGTGTTCATCGGAGCCGCGCAGGAACGGAACCAGCGTGACGTGAATGAACAGGCTGTTCTCACGGCCGACCTCCAGGGAGATCTGACGGACGGCATCGATGAACGGCTGGCTCTCGATGTCACCGACGGTACCGCCGATCTCGGTGATAACGACATCGGCATCCGTGTGCTTACCGACACGGTACACAAATTCCTTGATTTCATTCGTAATATGCGGAATGACCTGTACGGTGGAGCCCAGGTATTCACCGCGGCGCTCCTTATTGATAACGTTCCAGTAGACCTTACCGGTAGTCAGGTTGGAATAACGGTTCAGGTCTTCATCGATGAAACGCTCGTAATGGCCCAGGTCCAGATCGGTCTCCGCGCCGTCCTCCGTCACATAGACCTCGCCGTGCTGGAACGGGCTCATCGTGCCCGGGTCTACGTTAATGTAAGGGTCCAGCTTCTGTGCCGCGACCTTGAGGCCGCGCGCCTTGAGTAAACGTCCGAGGGATGCTGCGGTAATACCTTTTCCGAGACCGGAAACAACACCGCCTGTTACGAAAATATACTTTGTCATGATGGTACCTGCCTTTTCCGTGATCATTCTTTTTACCGGGACTTCTCCCGCTTATGACGAAAACAGCAAAAGAGCGACAATGACACCCGGAAGACGGCGTCGTTGTCGCTCTTTTACCCGCCTATTTTACTTCTTTCCCCCCTTCTTGTCAATATGATTTCCGCAAGAAATCCCGAGGATCGTCATAATCGTTTTTCAAAAAATCATCGTCGGATTTCACATTGTAAATAACAATGCGGGATGCTAAAATCATTTCAAAATACGTACAAAAAGAGGATGTTATGAACAGAAGCTTAGATCTTTCCGGCGCGTGGACCGCTGCGATCGATGACGGAAAAGAATATGAAATGACGCTGCCCGGAACGCTCGATGAGAACAGCATCGGTCATCCGGACGAAGGCAAATATGCCTGGCATCCAGAGGCGAACATCGGCAATGCGGGGGAGGACTTTGACGGAAAAGCCCCCATCGCGACCCGCTTCACCCGAAAATTCACCTACGAAGGCCCGGCGGTGATACGCCGCCGCATCGACTATGTCCCGACGCCCGGAAAACGGGTTTTTCTGGAAGTCGAACGCGCCCGCGTGCTGACGCTCTCCGTGGACGGAACGCCTGTGGAGCCGGTCGGACTTACCTCGATCAGCACGCCGTATGTTTTTGAACTGACGGGGCGCTTGAACGGTTATCATGAACTGATCTTCGTTTCCGACAACAGTTATCCGGGGCTTCCGCACGATGCCATCGTCTACTCCTCCGCTGCGACCGATGAGACGCAGACCAACTGGAACGGTCTTCTGGGCCGGATCCGCATCTACGAGGAGGAGCCGCTTTTCATTTCCGGCCTGCAGCTGTTAAACCGGCAGGATTCGATGGAAGCGCGCATCGAACTCACCCTTCCGGAAACAAACTCTGACGCCCCGCAGACGGCGCTCCTCACTCTCACGAGCGCCGCTTTCCGAACTCCGGTCACGCAGGAAATCACGCTTTCCGGAGAGGCTTCCGTTCAGACCTTCCGGATTCCCGGAATCCCGCTCGCAGACGATGTCCGCCGTTGGGACGAGTTTGAAGGCGTCCTTTACGAAGCCACGCTGACCGTCACGCCGGCAGTTCCGAATGCGGCTCCGGTCTCAAAAACCATCACCTTCGGTGTCCGTACCTTCGGGGACGACGGCACCGGACGCCTTGCCCTGAACGGACGCCGCTTCTTCCTCCGCAGTGAAGCAAACTGCGCGGAATTCCCGGAGACCGGCTATCCGCCGATGTCCGTCGAATCCTGGACCGGCATCCTCTCCCGCTACAAAGCGTACGGCATCAACGTCATGCGTTTCCACTCCCATTGCCCGCCGGAAGCGGCCTTCACCGCCGCCGACCGCCTTGGCATGATGATGCAGCCGGAGCTCTCCCATTGGAATCCGAACGATGCTTTTGAACAGGAGGAAAGCTACCGTTACTACCGTGATGAACTTCTTGCCGAGATCCGGATGCTGGCAAACCACCCTTCCTTCGTCATGCTGACGTTCGGCAACGAACTGGCCTGCGGCGCGCCCGGTCACGCGCGGATGAGCGAACTGATCGCGCTCGCAAAGAGTGTCGATGACACCCGCCTCTACGCCAATGCCTCCAACGCTCACTACGGCGCGCTGGGCTACGACAGGGACAGCGATTTCTTTGCGACCCAGACCTACCGCGAACACGATATCCGCGGTATCTTTGCCGGAAACGAAAACGGCCTCCCGGGCTTCATCAATAACGAATACCCGAATGCAAAAAAGAGCTATGACCGGGCGATGGACGCCATCCGCGAAGGATACGCGAAGCCGGTCTTCAGCTTTGAAGTCGGCCAGTTCGAAGTCCTGCCGGACTTCGATGAGCTCACGGATTTCCATGGCATCTCGGATCCGGTGAACTACAAGCTGATCCAAAGGGGCGTGAAAAAAGCCGGCATTTCCGATGCCGACTGGAAGCGCCGCGTGGAAGCCACCGGTGAGATGTCCCGCCTGGGCTACCGTGCCGAGATCGAGGCTGCGCTTCGAACGGAAAAGCTTTCCGGCATCTCCCTTCTGGGCCTGCAGGACTTCCCGGGCCAGGGAACCGCGCTTGTCGGCATGATGAATTCCCACCTGACCCCCAAGCCCTTTGCTTTTGCAAAGCCGGAGCGCTTCCGGGAATTCTTCACGGATGCGCTTCCCATGGTCTATCTTGACAAATACACCTATGAAAACACGGAGTTCCTGACCGCGGACATCGTGATCGCGAACTATTCCAAAGCGCCGCTTCACGGGGATGTGCATTGCATTCTGAGCGATGCTTCGGGCCGCACGCTCCTTTGCGAGACGGTCTGCACTAAGATCACCGCAGGAACCGGCCGGCTGACGAAAGCCGGAACGCTGTCATTGGGACTCACAGATTTCACCGCACCCGCGCGTCTTGATCTGACCGTTTCCTTCTCCGGCCTTACGAATACGTACCCGCTCTGGATCTACCCGCCGGTCACGCCTTCCTGTCCGGCCGATGTATACGAGACCGTCGTCTTTGATGAAAAGGCACGTGCCGTCTTATCGGCAGGCGGCAAGGTCTATCTTACGCCGCCGTCGGAAAAGGATGCTTTTACGAACTCCATCCGTGCGCAGTTCACGACCGACTTCTGGTCCGTAGGCACCTTCCCCGCACAGCCGGGCGGCATGGGACAGCTCATCGACAGTGCGCATCCGTTGTTCAAGCACTTCCCGACGGAATTCTACTCAAACTGGCAGTGGTGGCCGATGGCCAACCGCCGCGCCGTGATCCTGCCGGAGGCGGTGAAAGCCATCGTCACGGAAATGGACAGCTACGCCAAACTCCGTCCGATGGCCAAGCTCTTTGAGGCACGCGTCGGAAACGGAAGGCTTCTGTTCTCCTCCATCGGCCTGCAGGACCTTAAACAGTATCCGGAAGCCCGCGCGCTCCTTTCCTCGATCTACCGCTATATGGCAGGCGATGAATTCGCCCCGGAGCAGACACTTACGGAGGAATTCGTAAACGGGCTGTTAAGTAAATAAAAAAAAGCCGCTGACTTCCCCTCGCGGGAGACCGTCAGCGGTCTTTTTTATTCATTGATAATGCTTATCCAGGGATCAGATCTCCACCTTATCCAGTGCCTGTGCAAGATCGGCGATCAGATCGATCTTATCCTCGAGGCCGAGTGAGATACGAACAAGGCCGGCCGGAACACCGGCTTCCTTCAGCTGCTCCTCGGTCATCTGACGATGCGTGGAGGTCGCGGGATTCAGGCAGCAGGTTCTTGCATCCGCTACATGAGTCTCGATCGCCGCAAGCTTCAGCTCCTTCATGAAGGCTTCCGCAGAGGCTCTGCCGCCCTTCAGTTCAAAGGAAACAACGCCGCAGCCGCCGTTCGGCATATACTTCTTTGCGATCTCGTAGTAAGCATCGCCCGGAAGTCCCGGATAATTGACCTTTTCGACCTTGGGATGATTTGCCAGGAACTCCGCTACTGCCTGACCGTTTTCCACGTGACGCGGCATACGGACATGCAGGGATTCCAGACCCAGATTTAACAGGAAAGCGTTCTGCGGCGCCTGGATGCAGCCCAGATCACGCATCAGCTGTGAAGTTGCCTTGGTAATGAATGCAGCACCCTGGCCGAACTTTTCCGCATAGGTGATTCCGTGGTAGGAATCATCCGGCGTGCAGAGGCCCGGATACTTGTCGGCATGCGCCATCCAGTCAAAGTTTCCGGAGTCGACGATCGCACCGCCTACCGCTGCGCCGTGGCCATCCATATACTTCGTGGTGGAATGGGTGACGATGTCCGCGCCCCACTCGATGGGTCTGCAATTGACCGGGGTCGGGAAAGTATTATCCACGATAAGCGGAACACCGTGCGCATGTGCGACCTTGGCAAACATTTCAATGTCCAGAACGGTCAGTGCCGGGTTTGCGATGGTCTCACCGAACATTGCACGGGTATTCTCGCGGAATGCCGCGTTCAGTTCCTCTTCCGTTGCGGTCGGGGAAACAAAGGTGGAATCGATGCCCATTTTCTTTAAAGTAACGGAGATCAGATTGAAGGTTCCGCCGTAGATGGAGGAGGACGCCACGATATGGCTGCCGGCCTCACAGATATTGAACAGAGCGAAGAAGTTTGCCGCCTGACCGGAGGAGGTCAGCATGCCTGCGGTACCGCCTTCCAGTGCCGCGATCTTTGCCGCCACATGGTCATTGGTCGGGTTTGCCAGACGGGTGTAGAAATAGCCGCTTGCCTCAAGGTCGAACAGCTTGCCCATGTCTTCACTGGTATCATATTTAAAGGTCGTGGACTGAATGATCGGGATCTGACGCGGCTCGCCGTTTCCGGGGGTATAGCCGGCCTGTACGCATTTTGTATTGATGGTGTAATCGCTCATAAGTATTCTCCGAATCGATTTATATTTGCAGTATTCTGCGATATTCAATATATTATACTCTTCTGTTTCGGAAATGTACAGTTTTTTGGAAAAAACCAAACTTCACATTGAAAAATGTGCGGATTTGGAATACCCTAAAGAAAATATCGACCGTCCTTCCCGCGCAGTAACGCCGGGTAGGAACACATCTAAAGGAGGATCCTATGACCGACAGACAGGAACAGATCACCGCGATGGCGGAAAAGCATAAACAGCTCATGTTCGATGCGGAGCGCTTCATCTGGACGCATCCGCAGACCGGCTATACCGAATGGGAAGCCCATGAGTATCTGAAGGAACGCTTTGAAAAGCTGGGCTATGAGCTCACACTTGCGGGCAATATTCCCGGCTTCATCACCGATGTGGATACCGGCATTCCGGGCCCGATGCTCTGCATCATGGGCGAGCTCGATGCACTGGACATCGCCAATCACCCGGAAGCGGTCAATGGTATGACCCACGCCTGCGGCCATAACGGCCAGGCCGCGACCATGCTCGGCATTGCAGCCGCGCTCAAGGAGTCCGGCGCGCTCGACGGTATGTGCGGCAAGATCCGCCTGATGCTGGTTCCCGCGGAAGAAATGATCCAGCTCGATTTCCGCGAAGGCCTCAGAAAACAGGGCATCATCAAGTATAACGGCGGCAAACCGGAATTCATGCACCGCGGTCTCTTTGACGGTGTGGACATTTCCCTGATGGTCCACGGCGCACCGATGAATAACGACATCGACTTTGGCGGCAATGCCGGCATGAACGGCTGCGTTGCCAAGATCTTCACCTACAAGGGCCGCTCCTCTCACGCCGGCGGTTCTCCGGAAGACGGTATCAACGCGCAGTACGCAGCCATGCTCGGTCTGCAGGCCTGCAACGATCTCCGCGAGACCTTCCGCGACGATGAGCACATTCGCTTCCACCCGATCATGAAGGGCGTCAACTGTGCGGTCAATATCATCCCGGATGAGATGAAGATCGAAAGCTATGTCCGCGGCAATTCGCTGGAAGCCATCAAGCGTGAAAACAAAAAGATCAATCGTGCCCTGACCGGTGCCGCTTTGGCCATCGGGGCAGGCGTGGAGCTCTGCGACCGTCCGGGTTACGCGCCGGAGGTACACGACCTTGAATACATGCAGCTCACCGAACAACTCTGCAAGGACCTCGTCGGCGAAGAGCACGTGGAATACGAATATGACGGCTGGAGCACCGGTTCTTCCGACTTCGGCGATGTCACCTGCGTCATGCCGGGTATGCAGATGTGGTGTGCAGGCGCGTCCGGACACGGTCACGGCATCGACTACTTCATCACCGATCCGTACAAGCTCTGCGTCAACTCCGCAAAGATCCAGCTGATGACCGCCGATGCTCTTCTCACGAACGGCGCGGAGAAGGCTAAGCACATCATCGAAAATTACAAGCCGCAGTTCCCCTCTATCCGGGCGTACCTGGATTCCCTCGATGAGATCACGCTCGATAAGGACGCGGTGATCTACAACGAAGACGGCAGCGTGACTGTGAATTATTGTAACTGATCGCCTTTTACAATGATCTTTGCTTCCTTCAGGCCGGCCGGAACCGGGATCTCAACAGCGCCCATCGTCCGGCGAACTACCGGAACCCGCTCTCCGTTCACCGTGACTGCCGGTGCTTCCTGTACCGGATCCTCTACGGCACGCACCACCGCTAACAGGACAGAATCGCGATCGCTGCAGTTCGTAACGGTCAAAGTGATCGCGTTCTCCGCTTCGTCGTAGTTCTGAGCGTGGATCCACTGGTCAAAGCCCGCGGTCACCGTGCCCGGCTTATAATAGGCATTGGCCCAGATGTTCACGGGCGATGACAGCCCGCCGAACTGATGAAACCATCCGCCGCGGCCGGTCGTGATGTTCAGCTGTTCAAAGGTGTAATGCGAATGATCGACCTCGCGCTTCCAGGCCTTCAGCGCAACATCGGCGATCCGGAAGGCTTCCGTGCCTTTTCCGAGGTCCAGCATCGTTTTCCAGATGAACCACTGATGCGGGAACCAGACATTTCCGTTCCAGTAGCCGTTGGGCTCGTAATAGCCGGCGGTCATATCGACTGCGCTGATGCCGACCCCGGAGAACATCTCGTGTTCACTGAACAGATGCCCCAGGATGCGGGCTTCCTGTGCCTCCGTGCAGGCACCGGCCATAAGCGGTGCGCAGCCGTCCATGCCCTTGGAAAGGTTCTCACCGTCCGCGGTACGGAAGATGCCGATGGGCTCCTTCTCCTCATTATGAACGACGTAGGCAAAGTATCCGCTCTCCTCGTCCCAGGAATACTTCTGAAGTGCTTCCGTGCGGATGCGGATGTCCTCGTCATATTCCTTCACATCCTCCGGCCGGTCCTGCATGAGTGCTGCCATCCGGAGGATTTTTGCCATCCGGATCAGCTGCGATACCGTAAGTGCCGGTGCGCAGTAGGGTTCCATATGACGGTCATGCATCGCCACCTGCGGCGGGAGGTCATCCATTCCGCTGCAGTTATAAAAATAGTCAAAGGTCGTGGTCATACGGCTCTTGAATGGATCCGTGGAAGATCCCTCGCTTTTACCGGCCATGAATTCGTAGTACCGCTTCATACGCGGGTACCAGCCCAGCAGCTTGTCACGGTCCTTTGTGCGCTGCAGAAGTTCCAGGAAAAGATATGCCTGGACCGGGACCGGAGAGCCGTGATGGAGGAAGGCAAAATCCCTGTTCTCCGGGGTGCTCAAATAAAGGTCCAGCACATATTCGGCAAGCGCCGGCTCCTCCTCCAGAAGACCGAGGCCGATGAAGCCGGAGTCCCAGGTGTACAGGCAGTCCCAACGTTTGCCCGGTGTGTGGTGCTTGATCCAGGTGCCGTGGCGGTAGATCGGATAGACCACGTTCGTGAGGAGCGTGGATTTTAACAGGCGGTTACTGAAGGCGTAGCCGGTGCCATCGGCGTTATAGTCCATCGGGCGTACCCGGTCATGACAGGCGGAAGCAAGAGCTTCCGCCTCTTCTTTTCCGAGCAGCATGCCGTCCGGAATCGCTCCGTCCGGGGTGTCGCCAACCAGGGCATACTCCACATGCTTTTCTCCCGCGGGGATAAAGATCGAATGGACAACAAACAGACGGTAACAGCCGTCGTCGCTATGTTTTTTGGTAAATGCGGAGGTGAAGGTGTCCGTAACGCGGTCAAAGGTGTGGTCGTGCTGAGAAAGTCGGGACACGAGCGCGTCCTCGATGCAGCCGGAGTCCACCACGCGCTGACGGACCTTGCCGGATAACGGGCGGAATGCGTACTGCTCGCGCACGCCCTCGTACGAGAGGACGGTGACATCGTCCCGCGCGGTCAGTACCGGAGCAAATTCCGGTGTTATTTCAACCGTTGAAACGGGTGCTTCCGCACTGCAAAAGGCAGCAAAGTCGAATTCCGCGCCGCCCTGTCCGGTCGATGTCATCGTAAACGTGACCGGGGTGCCGGCCGTCACGGAGACGGGAACGGAAAGGATCGTGAGGGCATCGGACGCAGGGAATGTAATTGCTTCCGGGAAGCTTTCCGCGCCGTTTGAAGATACGGTGAAGCCGGCCTCTTCCGCACCCGTCGTACGGTAACGGATGGAAAGAAGGCCGTGATCCGCCTCCGGGACGATGGTCATCGTGACCCGGTCCCCTGCCTCGCAGCCAAAAGGATCGCGCCTCACATGAAGCAGGTTGTTCCGATTGACGCGGTCACCAAAGCCGCGGCCGTCGGTAAATGCGGTGTCGAAGAACTCGCCCCGGTGAAGGCCGTCCGGCATAAGGTGGCTCCAGGGGCGTGAAATGGCATATGCCATGTGATCGCAATCATTGAATTTCTTTGCCGTGTACGGACCGTTACAGGTGATCTCCGTGTAGCGTTTCCGCGGATATTCCATGGCAAGGTAATAGTTCAGTACACAATTCCGGTCCAGGTCTGAGTTGTTGACGTACTCGGTGCGAATCAGACGGACGTGATCGTTGACTTTGGAGAAGGAAACATCGGCATAGCAGACGTCCTTCCACTCCAGATCCACACGGTATGAAAAATAAGAGAGGTCCGGAGCAGCCTCCCAGACATGATAAGCGGACGGGAAGGTCACATTCGGCGCCGGCTGGCCGGAGTTCAGCTCCATGGGATGGACGACCACATCAAAACGGACCCCGGATACCGGAGCCTCGGGAACGATTTTGGAAATGCCCATATACTTTTTGGAATACGGTCCCCATTCGGGGAGCAGATGCGTGGGTTCGGTGAATTCTTTCATAGTATTTCTCCGGTTATGGTTGGTCTCACTGATTCCGCCGGGTCTCAAGGCGTCCCGGCGATTTTATCCGTTGTTACCGACTCGATCTGACGGATCAGATATTCCGTCATGTCCGTTTTACTGCAGGCATTGGTAATGTATACCGACGCAAAGATCACGAGCACTAAAATGATCTCAAAAACAGGTCTTTTCTTACGATTCATATCATGCTCCTTTCTTAAAACAACCGGCGTTCGTGGAGAAGCACCGCAAGGACCGCAAAGCCGGTTCCGAGCAGGCTTGCTGCCAGATTCCAGGTATATTCCACCGTTGAAAGAACCGTCAACATACGGACAAGTTCGATCACCACTTCCGCCGCCATAGCGATCATCGCGGCATATTTGATACCGTACTGATCCCGCTTCAGCCAATACGCCACCGCGATGTACAGCGCATATCCTAAAATAAAGTCCCGGCCGTATTTTTCGAGTCCGATGAACACATTCTCCGACATCAGCCGGCGGCCGAATACCGTAATGTGTTCCGGACCGAATAACAGTCCGACCAATTGACCGATAAATAGCTTTGATGCAAAAACCACGTATAGGATCAGGAACAGGATGACCGACGTCAGAATGTTGACCTCCCAGAAGCGGTTTTTATTCACTGCACGACGTACTCTCATGCACCCGCCCCCGCTTTCTCCGTTTCACTCTCCATATGGTCGATGGCATATTCCAGACAGATCTGGATGACCTCATTCCGATTGTATCCGGTATCCTCCGCCACCCGGTCCAGCGTACCGATCATATCCTGCGGAAGACGCGCGGAAACGACCGCGGTCGTTCCGCGGTACTTTTTGGGATGGATGATCAGCTTTTCATCATTCATTTCCTGCCCTCTTCCTCCGGATGGTTCTTTGGTGTATACCATTGTAATACATCTGTATACTATTGTCAACAAAAGAACACGGCCTTTTCAACGTTTTTTCGGCACTTTCTGCCGGTATCTTTACAAAAAACAGGGGAGTGGTACAATGAAAAAAACTCGAAAGGAATTAAAGACATGCATCGCCCGCTTCGTGAAAATGTTCGACTGCCAAAAATCCACGGCGCTGTTCTCTTGATATTATTGACGGCCCTGTTCATGCTCAGCGCATCATCCTGCGCTTCACCGGAGCCGGTCACTTATAAAGACGGCGAGTATCTTAAGGTCCTTGATAACGGTTATGACCTGCTTGAAAGCCCCATTTTGCAGCTTCACGCGGAGGATTCCTCCTGGACTTCCTCCCCGACGGTCTATTCAAGCTTTGCGCTTTCCGGAACCTATGAGATCAAAAACGATCTGATCTACGCCGAGGACAACACCAAACAGGTCGTCGTGGTGTTCCGCATTCAGGATGAGGAAACGCTGGTCATTAAAAAGGCTGTCTGGCGTTATAACGGAGCCGTTTCCTGGTTCACCAGGGGCGATGTCTATTCCTTCCTGAAAGAAATCGATACCGCAGGCACCGCAGAAGCCATAGAAACGACGGATGCCGCAGAAACTACGGAAGAAGCAAGCTCCGAAACGACCGCGGCGGTCACGGAGACTTCCGAAGAAGTAACGGAGACCGGGGAAGAGACCACAGGAGAGACAACGCCGGAACCCGGGACAGAGGCTAAAGCCCCCGGCCCGACCGTCGCCGAAGGCCCGGTGAAGGACATGATCCGCATGGGCTTGAATTATGTGAGCGCGGGCTATGGGTACAGCCTTCAGGACCGTCAGGGCGTGAACGGCAGCTTTGACTGTTCCGGTTTGGTCAGTGTGCTCCTCCGCGACTCCTTTGGCTGCACGAACTACGGTTGGGACGGGGGCACCCCCTGGGATACCGCCTGGTGGCGCAGTCTGGGCTCTTATCTGAACATCGGCGATGAAGTGCAGTTCGGTTCAGTCACCTACGTGGTCACGATGAAGGACACGGAGGACTATCAGGCCGCCTGGAGCGTGCCGGGAAGCATCGTCGTCCAATACTCCCCGACCAACCATCCGGAAAAAACCATGGGCCACATTTCCGTTGCCCTCGGCACGATCGAATACACGGACATTTCGCAGGTCACGGAATACCTTTACAACGAGTACGGGATCCTTCTGGACCGGAACACCTGCACGGGCCTTCCGATGGTCTATGATCCCTACGGCCCTGCTGCCGGCCACACGATCTTTAAGATCAACGCAAACGGTGTCGCAAACTGTGTGATCGTCGACAACAACTACGCTTCGGATCCGGAATGGATCGAACCGGTCTGCCTGGTGTTCTCACCGAAGGAATAAGCAGCATAAAACGTAAATGCCCGCGGAGGTCGAAAATGCTTTTTATCCCAACATGCGTGTCGATGAAGCCGGATACAAAGAAAAAGCTGCCGAATTATCATTCGGCAGCCGGAAAAAGTTTTCTATTGTGTGCGCCTTGCAGCATGACCCGAAGGTTCTGATCCCGGACGGGCCCTCCCTGCAAAAGAGGTCACGCGGCTTTACCTTCCTTTCATCCACTCTTCCGTCTCGTCCCTATACGGTACAGAAGGTGCCGCGCCTTCGCGTGTCACGCTGATGGCCGATGCCGCGGACGCCGTCCGCATCGCCTCCTCCAGCGTCTTTCCGGAAAACAGGCTCTTAATAAAATAGCCGGTGTAGGTGTCGCCCGCGGCTGTGGTATCGACCGCGGTCACACTGTATGCAGAAACCGCTGCTTTCTCCACGGTGCCGTCCGTCATAGTCCGGTAGGCACAGCTTCCGTTCTTTCCGAGCGTGATCACCGCCGATGCCTCCGGCCACTTCGCATGGATCACTTCCCACGCCTTTTCCGGCTCCGTTTCTCCCGAGATCTGCTCCGCCTCGATCTCATTCACCAGGAACCAACCGATCTTGTTAAAATCGACCGCTGCCAGTTTCTCATTGAACGGCGACGGATTCAGTACGATCGTCATTCCGCGCCCGTACGCCCGCTCCACGATGTACGGGATCTCATTGATCTCGTTCTGAAGTACCAGAACATCGCCGGGGCCAAAGGCCGCCAGTGTCTCGTCGACCTGTGCCTTCTTCACCGCCTGATTGGACCCGCCAAAGAGCAGAATGCTGTTCTCCCCGGACGGAACGACCTGAATCACGGCATTGCCCTGCATGGCATCCGTCGGAAGGAGGTGCACCGTATTTACCCCGTTCTCTTCAAGAAGTTCCTTCAGCATCCTCCCGGTACTGCCCACGCATCCCGCATGGTACACCTCCGCACCGGCACGCGCCAGGGCGATGGACTGATTCAGTCCCTTACCTCCGGCATTCAGCGTCTGCGCCTCTGCGCTGAGCGTCTCACCCGGCTTTACAAAATGGTCGACATGATATACATAATCCAGGTTCAGCGAACCAAAGTTCAGGACCTTCATGTGTTCTCCTTTCAGACTCTTTTCCTCTGATCTTTTCTTCATCTTACCACATGCGTGAATAAAAGCCACCGCAAAATCGACAAGATCCGTAAATGCAGACAAAAGCAGCGGCGTAACGAACAAAACGTTTGCAACATCAAAACTTCAAAACAAAAAAGCCCCCGGAAAGACGCGATGCTCTCCGGGGCGGATTCTGTTTCATTAATATGCCTGTTCGTGAACGCCGGCAACGGCACGGCCGGACGGCTCGTTCATCTTCTTGAAGGACTCGTCCCACTCAAGAGCCTTTGCGGTGGAGCATGCAACGGATGCTTCGTGAGGCACGCACTTTGCGGCGCTTTCCGACGGGAAGTGCTTTGCAAAGATCGTACGGTAGTAATACTCCTCCTTGGTTGCGGGTGTGTTGATCGGGAAGCGCTTGTCCGCAAGCTTGAACTGCGCATCGGAGATCATTTCATTCGTCGTCTTCTTCAGCGTGTCGATCCAGTTGTAGCCGACACCATCGGAGAACTGCTCCTTCTGGCGCCAGACGATCTCATCCGGAAGATAATCCTTGAAGGCTTCACGAACGATCCACTTTTCGATACGCGGCTTACCGTCTTCCGTGCGGCTCATCTTTGCTTCCGGGTTCAGACGCATGGCGATGTCGATGAATTCCTTATCCAGGAACGGTACACGGCCTTCAACGCCCCAGGCGGCAAGCGCTTTATTGGCACGCAGACAATCGTAAAGATGCAGCTTGGAAAGCTTGCGCACGGTCTCCTCATGGAATTCCTGCGCGTTCGGCGCCTTGTGGAAATACAGGTAACCGCCAAAGAGCTCATCGGAGCCCTCACCGGACAGGACCATCTTGATACCCATGCTCTTGATGACACGGGCCAGAAGGAACATCGGCGTAGCGGCACGTACGGTCGTAATATCATAGGTCTCCAGGTGATAGATGACATCGTCGATGGCATCGAGTGCTTCCTGGATCGTGAAATGCACTTCATGATGAACGGTGCCGATGAAGTCTGCGGCTTTTCTCGCCGCTGCAAGGTCCGGAGAATCCTTCAGACCGACAGCAAACGAGTGAAGACGCGGCCACCAGGCGGCCTCTTCATCACCGGATTCGATACGTTTCATGGCATACTTTGCGGTAACGGCAGCGATGACGGAGCTGTCCAGACCGCCGGAAAGAAGAACGCCGTAAGGAACATCGGACATCATCTGACGCTTAACGGCTGCTTCAAGACCTTCACGGACCACATCGACGCTGGCGTCGTTGTCCTTGACTGCGTCAAAGGATTCCCAGTCTCTGTGATACCACTCGACGGTTTCACCGGTAACGGAGCTGTACACGGTACCCGGCATGAACTCGGTGATGGTCGTGCAAACGCCCTCCAGTGCCTTCAGTTCACTGGCAACATAGTAATGGCCATCGGCATCCCAGCCCTGATACAGCGGAATGATACCGATGTGGTCACGTGCCACGATATAAATATCCTTTTCGGAATCATACAGGCAGAACGCAAAGATGCCGTTCAGCTCTTCCAGGAAATCCGGGCCCATATCCGTGTAAAGCGCCAGAATGGCTTCACAGTCGGACTGCGTCTGGAACTCATACGTATCCTTATAACGCTCGCGAATGACCTTGTGGTTATAGATCTCACCGTTCGCCGCAAGAACGACCTTGCCGTCCGGGCTGTACAGCGGCTGCTTACCCGAAAGCGGGTCGACGATGGACAGACGCTCATGACAGATCACGCAATTCTTGCCCGTATACACGCCGGACCAGTCCGGTCCTCTGTGACGGATCTTACGGCTCATCGAGATCACCTGATCACGATACGCCGAAGCATCTTCTGCAATATCAAACATTCCTACAAAACCACACATTTTTCAGTCCTCCGAATAACCAGAGCCGATGCCTTACCACATCTTTTCAGAAAATACGCCTCGTATAAACTGAAAAACGGCGCTTCTCCCCATGGGAAAAGCGCCGTTGCTCTTCTAATATTCTCCTATAATACAACCGTCATTTAAAAAAGGCAAGCATTTTTCGGTTTTTATTTCCGATTTTCCGTCTCATAGCAACGGACCTCGGTGTTCTTCGGCTTGGGCCGCCACTTGATTCCGTTCTTCCGCCCTTCCAGGCATCCGGACAGCGCGCGAATGATACCGCCGTGACAGACGACCAGCACATTTTCGTAATCTGTCTGTTGAAGATCCGCGAGAAAGGCGCGGGAACGCGCGACCATCGACGCGACCGTCTCCACGGTCTCAGGCGCGGGGAACACCTCCGGAAGCGCCCAGTACAGTGTCATACGCGGCCCCATCGCAAAGTAACTGCAGCGTTCGTATTTTCCGAAATCCGCCTCGATGATCCTTTCATCCACGATCACCGCGCTCCGGTCGATGTCCGCCACGATGCTTGCGGTCTCAATGGCCCGGTCCAGCGGACTGGCATACACCGCATCGAACCTCACGTTCTTCACCTGCTCCGCCACCGCCCGTGCCTGCGCTCTTCCCGTTTCATTGAGCGGCTCATCCACGCATCCCTGCATCAGCTTCATTTTATTCAGATCGGTCTGCCCATGCCGGCACAGCCAGATATTCATTCTTTGTCCTCCCGGAATTTCCGTTGTTTTTCTCTTCAATAAACTCCGTGTGCGTTATGATGACGGCGGAACGCGCAGCATTTCCGCGATACCCGAAACGACTCATCCACCGTACAGGACTTATTCTAATGGATTATACACATATTGAACACCCTTTTCCCGCACTTTTTGATGAAAACCCGGAGATCCTGATTCTGTAACGGCAAGACCTCGTACAATTATCACCTCAAATACCACGAGCCGGTCCTTCGCCTTCCGTCCACCGGTCCCGCCAATGCCGCCCGGACCTTTGACAGGCTTTATGAAGCCCGGAAGGACTCCGTATGCCCCCATTCTACCATTGTTTCCTCATAAAACAATGCGTTGCGGTTCAATTTTTCCTTCCGCTTTTCTTGTAAAAGACCGACATATATAGTATATTGTATAGGAGGTTTTTTATCCCTCATTGATACTGCACATTTGCATGACACGATTATAAATTCAAAAAGATCAGGGAGGTTTTACCATGTATCAGGATGACTATCGCCGTTGGCTTTCTGCCGATCTCGAAGACGCGGATCTTCTTCCGGAGCTCGCGAAGATCGAGGGCAACGATGAAGAGATCAAAGACCGTTTTGCTGTCGCACTGAAGTTCGGTACCGCCGGACTCCGCGGAGTGCTCGGCGCAGGCACGAACCGCATGAACATTTATGTGGTCCGTCAGGCTACACAGGGCCTCGCAAACTGGGTAAAGACCCAGGGTGGCAACCAGACCGTTGCCCTCAGCTATGACAGCCGTTTAAAGAGCGACCTGTTTGCAAAGACCGCCGCAGGCGTCCTTGCCGCAAACGGTATCAACGTCCGCATTTATGACGCACTGATGCCCGTTCCGGCACTTTCCTTTGCTACCCGTTACTACGAGTGCAACGCCGGCATCATGGTCACCGCTTCCCATAACCCCGCAAAATATAACGGCTACAAGGCATACGGTCCGGATGGATGTCAGATGACCGATGATGCCGCTGCCATCGTCTATGATGAGATCCTGAAGACCGATGTTCTCACCGGCGCCAAGTATATGTCCTTCGCGGCAGGTGTCGAGGCCGGTCTGATCCGCTTTGTTGGCGACGATTGCAAGAAAGCCTTTTATGAAGCCATTGAAGCCCGTCAGGTCCATCCGGGTCTGGCAGCAACTTCCGGCTTAAAGCTGGTTTACAGCCCGTTAAACGGTTCCGGTCTGATTCCGGTCACGCAGGTCCTGAAGGACATCGGCATCACCGATATCACCATCGTCCCGGAACAGGAATATCCGAACGGCTATTTCACCACCTGCAGCTATCCGAACCCAGAAATCTATGCAGCGCTCGAGCTCGGTCTGAAGCTTGCAAAAGAAACCGGTGCGGATCTGATGCTTGCGACCGATCCCGATGCGGACCGCGTGGGCATCGCCATGAAGTGCCCGGACAACTCCTACGAGCTCGTTACCGGTAACGAAATGGGCGTTCTTCTTCTGGATTACATCGCAGCCGGCCGCATTGAAAAAGGCACCATGCCGAAAGCTCCGGTCGCTGTAAAGTCCATCGTATCCACCCCGCTCGCCGATGCCGTTGCCGCAAACTACGGTGTTGAGCTCCGCAGCGTTCTGACCGGTTTCAAGTGGATCGGTGATCAGATCGCCAACCTGGAAGCCGCCGGTGAAGTCGACCGTTTCATCTTCGGTTTCGAAGAGAGCTACGGTTACCTTGCAGGCCCGTACGTCCGTGATAAGGATGCGGTCATCGCTTCCATGCTGATCTGCGAAATGGCTGCCTACTACCGTGCGACCGGAAGCTCCATCAAGCAGCGCCTGGAAGAGATCTACGCGCAGTACGGCCGTTACTTAAATGTCGTTGACAGTTACGAATTCCCGGGCCTCACCGGTATGGACAAGATGAACGGTATCATGCAGTCCTTCCGTGAGCAGCCGCCGGTTGCATTCGGTGACACCAGGGTCGCCAAGGTCGTTGACTACAAGAAGCCCGAAGAGACCGGACTTCCCGCAGCCAATGTCCTCATCTACACCCTGGAAGACGGTTCCACCGTTGTGGTACGTCCGTCCGGTACCGAACCCAAGATCAAGACCTACTTCACCACGCTCGGCAAGGATCTTGAAGCCGCCCGCGCAAGGAAGGATGAGCTTGCGGAAGCGTTAAAGCCGATGCTTGCTTAATTAAATAACAAAAAGACCGGCTCCGAAGGGATCCGGTCTTTTTGTGCCCGCGCTTCGCGGTTCTTTGTTTTCGAAAGCCCCCTGCTTCACGCTCAGCCTTCCCTCAGCTGCTCTCCGGTCTTAATGGTCGCGGCATAAGCACTGTTGCACAGACCGAGCACCGCGGACAGAATGAACAACGTCTCGATGCCGAGCTTCTGCCAGATCAGACCGCCGAACAGGGCGATCAGGATCGTGATCAGATGATTGACGGAGATACCGGTAGAGATCGTGGCACGCATCTCCTCCGGGCTGTCGGAAATATCCTGAACATATACGTTAGAAGCCATCGACGCCATGGAAATGATGGAATCAAGGACGTAGTTGACACAGCAGACGATCATCGCCACATCCTTCGGGAAGATGTGATGCGCAAAGCCGTAGAAGAAGCAGACGATGACCAGAATGAGTGTGTCGGAGATCATGACGATCTTATAGCCCACACGGTCGATGAGCTTGCCCACAAGCGGCGACAGGAAGAATCCCAGGATCGCGCAAATGGCGAACAGAAGGGAGATGGTCGCAGTCTTTGCACCGTAGAACAGGATCAGTACATACGGTCCAAAGGTGAAAAACACCTGCTTACGGGCGCCGTAGAATACTTCCAGCATATAGAACTTGGTGAACTTCCTGCGGAAGTAAAAACGGCGGTTTTCGTTCTTACGCTCGCTCTTGCCCTGTACCAAAAGCGTAAGGCCTGCAGCGATTGCGGTAAGGATCGCCGCAGCCGCGAAAATGATCTTGAAGTTCCGGATATTCTCCACCATGAACATGAACGCCACGATGATGACAAGATAACCGATCAGCGTACCGATCTGATTCAGCGCACCCATGATGCCAAGCGCCGCACCGCCCTTATTAGGCTTTGCATACGTCAGGGCGATGGTGCTCTTCATTCCCAGCATGATATGCTCACCGAGAGAGTACATGCAGATGCCGAGCGTTACCAGCACCTTGACCGGGCTGACGATCGCCAGCATGCCCATACCGATGATGCAGATGACCGCACCGATCTTTAACATCGTCTCCGCGGAAAACATATACAGTACCGCGAGGATCAGGATCAGCAGAAGTCCCGGCAGTTCGCGGAAGAACTCCATCAGGCCGCGGTCAAATTCCGTCATCTGTACGATCTGCGCAAGATAATTGTCGATCGTTCCCTTGTACAGACCGTAGCCCAGTCCCATTACCAGAATCGAAAGGAAAAAGTACATGTACTTCGAGTCTGCTCTGAATGTCTCTTTTAAATTTTTCATGTGTCCCCTTACTTTTCTTCCAGAATGTGCTGTCCTCTGCGGATCATGATCGCCATGTAATAGAACATGCGCTCTTCGCCGTCATCAAGGTCCGCTTTTAACAACTCGCGGATCTTAGTCATACGATACAGGATCGTATTCTTATGGATGAACATCTCGTCCGCCACACTGCTGACACTTCCGTTATGCTTCAGATAATTCTCAAGCGTCGCAAGAAGCTCCGACTCATGCTTATTGTCATATTCGACGAGCGGCTTCAGAATATCCTCACCCATTTCCTTCAGGATCAGGGTGTCGGATACGGAATAGAACAGCCGGTGGATCCCCAGTTCGTCAAACCGGCCCAGCATCTTATTCTGCCCCATCGTGAAGCGGACCGTGAACAGCGCACGCTTATAGGACAGGTGGAGGTTGGAAATATCGCGCACCGCAGAGCCTTCGCCGATGTAGATGGTCTCATCCGGCATGCGGCGCTTTGCACGGGTCGCGAATCCCTGAACGATGTTTTCACGCGCCTCCGCGTCCATGCCGTTGATCACAAGCAGGAAGCAGCCGTTATAATAGAAGAAATGCGCGTTGTGCGAAATGTTTTCCAGGTAGATCTGCAGGCGGTAACCGATCTGGCGGCGGTCACGCGTATCCATCGTGTCCAGGGACTCGGTCGTAAACGCGATGACCTGGAATTCGCCGTCTACATCAAAATTCGACGACAGCTCTTCCCGGTACGCCGTATCCGGAAGCGGGTGCTCGATCGCGCGAATGAACGCCAGCGAGATCTGCTCGTCCACGGAGGACTGGAAGAAGATGCGGACCGTCAGATCCTTGATCATGTCGGACATGAGCACGTCCCACGGGACGGTCATGAGCGGAAGATCGCAGGCATCGGCCGCCTGAATGACCTTTTCCGGAACTTCGGCAATATACGGACCCACATTGATGATGAGTCCCGCCGCATGATGCTTGTCCAGAATATGCACAAGCTCCAGAAGCTTTTCTTCGGTATCGAATCCGAAACCGGTCGTTACGACCAGTTCCTTTCCTTTAAAGTTACGTGTGATCGTCGTATCCTCGACCATGAGGAGCCAGCTGATGGAATTCGCCCATCCGTTTACGCCGGCAATGAGCTTCATCCGGTACTTATCTTTTGCGCTGACCAGCATATCTTCCACTGTAAAACCCATATTATCACCTCCAGCCCCTTCACTATAGCACTATTGTGACAATAGCACAATACCAAACATTCATTTTCCACCCCATAGTCCATTTTATTTCTTTTATTATGTGATAGGATATAGTCATCAAAGATAAATAACGTCAACGGTTTGGAAAAACCGTTCAAATACACATAATCGGGAGGTACTAATATGTTAACCATGAATTACAACAGAGTCGATGACTGCAACAGAGTTCCGGAATGGATGAAGGCTGAGAGATATGAATACTGGGAAAAGGATGTCAAGACGGATGACACCGCAAACGGCATCAAGAAGTTCCTTAACAAGATCTTTCGTTGATTCTTTATAGATTCTCCTCAAAAAGTAAAGAAGACAACAGGGGGCACAGGCTACGGCCTGTGCTTTTTGTTGTCTTTTTCTCGATTTTTCTTATTGAATCCGACTGCATTTTTTATGATAATGATGCTAACCGAATGCATTTTCAGGAGGAACGGTATGGAACTGAAAAAACTGAATTATGAGTACGCTTATCTTCCGCTCGCGCTTCGTAAAGAAGTCCTGCCGGAACGTAATGTCTCCAGCATCTCTCCGTCCTATGACAAGGCGGATTATCTTTATACCGGAAACGGCACCCACCGGATCGATATGGCGGGACGTCCGTTCAGCGAAGAGATCATCGTGACGCAGGAAGAATGCTACGAGCCCAGCTGGGCAAAGGCTCCGCTGCCGCCGGATCTGTCCAGGGACATCGACAGGATCCGTGACGCCGTCATGGCCGGCGACCCGGACACTGCGGACCGGATCATCGACAAGGCACAGCGCGAAATGGGTTACGACAAGCTGATGAATATGGATGCGGACATCGTATATCCGATCGGCCCGCCTCACGTTCACAAGGCCTTCAGCCTGGACATCACCGCACCCGAGGCGGAAGTCCGGAACTACATCCGCTTCCTGGACATGATGACCGGCGCGCTGACCACGCATTTTGAAACAGCGGACGGCACCTTTGAATACCATGCGACACCGGCGTTCAAGGGCAACTACAACCTCTTCACCTTCAATGCTCCGGCCGGAAAACTGAACCTGACGCTTTCCATGGCGCTTCCCGGCGGCCCGAACATGTTCGGCCAGCCCACAATGGTCAACGCCGAACACGAACTGGAACTGTCACCGGAAGCTTTCGTCATCAAGTGGAAATACGATCCGGAAAAGGGTCACAAGGGTTACGCCGCTTTCCTGCGCTTTGCGTTAGCCGGCGGTACGCTGACACAGAACGACACGACGATCACCGTAAAAGATGCGGATACCCTGACGGTCCTCGCGCAGGTCATCCCGTATCGTGAGCATTACGAGTATGGTGATGAAGCGGAAGCGCTCGCCGCCTTCAATGCCATTACCGCCGATGAAGCCGCGGTCCTTACGGAAAACAAGGCCATCCTCGGTGAAAAGATGGATCGTTCAAAACTGACACTCGGTGCGCCGGAGGATCTTTATCTCTCCGGTGAGGAGCTTCTCGCAAAGTGCAATAACGTCCACGAACTCTATCCGGAAATGATGGACAAGCTCTATGACATGGGCCGTTTCTATCAGATCATCGACACCGGTAAGATCCCGCCCTTCTGGGGACAGCACAACATCAATACGAACCTGCAGGTCTGCGCCGGCAATAACACCGGTCTGTTCGATGAGATGGACTGCTACTTCCGTTATTACGAAGAGAAGTTTGAAGACTTCCGCATCAACGCACAGCGTCTGTTCGGTGCGCGCGGCCTTCTGGCAAGCGTCCACTGCGACATCGACAACGGTCTGTACTACCACTTCTCCAGAACCTATCCGCATTACGCCTTCACCGGCGTCCTGGGCTGGGTCCTGAACGAGTTCTGGGGATACTACCTCTGCACGGAGGACCGCGAATTCCTGAAGGAGCGTCTGGTTCCGGCACTGGAGGAGACCGCGCTGTTCTTCATGGATTACTCCGAACGCCGCGGAGACGACGGACATCGCCTGTTCGTTCCTTCCTTCTCTCCGGAGGATCCGACACCGAATCCGGACTATGTGACCGTCACCTGTAAGGACCGTCACGCGACCCGTATCAATGCGGTCATGGACATCGCCATCTGCCGTGAAGTCGTGGAGAACCTGATCAGCGCTTATAAGATCCTGGGCATCAAGGAAGACGAGATCCCGGGCTACGAAACGTTCCTGAATGAGCTTCCGGTCTACCTGACCGATCCGGACGGCGGTCTGAAGGAATGGGCGTCCGATATCATCGAAGAAAACTATAACCATCGTCACGTGTCCCATCATTATGACCTGTGGCCGGGCCGGGCCGTGACCGTCGATAAGAACGCGGACGTAGCGGAGGCCATCCGTATTTCCAACCGCAAGCGCGGCCAGCAGGACGATTCCGCACACGGCATCATCCACCGTGCCTTCTCTTCCATCCGTCTGAAAGACCTGGAAGAAGCGGTTCAGAATATGTCGCAGCTTATCTGCCACGGCTTTGTCCGTAAGAACCTGTCCACCGCGCACTTCCCGTACCGCGGACAGTTCCCGGATCTTCAGGGCGCGATGCCCGCACTGCTCCTGGAGATGTGCGTCTATTCCGAGCCCGGTATCATCGAATTCCTGCCCTGCATTCCGGACTACTTTGAAACCGGTAAGCTGGAAGGCATCTGGCTGTACACCTGCGCGAAGATGAACACACTGACCTGGGATGAAAACGGCTTCAAGGCCGAGATCGTCTCCGGAAAGGATCAGGAGATCGTGATCAAGAACCGTAAGGCTGGCCTCATGCTCTCCGCAAATGACGGTACGCCCGTATGCGGCGACCTGACGCTCACGCTGAAGAAGGATGTTCCCGTAGTCATTACGGGTTCAAGAACGTAAGCTCCTGAAACGCTCCCCGATGTCGACTGAGTCGAGTTGCATCTGGGCATATTCTCCAATAAAAAAACACCGCTGATATCAAGATCGGTATCAGCGGTGTTTTTTGTTTTTCAACTATGTATGACCGGATTACAAGAGGCTTCCGTCCTCTCTTCTCGGTACACTGAAGGGATCGATGGGTTCGCCTGCCAGCAGTTTTTCCCTGTAATAGCTTACCAGAAAATTCTCCAGTTCCGTACGCGGACGCTCGTCCATATAGGCGGTGTCGCCGAACCAGATGGGCTGACGCTCCGCTGCATTTGAAATGCGCCACTCCGGCATCGGGGTGCCATCGGCATCCGGGCCGTTCGGGTCGCCGGTCTTTGCGAAGTTGGTCCAGTAGTTGCACATCTGCCGCGCGAGGTCATAATGCTTGCCCGTGAAGGGGCGCCAGCACTTAGCCAGGGTCTCAAAAACGAACCAGAGGTCGGATGAATGGAAGGATCCGGCGTTATCGCCCGGGATCTCCGGATCAAACGTGTAAAAATAGGTGTTTTTACCGTGTTCGGCACGAATATCGACATACAGCATGTCCCCGATCTCAAAGCGGTTAAAATGGCTGTTTTTGATCATGTTCTCGAGGCTGTCCCCGTCCTTCCTGCAGATGGCGATGAACTCGTCCTTGCGGTCCCCGAACTGCAGCTCGGCAAAGCGTTCAAATTCCTCATAAGTACGCGCATGGGACTGCACCGGGAACTCGTCCTCCGTGTTGCCGGCCATGATCACCACATCATTTTCATTATCCTGAAGCGTGTAGTTTGTGGGATGCTGCGGCATGAACGGATCGCCGATGACCGTTCCCCAACGGTAGGTGGGATCGGCTGCGCCTTTCTCAAATACCGTCCGTGCATCCAGGGCACGTGCTTCCTCGAGACTGTTCACGCCCATATCCGCAAAAAATTTCTCGCCGACCTTCTCCGCATCCGCTAATTCGCGGGATGCAAGACTCGGAGGCAGAAGGCCGCCGCCGGAATGAAGGACCGCCTTTTGGAAGAGACCCTTATTCTGCGGGGATACCGTCTGGATATAGGTGCTGCCGCCACCTGCGGACTGACCGAATACTGTAATATTGTCCGGATCACCGCCAAACGCTGCGATGTTCCGCTTTACCCATTCGATACCGAACTTCTGGTCCAGATGGCCGAAATTCGTGGGATGCTCCGGATCCTCGCGGGTCAGTTCCGGATGTGCCAGGAACCCAAAGACATTGACGCGGTAGTTTACGGATACCAGAATGACACCGCGGCGTGCGATGCGCTCGCCGTCAAATTCCATCTCCGCGGGATAGCCGCACATCAGGCCGCCGCCGTAGATCCAGACCATGACCGGAAGCTTCTCATCGGCCTTCTTTGCCGGGGTCCAGATGTTTAACTGCAGGCAATCCTCGCTCATCGGGATCTCCGGATCCACATGCCACTCTTTGGCATAGAAATCCGCCGGGTTCAGGCCCGGGGTCCACTGCATGGCGATGGGCCCGAAAGTGTATGCGTTCAATACGCCGTCCCAGTCCTTTGCGGGCTGCGGAGCGCGCCAGCGAAGCTCTCCGACGGGCGGTGCAGCAAACGGAATGCCCTTGAACGCAGTGATTCTGGGATCGGCAGCCGGAAGACCGCGCACCCAGCCGTTTTCAGTCTTTACTTCACGAAGCATAGTGTTCCTCCCTAAATATTAGTTATCTCGACGACATTACATCGTTTATGTACCATGATTCGACCGGATTTCCAAAATCCTCTCCGGTTTTTGTGCTTTCGCCGCGGTCCATGCCTCTTGAGTCTGCATGCGCTCTCATCGATTCTCCGCACTCTCCTCCTTGTTTTTCACCTCACGGATCATCAGGATCGCCCTGCGGTAGGACAGGACGATGATCGTCGTGATCAGTCCCAGGATGACTGCACTCGTATAGGCAGACAGGCCAAGAAGAGCATCATGCGGTTCCGCGGCCACGGTGATCAGCGTGTTCTGAAGAAGCAGGATGGAGACCAGGGCATCGACCAGATTGATGGTACGAAGCTCATGGATCAGAATCTTTTTCTGCTTGGTTGCCCGACGGAAATTGATGATCGCGATCACGATCTTATACGTCGTGAACGCGGCGATCGCGATGGCAAAGACCAACGTCGCATGGATCGGCCGGAGGTTCCGGATCATCAGAATGATAGGTGCCACCAGGACTCCGTTCAGCACGATCAGCGTGATAAACGAACTATGTACGTCCGGCACCAGATGGCGGTCGCGTTCCTCCGGAGAAAGCTTCTGAAGCTTCCGCTCATTCAGCACGATATACGCGCGGAGGGTACAGAGAAGCAAATAATAGACGCAAATGGCGATGTTCCATTCCGTGTGCTTCATGTGACCGATCACACCGTTGTACAGTGCGAATGCCAGCGTCACAACGGAGGTGACCGTACTGGTAAATATGGTTTTGAATGTAAAACTCTGACTGAAATATCTTTTAGGCAGAGACTGCAGCTTTCTCAAACAGTAAAACTCCTTTCCCTTTGCAGGGAGCTGTTATAAAGGTCGCGGAACAACGCAGCACGCTCTTCCGCATCAGGCCTTTGCCGGCTTTGCGGACAGACGGATGAAACGCCACTTGCCCTTCTTATAGTGCCAATTGATGAGCCACGAGCGTAAGAGCTGGTCGCATACAAGTGCGATCCATGCGCCCCAGAGGCCAAAGTGGCAGACACTGACAAGGATCAGGGCAAAGGTCGCACGAACACCGAGGACCGTGACAGCAATGGCGATTGCCGGGAAACGGGTATCGCCGGCACCGCGAAGTGCACCGGCCGTAATAAACTGGCTGGCCTGGAACGGCTGCATGAATGCAACGAAGAACAGGATCTTTCCGCCGATGTCGATGACCTCCGGCGTATTGTTGTAAAGCGCCACGACGTACTTGCCGAACAGCGCGAACAGAACGGCCAGGATGCAGGCGGAAATAATACCGACGGTCTTGGTGTGGCGGGTGTAGTTTTCCGCCATATCCAGACGCTTCTTGCCGAGGCTCTGGCCCATCAGGGTCGTTGCGGAGTTCGCAAAGGCCTGACCCGTCATGAAGGACATCGCCTGAATGTTCATGCAGATATGATGGGTCGCGAAGGCAACATCGCCGAGGCCCGTGATGGTTCTTGTGAAGATCAGCACGCCGGCACGCATGAACAGCTGCTCCATCATGGACGGAACGCCGATCCTGATAACGTTCCGGAGAATCTCCCAATTAAAGCGGAACTTCTCGCGAAGGTCCAGGTGCAGATAACGTCTCTTGTCGAGTACGATGATCAGTGCAAAAACGAATGCCGCGGTCTGGCCGATGACGGTCGCGAGCGATGCACCGAGGACTTCCATGCGCGGGAAGCCGAGCTTGCCGTAGATCAGGAGATAGTTGAACAACAGGTTGATGGCATTGGCCATGGTGTTATAGAGCAGCGGAATACGCGTTTCACCGGTACCGCGGAGGACCGCCGTAAAGGTGAAAGTGACGCACAGCGGGACAAAGCCCCACATCTGGATGCGGAAGTAATCCGCCGCGTAAGCGTAGGTGGAATCGGAAATACCGCTGCCGCCGATCAGTCGAAGGAGCGGAACGGTAAGGAGGACACCGAGGAGCATCATCGAAGCGGAAAGCAGGATGTTGAAAACGACAGCCTGGCGGAAGACCTGATTGGCCTGGTCGCGGTCCTTGCGGCCGCGCGCACGGGCGACCATCGCGGTGGCACCGACGTTCAGAGCCTGGACCATCGTCATCAGCAGGAACTTGGGCTGCGTGGACAGACCGACCGCGGATAATGCCCGGACACCGATCTCACCGGGGAGCCGTCCGACCATGATCTGGTCCGCCATACCGGTAAGCTGCGTCAGGATCAGTTCCAAAAAGGACGGCCATGCGATCATAAGGACGTCCCGATATAACTGCTTGTGTGTAACGCCCTCGGGGAGCGCCATCTTTTCAAGTTTACTGTCCGGAGAAGGGATATCGTCGTCACTTCCGAACGGAACATCATCGAGTGTAGTATGGATGACCTTGACCCGTTGTTTCTCCTTAAAATCCCCGGAATCATTCTCCTTTAGTACCTGTGTCATATCGTGCCTCTCATTTTCGCGTATAGTTAAATTGATTATAGCACTATTCTCGAAATAGGGGGCACAAAATTTCGACAAAAAACGACCTGCGGTGATCCGCAGGCCGTTTTGACATTATAGGAAACTGAATACCATGTAAATGATGCCGAGCATCGCAAGCTCGACCGGAAGACCGGCGATGTGCTCTTCCGTATCGGCAAGTGCAAGGCGCTTGCGAAGCGAAAGGTAAATGATCATTCCGAACAGCGTTCCGATGATCGTGCCGAAGATCTCATTGACATTGTTCCAGACGAACGGTGCCTCGATCAGAAGGACCGGAAGCGCGACCCCCAGGCCCGCTTTGGCATCGCTTTTTACTTTCAGGATGCGGTTGATCACTGCCGCGGAAACAGCGGCAACGAACAGGGCCAGCATCGGTTTTGCATACGCATGAGACACAAGACCGATCTTCGGAAGCTCAAATCCAAAGATCTCTGCGTGTCCGAAATACTCGCGAGCCAGAGAAAAAACCACATAGACCGCATAAGCGCATGCGCTCTGAAGAAGCAGCGCGTTATAATCGATGTCCTGTGTCTTTGCGCGTTCATCGGAGACGACCAGTAGAAGTGCCGCAGCTGCCAGTGCCGCAGTCTCCTTAATGCCGGGCGTCATGTCCGTCAGTACCAGCATTCCATAGATAGCTGCTGTACCGATCACTGCGCCGGCCATGGAGACCGGTGCGGTGTACTTCTCTCCGAGGTTTTCCCGAAGGACGTTCTGAAGAACCGCTGCAAAAATAAGACCGATACCGACAACTGCCGCCTGTTTCATTCCGCCGCTCAGGAGAACCATTGCAAGCGCGAAAGCCTCCGCGGGGTATCTTAACTGTTTAGTCATACGGCGATCCCACCCTTCTTACTTGCCGTCAACGTAATCGGTTGCGGACTGACCGGCGATTCTGCCGAATACCACGATATCGGTAACTGCGTTACCGCCGATACGGTTGCCGCCGTGTACTCCGCCGGTGACTTCGCCTGCTGCGAATAAGCCGGCGATTGCTTCGCCTTCGGTGTTGATGACCTGGGTCTCGGTGTCGATCTTGATACCGCCCATGGTGTGGTGGATACCGGGTGCGATCTTGATCGCATAGTACGGTGCGGTGGAAAGATCCGCTTCCATACCGGTATCACGGCCGAATTCCGGATCGCTGCCTTCTGCAACGTAGGAATTCCAGTTCTTCAGGGTCTCAGCCAGGGTCGCCGGATCGATGGCCAGCTTCTCCGCCAGTTCCTCGATAGTCGCAGCCTCGGTAACAAGACCGTTCTTGATGTACTTTTCCGTTGCCTTCAGGCCTTCTCTTAAGTTCTGGTCGAAGATAACATATGCATAGCAGCCTTCCTGCTCAAGTTCCGCTGCGGATACCTTATCACGGGTCAGCATTTCGTTGGTGAAACGCTTACCGGACTGGTTGACTAAGATCGCACCGTCACCGCGGACGCCCTCGGTGATCAGCATGCTGGTGCTCTGCTCAACGGTCGGATGCAGCTGGATCTGCTCGATATCGACAAGATCCGCGCCGACAGCCTCTGCCATGACGATACCGTCGCCGGTAGCGCCGGGAGCGTTGGTCGTTACGGTACCCTTCAGGTCCGGACGATACGTGGTGTACATTTCTTCATTTGCGCCGAAACCGCCGGTCGCAAGGACAACGGCCTTCGCGTTGATCGTGTAATTCTTTTCCGGAGACTCGGCCTTGACACCGGCTGCCTTGCCATCGACCGTGATGATCTCAGTCGCCTTGGTCTCAAGATATACCGGAATGCCGGCTTCTTCCAGGTTCTTGGAGAATGCCGCTACCAGATACTCACCGACACCGGAACCGTCTTCCGGAGAGTGGATACGCGCATTGGTCGCACCGCCGGAGAAGGAGACCTTCGGAAGAGGTGCGCCGATGGAATCGAGCCAGTCGATCGCATCGGATGAATTCTCTGCCATGGTGGTAACGAGGTCGATGTTATTCATCTCCTTACCGCCCTTCATCGTGTCTTCCACGAACTGCTCAACGGAGTCCTCGATATCCTGTTCCGCCTGATAATGCGTCTCGGCTGCGTTCATGCCGCCGGTCGCCTTGGTGGTATTACCGCCCACATAGGGCATCTTCTCAAGAATGATGACGTTCTTGCCGTTCTGCTTCAGCGTAAGAGCCGCTGCCATGCCGGCGCCGCCCGCACCTACAACGACGACATCGACGTCGATGGTCTCATCGGTCTTCTGAACGGATGCACTGTCTCCGGTACCGGTCAGAGATGCCGGATCGATGCCGGCCTCCTGAAGCGCGTTAGCGACTGCAAGCAGTACCGCATCGGAGGATATGGACGCGCCGGAGATCGTGTCAACATTTAAGGATTGTGCCTTCAGAATACGCTCCGGAAGTTTTTCGACCGCAACGGAGCCCAGTCCTTCAGTCTCGCTGTCACCGGTCACTTTGACTGCGGTGATCTGTCCGCCGGCGATGGTGACCTCTGCCACGATATCGCCGCCAAAGCCGCGCGCCGTACCGGTATAGGTGCCGTCCGCAGCATCGACCGTTGCACCGCCGTTATTCGCCTGTGCGCCGCCCTGCGTTCCTTCCGCCGGAGTATCCGCGGTCTTCTTACTGAACTGCTGCACCCCGAAGACGACAACGAACATCATCAGGATGACTAACGCTAAGGAAATGATTCCCTGCCATTTGATTTTTTTCATATTCTTTCCTCTCATTTCACAGTAGTCCGGAATCAGTTGACTCCGTAGACATGACGGCTCATCACTTTCTCAAGAAGGACGACCATACAGTTGGCTGCCAGGATGCCGTAGCATACACCCTCCGGCAATGAACCGAAGAGGCGGATGGCTGCGACGAAAACGCCGGCAACGATGCCGTACAGGAGCTTTCCCGACTTGGAGGTGAAGTTGTAATCCGTAAGCATGAAGCATCCGCCCAGCACAAGGCCGCCGGATAACAGCTGATACATCGGACTTCCGCCAAAGATCAGGCTCAGGATCAGGACCGTTCCGAAGAAGCCTGCACTCGCCATCCAGTTGACTTCCTTCCGGATGATCAGGTAGATAAAACCGATCAGAAGAAGAAGGGCGCTGGTCTCACCGAGGGCACCGGGCACCTTGCCGATGAAGGCATCCATCAGCGTGTACTCGATCTCCTTGCCGTTCTTTAATGCGGAAAGGATCGTTGCGGAGGATACGACATCGACATTCATCGGGGTCACATAGGACATCATCTTGGCCGGGTAGACCAGCATGATGAACAGACGGCCCATGAGAGCGGGGTTCACGACATTGCTGCCGATACCGCCAAAAAACTGTTTGATCAGGATGATCGCGAAGACATCGGCCAGCATGACGACCCAGACCGGAGTCGTGCTGGATACGTTGAAGGCGATCAGGACGCCGGTCACCGCGGCACTGAGGTCCAGGGCGGTAACGGGCTTCTTATGGCAAATCTGCCAGAGGGCTTCCGCTGCCATACAGGTGGCTGCACTGACTGCGGTAAGAAGCAGGGCGCGGATGCCAAAGAAAATGACGGAGCCGATGAGCGCGGGTGTCAGTGCGATCAGGACGTCGCCCATGATCGAGCGGGTCGTGGCTCTTGTTCGGATATGCGGGCTGTAACGGTTCATTTTGCAGCCTCCTCTCTCATCTTCATACGGACCTTGTCACGTGCGGTGACCGTATGGAAGGAAAGCTCGCGCTTGGCCGGGCAGACATAGGAGCAGCAGCCGCAGGCAATACACTCGGTCGCGTTCAGTGTCCGGCAGACATCCACGCGGTCTTTGCGGATCGCGGCATCGATTTTTGCCGGCTGCAGGCCGATGGGACAAGCCTCGGCGCAGGCGCCGCATTTAATGCAGGCACTTTCCTTGAGACCCTTTCCGGAAAGGACGATCAGTCCGCCGGAGACCTTGGATACGCATTCGGTAACATCGGCGGCGGTAAGACCGTCTCCGATACAGCGGCCGGTCATCGGTCCGCCGAGGATCACTTTGTTTTCACGGCTTACGACGTCACCGGAAGCGGCGATCAGTTCGCCGATGCAGGTGCCGAGGGGCACAAGGTAGTTCTTGGGATCCTGTACATCACCGGTGACCGTGATGCATCTGGAGACGGACGGCATACCGCCCAGGACCATGTCCGCGGCCGCCTTCGCAGTCTGGATATTGGATACGATGGCTCCCACATTCGCCGGAAGCTTTCCGGATGGGATCTCCACGCCCATTGCCGCAAAGATCATCTGCTTCTCACCGCCCTGCGGATAACGCGTGGGCAGTACCAGGATCTCGATCTCCGTATTTCCGTCAAGGAGCGTCTCAAGCGCTTCCTTACAATGGAGCTTATTATCTTCCATGCAGATGATGGCATGCTCGGCGCCGGCTGCCTTCCTTAAAAGCAGCACGCCGTTCAGGATCGCCATGCCCTGCTCCAGCATCATGTGTTCATCACAGGTCAGATACGGTTCACATTCCGCCGCATTGATCAAAAGATGGGTGATGGGATCTTTGGCCTTGTATTTCACATGCGTCGGGAAACCGGCGCCACCCATACCGACCAGGCCGCCCGTTTCAAGCTTCTCGATGATCTCCTCCCTGGAGATATCGGACACATCAAACAGGCACTTGTAATACGCCTGTTCCGTGTCCGGCAGCAGGCAGGATTCTACATTGATCTCGCAAAAATCATTGCTTACATTGATCACCGTTCCGGTAACCGGTGCATGCAGGCATGCGGTCAGAAAATGACCGGATGTGCCGATGAGGCTGCCCTGCTCCACATGATCGCCGGGCTTCACCACGCAGACCGCATTGGGTCCGAGGCCCTGTTTCATGCTCACCTTTACCGTCTTCGGAATGTAGGGGACAATGCTTTTTCCGGCTGTCAGCGACTTGTCTTCACCGTGTGTCGGGTGAATGCCGCCTCGAAAGACCGATCTTTTCATGAAGTATCTCCTTCGGTTCCGTTATTTTGTTGAATAAAAACAAGTTTCCGGAAAACGTACAACGCTTCCGTCGACTGTTCCTGATACCCCCCCGATTGTACCATTATCCCTATTGTTCAGTCAATAAATGAATACATAAATCGGCAATGATTTAACAAAAAAAGAGCCCGCGCGTATTGCGGCGCAGGCTCAGTCTTTTCGGATGTTTCCGTTTATTTTTCGTATAAGAATTCTTCCGGAAGAGTTACGTTAAAGTCCACTGCCAGATGTCTGAAATCATCCGGGGTGATGGTCTGAAGCTTGTCCGGTCTCATGGAAAGCATCTTGACCAGGATCTCCGCGGATTTTTCAGCGGTATGCATTAACCCGAAGGTCAGATCAAAGTCAAAGCCTGCGGCGAACATGCCGTGATGCGCCCAGATGGCCAGGTCGTATTTCTTCATAAGTTCGGAGGTCGCAACTGCGATGTCACGGCCGCCCGGAACCATCCACGGAACGACGCCGATGCCTGCCGGGAATACGACCGGGCACTCGGTAGCCATTTCCCAAAGCTCGCGGGTGAAGACTTTGTCTTCCAGCGGAAGAACAAAGGTCAGCGCGATGATATTGGTGGTGTGTGCATGGTAAACGACGCGGTATTCCGGATTCTGAAGCTTCTTAACTTCCAGGTTCATCAGATGAGACGGAAGCTCGGAGGTGGGCTTTCCGCCGTTGACAAGTCCCCAGACGATGCGGTAGTTCTCACCCTTTTCATCGAGCTCGATCATACAGATGGAATCCTCCGGCTTGATGATCACGTTGCGGAAATACTTGCCGCTGCCGGTGACCAGGAAATACTCTCCTGCCAGCGCCGGAACGGTCGTGCCGATCTCGCGCCACTCCTTCGGCTCAAAATTCTCCTTGACAAGCTCGACCTCTTCCGGCTTCACTCTGTAGGAAAGATTGCCACCGTTTCTCTCGTGCCAGCCCTGCTGCCAGCCGTCATCGGCCATACGGATAAACCCCTGTACAAATTCAGCATCTAAAAAATTCATTGTTTTTCACTCCTTGATCAACTATTGCGGAGCCGTGAAAGTGACCTCTCCCGCCCCGGTATTTCTTAACTTTATCTGCAGATCACATCGACCGGAACGTCAAAGATCTTTGCGACCTTCAGAATGGTATCGATGTGACGGCCGTTTGCCGCTGCCATATGGTGCGTCGGACCGGCTTCGCTCCAACGGTTGCAGAACTCACGCGCGCCGATGGAGAAACGGGTCCTCATGTTGGTATCGCCGAACATGAAGATCGGTCCTTCCTCGTTGACGCCTTCCGCAACAACAAACTTGAAATGGCCGTCCTTGTCCTGGGTGATGCCGAGGTAAGTGATCTCGCCTGCCGGAGGATAGAACTGGGTCAGATAGCCGCCGCCCGCCTTGCCGTGGAAGACCGGAACGATCTTCATCGTGGGCTTCTTTGCGGTGGAGATGTCCGCGTCACCGGAACCGGAATGGCCGATGATACAGATGTCCTCGTTGAAGTCGATGGAATACATCTCGGAAAGCTGGCCGGTGCCTGCGATGGTCTTTAAAATGCTCATCGCCATAGCGACCTTGATATCGCCCTCAACGGCGCATGCGGTGCCCTGCTTGATCAGCATGGAGAACGCCGGGATCAGCATACTGTCCAGCTTGCCGGCAATGCCCTGTGCAAAACCGTCGTAATGAGAAGCGATCAGACCGAGCTGCTCGTCCTTGACCCACTGCTCGAATGCAACGACATATTTTGCCATGTCCCATACGGTCTCAACGGTCGCGCCGCCTTCGATGTCAAAGGTGTCCAGGATATCCTCAGCCTTTGCGCGAATCACGGCTTCATCGGTGATGTCATCGGCAATGGCCCACATCTTTTCCCAGTCGAACTGCTTGGTGTAGAGCCACATTCTGTGGTACAGGTTCGTCTCGTCGATGTACAGGTCCATCATGCCCGGATAGGGTCTTCCGATCTGTGCGATGTTGGTGTTGCGGAAACGTCTTCTGACCTGTGCAGCCTTGCACCAGTCCTCGATCTCCGCCTGAACATGCGGGTCGCCGCCTTCGACTACGCCCGTAATGACCGCGTGCTTTTTGCCGGCTCTTTCCAGGTCGGCGACCATTTCACCGACGGCGCCGCAGGCATACAGTTCACCGAGCCAGGTCGCGGTATCGGTGTTTGCGTAATCCGGAGCGATCTTCTTCTGAACATTGACCAGGACGACCGGGACGTTGATGTCACGGACAGCCGGCAGCATGTTGTAGGAGGTCGCGTAGGTCAGAAGCTGCAGGAAGACGATGTCGACATCGGCTGCACGGAATTTCTCACCGGCGGCCATGGACAGTTCTTTCGTGGTGACGATGCCGCCGTCCACGATCTCCACGGTATCCGGAATGGTCTTTTTGAACGCTTCATACTGAGCCGCAAACTCCGGAACAAGAGACGGGAACTGCGGAAGATACGCGCCGAGTGCAATGGCAAACACACCGGCTTTGGCTTTGGTTTCTACTAACATTTATTTCTCCTTTTCAGTAAACTGAATTTTTAAATTTCCGAGTGCCGTCGCTTCAATGGGAAGCGCGATGACTGTTTTACCCGTGGCTTTTTCCGTGAGCGCATTCAGGAATGCATTCTTTGCGCCGCCGCCCACGATATACAGTTTATCATAAGTCTTTCCGGTGTTGGCCTCCAGTTCGGAAATAGCCTTCCGGTAGCTGTTTGCGAGCGATAAGTGAGCCGAACGGAAATAGTCCCCTTCGGTCGCCGGCTTGGGATCAAGCACCGAATCAAAGGCTCCCTTCATGCTTTCGGGGGCCAGGAACATGGCCGCGTCCGCATCGACCATACTTTCATAGGAGGATTCCTCCGCCTCCTTCACGATCGCGCCGAAGTCCTTTCCGGGGCACAGATCGCGGCGAAGCTCGTTCACCAGCCACATGCCCATGATATTCTTCTGATAACGGTTGTAACCCACACCGCCCTCGTTGGAATAATTGGCCTTTTCGCTGGCTTCATCGGTAATCGGCGCCGGTGTTTTCACACCAAGGAGGCTCCACGTGCCGGAGGAAACGTACAGGTTTTCGCCCTCCATCGGAATGCCCTCCACCGCGGAACCGGTATCGTGCGTTGCACAGAGCATAACGGGAATGCCTTCATATTCTCCGATGACCTCACCGGGCATTTGAAGCTTCGGGAACAGCTTTTCCGGAAGTCCCAGGCGGGTCACGATCTCGCGGTCAAATTCCAGCGTTTCCGCGCTGATCATTCCCATGGTCGTTGCGTTCGTGAATTCCTTCGCCTTGGTGCCGCAGAGTTTGTAAAGCAGGTATTCCGGGATCATCAGAAAATCGGTCGCATCGGAAAGCCGGTCCGCCTTCAGGTCCGCGTACAGCTGATACAGAGTGTTGAAGGGCTGGAACTGACAGCCGGTGCGGCGGTACAGCTCGGAGAACGGCATCTTCTCATGCACTTCCGGGATCACCGCTTCCGTGCGGTTGTCGCGGTATGCATAGACCGGAAGGATCTCCTCATCGCCGTTCAGAAGAACGTAGTCCACGCCCCAGGTGTCAATGGAAAGCGAATCGATCGTGAACTCCTTCTTTGCCTCTTCGATGCCCTGCTTCACATATCCGAGCAGCGCCTGAATGTCCCAGGTCAGATGTCCGTTTTCCTCGGTCACGCCGTTCGGAAAGCGGAAGACCTCTTTTGTCTTAATTTCACCGTCTTCCATCCAGCCGACGATGTGACGGCCGGAAGAAGCACCGATATCAATAGCAAGTGCGTATCTCATATTCACCTCCGTATTCATTAAAGCATGAAAACCGCAAAAAGAATATATCGGCATTTAGGTAAAAAAGTGTCTTTATTTGCATTGTTATCGAGCGAAAACCGCGTTATAATAAAAAGGGGTGTTGCTATGATCAATGAAAAAATACTATCCTCTCTTCGGGAGATCAGTCCCGAGGAAAGGGAAATTCTCTCCGGAACCGAAGAAATCCAGCGCGGAATTTACATGTCTGTGAATTCCGATGTCATCGATGCAAAAAAGCTGTTAGACAGCGGACGGCTGATCACGATCCGGCCGCACACACGCTTTGCTCATTTTCCGGAACACCGTCATAACTACGTGGAAGTGGTCTATATGTGCAAAGGCACCACGACACACATCGCAAACGGTCAGACCATTACGCTCCGTGAAGGCGAGCTTTTATTCTTCGGTCAGGGTGCGCGTCAGGAGATCCTGCCCGCGGGGATCGATGACATTGCCGTCAATTTCATCATCCTTCCGCAGTTTTTCGATAAGGCTCTGGAAATGCTGGATGAGGGTGAAACACCGCTCCGCCGCTTCATCGTGGACAGCCTTAGAAACGACAATGCCAACTGTCTCTATTTCCGCGTGGCGGACGTCCTTCCGGTGCAGAACCTGATCGAAAACCTGATCTGGACCCTGATGAACGATGTGCCGAACCGCCGCTCGATCTGTCAGACAACGATGGGCCTTCTTTTTATGCAGCTCCTGAATCACACGGACAAGCTGGCTTCCCAAAGCACGGAAGGCGCCACAACGATGAAGGTGCTCCGTTATATCGAGGAGAATTACGCATCGGGCACACTGACCGAAATTGCGGAGACACTGCATTACGACCTGTACGGTCTGAGCCGCGACATCAAAAAGCATACCGGCAAAAACTTCAAGGAACTCCTGCAGGATAAGCGGCTGACCCAGGCAGCCTACTTCCTGAAGCACACCACGCTTCATGTGGACGAGGTGGCGGAGGCCGTCGGCTACAGCAACCTGAGCTATTTCCACCGGATCTTTCAGGAGCGCTACGGCTTGACGCCGCGAAAATATCGCGTGGAATAAAGCCCCATGCTTTTTCGGTCAAAAAAGTCCGGATTTTCATCATGCTTTCAGTTTTCTGATATATGCTTCTTCGTGGAGATATCCACTGAAAGGAGAATGATCGGAATGACAAAACGCTCTACTAAAGCATATATGTGTGTGATCCTCAGTGCAGGACTTCTGTTGACCGGCTGCTCAGGCAGTAAAAAGAACACGGCCGCAAGCACCGCCGCAGCTACCACGAAGGCCGCAAAAGAAACGACGGCTGCAGCTTCTACGGAAGCGCCGTTCAATACGCTTTCCGAGGAGGAACGCGCACAGAAGAATAAAATGATCGGTCTGATCGAAAGCATCGACACCGAGAGTAATACCGTAACCCTTTCCGTTATGGGCAGTTCTGCCGGCGGATACGGTGGCTTCACCCCGGGCAATATGCCAAACGGCGGCTTTAACGGTCAGATGCCGAACGGCGAAAGCTTCAATGCGGAAGATTTTGACGGACAGGTCCCGGAAGGCTTCGACGCCGGCCAGATGCCGAACGGCGGCTTTAGCGGCCAGATGCCGAACGGCGAGAGCTTCAATGCGGAAGACTTTGACGGACAGGTCCCGGAAGGCTTCACCGCCGGCCAGATGCCAAACGGCGGCTTTAACGGCCAGATGCCGGACGGCGAAAGCTTCAATGCGGAAGATTTTGACGGACAGGTCCCGGAAGGCTTCACCGCTGAAAGCCGGACCTACACCGTCACTCCGGACACCGTGATCACCGATGCCGACGGCAATACAATCACGATCGCCGACCTTGCGGAAGCCGATTATGTTGAATTCACCGTACTGAACGGCAACCTCCTGACCGTAACTGTCACCGTCATCGAAGAAACGGAGACCGAATCGGAAGAAGGCTGACCCCTTTCTGCCCGTTTCTTATTTGCAATCAAAAACAGCCATGACGCATCCCCTGCTTTTACCGGGCGGCCGGTAAAAAAGCTGGGTGCCATGGCTGTTTTTTGGGGTCTTATCAGGAGCAAACTTTACAATTTCATTCTTCGATCAGTTTAACGACCGCCGTATTGGCATACGTATGCGGGTCGGAATGCATAAAGAAGACCACACCGGAAACCGGCGCATAGAGCGTTTCCAGAATTTCCCCGGTATAGGCGTTCAAAATATGCGCAAGGATCGTACCCTCACGCGTTCTCTCTCCGGCCTTGACCTGAGGAACAAAAACACCGGATTTCTCCGTACGTACCGAAACAAGTTCGGTGTCATCGATCACACGGCTCGCACGGAGACTGCGGTCCGAGTATTTCACCAGGCCCAGGTTTCCGCAGAAACGAAGGACGGAAAGCACGACCTGGCCCGCGCTGGTATCGTCGATGCGCGTCGTCACCGAAGAATACAGGCTGAATGCCTTGGTGTCCCAGACCTGCCAGTTATAATTCAGGGTCGCGGTGTCATAGGGACGGACCGCGCGCCGCACGATGTACGGAAGCCCGAACATCTGCGCCGTTTCAACATCCGAATATCCTTCGTTCATCATACGGACATGCGGAACAAACTCGCCGGGCATATAGAACGATGTGAACTGGATACCGTAATCATACTCACTGATTTCCCGGAACACACCGTCCGCAATACGCTGCGTCGTTTCACCGAGGTCATAGCCCGGAAACATACGATTGATGTCGGTATTGTCAATCGGCCAAAAACGCTTCTGAATATTCATGGAATAGGGGTTGCAGCACGGGATGATCAGAATCTTCACTCCCGGAGCGATGCGATTCTCCTCCTCCAGCTGTTTGAATTTCTTAACAAGCAGTGAACAGCAATACAGCTGCTGGACCTCGTTACCTCTCATACTGCCGACGATGCAGAGCGATTTCTTTCCCTTTCCGAACTCATAACCGGTCACTCTGAAATTGTCGCGATAAAGACCTTTGATCTCATAGATCGTCCGCTTTTTCATTTCCGGTACACCTCTTTTCTCAGCAGTCTTCCGATCAGCGAGCCCTCATCCACGATCGGGTATTCACGGATCGTAAACAGAATACCGTCCGTGGGACAGAGGACATCCGCAAGCACTTTTCCCTGCAGCGGGTCGATGATCCTGCCGATGCCATCGCCCTGCTTCAGCTCCTCCCAATGCTTGACCGACGGAACAAAAAGACCGCCCACCGGCGCATTGACAAACGCCACATCCGATAAATTCCTGGAAATGATCGGTTTATGCGTGACCGTCGTCTCCTTCTCCCACATGCCCAGACTGTTCATCAGGTTCAGGATACCGTCCACCATCTGATCCCCGTACGCCTTGGTAATACGCATTCCGACGCCCATCTCTACGACCAGGCAGGGCGTACCGCGGCTGTTCAGGCTGTGGGCAAGCGTGGACTCGAGTACGGTGCTTGCACCGTGTACCCAGATGAAATCCACATTGGCCTTTTCCGCCAGCGGGACCAGTTCCTTCTCATGCAGTTCATTGACGCGGATCTGCGGGATCTCCGTCAGGAAAATATTGCTCGCATGGATATCCAGTACGACCTCTGAGCCCACCAGGTCCTTAACGACCTCGGAAGCCAGATACTCGGTCATATTGCCGTCCGCATTGCCCGGAAACAGGCGGTTCATGTCCAGATCGAATGCCGGAATGCCGCGGGTGATCGAATCGATACCGAGCGGATTGATGGCGGGATAAATGTCCACGATGCCCTTCAGGCATTCGATCTCACTCTCGATGCGCCGCGCCAGTTCAAAACAGACATACTGGCCCTCCAACTCATCGCCGTGAATTCCCGTAACGATACTGATCCTCTTTTTTCTCTTCTTTTTATCTGCGGACTGGATCCGGCGTTTCCGGATCATCAGGACTTCATCCACCGGAAGCGGGATCTGTGTAACTGTTGTAATCATCCGAGCATAGCTCCTTTCATCAGTAATTGCTGACCGGCACTGATCTCCGAAACGGATACCGAAATGTGCTGCTCCTGCGTACCGCCGCCGATGATGATCCCGCGGACCAGACTACACTCGGAAGCATCTCTTCCGACGCCGATCCGGATATGATCCCCGGCCACGCGCACGCGGTTTGTGGGGTCGATCCCGTACCATTTTTCTTCGTCCGCGACCTCGACCCAGGCGTGGCTTTCCCCTTCGCCGATGAGCATTCCGTTCACATAACGTGCGGAACAGCCGGCCATACAGAGCAGCGAGATCAGGATATGCGTATAATCCTGGCACACCCCGCATCCAAGCGCCAGAGCTTCCTCAGCACTCGTTTCCGCACCGGTACAGCCCTTTTCATAACGGAAGCACCCGTGGATGGCCCCGGTCAAAACTTCCGCCTTTTCAAGCGGGGACATCCGTTCAAAGCCGGGCTGTTCCGCGCATACTTTCTCATAAAGTGCCTTGATACATGCCCCCGGCACCGTCTTCTTTCCGAAGTGCCGGTAGACCATCATCCGGTTCTCATCCGCGACTTCCTCATAATCGGTAAAACCGCACTCCGCATCTCCGGAGATCCGGTACTTGAAATAGGAATGCGCCTCTCGGGTGCAGCCAAAGATGAAGCTGTTCCCCTGGGAATCCTGCGCCCATTCGGTGTGTGATTCCGGAAGCAGTTCATACCGGAACCGGACGATCTTCTGCCGTTCGCTGTCCTTCGGGATGCATTTGATCGAATAATGATATCTGGTCACCTCCGTCGAATAACGTACCTCCACAGAATACTCAAAATGCAGATTTTTCACCCCGGTCACTTCCTTACATCAAAAACCGTCTCTACCAGTCCCACGACCTTGTAATAATCGATCTCGGCACACTTCACCGCCTCCTGAATATCGACCAGTTTTTCTTCATCATATTCCAGTCCGCTCTTTTCAACGCGCGGGATCATGCGGGCGACTTCCCGTACAAGCTCGCGGCGGTCGATGCCCAGTCGGGCATACAAGTCGATTCGTTCGATCCTCTTTCCGGCCTTGATGATGTTCCGTGTTTCTTCATCATCGATCTGGTCGTCGATGTTGCCCATGAATGCGAGAATATCGTCCAGAACCTTCTGCATTTCAAGAAGCGGGGTCTCGCTCGCCTTTGCCTGGTTCATGGCATAGATTGCAAGCTGAATATAGGAAAGGGACTCCGAGCCGATGCTCTCGCGGAGAACGATCGCATTGTCATAGGCGCGGGTCAGGTTGGCGATGATGGAATCCGGATTGGTCTCATCAAAAGGATAACGCACCATGAAGTCGGTACCGCCCCGGTAAATATTCGGGATATCGATCATTTCACAGAACTGCGGATAGGATTCCGTAATTCCGTCGATCATTGAATCATAACTTTTGAAAAAGAGCCGGATCGTCGTGTATACGCGCTCGGTGTATCTTCCGAGCCAATATAACCGATCCGCCTGTTCTACCGAGATAATACCCATGTGTCTTTAAATCCTCCTCCCTGTGATGAGTTGACAATAAACGAATCGGGGTTTCTGGAGAAGCGCGTCAGGCCGCTCTTCCAGACAAGCGGTTCGTCCGCCATCAGGACAAACGCTCTGAGATCCGCTTTTCTGGGAACGGGTTCACCGTTTTCCATAATGTCAAGATCCTGGAAATCGATGACCTCCTGGGCGATGAACCGGCGCGGTTCCCGCTTCAGAAGCTCGATGAAATTTTCCTTCTGTTCCTTTGTCATCGTGTTGCCGAATACCACGCCGTAGCCGCCGGCTTCCGCAACATCCTTGAGAACCAGATCATCAAAATGCTCCAGTGTAAACTTCATATCCTCCTCGTAGAACGGAAGGTACGTGGGGGCGTTTTTGAGGATCGGTTCCTCGCCGAGGTAGTACTTGATCATCTTCGGAACAAAGTAGTAAATGCCCTTGTCATCCGCAACACCGTTACCCGGGGCGTTCATCAGCGCGACATTGCCCTTTCGGAAAACATCGTAAATGTGCGGAATGCCGATCACGGATTCCGGGTTGAAGTTCATCGGATCCAGGTATTCATCGGAAATGCGTCTGTAGACCACACCGACGCGCTCCTTCCGGCCGTCAGCCGTGATGAAATAGAGCTTGTCATCCTCCACGATCAGTTCGGAGCCGTTCACAAGAAGCGCCCCTGTCTGCTCCGCAAGGAACGAATGCTCGAAATAAGCCGCGTTATACCGGCCCGGTGTCAGGATGACCGCAAGGCCGCCCACGTTTACATTGTCCATCGTCCGTTTTAAAAGCTTTGCATAATTCCGGTTGTCCTCCAGGCGGACCTCACGGAAGGTCGAAGGCGAACATCTTCTGCAGAGCTCACGTGCGATCATCGGATAAGACGCGCCGGACGGAACACGGAGATTATCCTCCAGAATGTACCATTCATCGTCCTTGCCCTTGACAAGGTCGATGCCGGATATGTGTGAATAGATATCCTTGACCGGGCGGACGCCCTCGCATTCCACCATGTAACCGCTGGATGCGAAGATGAAGTCCTCCGGAATCACGCCGTCTTTTACGATCTTTTTATCGCTGTAAATATCCTTCAAAAAAAGATTCAGCGCCGTCACTCTCTGCTTTAGCCCTTTTTCCAGGTAAGCAAACTCGTCGCTCTCGATAATTCGCGGAATCGAATCAAACGGGAAAAGCTGCTCTTTAAATACATTATTTTTGTAGATTCCGAACTTAACACCGTATCGGGCCAGCAATTCGTTCACAGCATCCGTGTGGTTCAGTAATGATAAGTTCTCCATAACCGGGACCTCCATAGTAAAAATGATCTGCCGAATCAGGCTTTATAAAAGCGTATAAAAGAAAAAGGCGCTCTGTACAAAAGTACAGAACGCCTATGTTCATAGTAGTATAATACAGGTTTTAGCGGATTATGTCAATCGGCAGATGTATCTTTGTGGAAATCGATACCGGCTTCCTTGTATGCCCCGGTCTTTTCGGCAATTTTTCCAAAAGCGTGCATCGTTCTCTTACTGCTCTTCGCACATCGGAACCACACTGCCGCCATACGGGATGACATAAACACTCTTTCCGGTAAAGTCAATGTCCTTCAGGAGTTCCCCGATCTCCGTATAAGCGATCATGCCCATCGGTCCCGCGGTCTCGTTGTCGATGGTCGTCAGTGTCAGGCAGCGGCCCTTGGCCAGGTTTTCGACGGTCAAATAGAAAATGAATCCGCCGATGGTAAAGTCCGCACGCAGCGCGGCATCCAGATTACCGGCCTTTAACGGCTCCAGCCATGCGGTATAGTCCGGCGCGCCGCAGCCCTCCGGGCACTTGCAGAGCCAGATCATTTCGCCGCCCTCTTTCATCGCGCGCATACCGTTCAGCATGCCCTTGCAGCCCTGATAGAGATTCATGTCCTTCGGCGCGCCGCCGCTGGAAACGATAACCACATCGGCCGGATGATCGATATGCCGCTCGTAGCATTTCCGCTGATAATCGCAGCTCGCTGTCCAGGCTTCATGCAGTTTTCCGCAGAACAGTCCGCTGTGCCTGCCGCTGGCCGCCACGACGATGTTGATGGAGAAACAGACATCGGCAAAAGCCGCCGCCTCGTCCATATCCTCGTGGATCGGGTTTTCCTCAAGCAGGCAGCAGCCCACACGGGCATCGGAATGTGCGATGTTCGGATCCAGCGCGCGTTCGTGATTCTCACGGATCGTATCACGGCTGCTGACGCCCGGCAGAATGTTCTTTCTGCCGCCGCCAAAACCGGCCATCATGTGATGAACCGTACCGCCCACAACGATCGTCTTCCGTCCCACGATCAGCGGATTTACGCGGACATGCGTGCCTCTTGTCGTTTCGCCGATGAGAATACACCCGCCGTCGCAGTCGTGGTCAATGACCTGCACGTGCTCATACATGAAATCGCCCGCGATGATCTTCTTCTCCGCCTCCGTGGACTTCCGGTGCGTGCCGAGCGCCACTAAAATGCAGATATTCTCAAACGGGACGCCCATCTCCTCGTTCAGATAATGGCCGAGCAGGGTGAGAACATCGCCCTGATGCATCCAGCTTCTGGTGATATCCGAAACGACGATGGTGACCTTGTCTTCTCCGGAGATCAGCGTGCGGAGCGGTCCGCAGCCGATGGTCTCCTTTTCGACGCCCGTGAGAAAAGCTTCCTTCAGATCCGGCAGCTCATACATTTCATCCGGGTCGATGTATTCAACGGATGCCGCTCCCTTGATCGGGATCGTTATCAGTTCTGTTCCGTATTTTAACTCAGTAATCGTATCCATAATTCTTTACTTTAAGAAGATCATGCTGACTGCGATAAGTGCAAGGAGCACGATGACCACCACAACATCTCTCCAGGAGAACGGGTATTCCTTATAACCGCTCTTTACGTTGCGGAGAGCGAAACCGCGCATTTCCGCCGACATGGCGCTGCTGTCCACCTTTTTCAAAGAAGAGACCAGAAGCGGCACGCAAAGCGGTGCGATCAGCTGCAGCTTGTGAATAATGTTCCTGGTATCATAGTCCACACCGCGGGCCTTCTGGGCGTCCTGAATATCGTGGAATTCCGTGGTAAAGATCGGCACGAATCGGAATGCGGTAGTAACGATGAATGCATAGCGGTACGGAAGATGCAGGGTCTTTACAAGTGCGTTGCAAAGATCGTTCATCTGTGTGATCGCAAATAAAAGCATCAGGGGAAGCATTGCGGCAATGACGCGGAAGGAAAGAAGCAGTGCACTCTTCAAACCGCCGGTCGTGATCAGACAGAAGCTTCCGATGACTACGAGCGGATCCCCGAGCCGTACAAAGAACAGCTGGATCACAAACATGAACAGGCCGAGAAAGAACAGCTTTTGGGTCAGGTTCACGGCGCGCTCGCCGATGCCGGCCGTATAGGAGATCAGGATCATAAGAACGATGAAGCCGATCTCTCCCCAGACATTTTCACAGAGGATCGCCGCAACGCCGTATAAGAAGGCCGCAAGCAGCTTGATGACCGGATTCAGTTTATGCAGGAAGGAATTGCCCGGAACATAGTTTAACAGATTCATACGTTTCCGCCCTCCTGTTCCGCTTTATTCTTTGCAGCAAGCGCGGCAAACATATCATCGACCGTGTAGATGTCACGGAATGTATCCCCGAAACGAAGCGCCAGCTCCGGGATCTGGGCAGGCAGCACACGTGCGCTCTTAAGCAGCGGGGTATTCTTCATGACGTCTTCCGTCGGGCCATCGCCCATCAGGACGCCGTTATTCAATACAAGAACTCTTTTTGCGTAGGACTGAACAAGCTCCATGTCATGGCTGACCATTAAAACGGTAATGCCCTTTTCACGGTTCAGCTCCGTCACGTAATCCATGATACGCGTGCATTCCAGATAGTCCAGACCGGTGGTCGGCTCATCCAGGATCAAAAGTTCGGGTTCGCAAGCCAGGACGCCCGCAAGGGCGATGCGCTGACGTTCACCGCGGCTTCTGGAAAACGGGAACCAGTCCGGCTTCAGATCAAAGATCTCCATTGCTGCCTTGACCCGCTCTTCGATCTTATCCTTGGGCCATCCCTGCACCTTCATACTGAAGGCCAGTTCGTCTTTTACGGTGTTCTCGCAGATCTGACGGTCCGGGTTCTGAAACAGGAATCCGCAATCCTTGGCAAGCTTTGATGACGGCGTGGTAAGCGTATCCTTGCCGTTCAGATAAACATGACCGGCTGTGGGATGCAGAAGACCGTTGGTCAGGCGGCTGATCGTACTCTTGCCTGCGCCGTTTGCGCCGATGAGCGCTGTAAATTCACCTTTTTCGATATGAAAGTTCAGATCACGGATGGATTCGCGTCCCTTTACATATCCAAAAGAAACTCCTTCAAATCGAATCATTCCGTAATAATCTCCTTCACCATCTTTTCCGCATCATCCACGGTAAGCGTGACCTGACCGTGGTATATGCCGGCCTCGATCAACCGGGAGGACAGTTCCGCGACTCTCGGCACATTGATTCCGATGGTCTTGAACTTATCGATCGCACCCACCATGTCATCGGCGGTGCCGTAGAACACCTTTTCACCCTTGTCCAGTACCAGAAGATGCTTCACGTACTCACATAACAGCATGATCTTCTGCTCAACGATCACGACGGTAACGCCCTTCTCCTCGTTGAGTTTTTTCAGAAGATTGAAAATATCTCTGCTGCTCTCCGGGTCCAGTTCTCCCGTGGGCTCATCGAGAACGATATACTTCGGCTCCAGTGCCAGAATCGACGCGATCGCGACCTTCTGCTTCTGTCCGCCGGACAGGCTGGAGATCTCGCGATCTCTCAGGTCGGAAATGCCAAGCTCGTTCAGGACCTTTTCGAATCTCACGCCGATCTCCTCGTGCGGGATCCCGAAGTTTTCCAGACCGAACAGGACCTCATCTTCGACGATCGATGCTACCATCTGGCTGTCGATGTCCTGGAAGACTTCGCCGACGCTGAGTGCGAATTCCTCCGCCTCATGCTCGATGGTATCCTTACCGTCGATCAGAATACGACCGTAGAAATCGCCCTTGATCTTCTGCGGAATGATACCGTTCAGCGCAAAGGTCAGCGTTGTCTTACCTGCACCGGAAGTGCCTGTAATGCCTATAAAATCACCATCAGCGATCTCAAGGCTGAGCCCTGAGATCGCTGTTTCGTGACTGTTCTGATATTTAAAACTGAAATCGTTAATTTCGATCATAAATCCTTCAGACTTTCAAAAACAAAAATTATGCTTCTTCAACCGCTGCCTTTTCGCTGTTGCCCATGATCTTATTGACCGGGATGGAAAGGATGGTAACGATGACCATGTTCAGTGCTGCGGTAACAAGGGTAACCGTGGACATTGCCGCGAACTGTGCGGACGGCATCGGCTTAGCATAGGTCAGGGCAGCAAGGCCAATGAATGCAAAACCGGAAACACAGGTGGCCAGGAACGTGCAAACGACCGGCTTAACGACCTTCGGCATTTTGATCTTGATCAGCAGGCACATTGCGATGGCACCGAGAGTTTCGGAACCGAGGCCGAGCCACGGCATGGAGGTACCGATCTGAGAGATCGCACCGGAGATGAAACCGATGATTGCAGCTTCCTTTAAGTTCGGCTTAACAATGAGAATGGACAGGCAATAGGTTGCGATCAGGAAGTTCGGATGCATGTTACCGACTGCGATCATACCTGCGCAAAGGCGGAGAACAATACCGACTGCCATCATGATACCGACAAGGATCAGATTCTTGGTATTGGCAAGACCCTTTTTCTCTTCAACTACTACTTCACGTTTTTCCATTTTTTACTCCTTCTGCCGGCTTTCCGGCGATCGTAATGTTTTGGGGAGGTGCGCTCTTATTCATGAACAGCGATGGAAAATAAAAAAGCCCTACCCCTGTATTAAATACAAGGACAGGACGAATAACGTCTTGCGGTGCCACCTTGTTTACCGGAAACCGGTCTCTCAGAAGAAGCCATCACTTCTTGCGCTCTGTCACGGGAGCCCCCGTCAGATACTACTCGGCTGCGCCTTTCGCTCTGCCCTCCGAAGTCCATTCATCAAGTCTTTCACTGCATCCCTCTCAGCACCGGACACTCTCTGTGCGTTTCCGACATGATTACTTCTCTTCATCAACGGTTTTTTAATTAAATGTATTAAAGCACTCTTCAGGCGGATTGTCAAGAAAAAATACGTTATCTTCTCGAGAGCTTCGCTCTCTCCCGGAACGCGGCAGTCGCCGCATTCTCTCGCGTATTCTGCAACAGACTTCATTTCTTAAACAGTTTTGTTTAGAAGATATAACAAATATCACAAGAAAAAGCAGGCCTTCCGGAGAAAGCCTGCTGTCATGAGCGATTCTGAATACGAGATACTATCAGAAATATAAATATGTATTATTCGAATTCTACAACAGGACCCATTTCTTAAACAGTTTTGTTTAGAAGATATGTATTCCTGTTCTTCTGATTATCTGTAGTATCCATATTATCCTGGCTATCCAAGCTCGTGTTATCAAAATGTTATCAGCCGTGATAACACGGGATTGCCCCTTGCGGATAATATCAATTGGCTTAAGGGTATTATAGCGCTCGAAGGGCGGAATCTCAACATTCATTTTGATTCAATTGATTGCGTATAAGGGAAGAACGGGCAGCATTATTACAATCTACTCCACACTTAAAAGAGGCTCAATTATTTGCGAAGAATTTGCTGTTACATACCAAGTGATTACCGGGGTCGATTTCAACTTTTACTATATAGATGTTTTATGTTATTTCTAGCTCTACCATCTCCGACAAATGTTATGGCCATACCTGGGTATTGTTTTAAAACTATGGTTGCTGATTGTAGAACTCTCTTTAAGAAGAGATATAATGCTGTTTTCGCAGTCGAATTGTAGTCTAAATAGATAACCAACTCCTTACAGTCAGGAAGCTTACCTATCAAGTTGAGAATGTCTGCTTCTGAACGGAATGACAGAAGTTTCATTCCCGATATCTTGCGGCGACAAACAGGATAATCGAAAATATTCATTTCTTCTTCTATTTCGCAACACTCTGACACTTTTGCGGTATCGAATATCCGAGGAACCTGCTCTGGCAATGCTTGCCCATCAAGATAGATGTTCAAAAGCTTATATGTTGACTTCATCGCTATATTCCTCAGAAATCAAACGAAATGCCAGTGTCATATCTAATCGCTTTTTCTGCGTAGTCAAGCATTACTTCGTATACGGCTCTGACGGCCGGATTATCTTCTTTTTTTAAACGTGTTTCCAGCCAGGTTTTAAAGACCATACATTTATCCGGCATGAAAAAGTCACAGTCCCCCCAGTCAAAAAGCGCATCTAATTTATCCCACATTTCTGTAAGAAATCCATCCTTTTCAAGTGCCTCTGCGACCGTTTGATCAAAATAGTATTCTTCGATGTTTGGTCCATCAATATAAGAATAGCTAATGGACTTATTATAATGAACAGAGTCCTTATTTAATGCCACTCGCAGCCACATTTTACATTTCCTCCCGTCGTTTAATCTTGAAGTGAGTCAGCGAATTGTCCTTGCTCTGTGTGCCGTTCAAAAGGCAATATGACTTCGCCTGTTTATCCCAAATACGTAAATATCCGGCGACCTTATCGCATTTAACGATATAGCGTTCTCCTTCAAAATCATATTTGACTCCACCTTCTGAATGCTGTTCCACAAAGCCCTCGACTGATGGGACGAATCTATCAACGATTTCATTAAGATTCACTTTTTGCTTCACCCATGTATCATTATGCGCTGCTTCACGGGCTTTGCTCCGGTCATAGCGTCCCTGGTCAACGGGATTTGAAGGAACTTCGTTTTCTATATAGTCTTTTGAAATATCTGAATATGCTGTTTTATAATCTGCCATTAGATGGACTCCTTTTTACAACGTCGATGAAAATCTTCATAATAACGATAATTAATTCCCAAGATATCAAGCTGGCAGTTAACCGCCAGATCCTGCTTTCCATAAATAATAAGTTTACTCGGCATAAGACTTAGAATTTTATTTATATATTCTGCAGTTTCTGAGGGGGTTGATGTTTTATTACATCCCAAAAAACTTGATGCCCAAATTACATTTCTTGGGAGATGTCGAAGATATTTCTGTGTCAGTTTTGAGCCACAACGAGTGTTTGCAACAAGTTTTATTTTATTGACTGCAAGCACAGCTGCATACAACTGATTTGCAAGTAATGCCAGATCCTGAAACTCAACATCCATGTCTCTGGTAACGGTTATATCCGGGAATACCGCACCTAAGTATTTTTGATATTCGGAAATATCGCCCATAACCTTCGGAAAACGTCTATAGTTCTGACTGTCACTCGCAAAATGACAAAGAACTGTTTTGTTTCTGTCAACTATTAATTTGTTTTTTCGATTAGCATATGTGACTATGTCATCCGGCCATTCATTCAGGAAATGGTCTTTCAGAAAAACAGGCCAACCCTCAGCATCGAAATCAATCTTGCCATCCAAAAGCATATAGAGATCGTTTATTGTTTCCAATAGATCTGCTAAATTATTAATTGAATGCATTATCTGTCCTTTCTCCTGCCTATGCAGGTAAAATGGGCGTCGTAACCCAACGTTTGTTGCTTCCGTCAATTGACGATTTGGGACAGATATGCTATTGTCTAAGCAGTCACTCTTAGTTATGCAATAGCATACCTGAGATAAAAACGCGTTGATTTGCTGCGCCAACAGCTTTTCAATGCGTTTTATTTTTTATCCGTAAGACATCACCTTCTTTCCTGCTTCTCGAGTTTCCTGCGGTTTGTTGCAAAAGCCTTCGATACATGATAAGTATCCACCAACTCCTTAGGCTTTATCCCGCGAGTTTCCTCATATGGAAGCATTACCTCTGCGCACAGTGCTTTAGCCTGCCACTCAACGCTGCAATACGCCGGTATCTCACCATCAGCAAAGCTCCTTGTAAAAACAGGGGTAAAGCCGATTTTAAATAGGAATATATGGCATATCTCATGACAGATAAACCCAAGAAGTGCACCAGTCTGATTTTTGTATGCGCCACCATACACTGACTCTGTGATTTCTATAGTAAATCCGCCGTTATCGTTCGGCGTACACTGTGCCATCGTCTGCGGAGGAAGTTTCTTATCCTCTACAATCTGATAATTGCAACCCTCAAAAACATCTGGCAGCTTCTCCAAGCTTTCCAGTACAGGAAATGCTCCTCCCGCAGGGACATCGAACAGTTTTCTGACGTATGCTGCATAACGTCTTAAATCGCTGCGGCTTGTAGGTTTTGTTTCATAATCCATTTATTCGCCCTTTCCCTCCTTTTTGCTCAGCAGTTCCAAAATCTTAATAGCAGTTTCGTCGTCCATCTCATCGAAGGACCTTGCAAACTGCAAAGCTGCCTTACGCTGTTGATTACCGGCTTTTCCAGCCACAATTTTGAACTGTGTCTTAGATTCTTCTACTGCTTCTTCAAGCTCTTGCTGTTCGGTTTCTGTTAATCCATAGTGTTCCGTAATTTTACCTATCCATTCTGCAGGGACATTCTTTTTCCCATTTTCCACTGCAGATAAGAAGGGTAATGAAGCACCCAACACATTCGCCATGTCGCCCATTACTTCGTGATGCTTGATTCTGAGTATGCGCACGAATTCTCCAAAACTCGTATATGCCATAGCGATACCTCCCTTTCTTTTCTTTAAATATTTTCTGTGATGAAAGCAAAACACACCCTGTTTCGTATATATTATATAACCCATTTTCGGTTAAGTCTACCATAAAATAGATAGAAATTGAACAAGTTAAGGAGCAAGTGGTTACTGCAATACACTCCAATACCACG
>DCHF01000055.1:145733-260761 GCA_002315555.1 Lachnospiraceae bacterium UBA1759 | reverse complement strand
GCAGGCCTTCCGGAGAAAGCCTGCTATCATAAGCAATTCTGAATACGAGACGATATCAGAAATATTAAATTGTATTATTCGAATTCCACCGTCGCCGTCGGCTTAGGAGTGAAATCGTACAGGACACGATTGATGCCCGGTACTTCGTGCGTGATACGGTCGGTGATGTGAACCATCAGCTCGTGCGGCAGTTCCGCGACGGTTGCGGTCATAACATCGGTCGTGATGATGGCACGGACGATGCACAACCACTCAAACGCACGCTTGTCATTCTTGATACCGGTGGAACGGAAATCCGGAACCACGGTGAAGTACTGCCAGACCTTGTCGACCAGACCGTTCTTCTCAAACTCTTCGCGCAGGATCGCATCGGACTCGCGGACCGCTTCCAGACGGTCACGGGTGATGGCACCCGGGCAGCGAACACCGAGACCCGGTCCCGGGAACGGCTGACGGTATACCATACCGTGCGGAAGGCCCAGTGCCTCACCGACTACGCGGACCTCATCCTTGAAGAGAATGCGTACCGGCTCGACCAGTTCAAATTTCATATCTTCCGGCAGACCGCCTGCATTGTGGTGCGCCTTGATACCGTTTTCGGATTCCAGAATGTCCGGCCAGATGGTTCCCTGTGCCAGGAACTCAATGCCGTCTAACTTGCGTGCTTCTTCGGCAAACACTTCGATGAACTCTCCGCCGATAATCTTACGCTTGGTCTCCGGATCGGACACGCCCGCAAGCTTGTCCAGGAAACGGTCGGTCGCATCCACATAGATCAGATTCGCGTTCATCTGATTGCGGAAGACTTCGATGACCTGCTCCGGCTCACCCTTACGGAGAAGACCGTGATTTACATGGACGCAGACCAGCTGCTGACCGATTGCCTTGATGAGAAGTGCTGCGACTACGGAAGAGTCGACACCGCCTGAAAGTGCAAGCAGGACCTTCTTGTCACCGACCTGAGCACGCAGTTCCGCGATCTGGTCGTCGATGTAGGCCTGAGCAAGTTCCGGGGTGGTGATTCTCTCCATCGTCTCGGGACGTCTGTCGTATTTCATTTTTTACCTCCAATTGGTTGTGCGATAAGATAAAACCATACTCAACATATCATACGCAGCCCGCTTTGAAAAGCGGAATTCGTATGAGTTATAAAATTGCGGAGCCTCCGGTCACGATCCAGCAAGCCAGACATGCCACCGTCAGCGCACCGGTATAGATGTTGCCGGTCTTCCGGTACACGTAGGTATCGATCAGCGAGAACACCAGGACCTGCGGAATAAAGACGATCATGAGTGACATGAACGGGCCGCCAAAAGTCGTGCTGAACAGAAGATCGACGCCGGGGCCGATGCCTGCAAAGAACGGAATGTACTCGATAAAGCACAGAAGGACGATGCCGCCGATCATACAGAAGGCGGAACGCCACCAGGAACCGAAGAAGCCCTTTGCGCCGGGCACATTGGTATACTTGTTTCTCATCTGAGCAAAGATCTTGGAGTTGTTCAGGATGAAAAACAGCGCAAATACCGGGATATAGATCAAAAACTGTACAAAGCGTTCACCGGTAAAGCCCTTGAAGAACGGCCAGATGTAGCGAAGATCCAACAGGAACAGGCTCTCAAAGAGGATCGTCATTAGATACATGAAACCGACCATAAGGATCGTCAGCAGCGCGGACTTTCCAAGGAGCTTCCAGTCGAATTTCGCGCTATGACTTTCCGCGGCAAGACCCATCTCGTGGTAGTTCATCGGCACGCGGCCCTTTTTCTTTGCACGGACATTCGGAAGGATCGTCGTTGCCAGCATGACAACGATCAGGAACAGGTACCAGGTCAGGAATCCGTTGCCGATGGTCATACGGAACACCGTGGTGTCCGGAAGCGGCAGCAGGCCGTGGCCCAGCTGACACAGGAAGGGATACGTGAAGGCGGCGATCAGGATCGTGATCACGGCACCCTTCCACCACTTCCAACCGGTCTTGACTTCGCGGGTGGGAAGCGGCTGCTTTACATAGCGGAAGAACGGCGTCTCAAGAAGCAGGTTCATAAGCGGCATCATGGATGCGATGACCGCGAGCGTGGCGATCAGCACCAGAAGCTCCTTCCACGCAAAGGTCAGAGCATCGGACTTCAGGGTCGTCTGAATGCCAAGGGCCTCTGTGAACCACTCGACGGCGGTCGTGATCGCGTGGCTGTTATGCGTAGTAAGACGATGGTTCGTCATGATCAGCTCGCAGCGTCTTGCGGTACCCTCCGCGAAGGAACCGTACGTGGTGTTCCACTCAGCCTCCGCCGATGTGGTTCCGAGGAAGCCCGTGCGGAGATCACTCTTAATAAGATCCTCGGAGACAGTGTTCTTATAATCTCTGAAATAGTTGAATTCATCGTACTTTGCAGTCAGTTCCAGCACATTGTTGAACTTGATCGTTTCCGCATCGTACGCATTCTCCGTGAACAGTTCGCCGCACTGAAGGACCGTTGCGCGCGGCATGATATCGGTGCCGGAGTACGCGGCTGCGACTGACCAGGAAGCCCAGGTGCCCATCGAATGACCGGAGATGCCCATGCGTGTGGAATCGACATACGGCAGGGTAGCCAGATACGCATAAGCCGCCACGCCGCCCATAGAGGAATCCTTCACGGAGTTTCCGTCGTTGTCCTTACTGTAGCGATCGATAAAGAAGGACAGGTTGGAAAAATTCATCATAACGCGGTAGCGCTGCTGACCGCCGATCGCAAGATACGTCTTGCCGTCCTCGTCCGTACCGTAGGTCGTAGTGACCTTATGATTGACATAGCCGCGGTTGATCATGGAAACGGACGTCTTGCCATGTCCGTATTCATCAAGCGCAAGAACGACTACGCCGCGGCGTGCAAGCTCGAGGGCATACGCCGCCGATGTTTCATGGTCGTTCTGATAGCCGTGCAGAAGGAGCACCGCCGGTGCCGGCGAGGCCTCCGACACACTTGCCGGGATGTACAGTTTGTAGGTGAGTTCGCCGAGGTCCGTCTCGATCGACCCAAGCTCGGTCTTCACTTTTCCGCCGTCCGTCTGGATCGCATTGGCCCCTGTCATACAGCCGATGGCCAGAAGTGTCAGTACCAGAAAGACGATCAGGGAAGTTTTCATACCCTTCTTCATAGTAAACTCCTTTTCAATTAATGTGTCCGGAGTGCGCCTCCGGGATCCGTAGTTCCTGATTCGATTATAGCAAGCCCCCTTTCCTTTTCAACCCCTGCGCAAAAATTCGTCGATTCTGCCATACTGCCCCCGTTTCGATTATTTACTTTTCCTCCGTTTTTGGATATGATTACAAAAAACGTAAACTGTATTTCGCCGTGCGCCGCACGCACGGCCGTAAGGAGCGATCATGAACAACACCACCTGCTCTCTTGTTTTCACCGGAGACATCGGTTTTGACCGGTACATGGCCGGTCGTTTTACGGCGCCGGACCTTCTCTCTCCGTCCATTCTCCGCTTTTTCCACAGCGCGGACCACGTCGTGGCCAATGTGGAAGGCGCGCTCATCGATGCCAGGGATGACGGAAGTCGCGGCGTTTTCTTCCACAGTATGGATCCGAAGGCGACCTGCGTGCTTAAGAACATTCACTCGGATATCTGGAATATCAGCAATAACCATATTATGGATGCCGGAACGGAAGGCCTGGTCAGCACGCGTACCATCGCAAAGGAGATGGGCTGCCGGACCATCGGCGCGGGCGTGAACGAAACGGAAGCTTCGGAGCCCGTTTATCTTCCGGAGGCCGGCGGCATCGGCATGTTCGGCGTCGCTTACATGTCCGAATGTATTCCCGCGGGGCCGGACGCCCCCGGCGTGTTCCGCTGGGACGATGAAGCCTACATCCGCGAGCGGATCCGGGAAATCAAGAAGACCTGCCGGTGGTGCATCGTGGTTGCACACGGCGGTGAAGAGTTTGCCGATATGCCGAATCCCTACACCCGCGACCGCTACATGCGTTACCTGGCCATGGGTGCCGATGCCGTCGTCGCCCACCACCCGCATGTACCGGAAAATTACGAGACCTTTGATGACGGCAAAGCCATCTTCTACTCCCTCGGGAACTTCATCTTCGATACCGACTACCAGCGCGCTCATCCTTATACGGACATCGGTGTGCTGTTAAAGCTGATCTTCACCGAGGAAAAGATGACGTTTGAGGCCATCGGAACAAAGATCGTGCGCGGGGACGAGCGCATTGAGGAAGGCCCGCTGCCGGGCATCTTTGAAGACGTCCGCGCGGAGGAATTTGAAAAGCTTTCCCCGCTCGCCGCAAAGGTATTCATCGACGAGGAATGCAAAAAGATGATCTATCTGGAGCCGGACCGTTTCAAAAACGCAACGCAGGAGACCTGGGACGCATACTTCTACAGCACCGAGCCCGATGGCTACGACGAAGGTGCCCATATGGACCTTGCCATCGTGGTGCCCTACTCCAAAAAGGCAGCGGAAGGAGCCTGGAAGGACAGCCGTCTCACCGGCGTACTCGATTATCTTTTCCGGAAATAACTAATCATTTAACTAATCATTTATGGAATCGGGCTTAACTGTTCAGAATTCCAAAATCACAAAGGAGCAGGCATGCGGCACTACTTATTTGTTCATTTCAAAGAAAAACGCACCCCGGACGGCGAGCAGGTCTATTTTGCTTTAAGCGCCGATGGTTTTCACTGGGAAAAGGTCAATAACGGCTACCCGGTCCTCTACAGTATGCTCGGTGAAAAGGGCGTGCGCGACTTTACGATCCAGCGCAGCCCCGATAACAAATTCTACATTTTAGCCACCGATCTGTGCCTGTCTTATGAAATGGGCCCCCGATACCATCGGAACTGGGGAGAAGTCCAGACCTACGGCAGCAACAATCTGATGATGTGGGAATCCGAAGACCTCTGCCACTGGGCACCGCAGCGCGCGCTGCCGCTTGGCCCGGAAGGCTCCGGCTGCCACTGGGCTCCGGATATGATCTTCGATAAAGAGAACGGCGATTTCATCCTGACCTGGTCCCAGCCAAAACCGGACCCGGACATTTCCACGTACAACAACGGCCTCAAAATGTGCATTTACTACAGCCGGACGAAGGATTTCAATACCTTCACCGAGCCGGAGATCCTGTATGAAAAAGAAGATTCCGGCATCATCGACTCCTGTATGGCGGAGGAAGACGGTATTTACTACCTGTTCGTAAAGAGTGACCGACACCCCTGCGGCGTCATTATGCTCCGCTCCGAAAATGCGGCCGGTCCCTTCGAGCGCATGCACGAGTTTGATCCGGGGATGGCATCCCTGGAGGGCGGCTCCGGTTCCTACGAAGCGCCGTGTATCTATCGGCTGGAGGACGGCCGGTGGTGCCTCAACCTGGACTACTTCGGTGTCCGCGGCAAGGGTCAGGGGTACGTCCCCTTCATGGCAGACAGCTTGAAATGCGGCGTCTTCAAGCGATGCGATGCCGATGTTTCCTTCCCCTACGGCTTCAAGCACGGCACCGTTCTCCCTCTGACCGAAGAGGAATATGCGCGCGTCAAAGCCTTTGACTATGACGGCGAGCAGTATGCTAAATAAGCTGTTGAGCGGGACGCTGCATAATATGTACCGCAGGAGCGTTGAGTGAGATGGCTTATTTATTCTATGACAAAAGCGGGGTGACAAATCTTTTGATTTGTCACCCCGCTTTTGTCTTTTCTGTCCTTCAACAATATCAATTATCTCCGCGATGATAACGGATCTTCATCTTCTCCGAAGAATTTTTCAGAATGGTACCGAGAGCCTTATCGGACTCTTTCTTTACCATATCGGTGATCTTCTTATTTGCTTCCTTCAGGATTGCTGCATCCTCCCCGGCTGCGATCTTTGCGTCGTACTCACAGAGAAGCTTCCGGCCCTGATTCCAGACAGCGTTGACATAACGCTCGTCAAATAGAATGTTAGTGCCGTAGTGCGCATCGGTGAGCGCGGCGATCAGACGGCTCTGCCAATACATATAATCCGTGTCGGGAACATCGCCGGTGGCGCTCAAATACTTGGGCAGCTCATCCACGTTCGCATAGAACGGGAAGCATGCGGTGAAGCCGCTTCCGCCCATGGAGAACCATTCCACGCCCTTCACTGCAGCCGGCACATCGTTACGGATCTGCATAATGCCGCAGACATCACTGTTCGGTACGCCGATGGTACGGTACTTGCCCTTCTTCGGGGAGGTGTTATCATACGGGTCATACGGGGTGCCCTGATAATAGGAGCCCAGAAGATATCGCACGTCCTCAACGGTGACCTTGCGTTCCGGCACGAGGGACCACGGAATATCATTGGATTCGGGGGTGAAATCAGCGCCTTCGCCGTCCCACTTATAAGTGCGTTCCAGGAAGTAGCGCGCCATGAACCATGCGCGAGGCGTGTTGTAGATATGGTCGGAATCCGCCCGGGAACCAAAGGCCAGGCGCGGGTTGAATACACCCTCCCTGCCGGTGTACAGGTGATTTTTCTCCACGAATTCCTTAAGGTCTTTCGAGCAGAGATTTTCCTCCTGCTTGCCATAGGCATCGTCAAAATCAAACATATCCATACCGAACTGGTTCGGCATGATGACCACGCGGTCGTCCGGAACGCGTTTTGCGATCCAATGATGTCCGCCGATGGTCTCCAGCCACCACACCTCGTTCTCATCCGCAAAGGCCATGCCGTTCGGCTCGTAGGTGCCGTACTTTTCCAGCAGCATGCCCACGCGGAGCACGCCCTCGCGGGCGGTCCTGATGTACGGAAGGACCAGAAGGACCAGGTCCTCCTCGCCGATACCCCCGGCTGCTTCCTTACCGTTCCGGCCCTCCTTGGCCTGATAGCGGACATACGGGTCTGCACCAAGCACGCGCGGATTGCTGGTGATGGTCTCTGTCGCGGTCATGGAAACATTGGACGCATTGATACCGCAGGTAGGCCAGATGCCGGATTCCCCGGACACGTTCGGACAATAGGTGTAACGCATCGGATCATCCGGAAGCTCCACCGTCAGGTGCGAGATGACCGTCTTATACTTCCGTGGCTGCTTCTCCGGCTGCATCACAATGATGCGCTTTGCCTCAAAACCGCCGTCGTCGTTTCTTGAAATAATGGTCGAGCCGTCGTTGGACGCGCATTTACCGACCAGAATAGTTGTACAGGGCATGGTACTCTCCTTTATATACATTCATAAAAGCCATGAACGATTCGCTTATTTTTCCCCATTATAAGTCACATCGCCCGTTTTATAAATACTTTTTTCAATAAATACCGTTTCCCCTCTTTTTATGGTCCGTTTTCGTGTTATAATAAATTTATTATCGGAATATTGTAAAGGATGATCCCATGCCCGTTTTTGATTTTAACAGTAAACCCGCTGAAACCGAGGCCGTAAAGCCGGAAAAGACCTATGAACTCATTTATACCGGTGCCGGCTCTGCCGATGCCGAACACCCCATTATGGTCCTGTCCAACCCGGGCAGCGCACTGAAGCACCACTCCGACGGCATGTTTTTATCGCCGGCAAAGGGGACCGGATTTATGATGGACGGCGAATCCGAAAAGGAAGCACATGACATTTTAAAGATGGATGCCCGCTTTGAGAACCTGATCCATTGGCTCGGTGAGAGCCACATCATGGTCCGCCTTTCCGGAACGGAGATCGGCGAAAACTATGCGGTCTATAAGATCCAGGAGACCGGAATCACGGTACGCGGTGCCAAGCTGTCCGGTGAAAACGGCTTCCTGCAGTTCATGATGAAGCGCCTGTTCCAGAGCGGCGCACCGTCGGAGGTGACCGTGGATCCGGACGATATCGATGATGCGGATGAAATGAAGCTCACCAGCCTTCAGAGCATCACCGATTATCTGAACTGTGCCGGTCATACGCTGCCGGATACCATCCGTCTCTGGGCGCGCCGCAACCTGGCGGTCGCAAAGTCAACGGAGGTCACGCCCGAGGAACGTCGCCACGCGCAGCGCGCACTGTCCATCATGCTGAACATTCAGTGGAACAACGTGCCGTTCAACCTCATCGACCCGGATGAGGCCCGCCGCATTCTGGATGAAGAGCTCTACGGTCTGAACTCCGTCAAACAGCGCATTCTGGAGACCATCATTCAGATCAACCGCACACACACCCTGCCGGCCTACGGTATTCTGCTCATCGGTCCTGCGGGTACCGGTAAGTCGCAGATCGCCTACGCGGTCGCCCGCATCCTGAAGATGGCCTGGACCACGCTGGAAATGAGTTCCATCAACGATCCGGAGCAGTTGACGGGTTCCTCCCGTATCTATTCGAATGCAAAGCCCGGCCTGATCATGGAGGCCTTTGCCAACGCGGAAAGCTCCAATCTCCTGTTCATCATCAATGAGCTCGATAAGGCGTCTTCCGGTAAAGGCAACGGCAACCCCGCAGATGTCCTTCTGACCCTCCTCGACAACCTCGGCTTCACCGATAACTACATCGAATGCAACATCCCGACGTCCGGCGTATACACCATTGCCACCGCGAATGACAAGAGTGCCATCAGCGCACCGCTTATGTCCCGTTTTGCCGTCATCGAGCTTCCGGACTACACAGAAGAGGAAAAGCGCATGATCTTCACGAAGTTCGCGATGCCCAAGGTCCTGAACCGCATCGGTCTTCTGAGCGATGAGATCACCATCACGGACGATGGTCTCGACGCCGTCATAGATATCTACCGGACCACCTCCGGCATCCGTGACATCGAACAGGCAGCGGAACACATTGCAGCAAATGCCCTGTACCGCATCGAAGTTGAAAAGCTCCCGAAGGTCGTCTATGACGCGGTCGGAATCCGTGCATTGTTAGGATAAATCAAATAAAAAAGCCGTCGGGTGAAACCGGCGCTTTTTATTATCACATTTACAATTCTTTACTTGTAGGAAAACATTTCAGTCAGATATGCGTCTTCAAAGGAAATGGTGCTGACCCGGGTTCCATCCAGCCAGAAGGTCAGGGTGTCTCCGTATTCCGCATCGTTTTCGGCAAAAGCATACGACAGATGAGTTTCATCAAACTCGTCCGGACGACCGTATGCAGCCAATACCTCTTCCACAGAGCTTCCGACCCGAATGCCTGCCTTTGTTACAAGCTGCGAAGCAGCGCCTCCAATGCCGTCTTCATTAACGACCAGCTTGACATTCATTCCCACCTCTTCCGGCGAGACCGCATTGTGTTCGATTTCAAGGTATTCAGTCACATAAGAACCCGCTTCGATACCGGAATCGGACTTCACTTCTTCCGTGGTGATTTCCGTGGTAGCCTCAGCCGTAGTCGTGGTCTCGGTCGTTTCTGCCGTGGTGGTTTCATCGGCAGCTTTGCTGCAAGCTGCCAGGCTCAGGACCATCGCAAGGGCCATGGAAAGAGCTGCAAATTTTACTGATCTTTTCATGATCCCTCCAAAAAAAACGAACTGTCAAGGCAACACCTGCCTGACAGTTCGTCTTTTTATATATGACAATAATTATTTGGTATTATCCTTCTTCAGTTCATTCATGCGCATTGCACGAACCTTGAGCGGAAGCCCCCACAGCGTGATGAAGCCTGCTGCGTCGTGGTGATCATACATATCGCCGGTCGTGAAGGATGCCAGAGACTCGCTGTACAGAGAATACGGAGAGGTGGTACCGTTCTTAATGATGTTGCCCTTGTACAGTCTCAGCTTGACTTCGCCGGTCACGTACTGCTGGGTGACCTTCGTGAAAGCGGTAATGGCTTCGCGGACCGGAGTGAACCACTTGCCTTCGTATACGATGCCGGCCATCTTGTTGCCAAGATCCTTCTTCAGGGCGATGGTATCGCGATCCAGAACCAGCTCTTCCAGCTGCTGATGCGCTTCCATCAGGATGGTACCGCCCGGAGTTTCATAAACGCCGCGGGACTTCATACCGACAACACGGTTCTCAACGATATCGACGATGCCGACACCGTGCTTTCCGCCGATCTTGTTCAGCGCACGGATGATGTCTGCCGTCTTCATCTTCTCACCGTTCAATGCGACCGGATAGCCCTGCTCGAATTCAATGGTCAGTTCTTCGCCTTCATCCGGAGCCTTTTCCGGAGTTACGCCCAGAACGAGCATATGCTCATAGTTCGGAGCCAGTGCCGGATCTTCAAGTTCCAGACCTTCATGGCTGATATGCCAGATGTTGCGGTCACGGCTGTAGGACTGGTCGGTGCTGAACGGAAGCTCAATGCCATGTGCCTTGCAGTAGTCGATCTCCGCCTGGCGGGAATCCATCTGCCATCTGTCGTCTCTCCACGGAGCGATGACCTTGATGTCCGGTGCCAGCGCCTTAATACCCAGTTCGAAACGGATCTGGTCATTGCCCTTACCGGTTGCGCCGTGGCAGATCGCAACTGCGTCTTCCTTGCGGGCGATCTCAACCAGCTTTGCAGCGATGGTCGGACGCGCCATAGCGGTACCCATCAGGTACTTGTGCTCATAGACTGCACCGGCCTGTACGCAGGGCATAATGTAGTTGTCGCAAAGATCATCGACAACGTCTTCGATATAAAGCTTGGAAGCGCCGGACAGACGTGCTCTTTCCTGAAGACCGTCCAGTTCTTCACCCTGGCCGCAGTCGATGCAGCAGCATACAACTTCATAGCCATAGGTCTCTTTTAACCACGGAATGATGGCAGTGGTATCAAGACCACCGGAATAAGCTAATACAACCTTTTCCATATTTATCTCCTCATTTGTTTATTTACAGAACCCACGCAGGACATACTGTCCATACCGTTCGTATGTCCAAGGCATATCCGCTTCCCTGTTAACAATAATATCTGAATATTATAGCACAGATGCTCTTTAAAAATAAAGCAAAATTTTATATTGCATCAGCGTTTCTGACATTTCCCGCAAAAAAGGACATTACCGCCCATATAAGCCGCACGATGGATCATTCCCGGCATAACGAACGCGCCTCTCTGTTCATTCTGTGTTACGACCTGTACTAAACCACAAAACTCACTTTTTATTCAGCGCTTCCCGGCGCTGCATTTCAAGTACATACTGATTCCACCGTTCCTCGAGGTCAGAAAAATCCCGATCCGAATTTACCGTGTAGTACCGGTCATTGTCCCCCGTCTGCCAATGGACGCACACCCCTTCTCCGAACTCCGTCGCCTTTTCAAACGCCAGTGTATCCGTGCCGGTCGTGATCACGATCGGATCGTTTAAGCCATCTGCCATCTGCCGGTTCTGCACCACAGTCTTCTCATTGAGTAAATATTCCACATAATACGCGGCTAATTTTTTGGCATCGGTATATGTAATGCCGTTATGGGACACTGTCACGTTCTCTGTCTCCGCCGCTTCCAACGAGGCCTCTGCCTTCTCTGCCATCCTCTTATACTCGCTGCGAAGGATCAGCGTTCGGGCGAGAAAAACCAGCGCGGCCAGAACCAGCAGCGCAGCCACTCCCGCAATAACGCGGAAAGCCGTTTTCCGTACCGGGTCGTTTTCCGAATCCTCCTCTCCGGAATTCGTAAAGCGAATGAAATGCTGATCGCGATAGGTCAATTCTCCTGCCTGTCCGACCGTATACATGTCTGCTTCCCTTCCGGAGATCACAAAGGTCCGGATGTCCTGATTCTCCGTTTCAAACGAGACACAATACGTGGTATTTCCGGACGACATCGTACCGCCGTTCACGCGGTTGAGCATTGGATTATGGACAGCCCATGTCTTTTCATCGATTTCTGTAATACGTGCCTTGACGGTCTGTTTTTTCATAAGAACCTCCTTAAAAATCTTATACTCCCAAAAAACGCCTCACTTACACATAGTTTCGCAACAAAAAAGGACCCCGGAAGGGGTCCTTACGACAATATTCAATAACCGGTTTTATACGTAGGGGTACCCCACCCTTTAAGGTAAAGATATCCCATAAGGTCTTATTTGTAAACCCCTATGGGAGCAAAATAGCGCAGTTACTGTTCCATTGCGCTCACATTGTCATTTTTTACAGTTTCAGACACGCATCGGCGATCTCAAGATCCCCTTCGTCATGTGTGATCAAAATGACCGTTTTTCCGCCTGCACAAGCCTTGACAAGAGCCCTCATTTCCTGATGCAGGGCGGCATCAAGGCCGCTGAAGGGCTCATCCAAAAGAAGGAGACCTGCATTCTCTTCTTTCAGGTAACACAGGGCACGCGCCAGTCCGACGCGCTTCTGCATGCCGCCGGATAGCTCATCCGGGCGCGATTTCATCTCCGCTTCAAGCTGCACCGCGCGAAGGTATCCGGAAACGATTTCCCGGACTTCAGCCTTTTTAATATTCCGCTCCTTCAGCACCACCTTCAGATTCTCCTCCACACTGAACCACGGAAGAAGCCGGGGCTCCTGGAAGGATACGGCAATCTTTTCCGGTGCCGTGACCTTTCCGCTCACGGGCTGAAGATCCCCGAGGATCAGATTGAGCAGCGTTGTCTTTCCGCTGCCGGAGGGCGCCATTACCGCAGTGATCTTCCCTTCCGGAAACTCATAAGAAAAATCCGTGAAGATCGTTTTATCGTCAAATGAAAACGAGACATGATCAAGCCGAACCATCATTTCACCTCCCGTGCTTCCGGACGCTGCACGTTTCCGGGCGCGTCTTTTTTCGGACTGCGTGTCTTGAACAGAAGCGCCATCAGTCCGTCCATCAAAAGACTGAGAAGGATGACAGCGAGCGTCCACGCAAACATCCGGGCGGTCTCCAGGTTATTGGAGGAATAGTACAGCTGCCGGCCGATGGAAATCACCGGAAGCACGATCACTTCCGCCGCCACGCCGGCCTTCCACGCGAGGCCGAAGGACGATGCCGCTGCAGAAGACATATAGGGCAGCGTATTGGGCAGATATATGTGCGTCAGTTTCCGGAGCATCGACAGATGAAACGCATCCGCCATCTGAAGAAGCTTCGGATCCGTTTCTTCAATGCCTTTCCGGGCATTGCTGTAAAAGACCGGTAACACCATCAGGCCCGCGATGACCATCGGAACATCGCTCCGTTTCATCCAGAGAACCAGAAGCACGATGAAGGATGCGACCGGAGTGGAACGGATGACCGTCATAAACGGCGCAAACAGGTCCGAAAATGGGGCAAAGAGTCCGGAGAACAGGCCGATCAACGCACCTAAAATGCCCGCGCAAACAGCACCGGCAAGGATACGCCAAAACGTCGTGCCGATGTTTTTATAAAAGCTTGCGTCCTTCATCAGCTTAAACAGCTCACGAAGCGTCGCGACCGGTGAAGGGAACAGGAGCTCCTCGCCGATCACCATCGATAGGATCTGCCACAGCGCCACCCAAAACAAAACGCTTAGCAGCATACGAACGGGTTTTTTCATATTGTGCCTTTCTATGATCCAAACCGCTGCCGGAATGTATATAAATCAACGGATACGTGAGAATAAAAGAGCGGCAAGATACACTCTTACGCATATCTTACCGCTCTGTTTGATCAATTACAACTTATTCTGCGATGTAATAGAAGGTATCTGCCGGAACCGCCTCACCGATATTGGAGGACGGAATCGTGATCAGTACATCATAGAACCGGCTCAGTGCTTCCTTCATTTCCTCGCCGGCGATGAAGGTCATGTTGCAGTTCGGGATCGCCTTGGTTGCAACAGGAGCACCGGTACCGAAGTAGGTCTCGATCTGAGCAGCGGCATCGGCTGCGTTATTCTTAACGTAATCGATGGATGCGCTGTACTCTTCCAGGAATGCGGCGAGCTCAGCCGGATGCTCTTCTGCCCATTCGGTGCGGACAACGATACAACCCTGCATCAGTTCCTGACCTTCGTATACCTTTTCCCACTCTTCGGTCAGATTCATCTGAACAACTGCGCCGGCCTTAACACAAGCGGTGGAAAGAAGCGGTTCGGGAAGAACAGCCATGATGATCTCACCTGCGATGACTGCCTGCAGAAGGTCTGCCGGAGTAGCGAAGGTATTTAAGGCCACTTCATCCGCAACTCCGTTTGCGTTTAAGAGCGCCTGAAGAATGTAGGACGGCTCTTCCGGAATGGCAACGGTCTGACCCTTTAAATCGTCAAAGCTTTCGATGACGGTGCCATCGGTCGTAACAAGTGACATCACGCCGAGAGTGTTGACTGCAGCGACCTGGATCTTACCGGTCTTGGAGGCCAGCAGAGCGGCCTTGTTGGTAGAAAGCGCGGCGATGTCATATTCACCGGCTACAAGACCCTCCTGGATGACCTTCGGGGAGGTCTCGATGGTGATCGTGTAGTTCAGCGTCGTAGCGTCTTCGTCATTATCAGCAATGAGCTTGGTTGCGCCCCAGCCGGTAGAACCGCCGAGTACGGCAAGCTTGATTTCAAGCCCGGTATCGATCTCAGCTTCGGTAACAGCTTCCGTCGTGGTCTCTTCTTCGGTCGTCGTTTCCTCTTCCGTCGTGGTTTCAGCTGCGGTCGTGGTGGTCTCTTCCACCGTCGTGGCGGCTGCGGTCGTGGTCTCCTCTGCCTTGGTGCCGCAGGAAGCAAGCACAGCAGAAGAAAGGATCATTGCACCCATAACGAGTGCGACAAGTTTCTTTCTCATGTTTTTCATCTCCTTTTTATTACAGACCGGGCTTTAACAGTTCCCTGTCTAAAATCTGTATTACATTTCCCTTTTTGGCGATGCAGCCCTTAGCCTCCAGTTCATCGAAGGCACGGTATAAGGATGCGCGTCCGAGATCCAGCAGCTTGGCAAGGTCACTCATGCTGACCGGAAGCCTGAATTCATCGGACGTGGCTGCATTGTACAGCCATTCCGCAAGTTTCCGTTCGGCACTTCCCGCGGTCACGCAAGAGATCTTGGTGTTGAGGAAAGCAATTCGGTTCGACAAAAACGCAAGGTATGCCTTCATGAAGTCCGGGCTCTTCTGAACCATGGAGAGAATGGTCTCCTTCGGGATCTGAAGAAGCGTCACATCCGTTTCCGTACGAATGACGGAGATCTCCGGCTGCTCGGCAAATATGGCCGCAACGCCAAAAACATCGCCCGCGTTAAGTTCGCGTAGATAGCTCTGTGTGGAATTGTTTTTTGAAAAGACCTTCAAGCTTCCCTTGAGCACGCAGAACACATGATCCGATGCTACCGCAGTATCCGCAGGATACTTTACGCGGATCACCGCGTTGTCCTGCATCAGCGCATCGCACTCCTCTGTGGTCAATGCACGAAAGACCGGAAAGGCATTCAAAGGCAGTTCTCTCTTCATTTCAGCCCTCTTTTTGTCTCATTTAAGACACATTATAGCGGTTCGTTCAATTTTTGTCAAGCACAGGGTTATACAAACAAGCCACAATAAAGACCGGGCCCCGAAAGGCCCGGTCTTTATTGTGATTTTCAGATCTCCAGCGTCACGCGGAGTGCTTCATCCAGTGCGTTCTTTCCCGCATAGAACTCATACGTTCCGGCTTCCACAACACGTTCGCCGAGGTTCTCCATATAAATTGCCATGTCGCAGGGATTCACGGTCAGGGTCACGGTGCGCTCCTCTCCCGGCTGCACGTCATGCAGGCGTTCAAAGGACACCAGACGGCGGACCGGATGGACCGTTTCCGACGGCGAAACGCGCTTCATGTAAAGCTGGACGACTTCGTCGGAGGGAACATCGCCGGTATTTTTGACCGATACCGTAAGCATTACCTTTCCTTCCTCCGCCTTATCCGCTTTCAGCGCGGTGTACGTAAACTCCGTGTAAGTCAGGCCGTAGCCGAACGGATACAGGACCGGCTTTTCAAAATAGCGGTAGGTCCTGGGATTTTTGATCATGTCATAATCCGTCATGTCCGGAAGGTCATCGTCACTTAAGTACCAGGTCATCGGCACACGGCCGGCCGGAGCTGCGGTACCGAACAGCGCCGCGGCAATGCCGGAGCCCAGATCCTGGGAACCCGTCGCGTTCAGAAGAATGGCCGGGATCTCTTCCTGCATGCGGTTGATCGTGTACGGATAGTTCGCGATAAGGACCACGCAGACCTTCGGGTTGACGCTGCGAACCGCCTCCAGGAGTTCCTCCTGGGCCGGGATCATCGCAAGCGACTTCCGGTCGATCTCTTCCTTTGCGTTGATGACCGGATTGCATCCGAGTGCCACGATCACCTTATCCGCAGACTTTGCGAGCGCCGTTGCCTGAGCGATGCCGTCCTCCACGATCTCCACGGTAAAGGTCACCGGCTCCGGCATGGAATTCTCCAGGTTGGCGGCCACGTTCTTGCCCTCCAGGCTTCCGGTCAGCTTTTTCATGGCTTCCAGGTCATTGCCCTGAAGGACACCGTCCCTCACGGACAGCGGGCGCGCACCAAAGCCGTAGATCCGGACATCACCGGCCTTGTCATCCCAGTAGCGGTCGAATTCAATGTTGTTTGCGTTATGCGGGTCCGGAAGACGGGTCGCCCCCTCCGCCGGAATGATGGTCAGGTTCTCCATGATGAACCAGGTGAAGGGGACCTCGTGTTCCAGAAGGAGCTCGCCGTCCATCGTGAAGCTTACGTATTTGCCGTAGGTCGTCGAATACAGGAAATTGCAGCCGCTGCCCCAGGAGGTGTGTTCAAAGACTTCCGCGCGGGAACGGTCATCGACCGTGACCAGACGGAGCTTGTCTCCGGCCTCAACGCCCACGTAGCGGTCGCCGGTCTTCAGCACGATCTTATTCTTACCGGAAACACAGCGGACGCTCTTTCCGGTCAGCTTTTCGATGCCCTGCTTCAGCGTCTCCCTGTACATCGGGAGGCCGCCGTACCAGTCCGGGTACCAGGCATCGGCCGAGGGACCGATGAGGACGATGTCATCCGCCGGGTCGAGTGGCAGGAAATGCTCCTCGTTCTTCAGAAGGACATTGGCCTCTTCCATGATCTTCAGGGAGATCGCCGCCGCATCCGCAGTACCGATGTCGTCCATACCGAGCGCATCATACGGATCCTCCGGGTCAAAGCTGCCGATGCGCACGCGGGTCTCAAAAATACAGGTCAGGGACTTGTCGATGTCCGCTTCGGTCATCAGCCCCTTTGCCCACGCTTCTTTTACGGCTTCATACACATCCGTCGGGCTGTCCAGCATCACATCCACACCGGCCTTGATCGCCTCGGCAAGCGTCTCCGCATGGGTCTCGTAATAATGATGGAAATTGACCGTCTGCAGGAAATCACCGCCGTCGGTCTCCGCGAAATGCAGTCCCCACTTGTCCTTCAAAATGTCCTGCACCTCATGGTTCAGCATGCCCGGCACGTGGTTGATCTCGTTATAACAGGTCATCAGTCCTTCCGCATGTGCTTCCTGGATACAGTAACGGTACGGTTCCAGCTGATAATCGTATTTCATCTTGTCCGTAATGTCGAAGTTGTCGTAGCAGCGGCGCCATTCCACGTTGTTTGCGTAGAAATGCTTCAGATTGGCGCCCACACGAATGCGGTCGCCGCGCTCGCCGGGTGCAAGCGGGGAACCGTCGTAATTGTGTTCCTGCTGCATGCCCTTAATATAACTGCCGGCCATTTTACCGGTCAGGTACGGATCCTCGCCGTAGCCCTCCTCGTTACGGCCCCAGCGCGGGTCGCGGCACAGGTCGACGGTCGGCGCAAAACGGGACGCGCCTGCTGCCTTGCCCATGATATTGTAGAATGCGCGGCACTCCTTTCCGGTTACGTCGCCGGCCTTGAAGATCAGTTCCTTATCCCAGGACGATACCATGCCGATGGGCTGCACCAGCGAGGTGGAAGCGATCGGTGCGTGGGTCTCGTGCTGGTCCGCGCGCGCCTGCAGGCCGTGCGCGGCCTCACCGCCGAAACGATGTGCCGGCAGTCCCAAACGCGGATACTCCGGAAAGCTCCGGCCGAGACAGAGTAGTTTTTCATCGATCGTGAGCTGCGATACGATCCACGCCGCACGCTCGTAAGGCGTCAGCGTCGTGTCAAATAACGGTGCATTCTTATCCATTTTAAAACTCCTTTCGAATCGTCTTCTCATCCGCCCCGGGGCAGATTTTCAACGCTCTTTTTATGATTTTTTCCGCTGATACGGAAGGTCCTTCCTTAAGTAAGGAAGTCACAAGTTCATGTCCAAATATGTGTTCCGGCGCGCAGATGAATGTTCCGTTGACCTCTTCCATTATGTTCCTCCTGCTTATCCGGTGATGGCTTCAACGTAACATCCGCCTCCCGCAATGTCAATGTATTTTTATCCGTAATTGTTGACAAACACGCAAGCGCCGTGTAAAATGCACTTGTTTGCATTTGCAAATGATTTGCAATTTTATATTTCAGTTTATTCCACTGCATATATTCGGGAGATCTCATGTTTATCGAATGCCTGACGGACGCGCTCATCGACAGTTTGAAGCTGCTTCCTTTTCTTTTTATTATCTATATCCTGATCGAGTTTCTGGAGCACAAGACCGGAGACCGTATCAAGGCTGTCATCAAAAAAACGGACTGTCTGGGCCCGCTCTTCGGCGGTTTACTCGGCGCAGTCCCGCAGTGCGGCCTCTCCGCAGCGGCAGCAACGCTTTACACGGAGCGGCTGATCAGCATCGGCACCCTGCTCGCGATCTTCCTCTCCACCTCCGATGAAATGCTTCCGCTCCTCATTTCCGGCGCGGCGGCACCGCTTTCCATTCTGCGGATCCTCGGCGCAAAGATCGTGATCTCCGTGGCAACGGGCTATGTCATCGACCTCTTCTTCCGCTTTGTTCTCAAGAAGAAGCACGAGGACGAGGAGATCCATACCGAAAAGCATCAGCATGAAATGAATCTGTTCCTGGCTGCGCTCCTGCATACGCTGCAGGTCTTTGTCTACCTTTTTGCCATCACGCTCGTACTGAATATCGGCATCGCCATGATCGGCGAAGAGGCGTTGACGCTGTTTCTGACCGGCCGCCCGGTACTCGGCGTACTGGTCAGTGCGATCGTCGGACTGGTCCCGAACTGCGGCGCCTCCGTGCTGATCACGAAGCTCTACCTGGACGGCATGATGACCTCCGGCGCCATGTTCTCCGGCCTTTTAGTCAATGCCGGCGTAGGCACCCTGGTGCTCTTCCGCACCAAAGCGAGCCGTCACGAGGTCCTTATGATCCTGGGACTCCTGTTTGCATCCGGTCTGCTCTGGGGTATTCTGATCCAGCTGACCGGCTGGGTCTTCTGATCCGGAAAGGGGGCACGCATGGCAGGAAATTACAATACCGTCAGTAAAACAAAGATCCTGGAATATTTGGAACAGAACGCCGGCCGTACGGTCCGTGCGCACGATATTCTGCTTCATCTTCACGAAACCGGCCTCGTGGTCAATGTAACGACCGTCTACCGCTGTCTGGACCGTCTGACCGGTGAAGGCCGGGTGCTGAAATACACCGCGGAGGACGGGACGCAGGCGGTCTATCAGTTTGCGGAGCCGGAGCATCATTGCGAGGAGCATCTTCATCTGCAGTGCATCCGGTGCGGAAGCATCGTCCATCTGGACTGCGATTTTATGGACGACCTCAAACTGCATGCGCTGGAGGAACACGGCTTCAGCATTCGCTGCAAGAATTCCATCATTTACGGATTATGTAAAGAATGTCAGGCATGACTCTGAAAAGCTGCGGTACACCGCAGCTTTTTTATTTCCCGGCAAGTCTTGCAAATAGCGATAAAAAGAATTGAATATTACCGCAGATTCGATATGATGGTCTTAAGAATTCTTTCATACGGAGGAACAAAATGGAACGACTGATCGGAAAGAACACCGTCTTGAAGGACGAAGCACTTCTGCAGAAGGAAAGAGCCAACCGTGAATACCTGATGGAGCTTCAGTCCACGGCGCTGTTACAGAACTATTATCTGGAGGCCGGCATGGGCCAGGTCTTTGGCGGCAAGAAACTGCTGCACTCCGGCTGGGAAGATCCGACCTGCCAGGTGCGCGGCCACTTCCTCGGCCACTATCTGAGCGCCTGCGCGGTCCGCTACCACGAAAACAATGATAAGGAGCTGCTGGCAAAGGCGGACGCCATCATCCACGAGCTTCGCATCTGTCAGCTTGAGAACGGCGGTGAATGGGCAGCCTCCATTCCGGAAAAGTATCTGCACTGGATCGCCCGCGGCAAGGGCGTCTGGGCGCCGCACTATACCATTCACAAGACCTTCCTCGGCCTTGTGGACATGTACCGTTACGGCGGAAACGAGGAAGCACTGGTCATCGCCCGTGATTTTGCCAAGTGGTTCCTGCGCTATACCGATGACAAGACCCGTGAAGAAATGGACAACATCCTGGACGTGGAGACCGGCGGCATGCTGGAGATCTGGGCGGACCTCTATGAATTCACGAAGGACGACATGTACCTCACGCTGATCGAGCGCTACGACCGGCACCGCCTGTTCGATCCGCTGCTCGACGGGGTCGATGTCCTCACGAACATGCACGCCAACACCACGATCCCGGAAGCCATCGGCGCCGCGCGCGTTTATGAGGCGACCGGCATCGAGCGCTACCGCGACATCGCCCTCCGCTACTGGGAGTTCGCCGTCACGAAGCGCGGCTACTTTGTCACCGGCGGTCAGACCAACGGTGAGATCTGGACCCCGATGTTCAACATGGCAAACCGCCTCGGTGACAAGAACCAGGAGCACTGCACCGTTTACAATATGATCCGTCTTGCGGACATCCTGTTCACCTGGACCGGCGATCATCAGTATCTGGATTACATCGAACAGAACCTGTACAACGGCGTCATGTCCCAGGGTTATTTCCACGCAAATGTCACAAACGGTCAGGAATACGATCATCCGCTCGACGGCCTGATCACCTACTTCCAGCCGTTAAGAAGCGGGGCAAGAAAGGGCTGGGGCACAAAGTTCTCCGACTTCTTCTGCTGCCACGGTTCCCTGGTCCAGGCCAATGCCGCGCATAACCGCTACCTCTTCTATCAAAACGGCGATCAGATCTTTACCGGCGTCTATGCCGATGCGGAGCTGACCTTTGAACTGAACGGAACCCCCGTCACGCTCACGGAAAAGCGCGACACCCTGAGCGGAAGCTTCCACAACTCCAGTACCTCGTCCGCGGGACAGGCCATTAAAGAAGACACCCGCATTTACGAGAACCAGCCGGACTGCATGAAGCAGGTCTTCACGATCAACGCCGATGAAGCGGTCCGTTTCACCCTGAATTTCCGCCTGCCCAAATGGTTGAAGAAGGATCCGGAGGTCTATGTCAACGGCCAGCTTGTAACAGATCCCGATATGAGCATCGAAGGCTTCCTCGGTGTCCGCGGTGATTTCAGGACCGGCGATGTCATCGAACTCTTCCTGCCGTTAACGCTCTATACCACCCCGCTGGACGGCGATTCCGATATGATCGCCTTCTCCTACGGCCCGCTGGTACTGGCCGGACTTTGCAGCGCAGAGCGCACGCTGTACCTGAACGGTCAGGATCCGGAGGAGCTTCTGGTCCATGACAACGAACGCGAATGGGGCAGTTGGAAGGATACCTTCAAGACCCGCGGCCAGGATCCGGCCATCCGCTTTGTACCGCTTTATGAGATCGGCTACGAAAACTATCAGGTCTATTTCCCGGTCGTACGCTGAGCGGATATCTGAAATAAAAGATTGTGAAATAAGAAGGCCCCGCCTGCCGGATGTACCGGCAGGCGGGGCCCTCTTATTTCACGACCTGAAAGCTATCTCAGGACCTTCACAAGCTCCATGTCCTCATTCAGAAGCAGTACACCGCTCCGTTTTCCGGGCGCGATGCTTCCGTACTCCGCTTCCATACCGATGGCCCGCGCCGGGTTCTCCGTCGCCGCGCGCACCGCATCGGAAAGCGGGATTTTCATTTCCAAAACAGCGGTTTTCATGCATTCGAACAGATTGGTGACAGAACCCGCAATCACATCCTCCCGGTCCTTTAAAACGGCCTTTTTACCGCTTTTAACGACCTTTTGACCGCCCAGGCTGTACTCTCCGTCCGGAAGTCCCGTGGCTTCCATGCTATCCGAGATCAGGATCACCTTATCCGCACCGAAGATCCGGAACGCCAGGCGCACCATGGATCCGTGAATGTGGATACCATCGGCGATGATCTCTGCTTCCGCCCCGTGATCCGCCGCCGCCGCGATGGGCCCCGGCGCCCGGTGCGTAAGCCCCGGCATCGCATTGTAGAGATGGGTCACATGCCGCGCACCGCGCGTAAACGCCTCGGAAGCCGTTTCATAATCCGCCGCCGTATGGGCAAGCGAAATGCAGACCTCATCTTTGCAGGCGTCGATGAAATCCATCGCCCCGGGAAGCTCCGGCGCAATGTCCGCGATCCGAATCAGTCCCCCGCTTGCCTCCTGCAGCCGATGAAGCATCTCCGCATCCGGCGCTCGAAGATACGCCGGATCCTGCGCGCCGGCTTTTTCCGCCGCAAGGAACGGTCCCTCCAGATGAAGCCCCGCAAGTGGCGCCCCGTCCGGTCCTTCCTTGAACGCCTTCGCGTTTTTCATAACTGCCGTCAGTGTTTCCTCCGCCAGCGTCATGGTCGCCGGGCAAAGCACCGTCACACCCTGTGACGCTTCATAATCCGCGATCGTTTTCAGCGCCTCGGGCGTCGCGTCACAGACATCGTATCCCGCCGCACCGTGGAAATGGATGTCCACAAGACCGGGGATCGCCGTGAGGCCGGAAGCATCGAGCACGTCCTCACCGGGAAGCGGAGTCAGTTCCTCCCCCACGGCTTCGATCATGCCCTCCCGCATCCTTATGTTCAGTTTCCGGAAATTGTATTCTTTTGTAAAGACTTTTGCGTTTTTGATCAGCATCATACTCTCAAAATCTTCTGTACTCCACACTTTTTAAGGCTTTCCTCACTTCCGACCACACAAACGGACGTCTGCTTTGAAACGGACGCCATGAGTCTTCCGGCTTCCTTCAGATCCGCCGCGGTCGTGCCGAGGATCTCCTTTCGGGTCGTGCGGCGATCCTCATAGGTCCGGCCGCTGAAATAGAGACGGTCCCCGCTTTCGCCGCGCATCCGCGCACTCATGACCTGGGACTGATCGGCGATCGTGCCGATGATGAATCCGGTAAGATCGTCCGCTTCATCCGCTGCCGTCTGCAGCCAGTCGCCAATGCAGTTAAAGGCTTCCACAGACACTGCCGGGTCCGGATCGCGATACGAATACGCCAGTGCGCAGCCGTTTGTGGTCACATTCATGCCCGTCCCGTACGCACCGTTCTGCATGCGTACCGTCATCCAGAGATAATTCAGGCTCGCAAGCTTTGCCGCTGTCGTCATCTGTCCGTTAAAGCTTCCGCCAAGGTCCCACACTGCCACGGAATAGGCCGTGTCCGCCGGGATCGCAATACCCGTAAACTCGCGGCTGCCTACCGGGACGACGGTATTATCCGGTGCCGATTCCCCCTCCGGAAGTGCGCTGAACACCGTTGCGATACGCTCGGCAAACTCCGGCTCGTTCCCGGTCACGGTAAGCGTCAAATTTGCCTTTCCGATGACCCGTTTCAGAAGCTCCGCAAGTGCTGCGGCAAGACCCTCTGCATCGCCGGTCTCCTCGGTATTTTTCAGCCACTCATAGAAGCTGTAGCCGCTTACATGCTCTGCCGCAGCCGATGCCGCATTGACCGAGGCCATCGCCCGCGTCAGGCCGATGCCCACGCCGTCCATCATCAGGATCTGGAACATCTCCATCCGCTTTTGTCCGAGGAGGCTCATGACGTCCTCGGTACGGCTGAGATCCGTTTCCGTAAGCAGGCTGCAAACAAGTCCGCAGGCCTCCTCCAGTTTCTTTGAGAGCGTGGAGAAGCTCACACGGAAATACACATCGCAGTTATGCGTTTTTTCATTTTCATAGGTCACGACGCTTGCGTCCAGCGTGCCGAACAGCATCCGCTTTTCCACCATCAGACTGCCGGCGTCCAGTTCACTTGTGCCGATCTCGGTGATCAGCGCCGAAGCTAAAGACAGCATGGGCAGTTCATCGGCATTCAACGCGTTGGCATTAAAATACAGATTCACATACGCGATATCCCCGGTGCTTTCCGGATGGCAGACCGTACGAATTCCGGAAACCGTCCGTTCTTCCGTGATGAAATCCTCCGGTTCCGCGGGAATATCGGAAAGCTCCAGCGTCGGAATCGTCGCCAGGGCCTCCGGGCTGTCCGGCATTCCCTGGTTTTCAAGAAGACGCATGCTCTTTTCGATCGTTGAGGAAAGTTCTTCCTCTGTCATACTTTCCCGGAGCTTTGAAAGCCGCTCCGCTTCATCCGCGCGTTCTTCCTCGCCGCATGTAACAGACGGTTCCATAATGACCTTCACCGCATGCGGATTCTCAAGGATCGCCTCGCGGATCAACTGTTCAAAATAACCCTCCGCCGCCTTCTTCCGAAGATCGTCATACATACCTTCAAAGGAAAGTGCTGCGCGTACATCTCCGTTGAGGACTGCCTTTTCCACAAGGCTCATACCAAAGACAATACCGTGCGGCATACCGCCAAAATCCAGTTCCTTCTGGCGGAATTCCATATTCGTGATGGAGGACTCCAGCATCATCGGGTCAATGCCCTCCTCCGCCATTGCGGTCAGGGTCTCCATGATACGCGCTTCCGCCTCTTTCGTATTTTCAAGCGCAAGGTTCTGCGCCTTGATGACAAGGAGAGGCTGCAGCATACCGGAATCCAGATACATCGAAACATCCTCCGCAAGGCCGTCCGCTACAAGGCTTCCGGTCAGCGGAGCAAACAGACCGCCGGTCAGGACATCACAAAGGATCTGAAGTGCGATATTCCGTTCCGTATCATGGATCGTGCCGGTAACACGTCCAAAAGCCAAGGAGGCGCGGTGTGAAGGATCCTCTTCCGGAGCGATCTCAAACGGAAGCACACGCGTGCCGGCGTTTACCGGGGCCTGGATCGCGGGAAGCTCCGCCGGTGCACCGATCTCCAGTACAGAAAGGTACTCCTCATCGATGACCTTAAGCACCGCGTCGATATCCATGGTACCGTCCAGAAAAATGCAGGCATTGGCCGGTGCGTAGAAGCGCCGGTGGGTATTCAGAAACTCCTCTTCCGTCAGCTCCGGAATGGACTTCGGGTCGCCTCCGGAAACAAAACGGTAGGCGCTGTCCGGATAGAGCGCGCGCATGATCTCATTGTTCAGGCGCGTATCCGCATCCGCGAAGGCACCCTTCATTTCACTGTAAACAACACCGGAATAGGTCAGCGTACCATTCTCATCCGCTTCCAAATGCCAGCCCTCCTGCATCAGAGTCTCCGGCTTCTTATAGATCAACGGATGGAAGACCGCGTCCAGATAAACGCGCATCAGGTTAAAGAAATCCTTGTCGTTCTTGCTGCTGACCGGATAGAAGGTCTTGTCCGGGTAAGTCATTGCGTTCAGGAAGGTATTCATGGAACTCTTCATCAGTTCGACGAACGGCTCCTTGACCGGGTAGCGGTCGGAACCGCACAGAACGGAATGCTCCAGGATGTGGAATACACCGGTGTCGTTCTCCGGGATCGTGCGGAAAGCGATGCCAAAGGTCTTGTTATCGTCCGGACGCTCCAGATAGTAAAGACGGAGGCCGGTGCGCGCATGCTTCATCTCATGAAGGACCGCGGAGATCTCCGGAAGATCTTCCTTTTTCGTTTCCGAAAAACCGTTTCGAAGCGGATCCTTTTCCTTGTAATACAGCATGCAGTGGCAGTAGCCCTCAAAATCCGGATCGGCGATCTGGGCCTTGAATTCCTCGCACATGCACTTGTATTCTTCCTTCTTTTCCATGCGGCACGGGCAATATCCGCCCTTTCTGCGGAGTCCCTCACGGACCGTTGCCACGACATCCTTATCACTGTTTAAACGTATTTTTGCCATATCATTCTCCATGCATCACTGCAGTGTCTTCTATCGGTCGTTTCTTCCGCCGGCTGTATCATTCTCCGTACAGCATTCCGGAAATGTACTGTTTGACTTCTTCCGCTTCCATGGAACCGCCGGCCTGAGCGACGATCTCACCGTTCCGTACGAAAAGGACGGTCGGGAAATCAAAGATCTGAAGCTCATCGGCAATGTCAAAATTCTGTGTCAGATTGATCTTGTAAAACGGAACACAGGGCATCTTAACGGAAAGAGCCTCGAGGACCGGCTGCAACAGTTCGCAGGCGTAACAGAAATCGCCATAACCGTCGATGACCGCAAATTCCGCGCCGGATACGGTCTCATGAAAATTCGCGCTGTTCAGTTCACGGATCATTTCAGCACCTCCCCGGCATATGCCGTCAGCTTATCAAAAACGTATCCCATGCGATCGTTCATCAGCATGCTTTCCATCAGCGAAGCATCCGCTTCCTCCACGCCCTGCATCGCAAGCTGTTCGCGGATCATATCCGCATCGGGCTCGTAGCCGTCCGCTTTGCAGATCGATTCCGTAACGACCATGCCCGGGAACTGGCTCTTATATTCCTCTGCCAGATTGGCGATGGCTTCTTCCTCCGTCAGCATGTCGCCGTCTTCGGTGAAGCGAAGGTCGATGCCCATCGCAAGTTCTTCATTAAAGACCTGCGCGCCGGCTTCCGTGGCCCATGCCCGGAGCTCCTCTTCGTCGATGACCAGCTCGGATGCCTCCGCCAGGTACGCAAACAGTGCGCCGGCAAGCTCCTTCACATGGCCTTCGTAAAGACGGGCTTCCTCTTCTTCCTTCACGAGCGCGGTTAAACCTTCCAGCGTGTCGGTATCGTAACCGGCCTTCCGCCCGAGGGCATCATCGACCGGAGCTTCCCGCTTTACAAAGATCCCCTCTGCGGTAACGGTCTTCTCTGCGCCGTTCAGGATGATCGTCAGACGCTCCCCCTTCCGGACGTTTTTCACATCCTCCGGGAGTTCCGCGCCGGGCAGCATCAGGTCCGGAAACAGAAGGACCGGCTTTCCGTTCACGTCCGCACAGCGGATACAGGCATTTTCTTCATATACCGCGATCTCCTCGGTCTCCCCGAGCCCCGCGGCCATTGTGCGGATCAGTTCCATCACTTCCTCCGCGGACACGCTGTGGTTCCGAAGCTCCTCCGGGATTTCATAACCGGCCGGATCCGCCGGTTTCTTGACATACGATCTCATTTATTCTTCTCCTATGAAATTTCTGTAATAAGCACTCGTTTCCAACAGTTCATCACGGCTGCCTTCCGCGGTCACGCGGCCGTCTTCCATGACGATGATGTGTTCCGCGCGTTCAATGACCGACGGATGGTGTGCAATCATAACGGTCGTGCGTTCTTCCATCAGCGCTGTCAGGGAATCCTTGACAGTGCGCTCGCTCTTTGCGTCCAGGCTGCCGGTCGCTTCATCAAGAAGCAGATAACTGCTGTCCTTCAGTACGGCTCTTGCCACGGCAAGGGACTGGCGCTGGCCGCCGGAAAGATTGGTCGAGCCGACGGCGATCATACTGTCCGCGCCGTCCTTCTGCGCCTGAATATACTCCAGAATTCCGCAATCCCCGGCCACCTTAAGAAGCCGCTCGTCGGACACCGTCTCCGTGCATCCGTAACACATATTATCACGAATCGTGCCGGAAATCAGCGGTGCACGCTGAGAAACAACGGAGAATTGTCTGCGCCAGCTGCTTAAACTGTACGCCGATGCCTCTTCCTCCCCGATCAGAAGTCTTCCCGCATCCGGCTCATACATGCGCTGCAGGAGCTTGAGCGCCGTCGATTTTCCGGAACCGTTCGGTCCGATGATCGCCGTGACCCGGTTTTTCGGGACCGTAAAACTGACATCCGTGAGGACCGGCTGCCCGTCGTACGAAAACGTTACGTGCTCCAGCCGGAGGTCCCGCGCCCCGGAATCGAGTTCGCGGCCGTCCGCCTTTTCTTCGGGCGTCTCCAGGATCATCGCCACGTTTTTCAGGGAACCGTTTACTGCAGTAAAGGTACCGAAATTCAAGAACAGATTGATCAGCTGCACACCGACCATGCCCGACAGCGAATAAAACGCAATAAGCTCACCGATGGTCAGCGTTCCGTTCTTCACGAGCCGGCTGCCGAAAACAAAGGCGATCACGGTACTGATACAGGAGATCAGCTGCATGCCGAGCTGGATGAACGCGATCGTCATCTCATTCAGCATTTCCGCGCGGAACATCTTTTTAAACATAAGCCCGCTGTCCCGCTTTTCCCGCGCCGCCGTGTTATACGCCTTGATGACACGGAAGGCTGCGGTACGCTCAAACAGGTAACCGGTCGTCTCCGCCTGCGAATTCACGCTCATTCGTGAAATACTGTAGGTCATAAGACCGTAGACGCCCGCGATGATGCAGGTCACCGGAATGATCAGCATGGAATAGACTCCCAATTGTTTATTATACCCGATAAGACTCTTAAATACCACATAAGCCTGATAAAGTGCGCTGAACGAAGTCAGGATCACTTCAAAATAGTACGAGCACATATCCGTATCGGAAGTGATACGGCTGACCATCTCGTTTCCGGATTCGCGGTCAAAGTAACCGGCCGGAAGATGCAGGATGTGATTGAACAGTTTGTTGCGGACACCAAGACGGATCCGGCCGTAGGTCAACTCAGCGACCCAGGCGGAAACGGAAATGCAGCCCACAAGTGCTGCGGTGTACGCCAGGTAGCGGAGAAGCGGCTGGAGGTCGATCGTCTTCTGCGAGCTGTCGATGATATCGGCGGAGAGGCGCACGGTCTTGACACTGACCTGCGCTTCGGCAATGTAAAGCGCCGCCACCACAAGCAGGAGAAGCCACGGGATCCGTACGTTCCGGAAGATCTTTACGTATTTTTTCATGCGCACACCTCCTCCGTTTTACGGCTCATGGCCAGATCCCGGAATTCCGGACAATCCAAAAGCAGCTCGTCATAAGTGCCGGTCGCTACCACGTGTCCGTCTGCCAGAAGAACGATCCGGTCCATTTCATCGATCAGGTCCAGATCATGCGTGACTACCACGACGGTCTTGTCCGCAAAGGAATGCATCAGCATGTCCTTGACCTCCCGTGTGGCCGTTTTATCCAGTGCACTGGTCGGCTCGTCAAACAGGACGATCCGGCTCTTCTTCAGGATCTCCCGCGTAATGATCAGCTTCTGGAGCTGACCGCCGCTCATGCTGTCCGCGGGACTCATTACATAGGTATCCAGACCGTTTTCCTGAAGGTCGATGTACGACTTGAAGCCGGTCTTTTCCGCAGTGCTTAAGAGCACCTCATCCTGAATCGCCTCCCGGTTTCCGTACAGCAGCGCTTCACGAAGCGTGGAGCTGAACACCTGATTATTCTGCGGGACGTATGCGATCAGGTCGCGGTAGTTTTCCAGTTGATACGAGGAGACCTCCCGCCCGCTTAAAAGCACCCGGCCGGAAGCCGGTGTGTAGAACCGTTCGATGAGGGACAGCGCCGTGCTCTTTCCGCTTCCGCAGAAGCCGACGATAGCCGTTTTGGACCCTTCCGGAATCGAAAAGCTGACGTCGTCGAGCGCCGGCTTGTCCGTTTCCTCCGCGGAGGCTGCATAACTGAAACGCACATTATCAAAGCAGATGCTGAGATCGTCTGCATCTTCCGCACGAATGCCCTCCCTATTCGGGTCCTCTTCCGGAGCTTCATAAAGCGCGCCGGTACGTTCCAGCGAACCGGTCACGACCTTGGCACTCATCCAGTCACTCACGAGTGCAGTGATCTTGGAAGAAATATTGGTAAAGAACAGGAAGAACGTGACCCATTCCGCCATCGTGATCCGGCCCTGCCGCATCAGAAGGACGGCAACGACCATACAGGCAAACTGCTGCAGGACGTCAATGGTGCTGTCTAACGCGTTTGAAATACCGCCGATGGCCGCAAGGCGCACGTTGGCTTTGTATAACGCCCGGTTGTCCTGTTTTCCGGCTTCCAGTTCCTCCGCCTCGCGGTTGAACGCCTTCACGAGCTGCACGTTGCCGATCCGCTCGCCCAGGGTTCCGGTCAGAAGGCCGATCCGCTGCATGACATCGGACTGGGCAGAGAACAGTTTCCGGCCGATCACCAGAAGATAAAGGTACTTCAGGGGAAGGAACGCAAGCATTGTAAGGAGCAGGCTGACATCATAGCTTGTGACCGTGACAGACGCGCGCACCAGGTAGTAAATGTCCGGAATGACCGCCACGATCATGTTGATGAAACGCGGAAGCGCGAAATAAAGATCGACGGTCAGCGCACTGATCATATCGCTGCTTTCCACGCGGTCATAATAGTCCTCGCGGATCTTTAGCATCTTCCCGAACAGGCCGTAGCGCGAATTACGGATGCTGACGGCATCGGTATAGGCAACAAGTGCCGCCTGGACCACAACGACAAGCGCGTACAGGCCGTAGTAAGCCAGCGTCTCATAAAGCGCCTCGTTCGAGAGGTCGCCGGCAAGAAGCCGTCCCGTGGATACCGGGAGCGTGAGAAGCAGGCGGTTGTAGACCATATTGACTGTAAAAGTGACGGCGATCCAGAACCACGGAAGATGCGACGCGCGGACGATCTTCATAAGCAGCCGGATATTCAGTTGTTTGTTCTTTTCGGTATTCTTTTTCATTTCGATCAGTCAATGTCCATGTAGCCCAGTCCCTCTTTCCAGAACTGTGCGTAGTCGGAAGCCTTATCGGATTTCAGTCCGCAGTACTGCATCTGCATGGCGATAAAGTCTTTGGTCATGGCCTCATCCATGTAAACATAGGCGACCTGTCCGTCCAGGGTGACCTCAGAGCCGTATTCCTTCATCACATCCGCAAACTTCTGTGCGTCTTCCGCAGTGGCAAAGACATAATAATCATATTCGGCAACAGCGACATCGTCCGCGCTGGCATAAAGGATCCAGTACTCGGAAAGCGCATCAATGCCGTAATTCTGCTTATACGCGTCCTTGACGTCCTGGCTCTCGCCGCTGGTGCACGCATACCGCGTGGTGAATTCCACGTCCGTGGGATCGTGGTGAGTGAAGGTATCGCAGAGGACGATGTCCCCGCTCTTCGCTTCTTCATTTCCATTCTCCGCCGCTCCGTTTGAGAAGAGCGAACACGCGCAAAGACTGCAGGCACCGATCAGTGCAAGAATTGCAAGTACCGTTTTTTTCATGGTAGATATCCACCTTTCAGTTAATGATAACCGCATTATAACAGGTGCGATGTAAAATTCGTGTTAAGAAATGCGAAAACTCCGGGAATTTAACAGAAACTTTACAGGAGATATGCTATACTTTCCCTATCAAATGAACGCAGACCGCTGCAAGCGGACGCTGCGCTTAGGGAGAATATGCATGCGTATTTTGGTTGTTGAAGATGAAAAGGAGCTCTGCCTGTCCATTCAGGAGGGCCTGCGGATGGACGGCTACGAGGTCGATGCCTGCGAAGACGGCAACACGGCGCTTGAGCTCTGCCTGTCTGAGTCCTACGATCTGATCCTGCTGGACCTGAACCTGCCCGGCACGGACGGCATGGAGATCCTGCACGAGTTCCGGAAACAGAATGCCCTGACACCCGTGCTGATCCTTTCCGCACGGATCGGCCTGTCCGATAAGATCGCCGGACTCGACGAAGGCGCAAACGACTACCTGACCAAGCCCTTCCATTTTGAGGAGCTGGAGGCACGGATCCGCAGCCTGACCCGTCGCCGTTTCGTACAGGAAAACGTGACGCTTTCCGCGTGCGGGCTTACCTTTGACTGCCGCTCGCGAAAGACCTTTGCAAACGGAGAAGAGATCCATCTCACCCGGAAGGAAGCCGGAATTCTGGAATATCTTCTGTTGAATCCCGGCGCCTATGTCAGTCAGGAAACTCTGATCGAGCATGTGTGGGACCAGAACGCCGATACGTTCAGCAACTCCATCCGCGTCCATATTTCATCGCTCCGAAAGAAACTGAAAGCCGCGCTCGGCGAAGATCCGGTCCGCAACAAGATCGGCTACGGTTATATTCTGGGAGGCGAAAAATGAACAGACTGTCTCTGCAGTGGCGCCTGACGGTCCTCAGCGCCGTACTTCTTGCAATCTCCTGCTCGCTCGTGTTTATCTTCATCAGTAATTCCGCACTGATGAAAATGGATCAGATCGAGGAAAACGTGATTTCCATTGAGCTCACCGATTCCGATGAGGCCATCAATCTGGGCATCGGCGACCTGATCCCCGGCCTGAGGTCGAGCATCGCAAAAACCAAGCAGACCTTCCGTATCCAGTGCATTTTCATTACGATCGGCGTCATTCTTCTGGGGAGCGTACTTACCTGGTTCGTGTCCGGCATGGTGCTGAAACCGCTGCGGGAGCTGACCACGGAGATCGGAAACATCTCGGAGGCCGATCTTTCACAGGATCTTCCGGTCCCGCATTCCGATGATGAGATCTCCGCGCTGACGCGTTCCTTTAACCGCATGCTGCACCGGCTGGACGGTGCGTTCCGCTCACAGAAGCAGTTCTCTGCGAATGCCGCTCACGAGCTCCGCACCCCGCTTGCCGTTCTTCAGACCAATCTCGAGGTCTTTAGGAAGCGGCCGAATAAAACCGCTGAGGATTACGATGCGATCATCGACCAGACGCTGACCCAGACGGACCGTCTGTCCAACCTGGTCAACTCGCTGCTCGAGCTTCTTTCGCTTCACACGGTTTCGCTCGAGGACGAGATCCAACTGTATGCCCTGACGGAAGAGATCCTCTGCGATCTGGAGCCGTTGGCAGAGAAGGACCGGATCACCTTTACCCTCAGCGGAACAGAGTGCACCATCCGCGGCAACGACGGCCTGATCTACCGTGCTGTCTACAATCTGATCGAGAACGCCATCAAATACAACCGTCCGGACGGAACCGTTTCCGTACAGGTACAGGATGGAACGGTGACCGTGCGCGATACAGGAAGCGGTATTCCAAAGGAAGACCGCGAGCGGATCTTTGAGCCGTTCTACCGGGTCGATAAGGCACGCTCCCGCAAGATGGGCGGTGCCGGTCTGGGGCTGGCGCTTGTCAGTGACATCGCGGCGGTGCATGAAGGGTCCGTGCGAGTGACGGAAAGCTCGGAAAACGGAACGGTGATCGAGCTTAAGCTGAAAGAGAATGAAAACGAGTGAGTGAAAACAAAAAAGAGCTGTGAAGCCGATAGGCTCCACAGCTCTTTTATTTTCGGGATCAATAGGTTCCCATGATCACCTGAAGAAGTCGTGCCACGCAGTCGATGGCCTTCTCACGCGGCAGGTCGCCGTTTGCGAGAGACTTCATAATGTCCTCGACATCGATCGGATGACCCGGCATGATCAGATCATTACCGGCAACGGCACAGCCGTGCGGTGTGCTTCCGCCACCGGTCGTCGTGGTCCAGTCGGTCATGATAATGCCCTCGAAGCCCCATTCGTTACGTGCAAGCTCAGTGCAGAGATCGTAGCTGTTCGCGGAATGCACGCCGTTGACCAGATTGTACGAGGTCATGATGCACATCGGCTGGGAGGTGCGGATCGCACGCTCGAAGCCGCGCAGGTAGATCTCGCGGAGCGCGCGCTCGGAAATGATGCTGTCCACGCCCATGCGGTTGTCTTCCTGATTGTTTGCGGCATAGTGCTTGATGGTGGTTCCGCATCCAAAGACGCTCTGAACGCCTCTTGTGATGGCAGCTGCTGCCTCACCGGCGATCATCGGGTCCTCGGAATAATACTCAAAGTTACGGCCGCACAGCGGATTGCGATGAATGTTCATGCCCGGTGCGAGCCACCAGTTGATGCCGAAGAGAGCCATCTCGCGGCCGACCATGGCGCCGGTCTCCTCGAGGAGCTTCACGTCCCAGGTCTGGGCAAGTGCCGTGCCGACCGGGATCGCGGTGGCGTACATGTAATAGGTATCGGCATTCTCGTGGGTGAGCTCCGTTGCGAACAGACCGCCTTCAAGTGCCGCCATAAGGCCGCGGCCGTAGATCAGTCCGGTCGCACGGTCCACATCGTACTTGCGGAGGATGCGGAGACCGGCGGGACCATCGGCCATGGAAAGGCCGGGAACACCGTACTTTTCTTCCAGACAGCCGCTGGTCTCACCGGCAGCGCCCGGAACATAGATACCGGTCGTGACAAGCTCGTTATCATGAATATTGTCCTGGCCCTTGGTGATCTCACCCATCAGCATAGCGGTGATTTCCTCATCGGTCAGCTGCTCCGCAAGGGCACGTGCCTCTTTCAGGCGGGCCTGATAATCCGCGTCATTCTGGGCAAGCGGGACTTCATCGATGACCGGTGCAAATACGGTAGCGGCGATGCCCTTCTCTTCAGCTTCCTTCTTCAGAGCCGCGGCAAAGGCTTCCGCCTTCTCATCCGGACGGACGATCTCCGTCAGCACCATCGGAAGCGGCAGAACGTGCGGCAGCGTTTCGCCGACGATGTCTTCTTCCACCTTCAGGACAGCTGCAACAGAAACCTCTGCGGCATTTTTACCGGTAAGAAGCGCATACTCACCGGCTTCCAGTACCCATGCGGCGGCGGATTCATTGAAGGACGCAAGGTCCTTGCCCGCGATGACGACCGTGACCGTTTCCGTCTCACAAGGAGCGATCACACCGGTCTTCGCGAATCCGACCAGGCGCTTGAGTTCCTTCTTGAGGCCGGTCGCGGGAAGTGCGGCATAGACCTGGACGACTTCACGGCCGGAAACAGCGCCGGTGTTGGTCACATCGACCTTCAGTTCTGCGCCGCTCTCATTTACGGTCAGGCCGGCGGTCTTCATGGTGAAGCTCGTGTAGGAAAGGCCGTAGCCGAAGGGGTATTCCGGCGTCACGCCAAAGCTGTCAAAGTAACGGTAACCCACATAGATGCCGTCCTCATAAAGTTCCTTGGAAACATCGCCGTTGTTGTGGCTGAAGTTCGCGGAGCTCGGGAAATCCTCGTAGTTCACGGCCCAGGTATCGGTCAGACGGCCGCTCGGGCATACCGCGCCGGAAAGGATGTCCGCAACGGCGTTTCCGATCTCCATGCCGCCCTGAGAAATGAACAGGATCGCCTTGGCGTACGGCAGGATATCCTTTAAGTCGATCTGGCCGCCGGTGTTGATCAGCACGATCACGTTCTCATTCAGGGCTGCCAGCGCTTTCAGTTCTTCTTTCTCCGCATCGGTCAGATAATAGTCGCCGGGGGCGGCAAAACGGTCCATGCCCTCGCCGGCTACACGGCTGACGATGTAAAGTGCGGCATCGGCCTCCTTTGCGGAGCCGTCGATCGGAACACCCGCCGGCGGAACGAAGGGATTGGATGCATAGGTCTGGAAAATGTTCATGTCACTGCCGGCATCGAGCGAGTCGAGGATCGCCAGGATCCGGTCGCGGTACTCGATGCGTGCGTCATCATACGCTTTTTCCGCAGAAGCCACCGCATCCGCGTTTACAACGCTGAAACCGGCGTTTAAAAGGCCCGTGAGCACGCTGACGACTTCTCGTTCATTTACATCGCCTGAGCCCGTACCGCCCTTAATAATGTGCGCAGCACCGTTTCCGTAAAGTGCTACGGTCCTGCCTGCAGCGATGGGAAGCGCGCCGTCGTTCTTCATGAGAACGATGCTCTCTGCCGCAACCTTCCGCGCCAGCTTGCGATGATCGATCTCGCGCTGCGTCACTTCACCGCTCATAAGTCCGCTGTAGTTTCTTACCTTTCTTTTCATGTTATTCCTCCTTATGGTCCAGATTTTTCCATCCGTAACGAATGACGGAAATGATCATGGAGCCTTCACTTACCACTTCATCGAGCACACCGGCCCAGGAACCTACGATCACATTATACACGATCCAGAGCGGAGAGTTAATAAACATTCCCGCAATTCTTATTTTTTTCGGGTTATGCGTATATCCGCCGATAGTCGCCGCGATATTCGCTGCCACCGGCAGGATGGAGATCCAGCCGGACCAGGTCAGGATCAGCGCAGCCACCTGCAAAAGACAGATGATGACACACATCGTCCGCGTCTTGCCGAACTTCCACTTTCCGCCCAGACAGAAGGACCGGAACGTATTGATGATATAGCTCGCCCCGCCCGTAAATGCGCCCAGAAGGATCAGATGCACGGTATAAAACAAATAGGACAAAAACTGCACACGGTACAGGTTTTTATTAGTACGGCATTGGAACGATACAAAAAACAGGATCGTCCCAAGAAAGCCGATGGCCTGGATGCCGATGGTCTTTAAAATGCTCATAATTCGTACTTTTTACCGTAGAAGAAACGGTTGACTTTCTTTTGATACTCTTTGTATTCCGGATATTTGGAAGCGCTGATCTCCTCGCCGAATCCGGAGCTTCCGATGAACAGGACCACCAGCAGCAGTGCGCCGATGATGCTCCAGTTGAAGAAGCCGGTACCCGCAGCGACGCTGAAAATGTAGAACGCAAACCAGGTGCCCTGCTCCGCAAAGTAGTTGGGATGGCGGCTGTGGTTCCACAGGCCGTAGGTGTTGAAACCCTTGTTGTACGGTGCCGGGAGCTCTTCGAGCCTCAGGCCGGACGCGAGAAGCTTGTGCTTTGCGGACTGGAACAGCCACTGCTGCTCGTCCGCGATCGTTTCATATGTGATGAAGGCAGTCATTAAAATGATGGCGATGGTATCGCCCCATCCGAGCGCCTTCGTTGAATTCATACTGACAAGTGCCGGGAAGGTGGTCATCAGGACCAGCACATTCTGGTAAACGGAAATGAACAGGAAATTGAAGATCACCCATTTGACGTGCGGCTGAAATTCCTTCTTTCCGCGAAGGACCACCCAGCGGTAATCCTCCACTCCGGACCAGAATTTCCAGGTGTAAGCGCCTTTACGCGCAAAGTTGAAGGTAAGTCTTGCGCCCCAGATGGTCGCAAGGATCGCCATGATCACAAGACGCGGATTCATACCGCTCCGGATGGCGATGACCCAGGCATAGACCTCCGGAAGCAGGCTCCAGAGCTTGTCCATCTGGCTGTTGTTATTTGTAAGTTCTCCGGCGATGAAGCAGTAAAGACCGCTGCAGGCCGTGATGATCAAAAGGATCTTCAGCGTGGCGATCTGATTTTCATCAAGCGCCGGGCCGATCGTAAAATAAAGAATCGGACAAGTGATGACAGATAGTCCGATAATAAGAGCAAGCAACGCTTTTTTCATAGGTTTCTTTTGCCTCGAAAACCCCGCCCGGCGAGATTACATGCCGGGCGGGGTCCTGATTATGATTGTTCGGTTTTCTGTATTACAGATCACTTACCTACGGACATGCCGCGTACTGCAATGGCTTCGGTGGAAGCTTCTGCCTTTACCGTTGCGTTTGTGAATGCCGCACCGTTTCCGGTAGCTGCATCTGCAGTACCGAGTTCACACATACCTGCAACCGGCCATACGCTGTCTGCGAAGGAACCGAGGTTGTAGACCGCACCGGTGTCCTCGGTGTCGAGAGCATACAGGTCTACACGGTTGGTGGACTCATTGAAGCTGCTTGCAAAGGTGTATTCACCGTTGAAGTACAGAGACTGGAAGTACGGAGTATCGCACTTGATGCCGGTGTTGCCCATAAGGGCGTCTTCTTCACCGTAGAAGTAGTAATACTTGCCATCCAGTTCGATGAATGCATCGAAGTACAGGTTGCCCGCATCATCCAGGAAGTAGTACATGTCAAGGTAGGTTCCGTAAGTCGGATGGTACATGGAACCGACGTATGCGATACCGACCAGATTACTGCTGCTCAGGTAATTAAATGCACCCAGGTAGCTGCCGGTGGTCGGATCCACAAGGACAACATAGTTGTAATAGGTCGCCGTCAGGCATCCCATACCCATCGCTTCCGCAATATCGGTATAAGCAATGTCGGATGCACCGACAAGGTTCAGGCTGAGGTCTGCATTGACCGTATACAGGTTGGATACGCCTTCCTCGGTATCAAGATCCGTTGCATACAGAGTGCCGTCCGCACCGTATGCCAGACCGTTGATCTGTGCGTTCGTTGAAGCAGCGGTCAGTTTGGTATAATTCGGAAGGTTTGCGGTATTGAACTGGCTGAACCATACCTCACCGTTCTCATCCCAGACAACACCATTCAGTTCGGTTGCGATCTCGATAACGGTCACTGCGCAGGATGCGGTCATTTCCGGATCCACGGTAGCTGCTGCGATGATCTCACATTCGCCGACGCCGACTGCGGTCATAACACCGTTTGCGTTGACAACTGCAACGGTCTCATCGGTAGAAGTCCAGGTCACGGTATCGTCAGAAACATTGACCGGAGCAACTTCCGCAGACAGTGCGTAAGAGTTGTTCTTCATCAGAACAAGGCTTTCATCGCTGATCGTAACAGACTCAACCTCATCCGTAGCTTCCATGTTCATGAATACACGGTAGGTGGACATATTGCCTGCATAGTCGACAACTGCTACAAGGTAGACATCGGCGTCAAGGCCCGTTGCAATATAGGTTGCAATGCTATCCTGGCTGATTGCCGCACGACCAAGAAGGGTCTTTCCGTTTTCGGAATAGAGCATCACTGCCGCAATACCGACATTGTCTTCGGCAATGATACCAAGGCTGCCGCTTTCGTCATCGGTAACTGCGATCATTTCCGGAGCGGTGTTATCGATGGTCAGTGCGGTTGAGAAGTATGCACCTTCGCCAAGCTTAGAGATGTCATAGCCCTCTTCCGTTGCGTAGTATTCCGGAGCTGCGATCAGGTCGATGTTGACCTTGGTGCCTTCCGGAAGAGCTTCGCCATCGGCATCGGTACCGGCCCAGTTCAGGCTCATCTTGCTGCTGGTGCCATACCACTTGCTGCCGTTTACATAATAATATGCGCCGTACTGAGAACCGAGAACCTTGGTTTCATAGATCTCGCCGGTTTCAGCATCGGAAACAACTGCCGCAACCAATCCGGCATTACGGATCAGTGCGTAGTAGATGCTCTTGATGGAATCGCCGTTCTCATTGTTCATGGAAGCGAATTCCGGATGATATTCCGTCTCACTTGCGTACAGGTTGCCGCCAAAGTAGTATTCGCCGCTGCCGTCACCGAAGTTTACGGTATAAGCGTTACCGCTGAGCTTGTTGTTCGCATAGAGATACGGAGCGCGGGTCTCAAGACCGTACTTGTACTCGATGTAAGAACCGACATCGTACATGGACGGATCGGTCCAGCTGCCGTAGTAGCCGAGTACCGGAATGGAGTGCGTGCTGGAGCCGTTGGTCGGCTTTGCATAAACGTAAGCTTCTACGTATGCGCCGGTCGGATAGTACTCATTCAGAGCGGCCTTCGTTTCAGCGGTCAGTGCGATGGTAGCCTTAACAGTTACGGACTTGTTCTTCTTGACCTTGACCTTGTTTCCGGTGGAGAACTTGACCGTTGCGTCCAGGTTGTCGGTATCGCCGAAGAGGAAGCCCTGTTCGGTGTACTGTGTGAATACGTCTGCGCTCAGGTTATAGGTGACATCCTTCTTGGAGATGTTCGTTAAGGTGAAGGTGAAGCTGTAAACGCCGTTCTTGTCCGGATCGTCGCCGAGCTCGGCCTTGACCTTGCCGTCTGCATAGGATGCGGTCGCGTCAGCACCCATGGTAACATAGGTATCGGCGTTCATGGCATCGCTGATGTTCGCAAGACCGGAGCCCTGCTGAAGAACGGAGTAGTAATAGCCGTAAGAGTCGACCATCGGAGTTGCGGTGGACATCATAAGAGACTGTGCCAGACCGCGGCTCGTCAGATTCTTTGTCTTCAGGCCGTTTAATTCGATATAGCGTTTCAGGACAGCCATCATACCGGTGACCTGCGGAGCAGCCATGGAAGTACCGCTCATCAGTTCATACTGGTCAACGCCGCCGCCTGCATCATTCGTACCTGCTACAGAGTAGATGCTTCCGCCCGGTGCAGTGATTTCCGGCTTCATGCTGAGATCGCCCGGAACACCCCAGGAACTGAAGCTGCTCATGGTCATGTAACCCGGATCATTGATGACTGCTGAAGCCTTTGCATTTACCTTCATGGTACCGGTATAGTAACCGCCCATATCGGTGCTTGCAGCCTTGATGGTTTCAGCATCCGCCTGGGTGATGGAGATCGCCGGTGCGGTGTATTCGTAACCGGTCAGGTTCATGCTGATGGTGCCGGCCTGGTTATTATAAACAACGGTTGCAATTGCACCGTTTGCAACAGCATTATTGGCCTTTACATAGAAGCTGATGGAACCGCGCTTGCAGAATACCACTTTACCGGTTACGTCAATGCCTTCAAAATCAGCCTCTTCGCCTGCGCCGTCCAGGAATACGTATTCCAGTTCGTCTGCGCCGGCCAGGCTTACGAACGGATCGTTGCCGTAGCCGGAGGTCTCGGTGAAGCTGTAAGTTGTGCCGTCAACCTCGAAGGTGTAACCGAAGATACCGAGGTTATCAACGGAAGCAACAGAAAGGCTGTTCGTAAAGGAACCCGGAGAACCTGCGGTATCGAAGTTCACGCCGTCATCGTACAGATAACCGTAGGAAGTTTCATCCGCCCAGGCGCTGCTGTTACCGGCAGACATAACAACTACGGTCTCCGTAGAAGTCAGCTTATCCAGGAGATCCTGGTATTCGGTGCTGGTAACCATACCTGCGTTGCCGGAACCGAGGGAAAGGTTTACAGCATCACAGCCCAGAATGATAGCATCCTCGATCGCAGCCATGTAGTCGGAGTCGTAAGCGCCGCCGCCCTTACCGAAGACCTTCATAACAAGGACCTGTGCATCCGGAGCGTTACCTGCAACACCAACGGTTGAAAGTGCGTCTGCATAGCCGTCTTCGCCTTCGATGTAACGGTTTGCCGCTGCAATACCGGCTACATGAGAGCCATGCTCACCCTGCGTATCGTAGATGTGTCTTACATTGGTATCCTCGTCGATATAGTTGAATGCGAACGGGATCTTATTGGAAACGGAAAGCTCGTCAGCGGTAAGGCTGTTATCGGTTGCATATGCATTCAGGTACGGAAGTGCCTTTGCAAGCTTCTCATCCGTTAACAGATCATACTTGTCAGTCGCCTTCTTCAGAAGCTGTTCGGTCGTCTCCTGCTTGGGTCCCTTGCCGTTATTGTTGCCGGGGCCTTTGCCGGGGTTCTTTCCGGGGCCGCAGTCCGGCTGTGCGATGCAGCACTTGCCGATAGGACCGTTGTTCTTCTTGCCCGGGCCCGGTTTTACGATCGGAGCCGGAGCCGGATTCTTTCCGGGGCCCATTTCGGGCTTTCTGTTGTCTCTCAGTTCGCTGGTAATGGCGTAAACATACGCTTCATTATCGAAGGACTGATGGTCGATGTCAAGACCGGTATCGATGATCGCGATTCTTGCGCCTGCGCCGGTGTAACCATCGGCCCACGCCTGGGCGGTTCCGGTCACGACGCTGGTGGAGATCGCCATATCCGGAGAAGCCGTCGTTGTGCACGGCTCATACTGAGTCTCGATAACGACTTTTTCTACGCCGCTTACCGCTTCGATCTCTTCGATGTCGCCGTAAGCAACTTCGGCAGAGATGATATTGGCAACGACTGCCAGATTACGCTCAACGTCCAGAGAACTGCCTGTGGCTCTTTCAATTCTTCTCTGAATGGTCTTCTGGTTGCTCTTGACCTTGTTCATATGAGCAAGGGCAGCCGAGTTGTCTAAAATGTCTTCGGTGGAGTAACCGGCGTCAACAACGGAATCCTCTTCCAGAATGATGGATACGCGGACGATCTCATCGTCTTTGTATTCAGCATCCGCCGCTGCTCCATCGACCGCATCTTCGTCGATGCGTGCGCCTTCAATCAGACTGTTATCGACCTGTTCGAACCGGAGGCTTTCAACTTCCGGAACATCCTCTGCCGCCGCAGCCGGAACTGACAGCGAAAGGATCAGGCAGAATACCAGTGCGAGTGAAAGGAGCTTTTTGAAGTTCTTTTCTTTCTTCATACTGTACCTCTTCTCTTTTTGTGTATTCCCGGGAATGCCGGGAACCACGGAAACTAAATATAAAGAAAATTTTAACATCGACTTAAAACGTTTTCAATAAGTTTTGTATCCAAATCCCAATTTTTTGCCGTTGTTTGTTACAAAATTGTGACGAAAATACAATTTTTATGTTAAAAAGGGCGTTCGGTGGGGGAAACCCATCAAACGCCCTTTTTTTATAGCATATTCTTTTTTCTTAAGATCACCAGTAAGACCACGCATATAAGCGTTGTCAAAAGACAAATCAGCCCGAAGCCCATGCTCATCATGGCAAACGGCATACCCTCTGCATTCACGTTCATACCGTAGAGACCGGAGATGATGGTCGGTACAGCCATGACCAGGGTGATGGAGGTCAGGATCTTCATCATGTTGTTCAGGCGGTTGTTGATGACGTTTGTGATCAGGTTACTGGTTCCGTCGATGATGCTCCGGTAGATCGTTGTGGTTTCGATAGCCTGTTTGCACTCGACCACGGCATCATAGAACAGATCCTCATCATCCTCGTATTTCTGGATGCGTTTGATCTTTTCAAGGCGGTCCAGCACCAGGCTGTTGGCACGGAGGGATGTTTCAAAGTAGACCAGTGTGGATCCCATGTTGTAAAGCTCGATCAGGTCCCTGTCGTTTTCCTTGTGTGCGCCGACGCGGGCCTCGATCTCTATGCGCCGCTGATCCACGGAACGAAGGACCTCCTGGAAATGGATCATCGAATACAGCATGATCAGATAAAGGAAACGGGTGCGCTTCTTCGTACTGAAGTAACGCACGCGGGTATTGATGAAACGGTTCAGAATACTGGTGTCTTCCGAACAGATCGTGATCAGCACCTCATCGACCAGAATAATGGCAAGCGGAATGGTCACGTAAATGTTCTGCCGGTTTTCGATCTCCTTCACAGGGATGTCCATTAAGATCATGACGTAATCGTCCTCGATGATGATTCGCGATTTCTCTTCTTCATCGAGTGCGGCCTTCATGTCATCCATATCAATATGATACTTTTTAGCGATCGGCGCCAGCTCCTCGGGATCGGAATCCGTGATCTTGATCCATGCACCGTCTTCCGGTTCGTCCAGTTTTTCAAGCACTGCCCCGTTTGTTTTATAAACATCGACCATACTTCCGCCCTCCTTGGTCTATTCAGTGTAACACAGTTTTTAAGATCAGTCGAGGCTTTCTCTTTTGTCTTTTCGACTTATCGGCTGCTGCCGGTACGGTTTTCTTCACAGGACAATACCGGTTTCCCTTCATGCCAGAAGCTTCTGCAGAAAGAACGGCATGACCGTCTGTGCGTAGCTTCTGAGTGAGTACTCGCCGCCGCAGATGCACCAGTCGTACAGGAGCGCGCGTTCCGCGACCGCATAAAGCTTGACCATGTCATTGACGGAGAGGTCCGCGGTGAACTCGCCCTTCTCCTGCCCTTCCAGGAAGATCGCGCGGAGCATCCGGTAATAATACCGGCTCCGGTCCAGAAGGTGCTTTTCGCCGCGGGTCATGAGCTGCGTGGAGAGAAGACGCGCGAGGAGTTCGATGGCGATCGTATTCTCGATCATCGTAAACAGTTCGCGGTTCAGGAATAAAAGCTTCTCCAGACCGCCGGGAACCTCCTCCAGTCCGGGATGAAGCTCCTCGTATTTTTCATCGAAAAGGAAGGACAGCGAACCGAGGAGGGCGTCCTTACTTTCAAAATAATGATAAAATGACCCTCGGGACGTGCAGGATTCCTGGATGATGTCCTCGATCGTCGTTTCCTCGTACCCCTGATCGTAAAAGAGCTTCCACGCCGCCTCAACGATCTTTGCCTTTGTTGTTTTACTCTCTTTACCGCTCATTTTAATTGATTCTCCTTTTCTTCCGGGCCGAATGGCCCGCAGCATATACATTTTCTATGTCAATTAGAATAAAACGCTGCGTTTTTTAAATAATGTTTGTGTTTCGTTTCTATTTTTGTATAGTCTGTATTCTCTTCTTTATACATTGATTTTACTCACTTTTTTGAAATTATCAACCGAATATTATAACTTTTTGTATAGACATCATTCTGCATTGTCATCCTGTATTCTCCGTGCTATAGTACTAAAATCTTGTATTGAAGAAAAGAGGAGAATCATTATGACAAGCACTTCCATCGGTCTTCTGGTGGTGATGATCGCCTACCTTTTATTCATGGTCATCATCGGAATCATCTACTCCAAGAAAAACGAAACCGTATCCGACTTCTATCTGGGCGGCCGTAAGCTCGGCCCGCTCGTCACCGCAATGAGTGCGGAAGCCTCCGACATGTCCAGCTGGCTTCTCATGGGACTTCCGGGCGTTGCCTACCTCACCGGCTGCGCCGAGGCTGTCTGGACGGCGATCGGTCTGGCCATCGGCACCTATCTCAACTGGCTGTTCGTGGCAAAGCGTCTCCGCCGCTATTCCGTGAAGGCCGGCAACTCCATCACCATCCCGGAGTTTTTCGCCAACCGCTATCGCGATAAAAGCAACGCGCTGCTGGCCATCTCCGCCTGCATCATCATCATATTCTTTGTACCGTACACTGCATCCGGCTTTGCAGCCTGCGGCAAGCTGTTCTCCACCCTGTTCGGTGTTTCCTATCTGCCGGCCATGATCATCAGTGCGATCATCATCGTCAGCTACACTACGATGGGCGGCTTCCTCGCAGCAAGTACGACCGACCTGATCCAGAGTATCGTCATGACGCTCGCGCTCATCATCGTTGTCTGGTTTGGTATCAAGACCGCCGGCGGCTTCAGCGCGGTCATGGAAAACGCCAAGGCGCTGGAAGGCTATATGAGTCTGACCTCGATTCACGATCCTGCCACAAAGGGATCCAATCCTTACACCACCTTCACGATCATCTCCACTCTGGCATGGGGCCTCGGCTACTTCGGTATGCCGCATATCCTGCTCCGTTTCATGGGTATCGAAGATGAAAAGAAGCTGACCCTTTCCAGACGGATCGCGTCCGTTTGGGTCGTCATCGCCATGGGCGTTGCGATCTTCATCGGTATCATCGGCTATTCCCTTTCCAAGGTCGGCGCCGTCGATACGCTTGTCAGCTCTTCCGAAGCCGAGACCTTACTGATCAAGGTCGCTATGATCCTCAGTGAAAACGGAACACTTGCGCTGGTCATGGGCGGTCTGATCCTGGCCGGTATTCTGGCCTGCACGATGTCCACCGCCGACTCCCAGCTTCTTGCCGCAGCCTCCAGCCTTTCACAGAATCTGCTGCAGGACGTGTTCGGTGTTAAGATGAGCCACAAGCGGGCGATGATCGTCGCAAGACTGACCGTCATCCTGATCTCCGCGATCGCGATCATTCTGGCTTATAACCCGAAGAGCTCCGTCTTCCGCATCGTCTCCTTCGCATGGGCCGGCTTCGGCGCCACCTTCGGCCCGACGATGCTCCTTTCCCTTTTCTGGAGACGTTCCAATAAGTACGGCGCCATCGCCGGCATGAGCGCAGGCGGCGTCGCTGTCTTCCTCTGGAAATTCGTCATCGCCCCGATGGGCGGCGTCCTCGCCATCTACGAACTGCTTCCGGCATTCGTCATCGGCCTTCTGGTCAATGTCATCGTCAGTCTGGCGACCGCAGCTCCGTCGCAGGAGATCCTGGACGAATTCGACAGTGTGAAATAAGAAACCGCAAAACTCAAAAGCCCGGATATCTTATGCAGATATCCGGGCTTTTTGAGTTATTTGCAGTCCCTTAGTACTTTCCGATCGGCGGCTGACAATAATCCGGCAGCGGGCATATATACTTGCCGCCGTTCTTTCTCTTCAGTTCTTCCTTCGCCTTTTCGATCAGCTCCGGCTTATCCATTGTACGAACAAAGGACAGCGTCATGATCTCCGCCGCTCTCAGCATGCCCTTCATGCCGATCTCGGAACCGGAGAATGCGGTGTTCTGCCAGGAATGGCCGACGTTGCCGATGCAGGCTGTAGCCACATGCAGCGTAACAGTCGGGGTCGCGTAACCGACATCGCCCACATCCGTGGAACCGGACATGTAGCGGGTCTCGCGCGGATCAAACGCACGTACCGTCGATGCCAGCGGATTTGCCAGTGCTTCATCGACTGCGTCCGGATAATACTCTTCCAGACCTTCCTTGATGCTCTTCAGCGTTTCCTTGCTGTAGGAACGGACAAACTTTCTTGCGAGTTCGTAATCCTCTTCCGTCCATTCCGGTGCGCCGTACTCCGCCAGGCACTCGGACATGATCGGCGCCAGCGTCTTGTTGGCCAGATAATCGGAGAAGGCCATCGTCACCTCATAGTGCATCTTGGTACCGGTCATCAAAGCCGCGCCTTTCGCAACGTCAACGACACGTGCAAAGAGCTCCTGCATCTGCGCGACCTTCGGAGAACGGACCTCATACTTGATCACGGCATGCGCCTGTACAACGTTCGGTGCGGTACCGCCGCAATCCGAGTATGCATAGTGTACGCGGGCCGGGTCGATCATATGCTCACGCAGATAGTTGACACCCACGTTCATGAGTTCGCAGGCATCAAGTGCGGAACGGCCAAGATGCGGTGCACCGCCTGCATGAGAAGCCACGCCGTCAAAGATAAAATTCGCGCCCATGATGGCGGAACTGCCCTTCGCGGAGACCTCGTTCTGCGTGGACGGATGCCAGCAGTAAACAAAATCAACGTTATCGAAATAGCCGGCTCTTGCAATGAACTGCTTGGAGCCTGCGCCTTCTTCTGCCGGACAACCAAAGAAAATGACTGTACCGTCAAGATTATTATTGGTGAGATAATCCTTTAAAGCAACCGCCGATGCAAAGCATGCAGCGCCTAAAAGGTTGTGTCCGCAGCCGTGACCGGGTGCGCCGGCAGTTACCGGTTCTTCCGTCGGGCATGCCGCCTTCTGACTCAGGCACTCCAGTGCATCATACTCCGCAAGAAGACCCATAACGGGCTTCCCGGAACCGTTCTTAAAGGTCGCGGTAAACGCGGTCGGAATATCGGCAATGCCTTCTTCGACTGCAAAGCCTTCTTCCTTCAGGGCAGCGATCAGCTCATCTGCCGAACGGGTCTCCGTGTAGGAGATTTCCGCGTAATCCCAGATATCCTTTGCGATCTTCTTTGTTTTTTCAGCAACACGTGCCACATAACTTGTGATCTGCTCTTTATCGTTCATATTTTCCCCTTTACAGTACCATGCTCAGGAAACGGATGGTTGCCGGATCTCTCGGGCAGGTGAATAATGTCTGAGGATCGCCCTCTTCCTTGATAATACCGTCGCAGATAAAGAAAACGCGGTCGGAGACTTCCTGTGCAAACGCCATTTCATGCGTTACGATCAGGCAGGTCATACCGGTCTTTACAAGGTCCTTGATAACATTCAGAACCTCTTTTACCATTTCCGGATCCAGTGCGGAGGTGGGCTCGTCAAACAACATGACATCGGGGTCCATCGCAAGCGCACGCACGATGCTGAGGCGCTGCTTCTGACCACCGGACAGTTTTCTCGGGTACTCGTTTTCCTTGTCGGAAAGACCGACTCTGGCCAGAAGCTCACGCGCACGGGCTTCCGCTTCTGCCTTCGGTACCTTCTTCTCCAGTATAGGCGCAAGCGTGATATTGTCAAGCACGGTCATGTTGGGGAAGACGTTAAAGTTCTGGAATACCATACCGATGCGCTGGCGCACCTGCTGGATATTGGTCTTTTTGTCGGTCAGGTCCGTACCTTCAAAAAGTACTTTACCGGATGTGGGAGTTTCAAGCAGGTTGAGGCAGCGCAGGAACGTGGATTTGCCGCCGCCGGACGGTCCGATGATCGATACGACCTCGCCCTTTCGGATCTCGGTATCGATGCCCTTTAAGACCTGTAACTCGCCGAAGCTCTTGGTCAGGCCCTCTGTACGAATAATAACATCAGTCACTGGCTTTCATCCTCCTTTCCATAATACGAAGCAGTCTTGACAGCGTGAATGTCAGTACGAAGTAGATCACACCTGAGATCAGGAGCGGTTCGATCGCACGGAACGTAGTGGACTGGATCGTCTTAAAGCTGGTCGTCAGTTCCACGATGAAGAACGTGGATGCAAGGGACGTACCCTTGATAATTGAGATGAATTCATTGCCGATGGCAGGAAGAATATTCTTGATAGCCTGCGGCATAATGACCTTGGCCATCATGTTGCGCTCGGAAAGGCCCAGGCTTCGAGCCGCCTCGAACTGTCCCTTATCTACGGCACCGATGCCTGCACGGATGATCTCCGCCACGTATGCGGACGAGTTAATGACCAGTGCCACGATGATGCAGAACGTGTCACTCGGTTCAAACATCACGAGCAGCTTCGGAAGTCCCAGCCAGAAAAAGTACAGCTGCAGAAGTACCGGTGTACCGCGCAGGATCTCAATGTACACGCTGGCGATGCCGTTCAGCACCTTGTTTTTGCCCATACGCATCAGCGCAACAAGAACACCCAGGATCGAACCGAAAATGATCGTAACGACCGAGAGCCAGATGGTTCCCCACAGACCGCGGAGGAACACCATGTAATATCTCTGCAGAATTTTGATGATGTATTCCATAAAGAATCCCTTCAACGTCACAATCACCGGGGACGGGGAGAGTCCGCCTCCGGTGATTGAAAAATAGTGATGATTTTTGCTAAGATCAATCTACGCCAAGTTTCTTTGCGTATGCTTCGGCTTCGTCGTGCCACTTCTGCATCGTGCCGTCGGCAAGCAGTTCGTCAATGCACTCGTTAACAACTTCCATCAGACTGTCCGTACCGTCGAGGCAAGCACCGACACGGGTACCGGTCAGTTCCTCGGATACATCGAAACGAAGCGCCGGAACCGCAAGCTTATTCTGGTTCGCGTCTGCGTACAGCTGCGCTGCGGAGCAGGCAACGATACCGACATCGGCCTTACCTTCCTGAACTGCCAGGTAGGTATCGGTCATGCTGGAGGTCAGCTTGAATTCCTTGGAGGTGCCGACATACAGCTTGTACATCGCTTCCTGAACGGAGCCGCTCTGCGTAATTACAACGGCCTGCTGAACATCTTCGATGGTCTGATACTTGTCAACATCTTCCGCTCTGCAGACGATACCGTAGCCGTCACCGCCAAAGTAGTAGCCCTTGGACATTGCCATGGACTCGGCTCTGGACGGAGAATATGCCAGTGCGGAAATTGCCAGATCATACTTGCCTTCTGCAATACCCGCAAGAACGGCGCCGAATTCCAGCGGAACGATCTTAAGTTCAACACCGATCTTGTCGGCGATGTACTTTGCAAGTTCGATATCCATACCCTGGTACTGATCCTGACCGGTCTTGGAAACATCGATGAATTCGTTCGGTGCGAAATACGGCTCGGTACAAACTTCAAGGTAACCCTTCTGCTTGATGGCGCCTAAACGATCGACCGCCGGGTCGATGGACGGCTCATCTGCCTTTTTGGTTCCGCAGGAAGCCAGGCAGAGAACACATAATACCGAAAGTAATAATGCTGTGATCTTCTTCATATTAAACTCCTCTTTTCGGGACACATTCTTGTTTACGTTCCCGTTTGTTCAAATGTAACGGAGTTATATTAGCACAGTTGCTTTAGCGCGTCAACACTCTATTGTGCTAAAGTGCTAAAGCGGCTGCATTTTTGTTGATTCTGTACAGATTTCTCCGGTCGCAAGGACGGTTTTTGACACTTTCCAAATGGGTATGCTTCGGGAATTCAATAAAAAAGAGCCCGCTTTTCGCGCGCTCTTTCTTGATCCGTTATAAACGGTTACGGCATGTAGATACCACCGTTCGGCGATACGTACTGACCGGTCATGTACTTATCCTTGATCAGGAATTCCATAGCAACTGCGATATCATCGCAATCACCGATCTTACCCATCGGGATCGCCATCGCCAGTGCGTTTACTTCATCCTGGTTTACACCGCGGAGCATATCGGTCCAGATCATGCCCGGGCAGATGCAGTTGAAGCGAATGTTCTGCTTACCGAATTCCATTGCCAGTGCACGGGTCATACCGATCAGACCGGACTTTGATGCACAGTAGTCTGCCTGGTTCGCAACGCCCATCAGACCGCCGATGGAGGAAGTGCTGATAACGCAGCCTTCGTTTGCCTTTACCATGTACGGTACAACGAAATGGCACATATGGAAAGCAGAGATCAGGTTGGTCTCAAGAACAGACATGTACTTTTCCTGCGGAAGCTCGCAGAACGGTGCATTGTTGGTGATACCGGCATTGTTTACAAGAACATCGATCTTTTCGCCGAACTTTGCAACTGCCGCATTCACAAGCTTTTCGCAGTCTTCATACTTGGAGACATCAGCCTGTACTGCCAGGCCCTGTACGCCGTATTCCTTTTCGATCTTTTCGATCAGAGCCTCGGTCAGCGCCTTGGAAGAATCGGAACGATAGTTTGCAACAACATTGTAGCCCATTTCAGCAAGCTTTAAAACCATCGCTTCGCCGATACCTCTGGAACCACCGGTAATAATCGCTGTTTTCATTACATGATCTCCTTTTGTTGGATATTTTATTTCTTCATCTATCATACATTATACTTTTCCGCGCGCCTAATACCCGATTGGCTATGATGTAATATCACTTATGATATATGCCGTACTTTGTATTGACATCCTCTGCGAATTGTCCTACATTATAATGGTTGTAAAACAACTCCATCCGTCCCTTGTGAAATATGGCCCGGGACGTTTTTTTATTTTGTTGTTTGAAAGGAGTTCCTATGAAGCTTGCAAATCTTGTCGGTCTGAGATTTAAGGAAAAACCGGCTGATTGTGTCATCGACAGCCATACCTTCTCCGTCCGCGGCGGTTATATCAAAAATGTTTCCAACGGTATCTACTCTCTGTACCCGCCGATGAAGCGCGTCACCGCAAAGATCGAGGCCATCATCCGCGATGAAATGGATGCCTGCGATTCACAGGAGGTCCTGTTCCCGGTCGCACTGCCCGGCTCTCTTTGGGAGGAATCCGGCCGCTACGAAAGCGTCGGTAAGGAACTGCTCCGCTTTGAAGACCGCTCCGGCGCAAAGATGGTCCTCGGTATGACACACGAGGAAGCCGCTGTACAACTGGTGCGCGAATACGGCAGCACCTATGCCAAGTATCCGTTTTCCATTTATCAGATCCAGACCAAGTTCCGCGATGAGGCAAGACCGCGCGCAGGCCTGATCCGCGTCCGCGAATTTACGATGAAGGATGCGTATTCCTTCCATACCTCACAGGAGGATCTGGAACAGTATTACGCACGCATGGCCAATGCTTATGACCGTATCTTTGAAAGAGCCGGTATCCCGGAGGTCGTTTCCGTAAAATCCGACTCCGGCATGATCGGTGGCAGCGTTTCTCACGAATACATGCTGCTTGTGGACGCCGGCGAGGACTCCATCGTCCTGTGTCCGGAATGCGGCTACAGTGCCAACATGGAAGCGGCCGACACCACCGCCGACAACTCCGGTGTTTCCCCGATGCAGGACCTCGAAAAGGTCTACACTCCGCATCAGAAGACCATCGAGGATGTCTGCAATTATCTGAACAGCCGCACCGAGGAATCCTGCAAGGCCGTCATTTATCAGAAGAACAGCGATGATTCCTATGTCATCGTCTTCATCCGCGGTGACTATGAGATCAATGAAACGAAGCTGACCAATCTGTTAAAGGACAAGGTCCATCCGGCGGAGATCAGCGAAGATTCCGGCATCGTTCCGGGCTTCTGCGGCCCCTACAATCAGCACGCGAACTGCACCGTCATTTACGACCGTACGTTAGAGGGCATCGAAAGTCTCTGTGCCGGCGCCAACGAGCCGGATTACCACTACATCGGACTCAATATCAAACGTGATATCGGCGATGTGGAATACGTCGATGTTGCCAAGATCCGCACCGGCGATATCTGCCCGTGCTGCGGTAAGAAGTCCATCAAGATCAGCCGCGGCATCGAAGTCGGCAACATCTTCCAGCTGGGTACCAAGTACTCAAAGAGCATGGGCATGACCTATATCGATGAGAACGGCGGGGAGCAGATCCCGATCATGGGCTGTTACGGCATCGGTGTGGGCCGTCTGGCCGCTTCCGTCATGGAGGCCAAGCACGATAACTACGGTCCCGTCTGGCCCATCTCCATCGCACCGTGGCAGGTCCATCTGTGCTGCATGCGCGTGGACGATGCCGAATGCAAAGCCGCAGCCGATAAGCTCTATGCCGCACTGCAGGCCAAGGGCGTGGAAGTCCTTTATGACGACCGCGACATCCGTGCCGGCGCCATGTTTGCCGACGCCGATCTTCTGGGCGTGCCGGTCCGCGTTGTGGTCGGTCCCAAAAATCTGAAGAACGGCCAGGTGGAAATGGTCACCCGCGACAAGCGTTACTCCGCTCTTGTGGATTACGACAATGCGGTCGCCGAGGTTCAGGCGATGATCGAAAAGCTCTTTGCGGAGATCAACGAAAACGTAAAGGAACGTATCTGAGTCCGTCGATAACAGAAAAGCCATGAAAGACATTATGTCCTTCATGGCTTTTTTCAGTTCCATGAGTTGCTCCGTTCCGCCGGCCGGATAGATGCCGACTATTATAGAATATCGGCCAATGTTGAAACGAGCCTTAAAACGCGCGTATATCAAGCCGCATTACGTGAATTTCAATAAAAAACAGGCAGTATTGTCCACATATTTTTTTAAAAAATACTGATGCAAAAAAAAAATTTTGTGGCATAATATGTATAGTTGTGCGTTTCACGCAGTTCTTATGAAATCATGACCCTGGAGAGGGTCGCAAAACAATACTACTATCAAACAAACCAGAGGTAATTACATGATCGTAACAGGTACTCAGGAGAAGAAGATCCTTGCGCAGGCAAGAGAAGAGCGTTGGGCCATCGGTGCTTTCAACGCATTCGATATCAACACTGCAGATGCTATCTTGACCGCTGCTGAAGAGCTCGGTGTTCCGGCTATGCTGCAGATCTGGGACTTCCATGATCCGGAAGCTCCGGAAGGCAACAGCATGCTGAACGCAGCAGCTACCAAGGCACTGATCAACATGGTCATCGCACGTGCCGCAAACAGCCCGGTTCCGGTCATTATCCATCTTGATCATACCAGAACCTTTGGCGGATGCATCCGCGGTATCCAGAACCGTGCATCCTCCGTCATGATCGATGCTTCTCAGGCTCCGATGGATGAAAACATCGCGCTGACCAAGAGAGTTATCGAAGCCGCTCATGCATGTGACGTTCTCGTTGAAGCGGAGATCGGCCACGTTGCAAGCAACAACGACCTGAACAATTCTCAGTACACCTCCGTTGAAGACGCAAAGCGCTTCTATGAAGAGACCAATACCGACCTGCTTGCAGTTTCCATCGGTACCGCTCACGGCTTCTATGCTACCGAGCCGGTCCTGAACTACGAGCGTATCGCAGAGATCCGCGAAGCGATTCCGGTTCCGCTTGTTATGCACGGTGCTTCCGGTCTGACCGATGAGCAGTTCCGTACCTGCATCGAGAACGGTATCGTTAAGATCAACTTCGCTACCTACGTTCAGATCGAGGGTGGTAAGGCCATCGTTGCTGCTCTTGACAAGATGAACGAAGCCGGCCGTCGTCCGGTCTTCAACGCACTTGTAGGTATGGGCCAGAAGGCTGCAAAGGATTACATCAAGCATCATATGGAGCTGTTCGGCACCCGTCCGGTCACGCTGTAAAACGACTGCTGAGGCATAATAAAAGGGGCTGTGAAAAAACGTTATTTTTTCACAGCCCCATCTTTTTGTCAGCGGAGATTCTTCGGCCAGTCCACGAGATTCCACTTGTCATAGGCACTTTCCAGGAGTCCGTCTGCGCGCGCAAACTGCCTGAAGTAGTCAAGGATCTGCTCCAAGACCTCAAGGCACCGCTCAAGGAAGGCGCGGCAGCCGGGATTGAAGAATTCCGAACGGAAGCCTCTTATATGGACTTGTCAGTCAGTATATCACCTGTGTGCGTGGCTTCGCAATCCTTCAAGTTCATCTCAGAAGTGGCGCCCCCCTTCAAGCGCGCAGAGCGCTAAGTGGGGAAAACAAGTTTAATCCCCTCTGCGCCGGTATTCCCCGGGCGTACAGTTCATCCTGCTTCTGAACAGGCGCTCGAAGTAACACACATCATCAAAGCCGCAGGCGTACGCGGTCTCTGTGACATTCATCTCTCCGGTCGACAAAAGCTCCGCAGCGCGCTCGAGCTTTTTCCGGATCCTGAATTCCACCGGGCTCACGCCGGCATATTCGCGGAAGAGCTTCCGGAAATAGACACTGCTCACGCCGCAGTCGGCCGCGATCTCCCCGATGCTCTTTTTCTGTTCGGTGTCCTTTTCCAGATACAGGATCCCGGTGCGGATGATGCCGAATTTTGTGCGGTCGAGACCTGATTCATACATGTGGCGGTGGATCCTGTCGAGGAGATGGAACATTTTTGATTTGATGTAAAGCCTGGAGGGCATCGGATGTCCCGCTTCCTCCGCCATGTCCAGAAAATCCCGCTCAAGCTTCGGATCGCTGTTCCTAAAGGAAAACGCGGAGGCCGAGAGACTGCAGGACTCTCCGTTTTGGAGCATGCGGAACTCGATGCGGACACAGCCGTACTCGGCGTTACGCTGGGTGAAGTCGACGGCATAGCCGAGCCCCTGCGGGATGTAAACGATGTCATTTTCCGCAGCATGAAGCGCAGTACCGTCCGTGAAGGAATAGTCTCCGGTGCAGCCGCTGAACAGAAGGAGCGTGTGGGTCTTTTTCGGGGAATTCCGGAGGTCGTAGCTGTTTTCAAATCGGTGATAGCGATAGGACGGTGTGATGTCTGAGAGACTGATATCTGCCTGATCCATGCGTTCCATGTCGATGATCATATCGTTTTCTCCTAAATTGTAATACGGATTTTTCGAAAAGCACGGTGGACTTTGATTACAATTGTTTCGAAAAGTCCAATAAATGTTGTGCTGTGTCCATTATAGCCGGGATCTGTGGCTGTTACAATATGATGCATAAGAATCGGTTCGAAATCGGCTCGAAAAGAAAATCATATTACCCGGAGGATAAAAGGATGTTATTAACACGTGAACAGCATGAGCTGGCATTAAAGAATTCTGAGTTCATTCTCTTAAAGCTCGCCGAGGCGAAGCCGGGCGACAACATTGTCATGCTCGGAGATACGAAATCCTATGAGTACTCTTATCTTTTTTCAGAGTGTGCGCGAAATCTCGGCATGAACATCTGCATCATCGATGTGGGTATTTACGGCGGCGACGAGAAATATACGAAGCTCCCGATCATGGAGCCTGTGAAGCAGGCGGTTCTCAATGCGGACATCACCTTTATGGTCACGCCCCAGGTCCAGACCGGTTTTGACTATTTCATCGGCTCCAAGAAGGAGGCGGATGCCGCGCTCGCCGGAAAGGGCGCCGGAAAGCGCTTTATTCTGGAGATCGACGGTCTCGATAAATGGCAGATCAATGAAGAACAGGTCATGATGAACCGGCGCCGGGCGCTGGCGCTCTATAGCTGGCTGAAGAAGGCTTCGGAGGTCCACGTAACGACGGAGATCGGCACGGATCTTTATGTCAAGGTAGGCTCCACACCGGACGGCATGTACCCGGTCATGGGCATCATTCCCTTCTATTCGGAGGTTGCCATTGTGCCGAGCTTTCACAGCGTTCACGGCGTTGTCATGGTCGACGGAGCCACGGAGCGCGCATATAATCAGCACGGATTTCCGATCCGTCCGAATCTCCCGGGTCAGTGCGAGCTCTGGAAGAAGCCCTTCCGCATGGAGTACGAGGACAGCTATCTTGTCCGCTACTCCGGAGATCCGGTCCAGGTCGCGCGTCTCGACAAGCTGATGGAGGATGTGGATCCCAAGCCGGAGCTCTGTGATGAACTCGGTATCGTGACGACCGACTCTCCCGAAAACGGCATTTACGGCTGGAAGGAGGACCAGAGCCATTCGATCGGCTGTGTCCATGTGGCGATCGGAAATAACCATCAGCGCGGTGAGATCATTCACTCCACCGAGCACATTGATTTTGATGTCAACCGCCCGAATGTCTATGTCGACGGGCAGCTGATCATCCATGACGGTGTGTTTGAAGACGAGCTGATCCTGAAAATGGGAGAGGAATAAAGAAGCTGTGTCATTCTTCAGTCAGTTCAGCTTTTTCTATTTCTTCATTATGGTCTTCTTCCGCCGCCGAATCCGCCGCCAAAGCCGCTGCCAAAGCTGTTTCCGGTACCCATCGTTCCTTCTTCCTGCGTCCAGGAGAGCACGGCCTTCCCGCCCGTTGTCAACGCGTATTCGCCGCCGGTCGCGAGGCCGTCACAGGCCACCCAGAAACCGTAGTAGCTTCCGTCCAGTGTAAAGGCGCAAACGATATTCCCGCTGCCATCCGTCAGCGTGTAATCACCGGCCGCAAGACTTGTACCGCTTTCGATGTAGGCATTCGCCTTGCCTTCCGGCCCTTCACAGACACCGCCGCAGGCGATGATGCATCCGCCGTCCACGGTAACACTTCCGTCCACGTCCACGGAACCCGCAACACTGCCCATGGTACTTCCGCCCTTGACCAGCACGAAGCCGCCCGTCTGGATATAGCTTCCGTTCACATCGATGGCATCGGTATCGCCGGACGGTGTTTCCACTTCCAGATAACCGCCGTTCACCGTGACCGTGGCGGAAGCATATCCGGATGCCGCGCCGTTCACTGCATCGTCCGATGCATAGACATAGGACCGTCCGCCGTTTATCGTAATTTCTGCCGCTTCCAGACCTTCATAGGATCCGGTTATGATCAGCAACCCGCTGTTCACGGTAAGCGTACCGTCGGCATGAACACCGTCATCCGCGGTCGTCAGTTTTATCCGCCCGCCGTTCATAACGAATTCCCCGGCACCGGTCGCACCGTTTTCAAGTTCATCGCCGCCGTTTACATGGATCGCATCATCCGTGGAGCGGATCACTACCGTGATTTCCCCATCGATCGTGATGACATTTTCCGCCTTAATGCCCTTCGTTGAATACTCCTGTCCGTTCTTTCCGGAGCTGTCCCGGGAAAGCGTCACCCAGTCGCCGCTCATGAGGCTTTCGGACAATGAGGAGATCAGATACGCATTCTGACTGGTATTGATGGTCATGGTCTCCGAACAGTATTCATAATTATCCGTATCCGCTTCCGCACCTTTTTCATAAGAGCAAAACGTTACGTGGTCATAACCGGCCGGTGCCTTCAAAAGAAGCCCGTAATAACTCGTGCGGCCGCTGAAAACGTTAATTGTTTCCGAAGTTTTCACAAATACGCCGTTTTCGGTATCGGTGCCCTTACTGTAACAGGCATAATAATCGCTGCCGGAGTCATACGCGGATGTGCTCAGGATCAGATAAATATCCGTACCGCCTGTGCTTGCGCCTTCCTCGGTGTAATCGGAATAGGTATCGGTGTCAATGGAGAGACTTCCGTTCCCCGTCAGCACCACGTCATACGCCGATGCGATTCCGTCACGTCCGGCATAAATATTCACGGTGCCGCCGCTAATTGTGATCGTGCCCTTCTGGTTTCCTTTATCGGAAAGACCGGAGTTATCGGTCTGAATGCCGTCCCCGGACTTTGCGATGGCAATGATCTCCGCATCCTCAAGCGTCACGCTGTCATTTCCCTTCAGCGCATCGTTCGCCGCCGTGACCCTGAGCGTCAGGTTTTTGACCTCAAGATCATCTTTGGAGGCGATGCCGTTATTATACGCAGCCGATACGACAAGCGCACCGTGCCCCTTTACCGTCAGATCGCAGGTGCTGTAGATCGCCGCTCCGGCATTTGCCGGCGTAGTCTCCTCTTCAGGATCCTCACTGCGTACATCACGCGCATCGATCACCTCGTTGAATGTCTCTTTCTCCGCACTGATACTGACGTTCTTTGCATTCCGGACCGTGATCGGCGCCGCATCGCTGCAGGTAATGCTGCAGCCGGAAAGCCGGATCTCGACCTTTGCCTCCACCGCATCCACCACAAGATTGCCTTCCAGAACACCGCTTAAGGTGTATTCACCTTCCGTGGTGATTGTCACGGTAGAACCGCTCACAGTATAGCCATTCTCCGTCTCGGTGGTCACGGTGAATTCTCCGGTGATCGCCTTCCGGCTGTCCTCGGCATCCTGTGCGACGATCGCTTCCACATCGTCCGCGGAAACGGATGCATAATCCACCGCTTCTGTTTGAACAGACGACGATTCCGGATCCTCGTTCGCCGTTATATCAGACGACGAAGCCGTCCCGTTTTCACTTCCGGCCGTCGCCTGCGCCGTTGTTTTCGTGTCCGATGTCCCGGTCTTATTTCCGCAGGCGCTCACAGATAAAACAAGTGCCGCTGAGAGTATACATGCCCAAATTCTTTTCATCATCGTTACCGGCCTTTCCGATATCCTTACAGCTCGCTGGTCTTCACCGTCTCGCGGAAGGACACCATAACTTCCAAATTGCCGTTCCGTACGCGGAGATCATCGATCATGGCCTTCTCCCGTGCAGTTTCCTTCAATTTGATCTCATACTTCAGCTTGAACAGGCTGCCCATATGCGTCGTCTTGACCTGCACCAGCTTATAACTTTCAGTATACTCCTCAAACACCGGCTCGAAAACCCCGTTAAAATCCAGATCCTCCGGAATCGTGATCTGGATCTCCTTGACCGGCTTTACAGCCTTCTTTCCGCCAAAGTCCATCGCGGTGTAAGCCATCATGGCAACACCGAAGATCACGGTAAAAAGGGCGGCATAACCAAGGAATCCCATGCCGGTCATCAGGCCGACGGCCATTGCCGCAAACAACGCGCCGATCTCTCTGGCGGAACCCGCTGCCGAACGGAAGCGCACCAGGCCGAAAGCACCGGCCACGGCTACACCCGCGCCGAGGTTGCCGTTGACCATCATGATCACGGCCGCGACCGCTGCGGGAAGTGCCGCCAGCGCTACCATGAAGCTTTTCGTGCTTTCCACACGCCACATCGCCGTCAGAGTAAGGACCAGTCCCGCCGCAAGCGATACCAGAATCACAAGAATGAATCCGCCGGGCGTGATGACCGCTGCGGAAGAGGTTTCAAAAATACTGTCAAATAACTGCTGCATACTGCTCTCCTGTCTTACACAATTTCACATAAGCCGTTCCGTACTTGGAAAAGCTCGTCTTATATACCTTTTCACGGGACAATGCCCGTACCATCCAAAACGGAATGCTCTCCGCGCATTTCAGTTCCATCAGGACCTGATCCTCTGCGATGACCCGTTCTCCCGACGGCGGAACGCACAAAGAAAGCCCATCGGTCCGGAAACGGATATTTTCATCAAACGTCACACGGAAATCCGGATCGCCGTCCTTCAGATAATACGCTTCCCTTTCATAGGAAATGTACATCCGCGGGCCGATGCCCTCGTACTTCCCGTACGTGTACCGGATTTCCCGGGCAATTTGCGTATTTTTCTCCGCGGGATCTGTGAAGAAGTTTTCGATCCGGGTCTCGATGCAGGACGCCCGCCGCTTGTAGACCACATCCTCGTACTTTTTCTTCAGTTCAATGTACACCTTCCCGTCGGGCTCTGACACACCGTAGCTTCGCACTCGGATCTTCTCCTTATAAAGCGGATGATCGAGGCTTCTCCGGATCATCTTAAAATCCGGTGTATCATAATAAATATTGCAGATAAGGCTATGACCAAAGGTATCGAGTTCCATATACTTCCGCACATCTTCCATGATGCTTTCATACGCCTTCCGGCTCATCAGAAATTTGGTCTCATAACGTTCAAAAACATGCGAGCTCTTTTTCACGGTTACTCCTTTCCGCCCCCTGTGGTATCCGTCCTGGCACCGAATATAATAAAAGACGCTGAAATGAAACTTAAAAAAGCAGCCGCCATAGCGCTAATGCTGTGAAATATCTGTGATTTTTTCCGCCGGCAAAAATAAGCAGATCGAATAATTGACACTCCGGAAAAACCCGTGTATGGTGTAATCAGACAATACAAGCTTCCTGTTCGTGACCCGGGAAGCTGAAAAGGAGGAAAACGATGAAAAAAATCACCTTTATCGGAGCCGGCAGTTTCGTTTTCACCAGAAATTTGGTGCGGGACATTCTGACCTTCCCGGCATTCGATGATGTATGTATTACGCTAATGGACATCGATGAGGAAAAGCTGGCGATCGTCAGGGAGTGTGTTGAAAAGATCAACCGGAACGGCGGTCACCACGCAACAGTCGTGGCAACGACGGACCGTAAGGAAGCCCTGACCGGCGCCGACGGTGTGCTCTGCACCATCGCCGTGGACCGCACGCTTGCAAAACAGGACGTGGCGATCCCGATGAAGTACGGCGTGGACTTCTGCGTCGGCGATACCCGCGGCGTATCCGGCATTTTCCGTGCGCTCCGTACCTGGCCGGAAATGCTGAAGCTCTGTCGTGAGATCGAAGAGTACTGCCCAAAGGCCGTCTTTTTAAACTACACGAACCCGATGGCCATTCTCTGCTGCGGTATGCAGATGGTTTCCGATATCTGTGTCACCGGTCTCTGCCACAGCGTTCAGGGCACTTCCCAGATGCTGGCGCGTTGGATCGGCGCAGACTATAGCGACGTCACCTACACCTGCGCGGGCGTCAACCACCAGGCCTTCTATATTGACTTCAAGGTCAAGGGCAAGGATGCTTACCCGGCCATCCGCGAGGCCATGAAGGATCCGGCGATCTACAACGAAGAGATCGTCCGTAACGAGCTGTTCAAACACCTCGGCTATTACGTGACCGAGTCCTCCGGTCACTGCTCCGAGTATGTTCCGTGGTTCCGTAAGCGGCAGGACCTGATCGAAAAGTACTGCTGGCCGGGAACCGGCTGGAACCCGGGTTATCATGCCATGGCCAAGGGCGTGGATCACTCGACCCGTGAAAATTGGAAGGAAGAGTATTTGACCTTTGCCGATGATCCCAGGAATCTGGAGCGCGGTTCCGAATATGCGGCCGTCATTTTCAATGCCATGTTCGGTGACAGGACGCCCTTTGAATTCAACGGAAATGTCCGGAACTTCGGTCTTGTGGACAATCTTCCGGAAGGCGCGTGCGTGGAAGTACCGGTACTTGCAAGTCCGAACGGCATCGAACCGATCCATGTGGGCAAGATCCCGCCGGAGCTTGCAACGCTGATCAGTTATACCGCAATGGCGGAAAACCTGGCGGTGGAAGGCATGGTCACCGGCTGTAAGGAAAAGATCTATCAGGCCTGCTATTTCGATCAGAATGCGGCGTCCGTGCTTTCACTGGATGAGATCCGCGCTATGGTCGATGAGCTCTTCGAAGCCAATAAGGATTATCTGGGGTATATGAAATAATGATCTATGTCCTGCTTGTTCCCGGGGTCCTGTGCCCCATCCTGATGCAGATCGTCCAACGGAGGAAGAACCATCGTCTGAGGCTTACGCTGAAAACGCTTTCCAGCCTGGCCTTTGTCCTGATCACAGCACTTTCCGTCCCGCACTGCAGTGTCCGGCGGTTTGCGCTGTGGGTCCTCGCCGCCCATATCCCGGACCTGTTCGGAGATGTCCTTCTGGACCTGAACCAAGTGGTACCGAAAAAGTACGATACCCTTTGTTTCTACCTGGGCAGCGTGCTGTTCCTCCTCGGACACGGCTGCTTCATCGGCGCATTGTCTCCTACGGCGATGCTCTACCCGGCCTTATCGATCCCCGCCGCGTTCCTGCTTGCGGTACTCGTTCTTGTCCCGCTGCAGTGTGTGATCCGGGCTCCCGGATACTTCCGGCTCCTGCTCAGCCTGTATCTTGCGACGCTCTGCACTGCGGTCGCTTTCAGCTGGGTCACCTTCCTCACGCAGCCGATGAACACCGGCAGGCTGTTCTTTGCCATCGGTATCACCCTGTTTCTCGGAAGTGATATCACTCTCGTGTACAACAAGTGCCGGGAACATCACAAAATGTATTTCGTCGATCTTCTGATCGCCCTGTACTACGCCGGCCAACTGATGATCGCCGTCAGTGTCGGAATGATCTAAAAGGCAGTAAAAAAGAACCACCCCCTCGCTCGGAACGAGGGGGTGGTATTTTTATTCCTGCGGTCATTTCCGGATCACGCCCATGAGTCCTTCTTCATACTCACTGTAGTAGTCCATATCCGCGTTATGCTTCGTCTCGATCGTGAAGCCGCCGTCCCGGTCATAGGTGTAGATCGAATAGCCCTGGATCAGGCCCTCGCCCTCCAGAACGACCTTCTTGGAAAGCACGTTGTAACTGCTGTAGCCACTCGTTTCGCAGTACGCAAGCGTGATGCCCTTGTAGTTCAGGATGAAATCGTTGATGTGATCGTGGCCGGCAACGACCAGCTTCGTGGAGCCTTCGGAAAGAAGCATGTCAAAGAGGCCGGAGTTGTGGCCGGAGGAATTGACGGTCTCGCGGCGGAGGCCGGAGATCAGCTGATTGTCCGCATCCGTTCCGAGCGGGTATTCATAGCGGTTCATCGGGCTCACTTCCGTCTCACCGGTGTAGGTGTTGTAAGCATCGGCATACTCGACGAGCGGGATGTGGATGAACAGGGAAGAGGGAACATCGGCCCCGTTTTTCTCCCGGATCTTTGTCAGTGCCTCGCGATACCAGGTGATCTGCGAATCCTTGACATAGTCGTAATCCAGGTCGGCATCCGTGAACTCCGTTCCGTAATACCTGGCGAAGTCGCTCTTTGCCATCTTCTGCCCGCCATCCATAATGAACAGGCTCTCGCGCACCTTGCCCTCCGCATTCAGCAGGTTGATCACATAGTTTCCGACGCCGTCCACCTTCTCCCCCGCCGATGTTTTCTTCGCCTTCGGATCCACCAGACAATGGTCATAGGACGCAAAGATCCGCATCATCAGGGTACGGGAAATGCTGAAGTTGTTGTCATGCTCATGATTTCCGAGCGCGTAGGCCCAGTAGACGCCGAGCTCTTCCATGACGCGGCAAAGCTGACGCGCGCGATGGTTATTGAACGACGACGTAATGATATCGCCGTCAAAGATCACAAGATCCGGCTGCTCATTCACGATGGCGCGGATCATCAGATTGATCGAATAATCCCCGCGTTCCTTGTAGTGGTCGAGGTGCATGTCCGTGAAAGCCATGACTTTGAAATCCTCATCGGAATAGGTGCCGTCCGGGTTCACTTTCGCAAGTGCGGTAAACTCTCCGGAAGAGACCACCTTGACATTGTAGTTTTCGTTTTTCCGTATCTGCGACTCATCGACCGAATAGGTCACCGGCAGCACAAAATCAAACGCGATCATCAGCGCAAGAAGCAGTACAAAAACGGAGGCAACAATGCCGATCAACGCTCTTTTCCTACGGTTTTTCGTCGTCTTCTCCTGTCCCGCAGTTTTCTCCCTGCCCCCGGTCTTTTCCTTTTTCTTCATGGATACTCCTTCCCCCATTCCCACGCGTAATCCGTATTCATACTTTCGCCGTTCACGCGGAATTCCCCGTCGTACGTAAGCTCATATTCCGTTTCGCTTCCATAGGTCAGCCTTTGTCCGTCATAAGACGCGCGGTTCTTCCGGACCCTCGCCATAAATGCCGCGTAATCTTCCTTATCCGCCGATGAAAGCTCGTAGATCCAATAGCTTTCGCGCCCTTCCTGAATCAGATCACAGGGCGTTTCAGGATCCGCAAGTTTTCCGTCGAGCGCTTCAAACACCCGGTCATTCACGGTCTTTAATAAAAGCCTGTTTTTTCCGATGACCGCAACATATGTATCGCCCACGCAGGCAAATGCCGCATTTCCGTTCACCGAATACTCGTCAAAAAGCTCCGCAGGGAAAAAGGCGTGCGTGAATGTCTGCATCCCGCAGGGAGCAAATGCCGGCCGCCTCTTCGGGATCCGGTAAAGCATCAGGACCACGTTCCTGTGGGCCGCCGCACACGGTGCGATACCGTATCCGCCAAAATAAGACGGTGAACGGCGGAAGCTGCACCGGGCGTCTTCCGCGCGGAGGGGATGATTCGTGAACAATGTGACACCACGAGGGAGAGTCACCGCCATCGTATTTTTCTGGGCACCGCTGCTTCCCGGATGGTACGTCTGAAGGCAGGATACTTTGAAATGTCCGTTCCGGTAGGTGTAGACATTGCCCTTCTCAAGCGCCATGCCGTTCTGGAAATAATTCCTCCGCGCGGACCACCACGGGAGCAGGCCGAGCACGCGAAGCGACGGAACCGTCAGATACCGGATCCAGCTGAGGAAATCACTGTGGTACAGCTTATATTTCTTCATCATCCGGAGGGTATTTTCAATTACCTCGGGATTTGTGAGCGCGCCGGCGCCGAGCTGCATCATAAGGGAGCGGTCATCGAGTCCGATGAGTCCCTCCTTCTTCTGCTCCGTAAGGTCCAGGCCCATGCCGACGCCGGTCTCAACGACCGGACGGCGGTACCGTTCCGTAATACTTTCCGGCACCCGGTATTTTCCGTACTTCAGCACAGCCTCCGCGAAAAAACGTACGGTACTGTGCCTGTGTGACAACGCGTTTTCGGGATCGTCGAACAGCGTCTCAAGCACCACGGAGCTGTTCGGTTCGTCCTTTGCCGCATTCACCAGATTCCGCGGATAATCGCGGGCGGAAGCATTGACAAAGGTTCCCTCAAAGGCTGCATCTGCATACAGCTTCAGGATCTCCGTTATAAGCTCACGGGCCATTTCCGTCACTTCCGCGTCTGTCGCGTAGGTCAGAAGAAGTCCGAGCGCACCCAAATTGATGGGCAGGTAATTACACGAATAGAATTCCGAAAAGCCGTATTCTTTCCGGAGTCCGAACCAGAGCTTCAGGCGTTCTTTGGCCGTTTCTCGATGTTCTGTGCCGCTCCGCCCGTCAATGGAAAAGACGCTTTCCCGGTACAGATCGCCCGCAAGATACTCGCAGACGATGAACACACACTGATGGTTTTCGGAATAGTAACACACGCTGTCACGGCCGGGCGACGTGATCCAAAACTTAAAGGAGGTCAACACCCGATCCAGTTCTTCGAGCGGGAACCGGTCCCCCATAACATACTTTAATTTGAGCAGCCGGAGATACCAGAAATCCCCACAGTCATACCGGCCGTTTACCATGAAAAACGCCGGTTGAAGGATCGTCCGGAGCTTCTCTGCGTTCAGGTCCGCATACGTATAGCCAATGCCCGGATGTGCCCCCTCCGGGTCCTCCAGGACATCGATCAGGTCATCCAACGCCCCGCGGTCGTAGTTCTCCTCCGGGTCACGAGGCAGGGTCCTGGTACATGCAGCGATGATACAGTTTGCGATCCACGTCAGCATACGCCACCTTCTTCCCGGGTCTTTTTCCCAAAATCGATCGTATGAGAATACCCGTTCCTCACAAAGCGCAGGACCGGATCGCCGGCGCGGTACACTCCGCCGTCAATGTACTTGCTCCTCAGCCGTACAAAGGGCTCTTCGGATACGCCGTTCGCGGTAAAGCTTTTCCTGTAGGAAAGCACCCGCCCGTCATAGGTCAGCTTCTGCTCGTCAAAGGCGAAAGGGCGGTTCAGGCGGTCTTCCGTGAAGGCTTCAAAGGAAAGCTCCGTGTCCAAATCAAAAATATAAAAGTGGCGGCCCGCCGCGCGGTTCATCAGGTCGTACTGTGAAAAGTCGTGGTTTGCCAGTTTGTTGCCGGAGCGCAGCGAAACATCGTCCTGCGGGGGCAGGACCTCATAGCGGTTCGTCCGGACCATCACATTGACGCCGTCCTTCCGGGCAAACAGGATGCCCGCCCGCTGATGCTCCGTGTTCACCTCATCAAATTTGTTAAGCGGGAAGAACAGATGGGTTTTTTGATCTTTTTTCTTATTTTTACTCAAATCATAGATTACAAGAAGTACGCCTTTATCCTGTGCAATATCCGGATTGACAAGAGATCCGGTCCAGTAGTCCGGGCTCTTTGATTTGTCATTGTTTCCGGTCGGGCAATTCCCGAACAGTCCCAGGTCGCCGATCGTGACCGAGAACGTGTTCTGCTGGAAAGCGCCCATGCCCACGTGATACTTCCGGAGGCTGGAGACCGCGTAGTTCCCGCGCACATACGTCACGCAGTTTCCTCGGCCGGTCGCCATGTCATCGAAACGGAGGGGTACCAGACAGCGCACCAGATACAGGAGCGGCGTCCGGTAAAAGACCGGATGGTCAAACGGGGACAGCACGTGAAGCATCGAATTCTGATACATCCGGTGCTCGGAAAGATAGCGGACCGTATGCGCGATCACCTGCCTGGGCGTGATGGCGCCGAGCGTGAACTGATAGCGGACCTTTTCCTCGGAATAACGGTCCAGTCCGAGTTTTTTAAACTCGGTCACATCCACGCCGTTACTTTCATAGAGTTCCTTTTCCGTATCAGAGAAAATCTCCTTAAAGACCGCCGGCATCCGGTAGTACGGCTCGCCGTTCTCATCCCGGTGTGCGAGCATTTCCGTAAAGGCCGCCGCGGTCTCCCGCCGGTCCGTGACCGGCCGTTCAAGAAGCGCCTCGATGATGGGCTTCATGTAATTCTTATAATTCGTTTTATTGTCGATATATGCACGCGCCGTCGCCTTATTGTACGAAAGGTCCTCCGTCGCGGATGTCATCACATCGAAACACAGAAGATCCACAACGATCCGGAGCTTCTCCTTCAGCGTCTCATTCCGCGAAAACTCCAGAATGTTTGCACAGCCCATAAACGTCAACGGATAATAATTCGCGCTTCCGAATTCCGAAAAGCCGAACCGCAGAATGTAGTCGCACCAGCCGTCGATGCTCTTCTCCGCCTCCGCTGCGTTCACGCTGCCGGTCTGACCGTCGTGGAAGACATCGTCCGGGAAGCGCTCGCCGAGGAGCAGCCGGCACGCCGCAAAACAGAGTTGATGGTTCTCCGTCCAGGTACACATGCTGTTGCCCGCTTCATCGGTATAGGGCATGCCAAGAAGCGTTTCCTTATACTCCGAAGAAAGGGCGTCGGTAAAGTATTCTCCGTAAGAAAGCCATGCGCGAAGCAGGTTGTTGGCCCGGAAATCCGCGCAGTCATAGCGCTCACGGATCTGCATCAAATGATGCTTCGAGCATTCCGTGATCATGGCCGCATCCCGTCCACCCCCGAGCAGATACTCGAGGACGCCCGGGGTGCCGTTCGTTCCGTAAATGAATTTGTAGGGAATGACTTTCTTTTTCATAACGTCTCCATGAAAGTTCAGGCGGAGTCACATAAAATAGGCTGACTTAAAATACCGTTCCAGTCCGCGGTACGCATCGATATCATGCGCATACCGCGCATGGATCTCCACGCGCCCCGTTTCCTCCACACGGAAAACGGACACGCCCTCGGAGAAGGTGTTGAGCTTCGGGCTGATCCGGTAAAGCAGTTTTCTCACCCGGCTCTTTTTGTGGCGATTATAGGCGCCGTCAAACGGCAGGCCCATCGAATACATAAGCGTGATCCCCCGATAGCGGATCACGGAATCATTTTTATGGTCATGGCCACAGACGCAGATCCGCGTGGAGCCGTTTTTCAGCATCGTCTCAAAGGCGCCTTCGTTGACATCGCCGGAGCAGGGCTTTTCAAAATTGGTACCGAAGATCCGTTTGGTACCGTTCCGATGCAGCCGCGCTTCGCGGAACGCATCGTAGTATTCCGGGAACGGGATATGAAAAAACGCCATGCTCTTGGGACGATCGCCGTGATTCTCCTCCGTGATTTCCCGGAGCCGCCGTTCGTACCAGAGAAGCTGCTCCTTCGTGATGTTGCCGTAGCACCGTTTTTCCGTGCCGTAGTCCTTTCTTTTCAAGCCAAGGACATAGTCTCCGCTGTCAAAAAAGAACAGGCTCTGTGTGATCTTATGACTGTTCCGGATGTTGACGGCACAGGTCCCGGCGCCCTGAAGGGACGGGTCCTCGTCAAACACGATACAGTACGGCGATGCCGCCTGCGTTTCAAACGCCCATTTCCGGCCGGCTTTCACGATCTCTTTCCGCATTTCAACGGGCAGTTCTTCCACGCTCGTATGCGCGTCCATCGCCCTCATCGCGGTCGCTTCCCGGATCCGTTTCTCCGGATCATGGTTTCCGAGCACAAATCCGTAATACTGCTTCCGCTCCTCAAAGAAGCGGATCATTTTCTTCTGATATTCATCGTCCGTGTGGCCCACCACGTTATCACCGAGGAGGATCACAAGGTCCGGCTTTTCCATATCCAGAAAGCGCGACAGTGCACCAAAGGAAAGCCCGGAATTCTCCGAATGAGCGTGAAGATCCGTACTGGTCACGATCTTAAAGTCCGTATCCAGCACTTCCCCGTTCGCATCTGTTTTCATAAGATACGGCGTTCCGCCCGGATTCTTCACATAGACGACCTTTCCCTGTGTTTCAAGCACCGTCCCGTTGTTCTTGTCATAATGCGGATACAGGACCTCATAGGCGATGAAGACCGCTGCGACAAGCAGTGCGATGACGCCCGCTCCGATATATAAAAGTTCCGTAAAGATCACGCCCCTTTCCTTCGATATACTTTAATTATATATCATTTTTTCGACAAAATGACATAATAATTTTCGACAAAGCATCTTATTATTGACATATTGCCGAAAAATGGGTAAAAGCATCTTATAGACACTTATTTCCTGTACATAAATGAGGAGGTCCTATGAGTTCGGAAAAAGGCAGACAAAACATGTTTCAAAAAGTCAAAAACGGATGGAGCAAAGTGGCAAACAATCCTTCCTTTACCGTGAAGGAACAGCTGGGGTACTCCGCCGGCATCTTCGGTAATTCCATGGCACAGGATGTGGAGGCGTACGCCCTCACGCTGTTTTTGACCCGTTTCATGGGTATTGCCGCAGCATACGTCCTGATACTGCAGCTCGTGGCCAAGATCGCCAACATCATCGTGGATCCGGTGGCCGGCATCATTATGGACCGTAAAATGAAGAACGGTAAGACGCTGACCAAGGCTTTTACGCTGATCACGCCGCTTCCGCTCGCTATATCATCGATCCTCCTGTTCGTCGTACCGAACGTCAATATCGAGCTCCGCATCGTCTACGTATTCATATTCTATCTGATCTACATCATCTGCGACGGCTTCTACGACATGTCACTGAACACGATCTCCGCCCGTATGACCACGAACCCGAAGGACCGCAAGAACTTCTACACGGTCGCCCAGTTTGCCTCCACCTTTGGCGGCATGCTTCCGTCCGGTCTGATCCCCGTGTTCATCGCCCTGTATATGGAACAGGAGCAGCTCATCTATCTGCTCTTCTCCATCTTCTTCGCCGTGGTGGGCTTCTTCTTCATGATCATTCCGGCCTTTACCCTGAAAGAAAAGACCGCGGCAAAGTGGCGCAAGGAAACACCGGTCAAACTGAATTTCAAGGTGCTCCTCCTCAACCGGCCGATGTGGTGCCTGATCTTCTCCCAGATCGTCGACTCCATCCGCCAGATCTGCTACTCCGGTCTGGCCTACCTCTATCTGGAGACCCTCGATGCCTTCTGGATGGCCTCGGCCGCCGGTGTCATCAGTGCGACACTGTCCTACATCGGTATCCTGTCCGTCCCGTTCATCGGCAATAAGATTTCTTCCCGCGACATCATCTGCGGCGGCTATTTCTACACCGGCACCCTGTATGTGATCCTTCTGATCGTCGGTATCATCACCGGTCCGCGCAGCCTTCCCCTGTCCTTCGTCATGATCCTGATCGGTTTTGCGGGACTCCCGAACGGCGCCATGAGTTCCTCCCGCAAGATCCTGCTCGCGGATAGCACCGATTACATGGAATACATGTCCTGGAAAAAGTACGGTGAACCGGTCCGCAGCGAAGCAATGGTCTTTGCCCTCTCCTCCACCGCCGGACGCATCTCCGGTTTCTGGAAAAGCCTTCTGTTCCCGGCAGGCCTGGTCCTGATCGGCTACACCAGTGCAAAATCCCTGGGCGGAACCACGATCTCCGTGGTACAGTCCGTACAGACTCTGAATAATATCTTCTATCTGGTCGTCCTGTCCGGTGTGGCCGGCAATATCATCCCGGGCATCATTATGTCCCTCGACCACTATACCGGTAAACGGAAGGAGAAGATCCTGGAAGAGCTGTATGAAATGAGAAGGCAGAAGGAGGCGGAGTATGAAGCCTCACAAGCGCTTCAGAATAATGCAGGAGGTGAGAACGCATGAAAAAGACTTTAAAGATCCTCCCGTTCATCCTGCTCTCTTTAGTACTGATTTTGACGCTCGGCGGCTGCAAGCGCGACGAACGTGAAAAGAAATACCTGCGGCTCGGTCTTTCCGAGGATGCCGCGGGATTGAACCTGCTTCTGATCGGCAAGCTGGCCGGCACGCAGAAGCTTTCCACCTATGTCTACTTTGACGCCCATGACAAAGCCGGTTACGCGGAGCGTGTGATCGAATACATGGAGGATGCACATGGCCTGGATGCCGCGTATTTCGAAGAGTCCGATGTTCCCGCGATCCTTTCCTACAATGCGACCGCGGAGGATCCGCTGAAGCTCATCTTCATCGACTCCTTCAACGCGGACGGCTCCATCCACGGCTTCTACATGGCCAGGGAATCCTGGATCCGCGTACGGACCAAGGATCATCAGCGGTTTGTGAACGGCCTTCTGGCATCCGCGAAGTACCGTTACGCAAACTCCGCGGCGGAAACCTCCTCCGGTGCGTATTCCCTGAAATTCTTTGACCGTTCGCTGTACACCGCCGTATACGAAAAGGTCTGCAAGCTGAAGCTTTCCGGTGACATCCTGTTCCAGACGTCCCGTTATTCCGAGGAAAACGATATCGAGATCATGACCACGACGGAGCAGTTCATTTCACTGTATGAGATCGATAACCTTACCTACGATGCCCTGACCAAGAAATTCAAGACCGATGCCGATGCCCTCGCCGCCATGGACCGCTACGAGGCTGTGGAATTCGGGTACATGTCGATCGAGGGTTATCTCTCCATGTTTGCGGGCAGCCCCGAGGATACCGCGGAAAACATGGCAAAAGCGGCCGAAGACCGTTCCTACCTCTATGATACGTCCTGCGACGGAAATGCCGCAATTTCGGCACTTTTCGGCGTTCAAAACGCAGAAGAGATCTGCTCCCTCGATGTAATGGTCAACCAGATGTACAAAGTGGCCAAGCAGACGCCCGCAGCGGAAAAGAACTATACGAAGGCCATCGTCATCGTCACGTTAGCCGCAATCGCCGTTGTAGCCGCCGCCCTCACCTTTATAATCAAAAAGAGCAGGTCCGGCAAGAAGATCTCTCTGAAGGAAGTCATTCTGGGAGAGGAATAATTCACCGGGATCCCGCTGTTTTTCAGCGTAAATTCAACAAACCCCTGTATAATAACGGGAGGCAGGCAAACATACCTGCCTCCCGTTTTTTGGAGGATTATATGAAAAAGAAACTGATCACATTAACCTTTGTTATGATGCTTCTTGCCCTCGGTCTTCTCGCCGGCTGCAGGAAAAAGGCGCCGGACAGTCTGACGATCACTGTGGACGGTGAAGCCGTGAAAAGCCTGGACATTTTGAACGGACAGGAACAGACGGGCGTGACCGTCGTCATCGGCCCGGAGGATTTCAAGGGCGAGGTCACCTGGTCCAGTGAGGATTCCGGCATCGTCAAGCTCGAGAACATTAACGGAAACGAGTGCACCCTGATCACCAAAAAGACCGGAAAGACCCGCATTCAGGCGGAGTGTAACGGCGTCACAGCGACCCTTTCCGTCCATGTCCGCCGCGACTTTGACAACCTGACCGCGCGCGAGATCGCCCTGACCGTCAATGATACCGCCTATTCGCTCGAGTCCTGCAACATGTACTTTGTCAAGGTCTACAACGAATTTACGAACTATTACGGCGAATATGCCTCCTACTACGGTCTGGACACCTCCTCCGGAATCACCGGTCTGAAGAGCCAGTCCTGCGACTATTCCTCGGACGGAACCTGGTACGGATACTTCCTGGAATCCGCGGTGGAACAGATCGCCCAGGTGCAGGAGCTTGTGGAGTATGCCGATGAGATCGGCGTTACTCTGGACGATGCCGACCGCGAAGAGATCGAAAGCCGCATCGACGATCTCAGCGTACTCGCTGAACGTTACAAGTTCGATACCGTAAACGATTACCTGGAAGCCTGCTACGGTTCCGAGGTCACGACCGAACTTTACCGCCGGTTCCTGGAGAATGAGGCCATCGCAAATAAAGTCTACAACGTCTTTGTCGATAACCTTTCCTTTACTGAAGAAGAGATCAACGAGCACTACATCGAGCTCGGCTACGATGCGGACGAAAATAACTACCGGGTCACCTCCATGCGTCACATTCTGATCAAGGCCGAAGCTGATGAAACCGGCACCATCACCGATGAAGCGATCGAAGCCGCACATGCCCGCGCGGAAGAGATCTATGAGGAATGGAAAGCCGGCGAATGCACGGAAGATAGCTTCGCAGAGCTTGCCAACGCCTATACCGATGACAGCGGTTCCAACACGACCGGCGGTCTCTATACAGAAATCTATAACGGCCAGATGATCACGGGCATTAATGACTGGCTCTTCAACGAGGAGCATGAGGTTGGCGATACGGTCATCGTCGATAACAACGGCAGCTACGTCGGCACACACATCGTCTACTTTGCCGGCTACGGCGATACCTACAAAGCCCTGATTTCCCGTTCCGATCTGGAGCAGAACGCGGTGACGGACTGGTTCAGCACACTCAGCCTGCAGTACACCACAGCAGAAGGCGAAGCGTACAGCTCGATCGGTGTGTTTAACTGAGAAAGAACAGTGAGTTTCTGAAGCTGCTGAAAATCAGTAATAATGATCGCTGAAATAAAAAAAGTCCCCTCCTTTTCCAGGGAGGGGACTTTTTCATGGGCAAAACTTGGTTTTCGGCCTGCTGAGGATCACCATTGCAAACGCAGCCGCGAACGCTACCGCGCAGGCACCGGCATTGAATAAAAAGATCGGTGTGAAGCTTCCCACCCGGTCAAATACCAGACCGCAGATGAAGGTCATCGCTGCGGAGATCGCGCTGTTGATTCCGGCATGAATACCGGAGTATTTCTTTGTGAACTCCGTGCCGTAGGCCGCCAGGCTGCACTTCGCGATGCCGATGGTCCCGCAGAAATAGCAGGCACCGAAGCACAGGCCACCCAGATACATCAGACCGATCGAGCTTTTATTGAGCCCGAAGACAAGTGCACCGAAGCCCACCAGAAGACCGATGATCATCACGGACTTCCAGATACCGATCCGGTCGCTGACCCAGCCGAAAATGACTTTACCGCTGATATTGCCGATCATGACTGCCGACGTAACGGAGGCGCCGAGCGCCAGCGAGAAGCCAAGCTCATACAGGTGCATGCTGATATTGGTCACCATGGCCGATGCCGTGGGGATCAGAAGCGCCAGTGCGCAGAGCACGAAGCACAACGCGACCGGTGCATGAACGCCTTCCGAAGCGGCACCCTTCGCACTATTTTCAACCGTTTCCGCCTCTTCCGGCTTTCCCTTGAGAATGAACATCAGATACAGACCGATGGAAGCCAGAATCAGGGAAAATGCCGCCATGATCACGATGGTCCACTTCCACCCCACACGCTCGCAGAGTGCCGCCGCGACCGGGTTGCAGACCGCACCGCCCAGGCCGCTGAAGGCCATCGCGATGCCGGCCGCGGTTCCGGACTTCTTCGGGAACCACTGCAGCATAATATGCGGGACTGCCAGGATCAGGATCGAGTTGACCGGCGCGGAAAGCACCGGTACCAGATACCACAGCACATTGTCCGTGGTCACGATCATCAGAAGATAACTGATCACAACGGACAGGATCGAAAGGAACATGACCAGGCATTGATTCTTTTTGTAGAAAAGCATCGTGAGAAACGATGCCAGAAGCGCGCCGGCGATGCTCCGTACGGTCGTCGTCGAAGCGATCGCTGTCATGGAAAGGTCCGTGGTCTCACGGATCTTTGCCAGGTAAACGCCATGGCTGTTAATGAAAGTTCCGAGCGCCGCGAACTGGTACAGACACGCGCCCGCAAGCGCGAGGTACGGCCGTAATGCGGGATTCTTTCTGTCCGTCATAGTCACTACTCCTGTTTGGTGTCCCAATGTGATTACTTGATCAAAAGGACGGACAGATCGTTTACGTTCGTGCCCGTGGGGCCGGTAAAGATCAGACCGTTGCACTGACGAAGCGCATTATAGGCGTCATTATCCTTCATGACTTCATCGATGGAAATACCCATCTCACGAAGCACTCCTGCCGTCTGTCCGTCGCAGATTCCGCCTGCGGCGTCTGTGGGGCCGTCGGTACCGTCCGAACCCAGGGAGAAGATCAGGGCATTTTCAAGACCGTCGATGGCCTTTGCGCCCGCAAGCGCGATTTCCTGATTTCTGCCGCCCTTTCCGTGGCCGGTCAGATGCACGACTGTCTCACCGCCGGCGATGTATGCGAGCGGCTTTCCGTCCTGTGCATGGAACTGCGCGATCGCACCGAGGAAGCTGCCCGCCTCGCGCGCCTCACACGCAAGATTTGCGGTGAGAACGATCGGGGTGTAGCCCAGTGTCTCACAGGTCTCCGCCGCAGCTTTACACAGCTGACGTACAGAGCCGGTGATCATGGACTGCACGTTGCCAAGATCCTTCGGAGTCTCGATCTCCAGAAGGCTCAGCGCCTGTTCGGAAAGACGAAGTCCGTACTTTTCGACAATGGCCTTTGCCTGCGATCTCGTTGAGCTGTCCGGATATGCGGGGCCGGATGCGATCATGTCAAGCGGATCGCCGAGGATGTCGGAAAGCACCACGGAAAACACCTTTGCCGGTGCGCAGAGTTCCGCAAAACGACCGCCCTTAACGGCAGACAGGCGTTTTCTCAGCGTGTTCATTTCCACGATGTCCGCGCCGCTTGCCAGAAGCTGATGTGTAATATCGTCCATTTCCTCCGGCGGGATCAGCGGCTTTTCAAAGAGTGCGGAACCGCCGCCGGAAAGCAGGAACAGGACCAGGTCCTTTTCCGTCAGATCCTCGACGAGTTCGATGGCTTCCTGCGTGGACGTGTAGGAATCCATATCCGGCACCGGATGACCGGCTTCACGGATCTTGAGATTACCGATGGGACCCATCGAATGATCATGCTTGGTGATCACGATACCGCCGTCGATCCGGTCGCCCAGCTTCTTTTCCGCGGCATATGCCATCTGCCAGGCTGCCTTGCCGGCCGCCACCAGGATCAGCTTCCCCGAAACCTCGGGAAGATCGATCAGCGCCTTTTCCACTGCCGTATCCGGAAGCGCCGCCTTCAGCGCCGCGTCCATGATCAGTTTTGCTTCTTCGCGAATTGTCATTTTTTATCTCCTATTCAAAACGGTATATACCGGTCATATTCAAACTAAAAAGACGGCTGCCACCGAAATGGCAGCCGTCTGATCTCACTTCAGATAAGCTTTTGGATCTTAAATAAACAGAGAAATGATGAACAGCAGGATGATGATGGAAATACCCATAACTGCCGTCATACCGGTCTGGCACTTGTAAGCTTCCTCGGTCTTCATGTCGGAGAACTGAGAAACGACCCAGAAGTAAGAGTCATTTGCATGAGAAGCAACCATTGAACCTGCACCGATTGCAAGAACAACGAGAACCTTTCCGAGCGGAGAGGTGAAGCCCATGCTTGCCATCAGAGGAGCCATCATGCCGGCGGTGGTGATCATCGCAACGGTAGAAGCGCCCATGGCGAGCTTCAGGATCATAGCAATAATGAACGGGATCAGAATACCGATACCGGTATTAACAAGACCGCCAACGGAATCTGCGATGGGAAGGAGCTTCAGGATCGCACCGAAGGATCCGCCCGCACCGGTGATCGCAAGGATACCTGCTGAATCAACAACGCCCTTGGTTACCCACTCAAGGGTGTTCTTCTTCTCAGACTTCGGGATCAGGGTCATAGCCAGGAATACGCCAAGAAGCAGTGCTACTACCGGATTACCGATGAAGTTGAGGAACTTCAGGATGAAGCCCTGGCCGAACGGATAGCTCGGGAAGGAAGCAACTGAAGAAAGTGCGATCAGGATGATCGGAAGGATGATCGGGGAGAAGGAATGAACAGCGCCCGGAAGCTTGCCGTACTTTTCCTTCAGCTCATCCAGAGTATACTCGGAGTTTGCCGGGATATCGATCTTGCTGGCAACCAGCTTCGCATAAATGATGGAAACGATGACTGCCGGAATGGAGACCAGAAGGCCTACCAGGATCGTAAGACCGAGGTCCGCTTCCAGGGTACCTGCCATAGCGATCGGGCCCGGGGTCGGCGGAACGAGGCAGTGCGTTGCGTACAGACCACCGGAAAGTGCAGTTGCCATAACTGCAAGAGAGATGTTGGACTGTGCTGCAAGTGCACGGCTGATGGGAGAAAGAACGACGAAACCGGAATCACAGAATACCGGGATACCGGTTACATAGCCCATGGCACCGATGGCCACAACGCTGTTCTTTTTGCCGACAAGCTTTAAGATAGAGTTTGCCATCGTTAAAGCCGCACCGGTCTTCTCAAGGATCGTACCGATGATGGTACCGCAAAGAATAACGATACCAATGCTGGTCATGATGCTGCCGAAGCCGCTCTTGACGGTGTCAACGACCTTTGCCGGAGTGATCTCGGATTCCGGATAAATGATACCCCAGATCAGACCTACTGCCAGCGCGATGAGCGTCATGACGATGAAGGGATGAAGTTTCCACTTGGAGATCGCGATAACCATTACGACTACCGATAAAATGATAAGCGAAAACAGTAATACAGTTTGCATAATTCTATGCCTCCTTTTCTTTTATTTCTCTGGCACTTTCTGGCCATAAGAACAATTTTAACGGCTCAGTTTAAGAAGATGCTGTCGCCGGCTGCCAGATGGCAGGTCGCGATCTCTTTATGACCGCAGGCGATCTCCTCCGCACTGTCACCGGAGCAATGAGAAAATCCGCAGGTCTCCATTCCCATCGAACGGAGAATCTCCAGCGTCTTTTCCACGCGTTCATGATCCGCTTCCACAAGATGTGTGCCGCCGTAAACGGCTGCCACCGGTTTTCCGAGAATCCTGTGGACCTCACAGACCATGTTTAAAATACCGGGATGCGAGCATCCCACCAGTATGATCAGGCGGCCGTCACGCTCCAGAACGAGACACTGCTCATCCGTAAAGTCATCCGTGACGAAGCCCTCCGCCGTCTGTTTCACAAAACGTTTGGGGATCGTTTCGAACTCATGGATCCGGGGAAACCCGCTGACAACATAAAGTCCCGTCGCAATCTCTTTAATGCCGATGGTCTCTCTTCGCTCGATTCCGTATTCCGAAAGGAACGCTTCATCGAATCCGGCGGAAAGATCCGTATAACGGACACCGTCAAACGCAAATTTCTTTTCAAAGAAACAGGGGCCGGTATAAAGCACGCGGCTTCCGAGTCCCGCCTCGATGAGATCGCGGTATCCGGCAGCGTGATCGTAGTGGCTGTGGCTCAGGATCACTCCGTCCAGATCCTTTAGGGAAAGGCCCAGGCGGTGCGCGTTTTGGATCGTATGCTCCGAGCCGCCGCAGTCAAACAGATAGCGCCCGTTTTCCCCCTCCAGAAGATAGGAAAGGCCATGCTCATTGATCAGCATTTTGTTTTCCGATGCTCGATTGTCCATTAATGCGGTGATACGGATCATATGCCCCCTTTGTGTATTTCCTACTAAAGTAGTATGATTTAATCATCATTTGTTGTGTATATCTCACATTATATACACGCTTTTTTAAAATGCAAATAGGGAAAATCGATTTTTTCCATATTTTTTTCAGTTTTCGTTCAGCATTTCATCGAAAAATCGAGAAAGCGGTCCGATTCCGGAATTCGGACTTGAAACCGCTTCAAAAACGAGTTTATAATGTGTACAGATCTCATCAATCTCGGAGGTGTTTTTATGTATCTCGGTTTCAAAAAAAGCCGCGCTGCCATGATTGCAATCATCGTATTTTCCGTGATCCTTTGCGTTCTGGTCTGGATCCGCGATCGGGAACTGGAGGTGTATATCCCGATTCTGGCTTCGGCCTTCCTTCTTGCCATCGGCTATCTGACCGGCCGTCTTGTCGCAAATCTTGTCGCCACTTCGGAGACCACCCGCGCACTGGGTCTTCTTCATATGGAGCTGGACCCGCAGGCCTTCATTGACAAATACAAGTCCGTCCCGGACCGGGTCCCGGAAAAGAGCCGTGATCGTATTATTGCCGGCTTCTACCTGGCCGATGGTTACGACGCCCTCGGTGATTTCACCGCCGCGCTCGACGCCCTCCGCCGTCCTTCCGACGACCGCAAAAACGACGATGCCCTGATGGGCACCTACTATTCCTCGCTGATCCGCAGTGAGCTCGGTCTTTCGGACTTTGAAAATGCGGAAAAACATCTGGCTCTATTGGACCGCCTCACCATTCAGACACCGAAAAAGGATCTGACCGCGCATCTTCGGGCAAATCACAATCTGTATTCCGCGCTTCTTGCAGTTATGAAGGGCGAGGTCATCGATACCGCTGCTCTCAAAAAGGCATTTGAGAAGACCGAATACGAGATGCGTCGTCTGGAGCTTTTGAATGTTTTCGCACTGAATGATAAGAATCGCGGCGCTGTAAATTCCGAGAAGGAATCGTTAAATCTCCTCGCGGAGCACGGCGGAAAGACCCGTTATGCCGAAGCCGCACGGAAACGGTTGGAAAGTCTGAATTGACATTTTCTGCATGATCAGCCTTCGAAGTGCTTAACAAAAAGCACGAATCTCAAATAAAAAGCCCTGCTGTCTCTTACAGTTCTATTCACGTTTCACAATTTTACTTTAAAGACCCGAACCAGCGTCTCCCGAAGGACCCGAATGTCCAGTTCCCGCGGATCGTTCCCGTTCTTGATGCAGAGCCCCGCGGCGGCACCTGCGGCGCAGCCGAGCTCCATCATATTACCCATACTCTTACCGGCAGAGTGGCCGAGGAATGTCGCCGAGCCGCACCGTCCCGCAAGAAGCAGATTGTCGATGGCTGCAGGCAGCAAAGAACGGTAAGGGTAGGAAAAGCCCGAATCCATCTTGCCCATGAACAGCTGGTTCGCGTCGATCGCGCCGTATTTCCGGGCGATGGTATCCTCAAACTCCGCGGACTTCTGCGAATCCGCAAAGGTCAGCACGTAATCGCCCTCGATCCGTCTTGTATCCCGCACGCCGAGGATCCCGCCCACGCGGTCCAGCGCACAGTGCTCGCATCCGGGGATATTGTTCTCACGAAGGATCGCCGCAAGATCCGCCGCAAGCTGTACACCGTTTTTCCGTGCCGCTGTCAGGTCTGCGGAATTCAGGCCGCTCGTAGTGAGCGCCTGCCGGACCCATGCGCCGTTATTGACACCCATGATACCGGGCGCGGTTCCGCGGTTGAAGGCATACCACGCCGCCACATATCGTCCCTTTTCATCCTCTTTCTTCAGAATTTCCTTGAAGGTGCCGATGTTCCCGTCCATCCACTTGAAGAACGGCTCCGCCTCGATTCCCACTAACGAGAATCCCAGCGTGATGGGCATATGGATGGCCTGTTCCTCGACATTCTGCGTCCGGAGCATGAAATTCGCATGCATTGCAACGGACGGATCCGCCGCTTCTTCGGACTTTCCTTCCCAAAAATCGCAGCCTGCGGCAGCCGCAAGGTCGCCGTCTCCGGTCGCGTCAATGAACAGTTTTGCGCTGTAATGGACCATACCGCGCTTTTCACGTACAATGATCTCGCGGATCCTGCGGTCCCGGGTCACGGCATCGACCACCGGAGAAAACAGCCGGAGCGTGATGCCCTCCCTTTCCGCCAGCCGGTAAATTGCAAGCTCCGCAAATTCCGGCTGCGGGCAGAAGCCGTCGCCGTTGACATCGTCCTCGGGACCCGGATAACAACCTTCACTGCCAAAGCTCAGAAGGCTCTCCACAAAGGCCTCGTGAACCTCGGAACGCAGCTCCTTCCGAAGCCGCAAACGGTTGACCGGCATAAACGGGACCGCACAGATCGTGCCGCCGGGCTGTCCTGCAGCTTCCAGCATCAAAACCTCAGCACCCATGCGCGCGCAAGCCACCGCCGCACCGATTCCCGCGGGACCGGAGCCCGCCACGATACAATCCCAGATCTTTTCTTCCGTAATGTGTCTCATCTTCTGTCCTTTCCGGGGGTGTTAAATGCCCCGTTTCCCGATCACCGCTCCACACAAAATGATCTTGCCGGATCCGGGTTCCGATTTGTCATAACTCACATAACGATCTCACTGAAGCTGAATGCGGGGCAACTGAAGCGTACCGGCCCCGTGGCGTCCGTCTCCGTCTCTTCCCGCTCCTCACGTATGTTTCCGTGGTTCTTTATGGTCTCCTGAACGGCGCCGTTCTCCGCGTAAAGAGTTACGCGTGAAGCATGCATGCGGGAAGGATCCGCAGGGCCGATCACCTTCAGCACCTCGCTTAGATCCAGCGTTATTTCCGTATCCACGTCACATTTATTGACCAGATTCAGCACCAGCCCCTTCCGGTCGATGGTATACGCCGCCTGGACTTCAATGCTTCTCAAGCTGTCCGGTTCGTAGTCCTCGATCTCCACGGGCCACGCCGCCTGTGTATGCGCCATCTGCTTCATCAGAAGACCTGCGGCGCTGAAGACAGTCTCCTCCTTGGAGACCTCGATGCAGGACTGCCCCGCCGTATTGCAGAGGTTATTGAAGCACATAAATCCGACAAGGCTTCCGTAGCGCTCGTAGTGCAGAAGGTTGCCCGCCATCGTCAGGGCGTAGATCCAGGTTCGCCGGCTCGTGCAGAAGTCGATTCCGTTCTCTTCGTAATACGCAGCCGTAAACGGTGCAAGCGTCAGCGGCCGGTTCTGCAGCGCCTCGGTATCCGTATAGGTGATCCTGTTCTTGTGCGTCTCATTGTATTTTTGAACGATGGTCGTCTTCCGCTTGATATTGTACGGCTCGCACATGCGGTCCGCGATGAAATCCACACAGTCGCCGCAGAGCTCCAGAATCTCCTCGATCACATCGCTGAATGTGTGATACGAGCAAATTCCGATCTTGATTTCCGGGTCAACGGAACGCATAGCCCCGGCATACCGGCGGACGTACTCCGCGTACTCTCCCGGCGTGAACCAGCGCCAGGGCTCGTTATCCATTTCCCAATAGCGGACGCCGTACGGGGCCGGATGACCGTTTTCCGCGCGCAGCTGTCCCATCGGCGTGGAAGCATCGCCGTTACAGTATTCGACCCATTTCCGAGCCGTCTCGATGCCTTCCTCCTTATCCAGCACATGCGTCAGTTCCTGACCGTGCCGCTGCAGGCCGCCGTATGCCGTGATCTCCGGGAAGGACTGGAAATGATAACGCTTTCGCGGATGGTACATGTTGACAAGAAGCATCGGCGCGGCGCCGGTCATCTCACAAAGCGAAAGGAACTCGTCCGTGCCGACATCATTATAGTTGAGATCGCCCCACATGATGCTGGGCTCGATCGTTCGTGTGTTTTGGGGGCCAATGGCATCCGTCCAGCGATGAAAGGAGCCAAAGTTTCCTCCCGGGAAGCGAAGCACCGAGGGCTTCAGTTCCTTTATGGCGTCGATCACATCCGGTCGCCAACCGTCCGCGGAGTCCGTGGGCATGAGCGAAAAGGCATCGATCTCCACCTTGGAGCCGCCCGGCACAAGGATCGCAAAAGTCGCCTCGCCTTCATAATCGCCGGAAGAAAAGACCGCTTCCTTGAATCCGCCTTCCGTGCCGATCGTCCCGAGGGACATCCGGACAAACGGCGCGCAGTCCGGCGCGTTCTGAGTCTCGTACATGCAAAGCTCCGCGGTCGCAGGTGCATCGATTGCCCGGAAATAACCGGAAAAGCGATAATTCCGGCCGGCGCGGATCCGCTTGCCGTCCTGAGCAACGCCCGCCGGACGGTCGTCGAAATTATCGATCACCAGACAATGCGTTCCGTGTACCCCGCCCTCCTTCTGTATGAGGCGGAGGCTGTAAAGAGGCGTCTGCTCGATCAGGTAGGTAGCATCGGGCGTGATGGCGGGCGCTGCGTCCTTTCCCGGGAACGCGTACCACCGGCTGTGCTCGTACGCATTGTGATACCACTCCTCCACGGACCAGTCCGGTCCGAGTCTCAGATCGTTGCCCTTGAACCAGGCATGCGTCATATACGTGATCGGGAACACCTTCTCAAAGCTCCGGTTGAACAGCATTTCCGTCCACATGCTCTCCACCTGATAGCCGAATCCAACCTCGATGAAATTACCGCACAGCATCGGACTGACCGGGGTGTCCGCAAGCGTCCGGTCCGTGATCTTCAGTACATGTTCGTCAAAAAATGCCGCTTCCTCCCGATGCATTTTCACTGCTGCCTCCCTGTAAAATACTCCCGTAATTACTTTGAACCCGATATACTTCGGGAATGCTTTCTGTTATAATAAAAATAACTGATATGCGTTCCGAAATCAATCACAGGAGGAACAAAAATGATTACTGCTTATACCGGCTGGATGTGGGTGAAGGAATACGCGGACCGCGATGATCGCGAAGGCTTCCGCAAAGCGTTTGAAGTGAGTGTCAAAGAGATCTCTTATCTGGGGTACGATGTGCTGGAAAACTGGACGTTCGTGCAGCGTTTTTTCACGGCGGAAGAGGTGAAGGAGCTTTGTGCGCGTTACGGAACAAAGCTTGTGGGGCTGTACGCAAACATCGATGAAGGAACGGAAGCGCTGAAGGAGAGCATCCGTTACATCCGGGCGATGGGCGGTTCCTACATGATCGCCGCCAGCCCGAACTGGCCCGGTGAGACCGGGCTCGATACGCCCATTGACGAGGAGGAGGTCCGGCGCGAGGCGGTGATCCTGAATGAGGTCGGTGCATATGCGAAGGAACTGGGCGTCGTACTTCTTCATAACCCGCACTCCTATACCCCCATCAGCCGCAGAGGCGAAACGGATCTTCTGATGGAACTCACCGATCCGGACAGCGTCAAGCTCTGTGTGGACTGCGGTCACAGCGTGGTCTCCGGCGTGGACGCAGTAGCACTTCTCCGGGATTACCGGGACCGCGTGCAGTACATCCATATCAAGGATCTGGATCCCAACCTCGCCTGGCGCGGACGCGGCATGAGCTGGGTGCCGCTGGGACTCGGAACCGTGGACCTGCAGGGATTCATCGCAGGGCTCCGTGAGATCGGCTTCCGGGGTGTTATCTGCGCCGGACTTCCGGTGGGCTGCGAATGGATCAACACCTTTGAATCCGCAAGACTTTCACGAGAGTATCTGAGAAAGAACCGCATATAACAAGAACCCCCGTGTCACACTGACACGGGGGTTCTTATTATCTTCAGATGACGAAATGACCTTCAATACTCCCGCTGATGCAGGAATTCAGATCATCTCTCACTCACATATTTGTGAAGGGTCGCACGTACGGCACCCGGGCCTGCGTAAAGTTCCTTCACCATGCCTTCGATCTTCTCGCCGAGGCCGACCGCGTAAAGGTCCACGCCAAAGATATCGGCACGACTGTAAAGAGCCTTCAGTACGCTGAAGTCCTGCTCGCAGTCTTCGACCTTGAGCGGTGCGACGATCTCCTGCAGTTCCGCAAAAAGCGGATCCGCGGACGGTGCAAATGCATTGCCCTCATCATCGATGCCCTTGATGTAACGGGCATAGCCTGCAAGAACCAACGGGATCAGCACCAGTTCGTCCTTGTTCAGGCCCTTCTCTTCATAAGCCTTGATCGTTTCGCCGAAGCGAATGCCGAGCTTCTGCGAGGTGTCTGTCGCAATACGCTGCGGAGCATCCGGCATGAAGGGATTCGGCAGTCTGCGATTCAGAACCGCGTCGATGAAATCAGCCGGCTTTAATACACCCGGATCGACAACTACGGGCATAGCCTCGATGTAGCCGATCTTCGTAATAAAACCGCGGATATCCTCATCCTTCATTTCATCGGAGATCAGGGTGTAGCCGAGCATGCAGCCGTAGATGGACATTGCGGTATGAAGCGGGTTCAGGCAGGTGCATACCTTCATCTTCTCGACCTTATCGACCGTCTCTCTTGCTGCGTACATCACTCCGCCGAGTTCAAACGGCGGACGACCGTTCGTGTAGTTATCCTCGATGACGAGGTACTCGGTCTCTTCCGCGTTAACGAAGGGTGCGGTGTAGGTATTTCTTCCGGTGATGATCGTATAGTTATCCTCGAAGCCGTCCTCTTCCAGCATCTTCTGAACGAGTGCGTCCGGTCTCGGGGTGATCTTATCGATCATGGACCAGGGATAGGTGACCTTGGAAGCGTCCGTGACATACGCAACGAACTCTGCCGGAACAAGACCTTCTTCTGCCCACTTCCCGGCATAAGCGAGGACGCCGTCCTTCACCTTGTCGCCGTTATGGGAACAGTTATCCATGCTCTGTAAAGTCAACGGATACGCGCCGGCCTTAAAACGCTCGTACAGGAGGACTGCAACCTTACCCATCGCAAAGACCGGAGTCAGACCTCTTTCAAGGTCCGCAGGTGCGACACCGTAGCCCTTCTCAGTGATGGTGAAGGATACCATCTGCAGGCTCGGGTTTGCAAAGATCTCGACCAGTCTTGCCCAGTCCTCGCCGAAGGAATAATCCGCCTTCAGGCTCTCCGTGACGGAGGCGATCACCTTCTTTTCAATGGTACCGGTGGACTGCAGGCAAACTAACAGGCTTAAGTTGTCGTACGGACGGTATGCCTTGTCGATGATCTCGTAGTCAAAGCTCTCCGCAACGATCACGCCCTTGTCGTACTTGCCGCTGTTCAGGACTTCGTTGATGACCGCCGCCGGGAATGCACGGAAGATATTGCCGGCACCGAAGTGGACCCAGGTGGGAGCATCGTGTGTGGCCTTCTTGACCGCTTCAATATCATACTTGGGAAGCTCATAGCCTTTCTCTGCCCATTCTGCAGAAGCGCCGTTCTTAATATCAGTTAATTTCATAGCTTTTTCTCCATGAATAATAATTTTTATTTCTCCGAATCCAGTCTGTCCAGAAGATCCCAGACGCCCAGCATGTACTGAATGCCCAGTGCACGGTCATACTTGCCGTAACCGGGGCGACAGGAACCGGGGCCTTCCTCCCAAAGCTGACGTCCGTGGTCCGGACGGATGTAGCCTTCAAAGCCGCAGTCGTGATAAGCGCGCAGGATCTCGATGATACCGGTATCGCCGCAGCAGTCGCGGTGAGCAGCCTCGATGAAGTCGCCGTTCTCAAAGTGACGGACGTTGCGGACATGCGCGAATGCAATGCGGTCGCAGTGCTTGCGAATGATGGATGCAACATTGTTCTCCGGGTTCGCGTTCATGGAACCGGAGCACAGGGTCAGACAGTTGTACGGATCATCGACCATGGACAGGAAACGGTCGATGGACTCCGCATCCACGAGCAGTCTCGGCAGACCGAAGATATCCCACGGCGGGTCGTCCTGATGAATGGCCATCTTGATATCGCACTCGCGGCAGGTGGGCATGATCGCCTCCAGGAAATACTTCAGATTCTCCCACAGCACTTCCTTCGTAACGGGCGCATAAGCCTTGAATAATTCATCCAGCTTTGCCATACGTTCCGGCTCCCAGCCCGGGAAGGTCATGTTGTATTTCTCGGTGAAATCGAGAATATACTGCGCCATGGACTTGTAATCGTCCTGGATCATGTCCTTCTGGTAGAACAATGCAGTGGAACCGTCGCCGACCGGGTGGAACAGATCGGAGCGGGTCCAGTCAAAGATCGGCATAAAGTTATAGCAGATGACCTTAACGCCGAACTGTGACAAATTGCGGATGGTCTGCTTGTAAGCTTCAATATGCTTGTCTCTGGTCGGGAGACCGATCTTGATATCATCATGTACGTTTACGGACTCAACGACATCCATGTTGAAGCCGTACTCATCGAGCTGAGCCTTGACCTTGGCGATCTCCTCGACCTCCCAGACTTCACCGGGCATCTTGTCATGAAGCGCCCAGACGATGCTCGTCACGCCGGGGATCTGCTTAATGTCACTCAGGCTGACCGGGTCATTTCCTTCCCCGTACCAGCGCCATCCCATTTGCATAGGCATATATTTATCCTCCTAAAACCATTCAATACGACAGGCCGAATCCGTACTCGTAGTAGTTTCCCGCTTCGTCTCTGTACGCATACGCCTTACCGTTATTATCCTTCATTTTATCCGGTATGTAAAGGTCTTTATCAAATCCGGGCACATCATTCGGGCTGATACATTTACCATTTTCATCGACCGCGAGCACCGAATCGTCCTTGGGCAGGGTGATCGGAAGCCTGCCGACCGGTGCGAATGCGCCGGCGATGACATCGAAGGTCGCCTTCGGCTCTGTGTTATAGCCGGCAAGCAGAGCATCGGACACTGTCTCGATAGCACCGACTTCCCAGGCCAGGGTGAAGTTGATATTGCTGATAACAACGCCGCCGTTCTTGTGAACGGTCGCTGCAATCTCCTTCAGCCTGCCACAGTCCGCAAGAGTCGTCTCCACGTGGGTCTCCGCCACGGGTCTGCCTTCGTCATCGACGTTCGGCACGACCTTGCCCTCGCAGATCTCAAGCTCCAGGTAACCGGGAGTGGCACTGAAGTACTCACCGCTCGAGGGGCTGACCATCAGGATCGCAATATCCGCTTCGTTCACATCATCGGTAAGGGTGAAGTAGGCCTTTGCCGTTTCGCGTACAGATGCGGTTTCCTTTACGGCATCCTCCGTCTTTTTCTTAAAGGCTTCCACGTAGACCTTCTTTCCGGCAAGCTTCTCCGCCGTGAGCGGCAGGACGGCCTTATTCTTGAGAAGCGTCACGCTCTTCTGATGCACGCTGTAAGCATTTGCCCAGTCGCTTGCCGTCGATACGACCTCCACAGCCGCTGCCGGATCGCGATACGGATTCTCAAACATACCGAGTTCAAACATCTCAGTCAGCGTGTTCGCAACTGCACGGTCCAACGCTTCGTCCGTGAGGATGATATCCTCCTTTTTGTAACCCGCCGGGACCGGATGCGTATCATAGTAGTCGTTCTTTCCTCTGTTGTACGCCTCTAAAGCGGCCTCAATGTCAAAGGAGCCGCTGATCACATCGACACCGGCGCAGTTGACCGCAAAGCCGATGCGCTCCGCAGGATCCAGCGCTTCTACGCCCCAGCACATATTGTGAATGATACCGGAGTCGGAGTTGATGTAACCGCCAAAGCCCATTTCACCGCGCAGGATCTCATCGATCATGACCTTGTTGAAAGCAAATCCGTAGGGATCCATCTTCACGGAAGCTCCGCCAAGGGTAGTCTGTGCCGCGCTCTTCTGTGCCGCCGGCTTTGCGTAGTAAGGCATGATCGAGGAGGCTTTTTTGTCCACCGCAACCTTGAACGCCGGCAGGTGGTACTTTGCAAGGGAGCCCTCGGTCGGGTATACGTTCCACTGTCCCATCTTGTAGTGCGGGTCAAAGCCGTTCTCACGGGCGCCGCCGCCGGGGAAGTGCTTCACCGTCATAGCGATGCCATCCCTATCAACACCGTTCTCACCGCCCTGAATGATCGGGATCATGCGCTCAAAGATCGCACTGATCAATTCCGGATCTTCGCCGAAGGTACCGTAGGTGCGCTGCCATCTGGGATCGGTCATGGTGTCTGCCATGTACATATACCCCTTTCTCAGGCCGCAGGCGTTCCACTCGCGGCGGATACAATCCGCAAAATCGTCGATCAGTTCGATGGTATCGCCTTTGATCGCCGCTGTGATGCCGAGGGTACCGGGCCACTCCGCAAAGACACCGGCGGCGTCATTCATGCCAAAGACCATCTCGCCCTTTTCATTCCGGGAGTTTGAGACCGTCTGTACCGGTACAAAGTGCTTGCAGTCCTCCGCAACGGAATGCAGCTGATTATGCCAGTCCGCAAGTTCATTCGGCTTCGGATTGGTACGCAGGATCAAGTGACGGATGAACCAGCCGGTCAGACCATCGGTGGTGCCGGGAAGGTCCTGCGTCGCAAAGATATTGCTGCCCTTCTTGACCTCGCCCTCATCCAGAAGACCGGATTCGTCCAGCTTTGACGGATCCTTCTGATAAAGTCCCATTCTCCAGTCTGCCACAAACAGCTGGCCGATCTTTTCCGCGACCGTCAGCTGCTTGACATAGGCCTGCGCTCTTATCTTCGCGGGAACGCGCCAGTCATCGAATTCTTTATATTCACCTGTGCCATCGATGTCCTTAAAATAATAGCCATCTTTCTCGATCACCCGCTCCTTGGCGGTACCGATCACAGGTCCGTTTTCGTTCTTATAATATGCGATGTGTTCGCTTGCTTTGCTCATATTTCCCTCTTTGCTGCGCCTCCGGTTCCGTTTCCACGGCATCGCGCATATCTGCTTATTCGGAAAACGGGCCGGTTTCCCGGCCCATCTCCCTTTTTAAATATTCGGTTACGGCTTCTTGATCTGATTGAGCATCGCGTTGAGACCGAGCATCTGCTCCTTGGTCAGGCTGCCGCCCATAACGCCCATCATATTCAGCAGGCGGATCAGTGTGAAGCTGCCGAGCATCTTCATCATGCCGTCGTTCATCGGAACGGACATTCCTTCCTCGCCGCCCTTGGAGGCCATCGCTGTCTGCAGCATCTGCATCATCAGCGCTGCGCCTTCCGGTGCCGCCATAATGTCAGAGATCTTGTCGTTTAAGGACAGATATCCGGCCGGCGCGGTGATATCGAACCAGTTCAGAACGGAGCCTTTCTCCTTTAATCTGTAGGCCTCGTTGAAGACCTCGACCTTCTTGATCAGGCTCTCATCGGTGCAGTCACCCGCTACCGCAACAAGCCTGGTCTCGCCGGCATTCGGAACGTTGAAGTAGAAGAAATGATCCGCTGCCGCGATCTTGCCGAGGCTCTCGCCGTTTGCAAAAAGCTCGACCTCCGGCAGGTTCGAATAAACAGTGACCTTCGTCACCTCTTCAACACGGTCCACATAACGCTTACCGCAGATGTGGACAAAGGGAACATCGGACAGCCATGCCTTGTAAGCATAGAACGCGTCCTTCTTGTACTTTCTGTCGATCGTAACAAGGCCCTTGTGGTTCTGCCCGTTTTCGCCGCCCTCGTTGCGTCCGTCGCAGCCAAAGTCGAACATGTTCCAGACGTGAGTCGCCCAGATGTACGGTCTTGTAAATAACTGCTTGATCAGTTCCTCGTGGTAGTACGCCTGATATTCCTCGGTGTAGTCACCCTGCTGCGGGTCGGAGGTATGCCAGTTCAGCGCCTCACAGCCGTACTCACTCATGCCGACCGGAATGTTCGGGTGGACCTTATGGAAGTTATCCATCCAGGGGCCGTTCATGGAGGTGTCGCCGCCGTACCAGCCGTAATAATGGTTGTAGGAAAGGCAATCCGGGATCTCCAGGTACGGATCGTTGATGTCGCACATGGAAACGACTGCCATCGTCGTGAGACGGGTCTTGTCCATCTCATGGACCATGTCATTTAAGATGACGTGGTTCTCACGCAGGTCCTCATCGGAAGCACCGCTGATGGTGATCTCGTTGGAGAGACCCCAGACAACGATCGATGCGTGGTTATAATTCTGGATGATGAGTTCCTTCATTTGAGAGATCGTGTTCGCTCTGCCGGTGGGCATGTGGGTGGAAATATACGGGATCTCCGCCCAGATCACAAGACCCTTCTCATCACAAAGGTCATAGAAATACTGATCGTGCTGATAATGTGCAAGACGGATCGTGGTCGCACCGACCTCGCAGATCAGCTCGATGTCCTCTTCGTGGTGTTCCGGCAGAAGCGCATTGCCGATGCCCCATCTGTCCTGATGGCGGGAAACACCGCGTAACGGGTAAGATTCACCGTTTAAGAAGAAGCCCTTGTCGGGATCGATAGAGAATGTCCTGCAGCCGAACCGCGTCGTGACCGCATCGATCACGCCGTCCTTTTCCAGGGCGACCTCTGCGGAATAAAGATACGGATCCTTGCGGCCGTTCCAGAGATGAATACCCTCAATGTCAAAGGTCACAACGGTCTCGGATGCCGGAACAGTCTTTTCGGCAACGACCGTGCCGTCCTGCGCCTTGATCGTATAGACCAGGTTCTGATCGGCCATGGCATTCGTCAGATAGACTTCGACCTCGACCTTTGCATCCTTGCCGTTGATCTCCGGCGTCACCTTGATGCCGGGGCCGCCGCAGTAATCCAGATCGAAATGAGACTCCTCCACCTGAATAACGGAGACCTTTCTGTAAAGTCCGCCGTAGAAGGTGAAGTCCGCAGTCTGCGGATAGACCCGGTCATTGGGGCTGTTATCGACCGCAACAACGACAAGGTTGTCGTCCTGCATGACATCGGTAATATTCACCCTCCAAGTGGAGTAGCCGCCGTCATGACTTGCCAGCTCTTTACCGTTCACATAAACCGTTGCGGAAGAGTTCGCGCCTCTGAATTCCAGATAGTAAAGCTTTCCGGAATCGTCCCGGCCCTCTGTGAAATCAGATCTGCTGAAGGTCTTTGCGTAATACGCGGTGCCTCTGTAGTAGTCGCCGTAACCATCCTGGCCGTCGATCGCATTCCAGGTGTGCGGCAGGTTGACCCAGTACCATCTTTCGGGCATGGTCGCGGGAACCGCATCGCAGTCCTTCGAAAATGCCCATTTTGTGTTCAAATCAAAAATCTGTCTCATTTATTTCTCCCAACCGATTTGTTTACACTAAAATATATCCCTCTTCATCCACGGGAATCGGGATCACTATCAGAAGATCGATGATCGTCATGGCGATGGAAATGCCGGTCCAGCACAGGCACAGATATAAGATGCCCGTGATCCAGCGTTTGGAATAGAACCGGTGGCCACCGGCCCAGCCCAGCAGTAATGCCAGAATCAGGTACGTTTTCCGGACGCACCGGGCCTTGGGACGGTTCTCTTTCCAGTCGAAGTACCGGGAGATCAGTCGGCTGATTCTTCCCTCTTCCTCTACGGGTGTCGGGATATTATTCTGCTTTCTGAGTTCCTCGAGTTCCATACGGGCATCGAGGTATTCCTTCATGGATACTTCGTCTTTCTTTTCCATTTCAGATCTCCTGTATCGTTTTGGCTTATGCCTCTTCCGTCATTGAAGCCTTTTCCTTGATTCTTGCGATCTCATCCTGGATCTCCGCCATATATTCCTTGGTCAGCGGATAGAACTTTAATGCGATGAGGTTCAGAACAAGGCCGATAATAACGGTACCGTATGCCAGGAATAATGCAACCGGAAGGATCGCGCCGACGTTAATGCCCTGATACTTGGAAACACCGTCGTTCATCATAGCCATCGTGGTGGTAGCATCCGGCAGGGTCTCCTTGAAGCCGATCGCTGCAAGCATGACGCCGGTGATCAGCGGAGCAAATGCGGAGATGAGCTTATCAACTAAAGAGAACAGCGTGCCCATTAAGCCCGGAACGTACTTACCGGTACGGTAAACTTCGTAGTCCGCGCAGTCGGCGGTCATCGGGATAACGATGTTGCCGGAAACACCCGCAAAGCCTGCAAGCAGGATGGTCAGAATGATATAGGTGATGGCAAAAATGCCGAACTTCATGTCGCCTTCGGCATTGACCATGGATGCCGGATTACCGCAGACCCACAGCAGGATAAACAGAACATTGATGATGATACCGCCGATAGAACCGAAGATCATAGCCTTTCTCTGACCCATCTTCGTAGCGAAGACCGCAACGAAGACCATGGCGATGATGGTGGACGGGATCGTAACGATGGAGGTCATAGTGCCGTAAACGGCGTAGCTGCCTGCAATCAGACCGAACAGAACGATGTAGATCGTAGAGGTCTTCATGGAAGCTGCGAGCTTATCGGAGGATGCGGAGACGATCAGCATCTGGATCGCTCTGTTGCCCTTAATGGTGTTCCAATAATCCTTGTAACCGATCTTCTGTGCCTTGCCGGTACCGAAGAATTCACTTCTGTCCTTCGGTGCGATGGAGATCACGGCGATGATGGTAAAGATCATAGAGAAGGAAGCGACGATGAGCCACAGAGTGTTCCAGGTCGCCTGTTCGTAGAAGCCGCCGTTTGCGGTAGCAACACGGGTAGCAACGACCGTCATGACTGCAAACATGATGGTGTTGTAGCCGGCATCGAACATGGAGAACAGCGGTCTCTGCTTGGGATCATTCGTTAAGCAGGTCTGTGCGGATTTCGTAACGACGCACTGGAAGGTGTAACCGACATAGTAGATCGCTGCGATCACGATGAAGAATGCATATCTTCCGGCCTCCGGAATCATCGGAGAAACATGGAACATAATGTAGCTGGTGACAAACAGGATCAGCTGACCGATCACCATAAAAGGTCTGTTCTTACCGAACTTGCCGTTCGTCTTATCGACCAGGTAACCGATGAACGGATCGGTAACGCCGTCCCAGATTCTCATGACCATAGAGAAGCTGGATGCCGCAACTACCGCAACGCCGACAAAGCCGGTCAGATAGTACGCAACATACATCATTAAGAACATGTAGAAGTTGGTAGCAGTGTTGTTAAGTGCAAATCCGCCGATTCGCCATAACGGAACGCGATGAATGCCGTTTTCACCGACATACTTAGATGAATTTCCCATAATGTGCCCTTTCCTTTTTGTGGTATTTTCAGATTTCTCTTTCGGAAGCTGTTTTCGCTTCTTTGATAATCTCAGCATATAACATGGGCTTGTCAAGTTTCTATAATTATTTTGTTGTGTTTTTGTAATATTTTTGTGTATCGTTCCCGTATATTAAATATTTTACAAATTTTCCTTTGACGTGCCGGCCTGTTCGCATTAAACTGTGAATATACACGCTTCTTCCGAATAGGGAAAAAGTGCGTGAAACAGCAACTAAAAACGTAAAAGGAGGATCGACCGTGGCGGACTATACGACCGAACTGGATTTCCTGAAGAAATTCTTTCTCAATCTCTCCATTCCCTTTCATATCATTGATCCCGAGGACACCGGAGCCTTCGTCACAGTCACCGACATGGGTCCTCACCGGTATGTAGCCGATGAATCCCAGCTTGTCCGCTATTCCCGTGTTGTTTCGGATTTTCTTCAGGTCAATGTTCTGTACCGCGTCCGCAACGAAATGCTATGCCGCTATTTCGATTTTTACCTCGGTGATAAAAAGAACGGGCTCTGCGTCATCGGCCCGTATCTGGACGCTCCGGTCACAGACGACATGCTGCGCGAAGAATTCGGCGATGAGATCTACCACTCGGAGATCTGCGATGTTCTCCGGGAATACTACAGTCATCTGAAGATCGTAAACGATGATTCCTACATCATGACACTGCTCAACACCTTTGGAGAAAAGCTCTGGGGTGGCTACAGTAATTTCATTCTGAAGGATATCGCCGCCGAGAGCATCGACGAGTTCCGGGCACAGCTTCCCCGGCCGGACACCGATTATAAAGCGGAAGGCGCACTTATCCGCATGAAGAATCTGGCGGAACGCTACCAGTTGGAAAATGAGCTGATGGAAGCGATCTCCCACGGTGAGGTCCACCGCTCCGAAATGCTCTTCCGTACCTTCACCTCCATCCAGGTCAGTGAAAAGCGGACCCCCGATCCGGTCCGCAATATCAAGAACTATGCAATCATTTTAAACACCCTTTTCCGGAAAGCGGCGGAAATGGGCAAGGTGCATCCCATTTATCTGGACCGTACCTCCTCCCAGCTTGCAAAGCAGATCGAGCTGTGCTCCACGATCGGAGAGATCACCTCTCTTGCAACAAGCATGGTCCGTAAATACGCACTCCTCGTCCGTAACCATTCCATGAGCAATTACTCGCCGCTGATCCAACAGGCGATGTTCCTCATCCATCAGGACCTTACCGCAGAGCTCTCACTTACCTTCATCGCAGGAGCGCTGCACGTCAACGCAAGCTACCTTTCCTCCCTGTTTAAAAAGGAGCATGGCATTACCCTGACGGACTATATCACGCAGAACCGCATCAATCACGCGATCTTCCTCATCAACTCCACCCGGCTTCCGGTGTCGGCGATCGCCCAGCAGTGCGGGATTCCCGATGTGCAGTACTTCTCCAAACTGTTTAAACGACAGGTCGGTCTTTCGCCGCTTCAGTACCGTAAGATGATCCTCGGAAAATAGCCGATACCTTACATAAAAAGGACTGTAAAAGCCACTATCCGGATAGTAAAAGCGGGTTTCACCGTGCGATCTGGCGAGTATTCCGTTATATTCAGCAGATCCCCAGTTTTTCTTTCATGTAATCGACCGGAGTCGCCTTCCCCGTAAATAATTCGATGGCGATCAGCGCCTGATAAAGCATCATGCCCATTCCGTTCAGGACCTTCGTACAACCGGCTTCTTTTGCCTGCTTCATCATTACGGTCTCACTCGGCACGTAAACCGTATCCGTCACGATCAGATCCTTCCGGAAATAAGACGGATCCGGGATGTTGGAGAGATCCTCCATCGGATCCATGCCGACGCCCGTTGCGTCACAGAAGATGTCCGCTTCCGTCATCTTCGCCTTTAAAAGCGCAAGGTCGGAAAGGTCGTTCATGGCGGCTTTGCAGCCGGTATGCGCATTGATGGTCGCTGCGATCCCTTCGCCGCGGCTGTAAAAGTCATCCTTAATGTTAAACAGCTGGATCTCGGAAAGGCCGTCCAACGCACCGCGGACCGCAATGGCGGCAGCCGCACCGCCGGTGCCGATCAAAACCAGTTTCCTCCCGTGATAGTCGATGCCCTCTGCACTCATCGCCTGCCAGTAGCCCATTCCATCCGTGTTATACCCCTTCAGCTTCCCGGTCACACGGCCGTTTTCATCCCGGAGATTGACCACAGTATTGATGGCTCCGCAAAGCCTTGCCGCTTCATCCACCTCATCCAGATACCGGTGCACGACGGTCTTATTCGGCATGGAGATATTGGAACCGAGCATTTTCAACGCCCGGATACTTTCCACGGCTGCCGGCAGACTGTCATTGTCCACTTCAAAGGCCAGCTGGACCACATCGTCCCCGTTGATATCGTAAGCAAGGTTGTGTGTCGCGGGCGATTTTGTGTGGCGAATGGGATAGGCCATCAATCCCACGAGCTCGGTGTGTCCCGAAATATTCGGCATAGGGGTACCTCTTTCTGATTCAGATCTTTCTCTTCCCCCATTGTAAAGGCAAGCGGCCGGATTGGCAATTCCAATATTGTGAAAGAATGGTCCGGATCCGCCACGGTTTCTCTTGGCGAACGGCAAAAAATCCGTTATACTAAAGGGGCGGTCATCCGCTTTGTTTGAAATACAGCCTGAAAAGGAGTTTGTGATGAATACAGTAAAGGTCCGGAATATTGAATTCGGTGCGGGGATCCCCAAGATCTGCGTGCCCATCGTCGGTGTGACAAAAGAAGAGATCCTTGCGGAAGCAAGGACCTTTGGTTCCATTCCGATGGACGTCGTTGAATGGCGTGTGGACTGGTTTGAAGATGTGTTTGATTTCGAGAAGGTGACCGATGTGCTTTCCGGTCTCCGGGAGATCCTCGGTAATACGCCGCTCCTCATGACCTTCCGTACCGCAAAGGAGGGTGGCGAGAAGGCCATCGATCCGGATGCGTATAAGATGCTTAATCTGCAGGCTGCAAGAACCGGACTGGTCGATCTGATCGACGTGGAAGCGTATACCGGTGATGCGATCGTGAAGGAGATCATCGACGGCGCGCATGCCGCAGGGGTAAAGGTCGTCGCGTCCAATCACGATTTTCAGAAGACGCCCGAAAAGGACGATATCATCGCCCGTCTTTGCAAAATGCAGGACCTCGGTGCCGATATTCCCAAGATCGCGGTCATGCCGCGAAATAAACAGGACGTGCTGACGCTGCTTGCCGCAACGGAAGAGATGGTCCGCGTGCACGCAGACCGCCCCATCATCACGATGTCCATGTCCGCTACCGGCGTGATCAGCCGTCTGTGCGGCGAAGTGTTCGGCTCCTGCCTGACCTTCGGCGCGGCGAAGAAGGCATCGGCTCCCGGCCAGATGGGCGTGCAGGACTTAAGCACAGTCCTTGAACTCCTGCATAAAGCGCTGTGACAGATCGATCGTTTAAAATAATAACGCCGGCAAAGGGACTCTTCAGTCCTTCTGCCGGCGTGTTTATATTTATTACATTGTCTGATTTCCCTCTTCGTACGCAGCAATCACTTCTTCCAGCTTCTCCGCCGCCACTCTGCTTCCGCCGTTCTTCAGAAGATCCAGAAGATCTGTTTCTTCCTCCGTCCGGCTTTCTTTTTCATTCAACTTCTTGATCGTTGATTTTGCGACCATCTTCATGAGCAGTTTACCGATCCCCTTCAGCTTATCCGGGTGATATCCGCCTTGAATGATGAATAGGCGTGTTGCCTCCGGCACACCGTTCTTTTCCCGCATCAACGCCTCACGATCTTTGTTCGGCGTTATTCCGACGGCACATACCATCGGGATGGTAAAACGCTGCTTTGCCTCCCGGTAGCCACGAACCTCATCGGCCATGACCCATCCCAAATAAAGGATCTCCGTATTCTCCCGTACTTCCGTGGCTGCTTCCTTCAGCGCAACGACCGGAAGACCGAGCCGATTTCCCAGAAGTCTTGCGTATTCTTCCGTGCTTCCTGTATTTGTTGTGTATACGATCGTCTGAATCATTTTTATCCTCCGTAAATCTATGACTTCTCATCTCCGCCCGGCCGCCTGCCTGTCACGACATCTCTACGCCGGGAGACAACATTTTTTCACTTTCTGTTTCGATTATATACCGATTCTCCGGATCCGCCAAGGTTTTTGTACCCTCTGCCGTTAAAAAGCATTTGCCAATCCCGCCGGCACTGTTTATAGTTAAATCAAAGGACCATCGGCCCGCTGGCGGTCGATGGAGATATCAAGGAGAGACTATAATGATCAAATCTGCAGATGAGTTATTGAAAGATTTTCTTGAAGAACGCGACACACTGGATGTCAACGGAAACTCCCTTCTGATCTTCCATAAGGACCGCGAGATCTTCCGTCACTACACCGGCGATGTGAAAGCGGATACCCTTTTCCGTATCTTCTCCATGTCCAAGGTCGTCACCGTGACGGCGGCTCTCCAGCTTCTGGAGCAGGGCAAGTACACACTGGATGAGCCGGTTGAAAAGTATCTGCCCGCCTTTGCCGGTATGAAGGTTTGGGATGCGGAGAAAAACGAAGCGTTTCCGGCACAGAACGTGATGAAGATCCGTCACCTGTTCAGCATGAGCGCCGGAATCTGCTACGGTGGCGATGATTGCGAGACCGCACGTCGGGTCGCAGCCATGACGGCGGAGATGGCGGATAAATATCCGGACCGTTCCTATACCACCCGTGAATACGTGGACAAGCTCGGGGAGATCCCGCTTGCCTTTGAGCCCGGTACACACTGGCGCTACAGCCTGTGTCACGATGTCCTCGGCGCGCTGATCGAGGTCTGGTCCGGCATGAGCTTCGGTGCGTACTTAAAGGAACATATCTTTGATCCGCTTCAGATGAAGAGCACCTTCTTCCGCTGCCCGGAGGATCAGTGGGACCGGATCGCATCGAGCAAGGGAAGCCTCCGCGGCGATGCGGGCTATGCTTCCGCTTCGCGTTACGAGAGCGGCGGCGGCGGACTTCTGTCCACGTTAGATGACTACATGAAGTTTGCGAATACGCTGACCCGCGGCGGAACGAGCGCCGACGGTGTGCGGATCCTGGGAAGAAAGACCATCGACCTCATGAGCATGGACGAACTGAACGCGGACCAGAAAAAGGATTTCAACTGGGACTATCTCCACGGCTACAGCTACGGCCTCGGTGTCCGTACCATGGTCGAGCCGGTCAAGGGCGGTATCCCCGGATCCGTCGGCGAGTTTGGCTGGTGCGGCGTCATGGGCACCTGGGTACTGATGGACCCGTCCGAGGAACTGACGGTCGTTTATATGCATCAGCGCATGCCGAATCTGGAAAAGTACGTGCAGGAGCATCTGCGACAGATGATCTACGGGATGTTGATCTGATCCGAAAGCATAAAAAAACAGGGATCCGCGAACGGGTCCCTGTTTTTTGTTTATCTTACGATCATGTTTTCACGATCGGCACCGGTGCCGATCAGCTTGACCATGGTGCCGGTATACTCTTCGATGAAGTTGATGTAGGTACGTGCATCCTCCGGAAGATCCTCAAAGGTCTTGCACTGTGAAATGTCACCGAAGCCGCCCTTGAATTCCTTGTAGACCGGCTTTGCCGCCTTCAGGAAGTCTTCGTTCGTGGTGAAATCCGTGGTGACAGTGCCGTTGACCTCGTATGCGACACAGGCCTTGAAGATATCAAACTGACCAATGGTATCCAGATGGTTCAGGTTGATATAGTTGATGCCGTTGATATCGATGGCATACTTTAACGCAACCAGATCCAGCCATCCGCATCTTCTGGGACGCTTGGTAACGGTGCCGTACTCATGGCCCAGTTCACGGATGCGGTCACCGGTCGCATCCATCAGCTCGGTAACGTACGGACCTTCACCGACACGGCTGGAATACGCCTTGATGGCGCCGTAAACATCGCCGATGTCTCTTGCTGAAAGGCCGGTACCGGTCAGGATGCCGCCGATGGTGGGGTTCGAAGATGTAACAAACGGATATGAACCGAAGTCGATATCGAGAAGCGTTGCCTGAGCACCCTCTACAACAACGAATTTGTCCTCTTTCAGGTACTTATGAAGTAAAATAACGGTATCGCACATATACGGCTTTAAAGCCTCTGCATAGCCCTTATATAACGCTACGATCTCATCGGCGTCACACAACGGTTCGCCTGCCATCTCCAGAAGCTCGTTCTTTACAGTGACCAGATGACGGACATTCTCTTCAAAGTCCGCCTTGTACATATCCTCTAAACGGATGCCGCATCTTTCGTACTTATCGCAGTAAGCGGGGCCGATACCGTTCTTCGTGGTACCGATCTTATTCTTACGCTTATTCTCCAGCATGACATCGAGGTGCGTATGATACGGGAAAATGATGTGCGCCTTATCGCTGATCTTTAAGAACTTGTCGACATCGATTCCGTGAGACTTCAGCATTTCGATCTCACCCAGCAAGACCTTGGGATCCAGAACGACACCGTTACTGATCACCGCGATCGTTTTATTGGAAAGGATGCCGGACGGGATCAGTCGCATAGCGAACTTGACACCGTTTACATAAATGGTGTGGCCGGCATTGTTACCGCCCGTTGCACGAACCGACACATCCGCAAACTGAGCTAAATGGTCCGTCGTGCGGCCCTTTCCCTCATCACCGTAAAAACATCCTAATACTACACTTGCTTTTGACATTTTCAATGTCTCCTTTCAAGACAGGCTCCGTTTCCGGAGGCGGTCTTCATTCCGCATACTTTATAATGAAATTCTCCTCAACCCCCTTCCCTTCTGTTGCGAATCGCTCCATTCGGAAAATGGCCGTCACTTCATATTATAACACCTGATTTTCCCATATTCAAGAATGTTTTCGGTTTCCGGAACAGTTATTCGGTCTGCCCGGGCACACCGTACTTTTCGTTGTGATTCACAGCGCGGTATGCTATGATATGTTTAAATGAGAAGCGGGTCATACATATAGACCGGACGGTCGATGCATCCCAACACAGGGCGAACGGTAATGTCCGACCGAAACAAAAAGGCAGGTGAGCTTATGGAAAATATGATGAGATTACAGAATGGAAGCGATATTCGAGGTGTTGCGTGTGAAGGCATCGAGGGCGAAAATGTCAATCTGACGCCGGCGCATGCCAATGTGATCGGTCAGTCCTTTGCAAATTGGCTGGCCAAGAAGACCGGTAAGCCTGTTCGGGAGCTACGCATCGGTGTCGGAATCGATTCCCGCATCACGGGCCCCGCGTTAATGGAAGGCCTCTTGATGGGGCTCGAAGCCGCAGGCGCGCATACCTATAACTGCGGTCTGGTATCCACCCCCTCCATGTTCATGACGGTGGTATATCCCGAATTCCGCTTTGACGGCAGTGTGATGATCACAGCCAGCCACCTCCCCTTCAACAGAAACGGTCTGAAGTTTTTTGATGCGGACGGCGGTCTGGAGCACGATGACATTACGGAGCTTTTGAAAACCGCCTCAACACTGACGGAAGAAAAGAAAGAGATTCACGCGGAGCAGGTGAACAGTATTTCGGTCTATGCAGAAAATCTGCGTAAAAAGATCACGGATGGTGTAAACGCGACGGATCGCGAGCATCCCCTGACCGGTCTCAAGGTCGTTGTGGATGCCGGAAACGGCGCCGGCGGCTTCTTCGCAAACGATGTACTTGCCACGCTTGGCGCGGACATTACCGGCAGCCAGTTCTTAACGCCCGACGGCATGTTCCCGAATCACATCCCGAACCCGGAGAACAAGCAGGCGATGGAAATGATCCGCACTGCGGTGCTGGAAAACCACGCCGACCTCGGCATCATCTTCGATACCGATGTGGACCGCATGTCCGCAGTGCTTGATGACGGTTCCGAGATCAACCGCGATGCCATCATCGCCATGATCTCCGCGATCCTTGCGAAGGACTATCCGGGCGGCACGATCATCACAGACTCCGTGACCTCCGACCGGCTGACCGAGTTTCTGGAAACAGAACTTGGATTGAAGCAGCTCCGCTTCAAGCGCGGCTACAAAAACGTCATCAACAAATGCAAAGAGTTGAATGCTGCGGGCATTCTCTCACCGCTTGCCATGGAGACCTCCGGCCACGGAGCGCTCTCCGAGAACTATTATCTGGATGACGGCTGTTATTTAGCGGTCAAGCTTCTGATTGCCGCGGCCAATGCAGCCAAGGAGGGAAGAAAGCTGAATTCCTACATTGAAAAGCTGAAGAAAGGCTTCGATGAGCGGGAGTTCAGAATGAAGCTTCTCGGTGATGACTTTACAGAATACGGAAAGAATGTGCTGAAAGTCTTCGAAGAACGCGCACTCGCCATGGGCCTTGACGTCGCACCGAATTCCTATGAGGGCGTACGTATTTCCTTCAACACGGAAGAGATCCGGGGCTGGCTTTTACTTCGTCTCTCCCTGCATGATCCGATCATGCCGCTGAACCTGGAGGGAATGCGTGAAGGAGACTGCGAAAAGATGCTGAAACTCGTGGATCAGCTGCTGGACGGCTTTGACCGCCTGATTCATTGATACAGAAGCCTCCGTGCTTCCTCACAAAGACGCGCTGCGATCGCACAGTGCGTCTTTTTGTTTGGATGGGACAGCACACCGAGGTCTACCGGCTCCTGCTGCGGAAGCTCAACGAATGCCATCTTACGATCGGTATGGCGAAGAGACGCAGCCGCTACAGCCTTACGCTCCGTTCCCGCAAGAAGCGGGTTCACAGTGCCCAGGGCACAGAGGATCGGTACACCGGGATTCCGTTCAGCGACCTCATCAAGGAAATCGGAATAGGCCTCATAAAACACCTTCGTCCGCTGCGGGTCGCTCTCCGTATAGCTCGCATCGTTCGATCCGAGTGCGATCACGATCAGTGCCGGGAGCTCCGAAAAATCATGCTGCTCCTTGCCGGAGACATTCACTGCGGGAAGGCCCTTGTCAAAGACCGAAAGCTTCTTCCATACCGGATACTCGCCGTTAATGCGCTCTTCGCTTCTTGCGGCCTGACAGAGATAATAATCGCCCATCAGGATCTCATGACGCGGCGCTGCGCTTTGGGGCGGTACATACTGTGAGAGCACGCCGATGCCGGACCAGGAGACCAGTTCGTAGTCCATGCCAAGCATCTCCGCAAGACGCACCGAATAAGCATCCAGAGCATTCTCCGTTGCCGTGGTGAATACGTCGACGTCGATCTTTCCTTCATTGCCGAAGCCGCAGGTGATCGAATCCCCGATGATCTCGACCTTAGCCGCAGGCTTTTTTGTGGGGACGATCGACTCGTCCGCGGGCACCTCAAGAGAAACGATACCAAGAAGTCCCAGGGCATCCTCCGAGAGTTTGACCACGCGCACGGTCTTCTCCTCACCGGGAGTCCCGAGCTCCGCCCGGATCTTTGTTTCACCAGCGCCGAGGCGTACATCGCAACAGAGGACCGCGGTCTCGGTCTGATACTTTTCGGAAAAACGTCTCTCTCCGTTCACGGTGACAGCAGCCCGGGCAAGGCTCTCCGGATGCCCCTCCGTGCGGTCACTTACAAAGACGATCTCCACTTCATCCGCCGAAGTCTCAAATTCAACATAGGTACCGGACTGGCCCAGATAGAGAACATTGTCCCGCACAAGATTCCGTCCGGCGCTGCGCACCCACGGCATAACAGGTACATATTTCATGAAACTCCTTTTGAAGGATGATTCTTCCGTTAAATTACGGAAAACCGCTTCCACTTTCCGCTATTATATCTTATCACAAAAATAACACCCTTTACAATCCGTTAAAGATATTATGGGTCACGACAAGAATCAGTGTGTATCGCGTTGCCTCCGGCGAAAATGAATACAGTTTTAAAAAAAGTGGTGGTCATGGCGATCGGGAATATTCCATTCTCCCTCCCGTCAGTAATTGCGGTTCCAAGAATCCGCTTGTTGTTTTCGCGTAGTCGAAATGTACCCTCTTGTGTGCCGAATCCCCGGGAAATATGCGGATTCCGACAGTCCTTCGCGGCGGACCGCAAGATGTGCGGACGCACGGGCGAAAACAGGGGCAAAGACCACAAGACATGGGCGGAGAAGCTGCCTCTTCATCTCACCGTCGCGCTTTTTCTTCACAGATAAAATCCCAGATGTCCTTTACGATCTCCGCGTGATTTCTGTTCTGTGAAAGCATCATGCCAATGCTCCAGTTGATCGAGCCGCCCTCAAAGGGAAGGATCCTGTAGGCGGGCGACGGCGCGACAAAGTCGACCGTGATCGCCACACTCTTGTTTGCGATGGCGCGGCTGTGGACAGAGCTGATCTCACCTCCGACAAAGGTGATGTTCGGGTTGATGTTGCTCTCCTCGCACCTGGTTCTAAAGGAGTGATAAATCTGGAAATTCTGGTCCGCAATGGAGATCGCTTCATTCTGAAGATCTCTGCAGGTGATGTCCTCCTTTTCGGACAGCGGGTTTTCCCGGTTGACCAGGGCCACGACCTTTCGTGACATGAGATTTTCGATCTTCAGCGCGGGATTTGACATATCTTTTTTTCCATAGGCAGAGAAGCAGAGATCCAGTTCTTCATTTAACAGGGCCTCCTTGCACTGCTGATCCGGATACTCATGATAGACGAAATTCGTCGTTGGGAATTGAGTCTCCACTTTTGAAAACAGTTTCTCATAAAGCTCCCGGTACACGCCGAAGGAGCTTCCAACATGCACGACGTTTTCGTAATTGCCCGAGGAGAACAGCTTCATCTGCTGTTTCAGCACCCGGTATTCGGCGACGATCTTCTTTGCATGACGCCGCAGCTCCTTTCCCGCATTGGAGAGCACGATCTTTTTTCCATCCCGGTAATAGAGCTCCACGCCGTACTCCTCAGACAGGGCCCGGACGGCCTTGTTGAGTCCCTGCGGTGTGATGTAAAGATTTTCCGCTGCTCTCGTAAAGTTTTTATCCTGGCATAGCTGCAGGTAATATTCCAGCTGCTTGATCTCCATTTAGGCACCTCATTTCACATTGTTTTTCATCTGTTCGTTGATTTTATCTTCTGTACTCCATTGATTTTAGCATCCTTGCGTCCTTTCTTCAACTAATAGTTTCTATTAATGAAAATTAGTTGCTTTGTTAATCAATTCACAACCATTATACTGTAACCATCAAACTTGTAAAAAGCATTCTTTATAAGGAGGTAATGATTCATGAATCGATTCCCGAATGCCTTGCAGCCGTTAACGCTGAGAGGTGTGACCTTTAAGAACCGCATTCAGTTCCTTCCGCAGGTCTGCTGCCTCAGCAGTGCTGACGGCGAAGTGACTGAGGACATGGCCGCCTTCGTCGGCTGGCAGGCAAGGACCGGTGCCGGCTGGATCACCATCGGTGATACCCAGGTCGATACCGAGCGCGGCTCCTGCTTCTACGGTGAGATGAACGTCACGAGCGACAAGTATCTTCCCGGTATGGTCCATGTCTGCGAAGAAGCACACAAGTATGGTGCAAAGCTCTCCATCGAGCTTGCCCATGCAGGCAGAGGTGCTTCTCACACGATGAACCCGAAGCCCGCATACGCACCGAGTGCCATTCCGCTTCCCTTCCCGAGCAATCAGAACGTGATCGCGATCGGCGAGGAGGAGATGCAGGACGTCATCGACCGTTTCGTTGACTGCGCACTCAGATGCAAGCGCGCCGGCTTTGACATGATCATGATCCACAGCGGTCATCACAACCTGCTGGCGGAGTTCCTTTCCAACGTCGCCAACAAGCGCACCGATGAGTACGGCGGCTCCATCGAGAACCGCATGCGCTTCCCGCTGCGCGTCCTGAAGGCAGTTCGTGAGGCTGTCGGAGAGGACTTCCCGCTTGAGATGCGTGTGGGTGCCTGCGAGGAGATCGAGGGCGGCTACACCGTTGAGGATACTATCGCTTACTTAAAGGAAGCGCAGAAGTACATCGATATGGTCCAGGTCTCCAGGGGTATCGTCTTCATGCCGGAGGCAGTCCGCTTCTGCATGCCTGACTACCTGCAGGATGCACAGCTCAATGTTCCGTATGCTGCAAAGATCCGCGAGGCAATCGACATTCCGGTCTCCTGCTGCGGTAATATCAGCACCATGGAAGAGGCTGAAGAGATCATCAAGTCCGGTAAGGCTGATGTCGTCGGCTTTGCAAGAGCCTTCATCGCGGATCCTGACCTCATTCATAAAAGCATCCGCGGCTGCAGCGATCAGGTTCGTCCCTGCATCCGCTGCCATGACGGGTGCGGCCAGTCCTGGTGGGGCTTCCCGGTCAGATGCACGGTCAACCCGACCTACGGTCTACCGACCAAGTACGACATGCTCTATCCGGCAGTTCAGAAGAAGAGGGTCATGGTCGTCGGCGGCGGTACTGCCGGTATGACGGCAGCGGTCACCGCTCACAAGCGCGGTCATGATGTCACTCTTTACGAAGCGACCGACCGTCTGGGCGGACTCCTTCACGATGCCGGTGCCATCGCGATCAAGCACGAGCTCGCAAGATACACCGCCTGGGCCGTCAAGGATGCAGAAGCAAGCGGCGTAAAGATCGTTTACAACACCCGTGTGGACCAGGCGATGATCGAGGCGGAGAATCCGGATGTGCTGATCATTGCCACCGGTTCCGTTCCGGTAAAGCCCCCGATCAAGGGCATCGACCTTCCGATCGTTGTTGAGGTTTCCGATGTTGACAGCAAGAAGGTCGCTGTCGGACAGAATGTCATCGTCTGTGGCGGTGGTTCCGTTGGTCTCGAGAGTGGTCTGCAGTTAGCGCTGGACGGCAAGAACGTCAAGATCGTGGACATGCTTCCCGTGGAGAAATTCGCAGACAAGCTTCATCCGCTTCCGAAGGGTTCCGTCATGCGCTCTCTGAACGAGCTCGGTGTTGAACTCCTGGGCGACAGAAAGATCAAGGAATTCACCGAGAACGGCATCGTTGTTGAAACGAAGGACGGAAGTGTTGAAACGCTGGAAGCTGACAGTGTCGTACTGGCACTCGGCATGCGCTCCAACAACCCGCTGAAGAGCCTCGAGTATGAAGGCATCGTTTCCGAGATCTACTACGTCGGCGACTGTGAAAAGGTTGAAAACATCCGCCTTGCAAACGCAAACGCTTACGCGATCGCAACCAGAATCTAATTAAACAATAAAAATACAATTAACACAGGAGGAAACAAAAATGATCACCAGCATGAAGAACGCATTCAGCGTTGAAGGACTTAACGTATTCATCACCGGAGGTACCCAGGGCCTTGGCAAGGGCATGGCAGACGGCTTCTGCGAGATGGGTGCAAACGTTGCATTCTGCGGCAGAAACGCAGTCAAGGGCGCTGCTGTAGTTGAAGAGATCCAGGCAAAGTATCCGAACTGCACCATCAAGTACTATGAGTGCGATTTACTGGCTGACGGCGCGATCGAAAAGGTCGTTGAGGACGTCATTGCTGATTTCGGTACCATCAACGTTCTTGTTAACAACGCAGGTGCAGGTACCTTCTTCGATTCCATGGATGCAGACAAGAACGACTGGAAGGAGTGGACCAGAGTCATCGACCTCGACCTGACCTCTTACTTCAAGATGTCCGTCATGGTTGCCAAGCACATGCGCGAGCAGGGCTGGGGCAGCATCATCAACATCACCTCTAACGCAGCTGAGATCGTTAACCTTCCGCAGAGAATGGTTTCCTACAACTCCGCTAAGGCAGGTGCTAACCGCATGACCAAGATGCTTGCTCACGAATGGGCTCCCTTCAAGATCCGTGTCAACGCGATCGCTCCCGGCTACACCGAGTCTGACCTGACTCCGGTCGGTGATCAGGAAGAGCTCAACAAGCTGTACTCCTTCTGGACCGATCATACCCCGACCGGCCGCTGGGGCAAGCCGATCGAGATCGCTGCAATGGCTATCTACCTTGCATCCGATGCTTCCGAGCAGATCACCGGTTCCGTCTTCACCATCGACGGCGGCTACTCCTTAGCGAACTGATCCGGCAATCCTTCTGAGACTGTCAGAACGCCCATAAAAAAGGCGCTTCCCACAATTTGCGGGAAGCGCCTTTTCATTCTTTTTCTTCTTTTCGCCCGGAAACGGCATCATCTTTTCCGCTCTTCCGCTAACACCTCCGAAAACTTCACACTATAGCTGTGGCTCTCGTCCGGAAGCGTCTTTTTGATGGCTGCGATCACAAAGTCACAGGCATCCTTCAGGGTCTCTTTGAGCGTCATGCCGTTCATGATGTCCGCCACCAGAATGCCTGAAAACAGGTCGCCTGTGCCGTGGTAGCTCCGCACCTGCTTCTCACCGTAATACGAGGTGAAGGTATCGGACTTTTTTTCATAAGCCAGCGCGCCGATGTGCGCCTCGTCACTCTGTGCGCCGGTCAGGATCACAATGTCCGGCCCCATCGCTGAAAGGGCGCGCGCCATGTCCTTCAGTTCATCGACCGTGAACCTCTCCTTGTACGGCCGGCCCAGTAAAAAGCTGGCCTCGGTCAGGTTCGGCAGGATGATGTCTGCCCCGGTCACGAGCTTCCGCATGCCCGCTTCGATCTCCGCAGAGAGGCCGGCGTACATTTTTCCGTGGTCCGCCATCGCGGGGTCGACGATCAGAAGGCCGCCGGGATTCAGCATGGACCTCATCTCCCCGATCATGTCGAACTGCCGCGCATCCCCGATGTAGCCCGTGTAGATCGCATCAAAGGTCAGCTGCTCGCTCTTCCAGTGGGCGAGGATCCTTGCCATCTCATCCGTGAGATCCAGAAAGGTGACATTTTTAAAGCCACCCGTGTGGGTGCTGAGGATTCCCGAGGGAAGGATCGCGGTCTCGATGCCGCGCGCATAGAGTACTGGCAGAGCCGCCGTGAGAGAACACTGCCCATAGCATGAAATATCCTGAACTGAAACGATTTTTTTAGACATTCGACCTCCCGCCGTGCAGGGCACGGCCGTTTTTCTTCTGCAGCCCCCGCTCCGCTCATCCTGCCCTGCCGGATACCGCGAGAAGATATGAAGAGCATTTCTACTATTAAACCACCTTTTCACACAGCCTGCTGAGGCAGCTCACATTGACACTGTCATCATCTCCCTGCGTGACGCCTTCTTCGCCCGGCCACCCTTACGAGATGATAAAGGCCTCGTCCGGTGTGACCTCCAGGCCATTTCCGAATTCAAAGGTGCCCTCCGGGACCGTAAGCTTCGAGATCCGGATCCGCCCTTCATGAAGCTCGATCCGGCTCCGGCCGTTTTCATACACATATTCGCCCCAGCCGGACGCGCAGGAGAAAAAGCCGCGCACATCGCCTGTTTCCTTCGGTAAAAAGCTTAACTGCGCGCGATAGAGGTCGCAGGTGTAGCCGAGGATCGAGGGGATCAGCGCAAAGCTCGCCATGGAGCGCGCGTAGTTACTGCCGCATTCAAACTCATTCCACGGATTTCTGCGGGTGCCGTCAAAGCGCGCGCGGATGGAGTCAACGATCTCGAAGCCCTCCGAAAGAAGTCCCTCGCAGATCATGTGGGATGCAGAGGCATATTCCATGCCGCAGAAGATCTCATTTGCATAGGTGAGCGGAATCGCCGGCTTCACCGCCTCCCTCGGCCAGTCGCAGATCTTGACACCGCCGTCATCGTCATAGGCATAGAGGCGCGCGGGATTGAACTCATTCCGGAAGGACTTCTTGTAGTTATACCGATAGACCGAGCGGAGGGCACTGATCGTCTGCTCGTGATCGAAGATCTCTCCGAGTCCCGCAAGAGCCGCGTGCCACCCGCCGATCACCTGATCGATACAGCTGCCGTTTGCGATCTGATACTTGATCTCACCGGTCTCCTCGTTCCAGTAGGCGTCGACCGTATCCTTTCCGACAAGCGGTTTTCCGCGGTTCAGCCGTTCCAGGAGACTGCTGTCTCTGAGATCCACACGCTGAATGTAATAGGTCCCGTTATAGAGCTCCTCATCTGTCTTTTTCTTTCCGCGTTCAAACAGGGCCCGGTATTTTTCCGCGTTCTCCGGCTCACCGACGAGCTCAGCCATCTCAGCCGCCGCCTTCAGAGCCGCAAGGTAAAAGCCGTTCAGCCAGGAGGAGGGACCGAAGAGCTCCATGTCAAGGGTGTGGTGCTGTCGTCCCTCCATGACACCGTCCATGTCCGCATCCCATTCATCCTCGTTGGTCGGACACCAGGCAAATTCCAGGGATTTCTTTACCGCGGGCCACTTTTCCCGGAGCCAGCTGATATCGCCGCAGAGCTTGAAATCGCGATAGGTCTTGATCACACCGCCCATCTGACCGTCCACGCAGGCACGGAAATCAAAGCGCCCGCTGCCGAGCGGAAGCTTCAGGCGGAAGGAGACGGAGCCGTCCTCCCTCATGCTGTAGCGGTATTCGAGATCCCGCATGGAGCGCTCCAGCTCCGGAAACAGATACGGAAGCGCATAGGCATAATTCCATACGTGAGAACAGGAGCCCTCACAGCAGCCACTGTCCGCGCTGCAGCCCTCAAAGCCGTAGAAGGAGCCGTCCTCCAGCCGGAGCACCGTCGCAGATTTCAGGATCGACAGGTTCGCAGACGCCGCCTCGATGCAGGACGCCGGGAGCGTGGTCCTGTACAGGGTCTCCTTAAAATCCAAAGTCCGAAGATAGAGCACATGGCTGTGCTCGGCTGCGTAAAGGGCACAGTCCCGCGCATCCTTAAAGACTGTCGCATACCAGTTCCTCCACTGGGGATCGAGCCCCGCATCCGCAGGCTCATTCCAATAGGCCGCGCAGTTTGGGAAGTACCAGGTCATGATAAAGCGGACACACTTCTTCTCTCCGGGCGCCAAGTGAAGACATGCGCCGACCGTTCCCATGTCCTCTCCGTCAAAATCGATCCGCTCGGACCGGTCGCGGGTCTCGACAGCATATGCTCTCTCATGTAACGGTCCGGGGGTATTGACCTCGCGCCAGTAGGTCTCCAGGCTGTCGAACCAGGGCGCGCGGTACCAGTATTCCTGCACAAAGGCTTCCTCCGCCGATGTGAGAAGGCACAGTGAGCCGTAATGCATGTCATCCTCAGGGAGTGCCGTGCTCCGCATGAAGATGCCCTCCACCCCTTTTTCAGAGAAGTGTTCATTTACTGTTGTTGCAAAGGGCAGCAGATTGTTCAGGGAGAACAGGGCACTGTAGTCGATCGCCTCATCGGTCGTATTCTCAAAGACCACCTCGAAAAAGGCAGCAGGCAGGGAGGAATCGAAGGCATCTAACGGAATGAAGGGATTGAAGGCCCGAAGCGTGACACGCCCGGGGAAACAGTCATCGGAAAAGTCGATGTCCGCAAAGGGAAACTCGCCGGAAAACACCGTGTTTTTGAAATGCGGAAGTCCGACCATCGTCCCCCGGTAGGGTCCGAAGCCATAGCCGTAGCCGCCGTTTCCGCGATAGATTCCCGTGGTTTCTCCGCCTGTGCCGCTTCCGGTGTAATCGCCCTGAAGCACACGGGCATCCAGCATTTTTCCGTCCCTTTCAGCGCGCACGAGAAGATGGGTAAAGCCGTTGCAGCGCATCTTTCCGGGCCGGTTCAGGATCTCCCAGTCGATCAGCCTTCCGTTTCCCGCAAGCCCGATACAGCCGGTACCGATGCCGCCGATCGGGAACGATATCTCCCGCAGTTGTTCTCCGGTATAAACAGACATGTCTTCTTCTCCTTTGACACAATTCTTCCGATTCTCCGGGGATCATCCCCTTATACAAAATAAAACTAACACACATCCGTACAGATGTGAAGACTCAAAAAGCCTCCGCTCGTGCCCCGGGCCCTCCGTTGACGGAAAAGCCGCAGATCCGACTGAGCGGAGGCTTTGAATGCTTTAATGCTTTTATTGACGATCAGCCCTTGACCGCACTGTCAAGCTGGCTGCCGATGATGTACTTCTGCATGGAGAAATACATGATCAGGACCGGGACGACCATCAGTGCACAGCCTGCAAAGGCAAGCGGTACGGACTGGACCTTCTGGCCCGTGAAGAGCTTTCTGACGTACAGAAGAAGGGTGAACTTACTGCCCTTCTGCAGCATGTACATCGGCATCAGGTAGTTGTTCCAGCAGCCGATGATGATGTTGATAACACGGGTGACCGTGATGGCCTTTAACTGCGGGAAGATGATCTGGAAATAGGTGCGGACGACGCCTGCGCCATCGATTGCGGCCGCCTCATCGAGCTCCGTGGGGATCATCGTGGTAAAGGTGGTATAGAAGAACATACCGCCCGTCATGCCGCCGCCGGCACCGAGGAGGGCCATGCCGATCAGGCTGTTCGTCAGGTGCAGCTTGACCATCAGACCGTAGGTACCGACAAGCAATGCGGTGCCGGGGATCATCATGATCAGGATGTTCAGCGAACGGATCGTGGTGGTAAAGAAGTTCTTGGTGCGGGCCAGGGAGTAGCCGCCGATCGCGGCGATCGGGATCAGGAACATGATCTCGAAGGCACAGTAGATGACGGTGTTGACAAAGCTGGTCCAGAATTCCTTGTTCTCAAGGACCTTGACATAGTTCTGGAAGCTTCCGCCCTTCGTGGGAAGCAGGCGGGAGCTGAGGTCTGTGATGTCTCTCAGGGATACGTTTCCGACGATGTAGAAGGGGAAAACGTAGATCAGGACGATCAGGAAACAAGTAACGGCAATGCCGATCTTTGCGGGTACGCTTCTCTTCTTTTCAATCATGCTTCAATCTCCCTGCTCTTCAGATATTTGTTCAAAGGCATTGCCAGAATCATGATCAGCACGAACTGGAAGATACCGACTGCTGCTGCATAGCCGGCGCGCTCATCATCAAAGTACAGGATCTGAATGTACTGAGAGAGCGATGCGGACATGCGGTTCGGACCACCGGAGGTAAGACCAACGACCATCTCGTACAGCTTTAAGCCGCCGATCAGGTTGGTGATGACCGCCGTCGTGATGGACGGGATCAGGAGCGGCAGGGTGACATTGAAGAACACCTGATGCGGCTTTGCGCCGTCAATTGCCGCGGCCTCGAGGTAGGTCGGAGACACGCTCTGAAGGCCTGCCAGATAGATCAGCATACACAGGCCGAGATACTGCCAGCTGTTGATCAGGGTGATGATCGTGACACCGACCCAGGCATTATCCAGCCAGTTGATCTTTTCCATGCCGAATAAATAATACAGGATATCGTTCATGACACCGTTGTCATAGACGAACATGTATCTCATGACCTGACCCATGACAAAGCCGGAGATCATGATCGGCATATATAAAATGGCACGAATTGCATTTCGACCAGGGAATTTCTTGTTTACAAACATGGCCGCTGCGAGGCCCAGAATGTTCTGCAGCACGCAGCTTCCGATACCATATATCAGTGTGTTGATCGTGGTCCTTCCGATTCTTGCGTCACGGAACAGCTCGATGAAGTTGTCCAATCCGACAAATCTCATTGTCTTTCCGTAACCGTTCCAGTTATAGAACGCGATGCGCGTTCCGTTGACCAGCGGAACGAAGACAAATAATGCGATCAGGCAGAGACCGGGAACGGTCAAAAGCATCATTTTGATCTTTCTTTTCTTTAACATGGTCGACTCCCACTATTACTAAAAAATGGGAGGCAGGGTCATAAACGCCTGTCTCCCAAGTTTATCACTCAGGATGATAAAACCCTGATAGATCTTATTGGATGATCAGTGAACGATCAGTTTGCACTATGCATTGCTGCATACTTCTCATCGTAGTTCGTCTTCAGGAACTGAAGGATGACTTCGATGTTCTCGTCGGACCAGTCAGCATAGAACTGGTTGACAGCATCACCAAAGACGCCCCACATACCGGACGGCATATACTCACGGTCCCACATGTTGACATAGACAGCATCGCTGTACTTTGCCATGGCTTCCTCAGAAAGTTTGGTGGTAACAGTGTCAACGGACTTCACGGTAGAGATAGCAGACAGACCTTCGACGAACTCACCGCCGTGCTCAGCAAGGTAAGCAAGAAGAGCCTTAGCTGCTGCAAGGTTCTTGGAATCCTTCCAAGCACCGACTGCGTAGCCTTCGCCACCTGCCATGTACTTAGCAGCGCCGTCCTGGATCGCCGGGAAAGCGATGACAGCGTAGGTGTTATCGTGGTTGATCTCGGAAGCGTTGCGGCAGAAGTCCGCACCGTTAGCGAAGTAGAAGACGGATTCGCCCTTAGCGAAACGCTCGGTGTTGTCCTGATCGGAAGCGGTCGTGACATCCGGCCAGAAAGCGCCCATATCCATCAGCTCTGCAAACCACTTGATCTCAGCGCGGAAGGACTCGAAGTCATAGGTACCGCCAAGCTGAGCAGCTGCATCGTTGACTAAAGCGTCATCATAGGTGGTGAACTGGCCGCCGACGTGAGTGAAGTCACCGCCGGAACGGTTGGTAACGAACGGAACCTTGCCTGCATCAACGATCTTCTGGCAAGCTTCGGTCAGGTCATCGTAGGTCTCGATCGCGTAGACATCGACGCCGCACTCTTCAGCAGCAGTGACGTTAACGCAGATACCAAGAACGGAGGTGGTGAGCATCAGAGCGTAAGCGGTGTCACCGTCGCCGGTAAGGATACCCTTTGCCAGGTCGTTCTCGTTTGCATACCAGGCTTCGTCATTGACCGGTGCAAGATACTCGCCGTAACGAAGTCTGGACCAGCCGTGAGTTTCCCAGACATCCGGAAGCTCGCCGGAAGCCATACGGGTCTTCAGTGCAGATTCGAAATCCTCGCTTGCATACTCGGTAAGGGTGACCTTAACGCCGCTCTCCTTCTCGAAGTTAGCAACGACAGTGCGTAAACGCTCAAGCGTATCGCCGGTCTGTCTGGTAGCAAACTCGATCTTAGCGCCCTTGATCTTGCCTTCGCTGCTCTTGGAAGATCCGCAGCCTGCAAGCATACCGACAGCCATGACAGCAGCCAGTACAACAGCTAAAATTTTCTTCATAGTACTTCTCCTTTTTCATTTTTGTGCAGATTTCACACGCATTAATATAATGATATTACCATTTTCCGTCATTTTGTAAAATGTGTTAAACAATTCAGAAAGTGTCGCTCTCTATGTAAAATCTTTACATAAGAATGCCGTACAGGTAAAAACACTACATCAAAAAGCCAGCTTATTCCCTGACGCCGGGGTCCTCTGCCTTAAACAACTCGTCAAACCAGTAGCCCTTCGGATGGACCTTGACGCGGTAGCGCCAGTGCGGCGCCGGAAGCGTATCCACTGCGCGGAGCATGGAGGCCGTGAGTCCGGTGAGCATTTCAGCCTTCTTTTGCTGATACTCCGGTGCATCCCACAGGTTTTTACGCTCAAAGGGGTCGTTTTTCAGGTCATAGAGCCAGCCCTTCCCGAGCATGTCGACCTGAATGCGGAGATCGTCCTTCCAGTAGGAACGGATCTGGCCGCACTGGGTCCAGGTGTTCAGACAGTCGAAGCGGTCCATTTCCGGCGGACAGGTGCCCTCCGTCACGACATCGAGCTCATCCTCATCGTTCCAGTAGAGACCGGAGAAGCCGCTCTCGGAATAAGCGGAATCATACTCATTTTCCGGAATGTCCTCACCGGTAAGAAGCGGCAGGATCGAGCGGCCCTGGCAGCCGAAGGGAATCTCCTCCCCGAGGATGTCACAGATGGTCGGCAGGATGTCAACGATGCTCACGAAGCTGTCCGTGACTCTTCCGGCCTTCCGCACGCCACCGCCCCACCAGATCATCGGGATGTGGCAGAGGATGTCCGGCAGATCGACGCCCTTGCGGATCAGATCGTATTCACCGACAAAATCGCCGTGGTCAGAGAGATACAGAAGGATCGTATCGTCCTCAAGTCCGCGGGACTTCAGGCCCTCGATCAGACGCTTCACCTGGTCATCGATCAGGCGCAGCATGCCGTGGTAATTGGAGCGCGAGCGGAGAATGCGATTCTCGATGTCATCACCGAGGACCTGCTCCCAGATGCTTCTGAGCCACTCCATGCGTGCGCCCTTCTGCGGGATGTCGTCCTTTGTCGCATGGACCGGCGGCAGCGCCTCCGGCGGGAACATGTCAAAGTAGGGCTCCGGGACCTGGAAGGGATTATGAGGCTCCGCAAAGGAGATCCAGGTAAAGAAGGGAGTTCCCTCCTCCACGCCGTCGATGAATTTGAAGGCTGAGGAGATGTTTCTGTAGGGGAACTGGTTTTCCAGGGCAAAGGGGGTGGGCTCATGCATCTCCATGTGATGCGTGTCCCGCATGTAATCCGCAAAGGCCCACTGCTCCGGCGTCGTGTTGGTCTCGTCCTCGTGTCCGAGGTG
>DCHF01000055.1:75659-145651 GCA_002315555.1 Lachnospiraceae bacterium UBA1759 | reverse complement strand
TTTCCGCAGAGCGCCGTGACATAGCCGGCCCTCTTCAGCACACCGAGCAGATCCTCGGTGAAGCAGGCGTCCTTGGCGTTGTGATTCGTGCGGGCGCGATGCGCCTCCGAGTAGCGCCCGGTAAACATGCTGACACGGGCGGGAAGGCAGGTGGGATTCGGCGTATAGGCGCGGGCAAAATCAACGCCCTCCGCGCCGAGGCTGTCCAGAAACGGCATGGTGTCCAGCTCATAGCCACAGACCTTTCGGAGATCTGCCCGCTGCTGATCGCTCATGACAATGATGATGTTTGGCTTTCTTTTCATTTTTCTTCTCCGATCATCTCCGGAATTCTTTTGATCAACGGCGATGCTTCATGGTAATGCTGCCGCTATTTCCCAAATACATATTGGACTTTACATGTTCATCTGCGGAATCGAACTCAAATCCCTCGTTCGAGGTCGCGATAAACGTACCCGAAATGTTTACGGTATGTGTTACGCCCAGACCGGGCAGCTTCTTAATGGTCTTTCCGGGCATCTCACCCTTTAATTGTTTTTCCTCATTGTAAGCATCTCCCGGTATTCAAAAATTCCTGATATATCGGGTCCGCATCATCCGGTGAATTAATTCTATTTCTCTTTACTATGAAGGTCAATTACTTTTTTCTTTTTCTTCGCCTATCCATATACTGAACGGGAATCGCTTCCGCGGTCGATTTTAAGAATTGCGCATTTCCGGTGTTTTATTTATGATATCTTCAGAATAGATCAAGTGATTTCGCGACCCGATCCGACAGATCCCCGCGGAAAACAATACGACAGGTCTCCTGCACGCCGGGTGGCCGTCAGCACGGGAGGTAACAGTATGGCTGACGCCAATGCTGCTTTTGAATGTGAACCCTTTTTACCGGAAACGATCGATCTTGCCGCAGAAGGCATCATGGTCCTGGACGGCATCGAATATGCGGAGACCGAGGAGGGCAGTCTGTGCCTTGACATCCTGACAGATGAGACGATTCCCGGCCCGAAGCCTGCGGTCCTCCGGATCCACTGCGGCGGCTTTACCGAGGAGCACATCACCAGGAAGTCCCGCCCGGAAAAGCGCTTCCTAACGCTTATAAAGCGCGGCTATGTCATCGTCTCGATCGACTACCGCCTGTCCCAGGTCCATCCCTTCCCGTCGCAGATCATGGACTGCAAGTGCGCGGTCCGCTTTATCCGTAAGAATGCGGCGGCCTACGGCATCGATCCGGACAGGATCGGTGTCTGGGGCGAATCCTGCGGCGGCCAGCTCGCGGCGCTGATGGCAGTCCGCGAGGGTATCCCGGCCTTTGAGGATAAGGGCGGAAACACCGGTGTCTCCTCTGAGGTCCAGACTGCGGTCTCCTGGTACGGCGCGCTGGACGTCATGGAATTCCACCGCTCCAGAATGGCAGTCGACGATATCTATCCCAAGCGCTTTGAGGTCATGTACGGCGGAAAGCCCGAGGACATGGAGGAGGTACTGATCGCCTCCAACCCGCTGACCTACGCCGACAAGGCCACCTGTTCGCTCCTTGCCATGTGCAGTGACGGCGACCCGCGCGTCCCCTATACCGTGAACTTCGCCTGGATCCGAAAGCCAGACACTTACCGCCGAGAAAGCACAAACCATTGACACCAAAGACTCCCCCTTATTCGATAAGGAGTTTTTCTGGAAGACCTGCAGGATCAGCAACCGAAGTTATATCACCCACAGCGAAAGCATCGGGGATACCGGTTTCTGTTTATCCGTTTTCGTTCCAAAAATCGAGATCTTCCGGCAGCAGATTCTTCTCTTCGCATCGCTTCTCGCGGGTTTTCTTTTGCTCTGCATTCTGACCTCGGTTCTGGTTGATAACAGCGTATCGCATGTTTTAAAGCGTATCGATCACTTAAACAGTGAGATGGAGAAAGCCAAAAGCGGTGATTTTTCAGTAGATCTCAATACGGAAGGAAAGGACGAGATCGGGCAGTTAAGCAGCAACTTCCGTTCTCTCATTGAGAAGATAAGCGCGATGATCGATGAAAAATATGAACTCGGTCAAGCGGTGAAAACAGCGGAATTCAATGCGCTACAGCATCAGATAAATCCGCACTTTCTTTATAATTCCCTTGACCTGATCAATTGCCTCGCGATTCAGGATGGGGCTCAGGACATTGTACAGATCGTCAATGCGCTGGTCTCCTACTACCGGTTGAGCCTAAGCCACGGAGACGATATCGTGCCAATTGCGCAGGAATTGCGGCATGCTGCAACCTATATCAAAATACAGAATATGCGCTTTGACAAAAAAACAGAGCTTATCTACGAAGATAAACTCTGGTATAATGAGTATTTGATTCCCAAGATCACGTTTCAGCCGTTAGTTGAAAACGCTGTACTCCATGGAATTCTTGAGTCGGATGCCCCTGAAGGTAGCATCTATATCGATTCAGTACTTACGGATTCTGTCATCAGTATTTCGATCCGTGACAATGGTTGCGGTATGGATGAGAGTGTTGTAAATAAACTCAATAACCATCAGGAACGCAACGGTTTTGGCGTTGGGAATATCAACGAACGCTTGAAGCTTTATTTCGGAAATGAATATGGTCTGATCTACACCTCAGAAAAAGGATATGGAACAACAGTAACCATCACGATTCCTGCGGTAAAAGAAGATCTGCTGCCATAAGTCTTCGCTTTGCAGCCCTGTCTGATCAAGCGTAATTCATTAGTGATTTCTACTTTAGCTTGATGAAATCACCAAAAAACCTCTCAACTCCCAGAAATTTAAAATTCCAGAAGGAATATTTTTGCTCGAATTTCTGGGAATTTTTGGTCATCCCCGGGTCAAAAAAGTAAAAAAAGCGCTGAAAGCCTTGATTTACAAGGATTTCAGCGCTTTTGGCATTACTCGAACTCAATCGTTCCCGGCGGCTTTGACGTCAGATCGTAGAATACACGATTGACTCCGCGTACTTCATTGATGATACGACTCATGACCGTCTGCAACACGGCAAACGGGATCTCCGCTGCTTCCGCCGTCATGAAATCGACGGTCTGCACGGCACGAACTGCAACTGCATAATCGTAGGTGCGTTCATCGCCCATGACACCGACGGATCGCATGTTGGTGAGTGCCGCAAAATACTGATTCGGCATCCAGGGCGCATCCGTTCCGTGTTCCGCCTTGTAATCGGCATTGGCACGTTCCACTTCTTCGCGGTAGATGTAATCCGCGTCCTGAACGATCTTGACCTTTTCTTCGGTAACATCGCCGACGATGCGAACACCGAGTCCCGGACCCGGGAACGGCTGACGATAGACCAGGAATTCCGGAAGGCCCAGTTCCAGACCTGCCTTACGGACCTCATCCTTAAACAGGTTGCGGAGCGGCTCCAGGATCTCCTTGAAATCCACAAAGTCCGGCAGACCGCCAACATTATGATGAGACTTGATGACTGCGGATTCACCGCCCAGTCCGGACTCCACAACGTCCGGATAGATGGTACCCTGCGCCAGGAAATCAACAGTTCCGATCTTCTTCGCTTCTTCCTCAAACACACGAATGAACTCTTCACCGATGATCTTACGCTTACGCTCCGGCTCGCTGACTCCGGCGAGCTTTACATAGTACCGCTGCTGCGCATTGACGCGGACAAAGTTGATATCAAAGTTACCTTCCTTGCCGAAAACAGCCTCGACCTCATCCCCTTCATTTTTACGAAGAAGACCGTGATCGACAAATACACAGGTCAGCTGCGGGCCGATGGCTTTTGCCAGAAGCGCCGCCAATACGGATGAATCCACGCCGCCGGAAAGTGCAAGCAGAACCTTACCGTCTCCGACCTTCTCACGCACGTCACGGATCGCATTCTCAACAAAGGAATCCATGCGCCAGGTGCCTGCACATCCGCACACATTGCGCACGAATGCGTACAGCATCTTGAAGCCTTCCACCGTATGTAAGACTTCCGGATGGAACTGGATCGCATACAGTTTCTTTTCCGCACACTCCGCTGCCGCGACCGGACAGTCTGCGGTATGTGCAACGGAACGGAAGCCCGGTGCCATCGCACTGATGTAGTCAAAATGGCTCATCCAGCAGATAGTGGAATTGGTATTTGTCTTATGATCTTCCCAGACGATTCCGTTCACGTTCTCTGCGGGCGTACCTACGCCGGCAAACAGCGGAGATGTTGCATCGACAAAGACTTCGGTCTTTCCGTATTCACGGACCGGTGCCTTCTCGACCTTACCGCCCAGCACATGGGACATCAGCTGTGCACCGTAGCACAGACCGAGTACCGGAATGCCCATTTCAAACAGTTCACGGGAGTAGGTCGGCGCCCCCTCTTCGTAGCAGCTGTTCGGACCGCCGGTCAGAATGATGCCCTTGGGATCCATTTCCCGGATCTTCTCAATAGGCGTACGATATGAATAGATCTCACAGTATACATTACACTCTCGGACACGACGCGCAACCAGCTGGTTGTACTGACCGCCAAAGTCCAGGACGATGACTTTTTCCATGGATGTCCTCCAATCCTATACAAATGTAATAACTCACATTAACCTAACAATTTTACCACCGGACAAGCCTTGCCCGCAAGCATTTTTTCGGATTTCGGAAAACGAGTTGAACCCCTCCGCTACGCGACACGGAGGGGTTCGGTTTTATCTTAATGGCGGCACAAGCCAATTAAGGTTAAATTATTCAACGTCCTGAAGCGCATCGTAACCTTCTTCACCGGTACGAACCTTGACAACGTTTTCAACATCATAAACAAAGATCTTGCCATCGCCGATGTGTCCGGTATAAAGGACCTTCTTTGCGGTAGCAATGACAGTGCGGACCGGAACCTTGCTGACTACGATGTCGACCTGGACCTTCGGCAGCAGGTTTGCTTCAACAGCAACACCACGGTAATATTCCGGCTTGCCCTTCTGGACGCCGCAGCCCATAACATGGGATACTGTCATACCGGTAATACCGATGCCCATCATCGCTTCCTTTAAAGCATACAGGCGTTCTTCCTTACATACGATCTCAATCTTGGTAAATTTCACGGTGCCCTCCTCAAAAGTCGGAACCTTGCGTACCGGCACTGCCTCCGCTGCGGGAACATCGCCGGTTACAACGGTTGCTTCATCGGATACCGGAACTGCCATATCGGCATAAGCGGTTACAGACGGAGCAAAGTCTGCATAAGCACTCGGAAGACCATGCTCGGTAATATCAAGACCCTTAAGCTCGTCTTCGACGGAGGCACGGATGCCGATGGTCTTCTTGATAACAGTGAAAGTGATGTACATCATAACTGCCGCATAGATCGCAACGGTTACGAAACCTAAAAGCTGAATACCGGTCTGAGCAAACTTACCGGTGTAGAATAAACCTTCCAGACCTGCCGGGGCATCCGGGTTTGCCAGAAGACCGACTGCGATGGTACCCCAGATACCGTTTGCGCAGTGAACGCCTACAGCACCGACCGGGTCATCAACGAACAGCTTGGTATCAAGTACTTCTACAACTACGACTACCAGGATACCGGCTACGATACCGATGACGGTTGCGCCGATGGCATCGACCGCATCACATCCTGCGGTAACTGCTACAAGGCCTGCAAGAGAGGCATTGAGACACATGGAAACATCGGGTTTACCGTTCTTGACCCAGGTATAGATCATCGTCGTTACGGTTGCAACGGACGGGGCGATCGTGGTGGTAAGGAAAATGGAAGCCAGCTCACTCGGAGTGGTTGCCGCTGCGCCGTTGAAGCCGTACCAGCCAAGCCACAGGATGAAGCAGCCCAGCGCGCCGAGGGTAATGGAATGACCCGGGAATGCATTGACTTTAACGACCTTACCGCTCTCATCGCGGACATACTTGCCGGTTCTCGGTCCAAGAATGATGGCACCGACTAAAGCGGCAATACCACCGACCATATGAATGGCACAGGAGCCTGCATAATCATGGAAACCGATCTGTGCAAGCCAGCCGCCGCCCCAGATCCAATGTGCTTCGATCGGGTATACGAACAGTGAAATAACTGCCGAATAAATACAATAAGAAATGAATTTGGTACGTTCAGCCATCGCACCGGAAACGATCGTAGCGGTCGTTGCACAGAACACCAGGTTGAATACGAACTGGGAAGCTGCGGTGAAATCACCGTTGCCCGGAGATGCGATGAATTCCTTGAAGGATCCGAACAGATCCATGTTCGGAATACCGATCAGACCGAACAACGCATCCTCGCCCATCATCAGGGAGTAGCCTAAAATTGAAAATACGACGGTACCGATACAGAAGTCCATCAGGTTCTTCATGATAATGTTGCCGGCGTTCTTCGCTCTCGTGAAGCCCGTCTCAACCATTGCAAAACCGGCCTGCATCCAGAATACAAGTGCTGCACCAATCAAATACCAAAACTCAACTGTCATAATGTTTCTCCTCTCTTCTTCCTGCGGGAAGTCCCGCGGTGGATCCGATTTTCCGGACCCTATATAAAACAAGGGGCTTCCGCTGTATTTTCATACCAGATCGGAAGCCCCATTGCCTCATATTAAATTTGTTTGAATTATCTTACGCCGAATAACAGGTCGCCGTAGGTCGGGAACGGCCAGTACTTTTCAGCGGTGATGGTCTCTGCCTCGTCACAAACGGCACGGAGTGCGGTCATTGCCGGAATCAGTGCATCGCGGATCTCATAGGATTCTTCGATGACTTCACCGACTGCCTTGACCTTGCCGATCACCTTCTCCAAATCCTCGGCCTTCATGTCGATCATGTCAGTCAGAACGGAAAGCTTTGCGATGGCCTTACGCTCATAGCTGAGTGCCAGAGAAGCATCGATGGCCTTCTTTAAGCCTGCAGTCTTCGCAACTTCCGCCGCATAAGCTTCCACTGCCGGAAGGATCTCCTTCTTTGCCATATCGACCATGGTGTTTGCCTCGATAAGAACGGTCTTGGAGTAGTTCTCCAGCATGATGTCCACGCGGGAACGGATCTCGGTTTCCGTAAATACCTTATGACCGGTCAGCATCTTCACATTCTTTTCATCCATCAGATGCGGCATGCAGTCCGGAGTAGTCTTGTAGTTTAACAGACCGCGCTTCTCAGTCGCTTCCGTGACCCAGGATGCATCATAACCGTCACCGTTGAAGATGATGCGCTGATGCGCCTTCAGTTCTCTCTTGATCAGCTCATGGATCGCTGCTTCATCCTTGCCTTCCAGTTCATCCGCAAAGATCTTCAGGGACTCTGCAACTGCGGAGTTTAACATGATGTTTGCGCAGGAGATGGAGTTTGAGGAACCCAGGGAACGGAACTCGAACTTGTTGCCGGTGAAGGCAAACGGAGAGGTACGGTTACGATCCGTGGTATCCTTAGTGAACTTCGGAAGAACATCAACGCCGAGTACCATGGTGGTCTTTTCGGCACCTGCGTACGGGGTATCGTTGACGATGGCTTCCAGGACACCATTCAGTTCATCGCCCAGGAAAATGGAGATGATTGCGGGCGGTGCTTCGTTTGCGCCGAGTCTGTGATCGTTTCCGGCCGTTGCAACAGCAATGCGGAGAAGATCCTGGTAATCATCGACGGCTTTGATAACTGCTGTCAGGAACAGCAGGAACTGTACATTTTCATACGGAGTATCGCCGGGAGACATCAGGTTGATTCCGGTGTCCGTGGAGATGGACCAGTTGTTATGCTTGCCGGAACCGTTGACACCCGCAAACGGCTTCTCATGTAAGAGGCAAACCAGACCGTGCTTCTGAGCGACCTTCTGCATGATCTCCATGGTCAGCTGGTTGTGGTCGGTGGCGATGTTCGTCGTTGCGTAGATCGGAGCCAGCTCGTGCTGTGCCGGAGCAACTTCGTTATGTTCGGTCTTTGCCAGGATGCCGAGCTTCCAGAGTTCCTTGTTCAGGTCTTCCATGTAAGCGGCTACTCTCGGCTTGATAACGCCGAAGTAGTGGTCATCCATTTCCTGACCCTTGGGCGGCATCGCACCGAATAAGGTACGGCCGGTGAAGATCAGGTCTTTTCTCTTTTCATACATTTCCTTGGTGATCAGGAAATATTCCTGCTCAGGACCCACGGAGGTGCGAACGCATTTAACATCTTCCTTGCCAAAAAGCTTCAACACACGAAGCGCCTGCTTGTTCAGCGCCTCCATAGATCTCAGTAAGGGGGTCTTCTTATCCAACGCATCGCCTGTGTAGGAGCAGAACGCGGTCGGAATGCAAAGTGTCTTACCCTTGATAAACGCATAGGAGGTAGGATCCCATGCGGTATATCCTCTTGCCTCAAAGGTAGCACGCAGGCCACCGGACGGGAATGAAGAAGCATCAGGTTCACCCTTGATGAGTTCCTTGCCGGAGAATTCCATCAGAACTCTTCCGTCCGGGGACGGGGTGATGAAACTGTCGTGCTTTTCAGCGGTGATACCGGTCAGCGGCTGGAACCAGTGGGTGAAATGAGTGGCACCGTTTTCAATGGCCCAATCCTTCATCGCAACAGCAACAGCATTCGCTACGGAAAGATTCAGCTCCGCCCCCTCGTCGATCGTCTTCTTTAAAGACTGATAGACCTTGGCGGACAGCTTTGCTTTCATGACTCTGTCGTCAAACACCATACAACCGAAATAATCAGATACAGTTTCCATATGAACCTCCTCAACATCTATTTTTGATGGCTGCCGGCTTTCCGGATCAGCCTCAAAAGATTGAAATAAAAAAGCGAAGGCATCTCGAGAATGAACTCTCTGAGACGCCTTCGCCTTACTATGGCACGAATTCTACAACCGCTTTTTACGTTTGTCAACAACATTTTTCAATTTTTCTCAAAAAATTTCCCGCCTCTCCCGTGCTCTCAACCGGCTGTTTTTATGCATTAAATAGAAGCAATATAAAACCGTTGACAACACTTTAGCACTGTGCTATTATGCAGTAAAATGAGCAAAGGCGCTTATTCTTGGGAGTAGTCCGGGAATGAGCGCCTTTTTCTATTTCTTTCGAAAAGGAGCCTAACATGGAAAAAGAAGGCCAGATCCGCATTCCTTCCGGATGCGCCATTGCAGCAGTGATTTCAAAAGAAGGCCGGCGTATGACCGGTGAAAGCATTACCGAAGCCATGCGTCCGATGCATGACCGAAGCAACGGTCTGGGCGGCGGTTTTGCCGGCTACGGTATCTATCCGCAGTACAAGGATCTTTATGCGCTGCACTTTTTCTTTAATAACCGTGATACCAGAAAGGCCTGCGAAGCCCTGTTAAAAGAAAATTTTGAAGTTGTTCAGTCGGAGATCATCCCGACGCGGAAGATCAAAGCCATCACCGATGAGCCCATCATCTGGCGCTATTTTGTTTCTCCGCTGGCCTCAAGAGTGGCATCCGCACAGGTCGATGAAAAGGAATTCGTGGTCCGCTGCGCCATGCGCATCAACTCCACGATCAAGGACGCATACGTGTTCTCCTGCGGTAAGAATATGGGCACCTTCAAAGCTGTCGGTTTCCCCGAGGACGTCGGACATTTCTATCGCCTGGAAGAATATGAAGGCTATAGCTGGACCGCGCACGGGCGTTATCCGACCAATACCCCCGGTTGGTGGGGCGGCGCGCATCCCTTCACGCTCCTGGACTATTCCATCGTCCACAACGGAGAGATTTCCTCCTACGATGCAAACCGCCGTTTTATTGAAATGTTCGGTTATAAATGCACTCTGCAGACCGATACGGAAGTCATCACCTACATTTTCGACTACCTGATCCGCCGTCAGGGCCTCACCCTGGAAGAAGCGGCAAGCGTCGTTGCAGCCCCGTTCTGGAGCACTATTGAAATGAAGGATGAAGAGACAAAGAAGAAGCTGAATTATCTTCGTACCGTATTCTCCAGCCTGCTGATCACCGGCCCGTTCTCCGTCGTCCTCGGCTTTGACGGAGGCCTGATGGCACTGAACGACCGCCTGAAGCTGCGAAGCATGGTCACCGGAGAAAAGGACGATCTGGTCTTCATTGCCAGTGAAGAAGCCGCGATCCGTGTCATGGCCCCCGATGCCGTCAACATCCAGGCACCGGCCGGCGGTGAGCCGTTCATCGTTCGTGTAAAGGAGGGTAAATTCTGATGGGAATCGAATTTTTATATCCTGAATTTGAAGTCGTGAGAAACGACTCCCGCTGCATCCGCTGCCGCGTCTGTGAGCGTCAATGTGCTAACGAAGTGCATACCTATGACGAAGACGGCCATGTGATGCTCAGTGATGATGCCAAATGTGTAAACTGCCAGCGCTGCGTATCGCTTTGTCCGACACGCGCACTGAAGATCGTAAAGAGCGACTGCACGTTCCGTGAGAATGCGAACTGGCAGGGCGATACCATCCGCGAGATCTACAAGCAGGCCAACTCCGGCGGCGTACTGCTCTCTTCCATGGGCAACCCGAAGCCGCTTCCGGTCTACTGGGATAAGATCCTGATCAACGCGTCACAGGTCACGAACCCGTCCATCGACCCGCTGCGTGAGCCGATGGAGACCCGCGTCTTCCTCGGAAAGAAGCCCGGCGTCATGGAACGCGATGAGAACGGTAACCTGAAGACGGACCTCCCGCCGCAGCTGGAGCTTTCCATGCCGGTCATGTTCTCCGCCATGAGCTACGGTTCCATCAGCTACAACGCACATGCCAGCCTGGCCCGCGCGGCGCAGGCACTCGGGGTTTACTACAACACCGGTGAAGGCGGTCTGCATGAGGATTTCTACGTATACGGTCCGAACACCATCGTCCAGGTCGCATCCGGACGTTTCGGCGTTCATAAGGAATATCTGGAAGCCGGCGCGGCTGTTGAGATCAAGATGGGGCAGGGCGCAAAGCCCGGCATCGGCGGACATCTGCCCGGTACCAAGATCGTGGGCGATGTTTCCCGTACCCGTATGATCCCGGAAGGCTCCGATGCCATCTCCCCGGCGCCGCATCACGACATCTACTCCATCGAGGACCTGCGTCAGCTCGTCTTCTCGTTAAAAGAAGCAACCGAGTATAAAAAACCCGTCATTGTCAAGGTCGCAGCCGTTCATAACATTGCGGCCATCGCCAGCGGTGTGGCCCGCTCCGGTGCGGACATCATCGCCATCGACGGTTTCCGCGGCGGTACCGGCGCAGCACCGACCCGTATCCGCGATAACGTCGGTATTCCGATCGAGCTTGCACTCGCCGTCGTTGACAAGCGTCTCCGCGATGAGGGCATCCGCAACAACGTATCCCTCGTAGTGGGCGGTTCCATCCGCAGTGCAGCCGATGTCGTCAAGGCCGTGGCCCTGGGCGCCGATGCCTGCTACATCGCCACCGCCGCCGTCCTCGCACTGGGCTGCCACCTCTGCCGTACCTGCCAGACCGGCAAATGCAACTGGGGTATTGCCACACAGCGTCCCGAACTCGTCAAGCGTCTGAACCCCGATGTCGGTTCGGAGCGTCTGATCAACCTGCTGACCGCATGGCAGCACGAGATCAAGGAGCTGATGGGCGGCATGGGCATCAACTCGATCGAAGCCCTGCGCGGCAACCGTCTGATGCTTCGCGGCGTGGGTCTCACGGAAAAGGAACTGGAGATCCTCGGCATTTCACACGCGGGAGAATAACACTATGAAAAGAGTCTATGTAAATGAAGAGTGGTGCCTGGGCTGCCATCTCTGTGAGTATAACTGTGCATTTGCCAATTCCGGCATGAAGGACATGGTCAAGGCCTTAAAGGACCGGCCGGTGCTGCCCCGCATCCGCATCGAGGGCGATGAAAAGATCACCTTCGCGGTCAACTGCAGACACTGTACGGATCCGATGTGCATCAAGAGCTGCATCTCCGGCGCGTTGTCACGCGGCGCGGACGGCGCGGTGATCATCGACCATGAAAAATGCGTGGGCTGTCTGACCTGCGTGCTGGTCTGCCCGTACGGTGCGCTGTCTCAGAGCGAGACCGGTGCTGTGCAGAAGTGCGAGCTGTGTCTTCAAAATTCCGCGGGTTCTCCGGCCTGTGTCAAGGGCTGTCCGAACCGGGCCATTGTGTATGAGGAGAGATAATATGGAAAAGAATTATGTGATCATCGGCAATGGTACGGCGGCGGCAGGCTGCATCGAAGGCATCCGGAGCGTGGATAAAGACACGCCCATCACCGTTATTTCAAAAGAAACATGGCCGGTCTACTGCAGACCGCTCATCTCCTATTACCTGGAAGGCAAGGCTCATGTGGAACGCATGAACTATCGCCCCGCGGACTTTTACGAAAAGAACGGCTGCCGTGTTTTGTACGGCGTTACCGCAGAAAAGATCGATGCGGAAAACAAGACCGTTACTGTCTCCACGGGTGAGGCACTTCCTTATTCCTCGCTCTGTATTGCTTCCGGTTCCAGCCCGTTTGTCCCTCCATTTACCGGGCTGGAAACCGTTTCCGTAAAGTTCCCGTTCCTGACGCTCGATGACGCACTGGCACTTGAAAAAGTCCTGACTCCGGAAGCCCGCGTACTCATCGTCGGTGCAGGTCTGATCGGTTTAAAATGCGCGGAAGGCATTGCCGAACGCGTCGGACATATTACGGTCTGTGATCTTGCGGACCGCGTGCTCTCTTCCATCTTCGACAACGACTGTGCAAAAATGATGCAGGACAAACTGGAGGAGCACGGCATGGAATTCCTTCTTTCCGATACCGTGACCGAATTCAAGGGCAATACCGCGGTCATGAAGAGCGGAAAGAAGATCGACTTTGATATTCTCGTTCTGGCCATCGGTGTCCGCGCAAATTCCGGCATCGCAAAGGAAGCCGGCGCGGAAGTCAACCGCGGTATCGTGGTAGACCACGGCATGCGCACCACCGCGGCCGGTATTTATTCCGCAGGCGACTGTGCCGAGGGTCCGGACATGTCCATCGGCAAGAACCGCGTGCTCGCGATCCTTCCGAATGCATACATTCAGGGACGCACGGCCGGTATCAACATGGCCGGCGGAGAAGCTGTTTTTGACAATGCGATCCCGATGAATGCCATCGGCTTCTACGGCCTTCATTCCATGAGTGCCGGCACCTCCTTCCCCGAATCCGAAGGCGGCGCAGTCTATGAAGAGAGATCCGAAGGCACCATGAAACGCCTTTTCACAAAAGACGGTCTTCTGACCGGATTCATGCTGATCGGTAACGTGGACCGCGCGGGCATCTACACCGCAATGATCCGCAACCGTGTGCCGCTTGACAGCGTGGATTTTGAAAAACTGAAGAAAGAACCGGCACTGGCAGCCTTCTCCAAGGACTACCGTGTAAAGGTGCTCGGAGGTGAAGTATGACAACGATCGATGCTAAAGAACTGGACTATACGAAACTGAATGACCTGGTCCGTAAGACCGAGGGCGATATCGAAATCACGAACTGTCTGGGTCAGCGTTTCATCGCAGACGGCCAGAGCGGTCGTACGATCGCCATTCAGGGCATCCCGGGCAATGCGCTCGGCGCGTACCTGAACGGTGCGGACATCGTCGTGAACGGCAATGCGCAGGACGCGGTCGGCGATACGATGAATGACGGTTCCATTGTGATCCACGGAAACATCGGTGATGCGGCAGGTTACGCGATGCGCGGCGGCACCATCTATGTCAAAGGAGACGCGGGTTATCGAGCAGGCATTCATATGAAGGCCTATAAGGAAAAGGTTCCGGCGCTGGTCATCGGCGGCGGTGCGGGAAGCTTCCTCGGCGAATATCAGGCCGGTGGAATCATCATCGTCCTGGGCCTGACCGAAAAGAAGATCGTCGGCAATTTCCCCGGCACCGGTATGCACGGCGGAAAGATGATCCTCCGTTCCGATTGTAAGGACGTGCGGTTCAACCCGGGCGTCAAGGCGGTTCCCGCAACCAAAGAGGATCTGGAAGCTGTCAGCGCTTATCTGAAAGAGTACTGCCGTCTGTTCGATTACGATTACGCCACTCTTCTTGATGCGGATTTCACGATCGTCACCCCCGACAGCAGCAACCCCTACAAGCAAATGTATGTTGCAAACTGAGCCGGAATAAGGTATTTTAATAAGCAGTAGATCGATTATCTGCGATGTACTGCGGAAAACGAAACGGATCTGCCCGCAGCTTTTCGAAGCCGCGGGTATTGTCCTGTTTATATTGAGAGGAACTGTTATGAAGTATTCTGTCGAAGAAGTCCTGGAATATGTGATCGAGGAGGATGTCAAATTCATCCGCCTCGCTTTCTGTGATGTGTTCGGTACCATTAAGAATAAGTCGATCATGCCGGGCGAGCTGATGCGCGCCTTTAAATACGGTATTGCCATCGATGCCTCCGCGATCCGCGGTTTTGGCGGCGAGGTCTACTCCGATCTCTTCCTGCATCCGGATCCGGATACGTTGGCGCTTCTGCCCTGGCGTCCCGAACACGGCCGTGTTGTTCAGATGATCTGCACCGTTACTTACCCGGACGGCACCGTTTTTGAAAACGATGCCCGCACGCTTTTGAAAACCGCTGTGGCACGCGCGGAATCCGAGGGCTTCCATTTTTCCTTCGGTGCCGAGATGGAATTCTATCTGTTCGAGCTTGATGAAAACGGTGCGCCGACCAGGACACCGCACGATCACGCCGGCTACATGGACATCGCCCCGCTCGATAAGGGCGAAAACGTCCGCCGCGATATCTGCCTGACATTAGAGCGCATGGAAATCATGCCGGAGAGTTCGCATCATGAGGAGGGTCCGGGACAGAACGAGATCGACTTCCGTTATTCCGATCCGCTTTCCGCGGCCGATAACGCTGTCACCTTCACCCGTGTAGTCCGCTCCATCGCTTTCCGTAACGGTCTTTACGCCGACTTCTCCCCGAAGCCGCTGGCTGACGAACCGGGTAATGGCATGCACATCAATATCTCCGTCAAATCCGACTCCGGTGAGGACATGACCGATCACATGATCGCGGGTATTCTGAACCGTGTTCCGGCCATGACGATTTTCTTAAATCCGACCGAGGATTCCTACAAGCGTTTCGGCGCCAACAAAGCACCGCGCTATGTGACCTGGTCCAGTGAGAACCGTTCCCAGCTTATCCGTATCCCCGCGGCATACGAGCAGTTCAAGCGTGTTGAGCTCCGCTCTCCGGATCCGGGAACCAATCCCTATCTGGCCTATACCCTCCTGATCTACGCCTGCCTGCACGGCCTCGAGCGTAATGAAGAGCTTCCGCCGGCAACGAACATCAATCTGTTCAGAGCCGATGAGGAGACTGTAAAAGGACTGACGATGCTTCCCGCGACCCGCGAAGAAGCCGCTAAGGCCGCCCGTGAAAGCGAGTTCATACGGACGCATCTTCCGCAGTCGATGATCGAGACCTACTGCGAATAATACCGTTCAAAGACAACGTATTCCCTGTCTGTCGTTCCGATGCCACACGGGAATAATCGCAGGTTATGTGTAACAAACAAAACGTGAAAGGAGGGTTCCATGATATTTGACAATCGGACATACAGCGTACTCGTGGTCTCCTCCTCGGAGAAATTCAACGATACTCTCCGTACTCTGTTTGCCGAACAAAACTTTGATCCGCTGTTTTTTGCGGGAAGTCTGGCCAATGCCAAGCGGTATCTGGTGGAGAATGCCATCGACATCGTGATCGTTAATTCCCCGCTGCCGGATGACATGGGAACGCGTTTTGCCATTGACATTTCAAACGGCAAACATGACACCGTTTGTATGTTTCTCGCAAAGTCCGATGTATATGACGAACTGAATCAAAAACTGATGGATAACGGCGTTTTTTGCCTCGCCAAGCCCATTGTACCGTCCACGCTCATGAATGCGATGAACTGGATGAAGGCCGCCCGTGAACGCCTCCGGAAATTCGAGAAGAAATCCGCCACGCTGGAAGAAAAGATGGAAGAGATCCGTCTCGTCAACCGTGCAAAGTGGCTGCTCATCGACAAGCTCAACATGTCGGAGCCGGACGCCCACCGTTATATCGAGAAACAGGCAATGGACCGCTGCGTAGCCAAACGCGAAGTCGCAGAGTCGATCATTGAAACGTACGGAAGAATGTAAGAAAACAAGCCCCCTGTGAATTACTTCACAGGGGGCTTGTTTATCAGATCCGCGCCAAAATCAGTTGGCTCAACTTTTCAGCAGTTCTTTTCATCACCGGAATCGTAATTGGGGTACTCCTCCGTAAAAAAAGACAATTATAAGTCAAAATTCAAGAAAGACCTGCGGAAATCCGCAGGTCTTTCTTTATTAATCCAATATTTTCTCCGGCTTAAAATTCAGGAAATCCCCGGACACCAGATGATACTCCACACCGTTTACATTTCCCTTGAAGCTGTCATCCCAGCGCGGTTCTCCGTGACAATGCGAATACACCACATGCTCCGCACCGTATTCCTCCGCCATGCGGGTGAACACGCTCTCCTGCTCGCCGATGGACGTGGGCGGAAAATGCAGGAACATCACGAATTTAGTGAAGCCGTCGGCTCTCGCAAGTTCAAAGGACTTTCTCAGCCGTTCCGCCTCGCGCTTAAGGAGCATCTCCCCGTGTTCGATGGTATCCTTCCCCTCAAAGCAATAGCCCTTCGTTCCTACCAGCGCGTAATCCTCATACACATAATAATTGTTTTGCAGAAAAAACAGCCGGCCGGCATACAATTCGTTCAGACGTCCGGTCTTCTTCACGTTCCAGAACTGGTCATGATTGCCGCGAAGCAGGATCTTGCGCCCCGGAAGCGCTTCAATAAACGCCAGGTCCTTTTCACATGCTGACAGTGAATTGCTTTGTGAATGATCACCGGTGATGACCAGCGTATCCTCCGGCTTCACCCTCTTCCGGCAGTTCTTTTCAATTTTCCTTTCGTGATCCACCCAGACCTTTCCGAAGATATCCATCGTCTTATCGGAACTGAAGGCCAGATGAAAATCCCCCAGCGCATACAGTGCCATCAGCAGATCTCCGGTTCCAGATTCGGAGTGTCACCGAGCATTTTTCCGCCCAGCTCTGCGACGATCGCCTTCAAAACAGGCAATGCCTTTTCATACATTCCCGGATCAAAGGAAACATAAAACAGACTCTTTGCGCCGAGCTCGTCCATGAATGCCTGCGCCTCTTCATCGGCCACTTCCATTTCTTCGATGTCGATGGATTCCTTCTCCCCGAGAATGACCTCGAGTACACCGGCCTCTTTCCAGATATCGGACTCCATGCCCTCCGGAAGCGCGGCTCTCACCATCACAACGTTTGCTTCCTGTCCGGCTGCGTAAAACCACCCCTCCGGAATCCCGAGCGCCTTTTTCGGAAGCGGTGCCTTTTTCACCGCGCCGGCTGCCTTATTATTCTTTGTACCGTTCTTTTTCTGTGCCATATCTTCCTCCCTTATCTTGTCAGGTCCTTGACCCACTTGTATTTCTTATAATGGATCATGACCCACGGGATCTTGCCGACCTCATCGAGGCAAGTGCAGGCATAGACCACAAGCACCGGCCAATGGAACACAAAGGTTCCGAGCGCCGCAAGCGGTACCGCGAGACCCCACATAACGACTGCCAGCGAATACATATCAAAATTCGTATCGCCGCCGGCAGCAAAGATACCGTTGATAATAATGGTATTGACCGCACGGCCGATCATATAGACCGCCATGATGACCATCATGCCGAGGAGATAGGAATGCGCGCCGTCCGTCAACTTGACGAAATGCATGATGAGCGGAGTAACTGCCAGCATGATCAGTGTGGACAGGATACCGATGATATAGGAAATGCGCATCAGCCAGTCGCCGTACTGTTTGCCCTTTACCAGGTCACCGGCGCCGAGCTCGTTGCCGACCATAATGCCGCCGGCTGCGCCGAGGCCGTTGCAGAGACAGCAGACCAGGTCGCGGACGACCGCCGCCACCGATGTAGCTGCTGCTGCATCCGTTCCCATATGGCCCATGAAAGCGGTATAGGAAGCAAACCCGACACCCCAGAAAATGCTTGCCCCGAGGATCGGCATGGACGCCTTCAGGAAATCCTTCCGCAGAAGCTTGTTGAACTTGAGGATCCGGTGGCTCGGGAAGCCGATGAAATCCTTCCGCATCGAGATCACGATACAGACGATGAGTTCCACCGCACGGGCGATCAGTGTTGCCGTCGCCGCTCCGCGGACGCCCATTGCCGGAAGGCCGAACCAGCCAAAGATCAGGATCGCATTCAGGATGATATTCAGCACCACCGTCGCGGAACTGATGTACGCGGACGGACTTGCGTGATCACTGACACGCATGATGGAAAGGTAGCATTCCACAAAACCGGTCAAAAGGTAGGACCAGCCGGCGATCTTAAGATAGCTTACGCCGATGTTTACGAGCACCTCCTCGTTGGTAAAGAGGAGCATCAGGTAGCGCGGGAAGAAGAAGCATCCCACGAAGCACAGCACGCTGGCAAGGCCTGCCAGACGGAGGCTGATGGCAAAAATATCGTCCAGGGCCTCACGGTCTTTCTTTCCCCAGTACTGCGCGCCTAATATGTTGGTGCCGGCGGTGATGGCCGTAATGATCCAGTTCTGAATAAACTGGATCTGAGTTGCAAGCGATACCGCGGACATGGCATTCTGTTCCACGTTTCCGAGCATCAACGCATCCGCTGCCGCTACGGCAGCTAACATCAGACTTTCAAACGCGATCGGCACCGAAAGGTGGATCAGCTTGTCATAAAACGGCCGGTCGCCTAAATACTTCCCTGTCTTTTTCATGTTTCCCCTGTAATGCCGGAACTTTCCGGCAAATCCTTTTCTTATACTTTATAGATCATGCGCTCGTAAGCGCCGGTCATCGACCGTTTACCGGATAGACCTCGATCGTGAGATCACTCACCGGATAGGTGACACACGGGTGGATCCAGCCGTAACGCGCATCCGCCATGCGGCGTCCGTCCGTATCCGCCGGAACAAAGACTTCACCGGTGACCAGACGGCTTCTGCAAAAGCCGCATTCACCGCTCCGGCACTCGGACGGGGCCTTAATGCCCATCCGCTCCACCGCGGTCAGCACGTTCTCCTCCGTACTGCACTCCCCGGTCGTTTCTTCCCCGTGAACGATCACGGTCAGCCGGTGCGTCTTCCCGATCTCTTCCTTCGGGAACGCCGGATCCTTTTTGACATCCTTGATCCCGCCGGAGACTTCAAACCGCACCAGGCGCTTCGGAAGCTTCAGGAGCTCCGTCTGGCCCTTCAGATAATCATACATCGCGGAAGGCCCGCATGCAAATACACTGTAGGCACCGTTGCCGGCATATTTTGCGATCAGCTCCGCAGAGATCAGGCCGTGTTCGTAGCCGCTCTTTTCCTCATCGGAAAGAACGTAGACCACCCGGATGCCGTCGCAGGCGGAAAGCGCATCCAGCTCCGTTTTCATCAGGATGTCCGCTTCCGTGCGGCAGCCGTAGAGGATCGTCAGCCGATGCTTCTCCTTTCCCTCCGCCACGGCGCCGGCCATCGAAAGGAACGGCGTGATGCCGGAACCGCCGGCCACCGCGACCACGTGCTCCGCGTCGCGAAGGTCCTGATAATAAAAGTTTCCGAGAGGGCCGGAAAGGACCGCTTTTGTTCCAACATGCCAGTTTGCAAGGATCTCCGATGACACCGCGCCGCCCGGCACCTTTTTCACCAGGATCTCGTAACAGGGCTCCTCGCCAAGCGCCGCCATCGGCGAAGAACACAGTGTGTACGGGCGTGTCAGAATGGCCGTTCCCCCGTTTTCTCCCGGAGTGTTTCCGCCCTCACTTACCGATTCACTGCTCTTTTCCACCGTCACCGTCACATACTGTCCGGCACGGAAAAACGCCAAATGCTCCGTCCCGCGCGATGCGTCCGGCACCAGCTTGAACCGCTTGGCCTCCCGGAGCTCCGCGACCTCCGCCACCTTCACATACTGCACACGCGGATGCAGCCGCTCCGCCAGAATGTTCACATTGTATTTCGAAACGATCTCTTCCTCCGGCTGTGCCTCGATGATCTTATTCCGCTCGTGCACTTCCGTCAGAAATTTGGTATACCCCAGACCCTTCAGCGCCTTCTTATCATATCCGTAACGCTTCTTCATCGGCCCGCCTCCATGTCCTCCAGTAAAAAGACCGCCTGCTCGCGTCCGCTGCCGATGGCCTGACTGTACCCATCCATCTGCGTGGCATGACCGCCGCAGAAGCGCAGCCCTTTCACCGTGTGATCCAGATAATGTCCGGATTGTTCGCGTTCAAACATGCCGTCCCACAGGTCCGGCTCATAGCCGTAAATGACACCGCGCGGCGTGCCCATATAGCGCGCGAACGTGACGGGAAGTGCGACCACGATCTCCTCGATGTGTCCGCGGATGGAAACGCCCATCGACTTTTCAAAGCCCTCGATGGTATCCCGCGCCACCTTGTCCTTCATGGCAAAGTAGTCCTCCTCCTTCAGATCCTTAAAAACATCCTCCGGATAAAGGCTTGTAAAATACAGCATGCAGGTGCCCTCGGGACTTGCGCCGGGCAGTACATTGTTCAGGATCGTCACACAGAAATCATTGTGTGTATCCAGGCTTTTATGACTTTCATAGGATTCATGGCCGTTCAGCGAATCATACAGAAACATGTTGTATTCTCGGATGCCGAGCTCCGCCGCCGGGATGTCGAGCCCCAGGTAGATCGTGCAGGCGGATTGACCGAGCTTCCGCGCCTTGATCAGTTTCCGTTCGCGGACCGGCACCTCTTTTTCATCCACCATGTGACCAAAGACCGTGGTAGGCATCAGATTCGACATGACATAGCGGCAGGGAATGTAGGTGTCGTCCGCCAGTGTCACGCCGTTTACGGTATTGTCGCGAATCTCGATCCGCTTCACCTCCGTATTGTACCGGATGTCGCCGCCGAACGCACGGATGACCCGGTCAAATTCCAGTTCCAGCGCATGGCTCCGCTCCAGCGGGATCCACGGTGTTTCGTTCAGGTACGTGTAGTTCATCATCGCGTACACGGCAAAGCTCATGTTGTCCGGGTCCGCGGAAATGTATTCCCAGTAGGATTCAAAGATCATCTCCGCTTCCGCCGGCAGGTCGAAGCGTTTGCATATTTCAGAAACGGAACAGGGCTCGACCTTCAGAAGGTCGCCGTATTTATAGAGGAGTTCCGCGTATTCGAAGAGTTTGGGTTCGTTGTTTCTCTTTTGAAGCCAGCCTACGGAATCCGAGATCATGCGGGAAAGCTCCAGGATGCCGGTGATTGCGTCGCGGCTGCCGGGAACGGCCTGTTCCATGGCATCGATGTAATCCCGGATGCCCGTGGGCATGGTGACATCGACCGGGTGTGCGGGGTCCGTACAGATCGTGCGGAAAGCATCGTCGATGAATCTGCCGGGCACGCTCATACCGTACTCTTCCAGTATTTTCCGCACGCTTCCTTTCACCTTTCCGCCGGTACCGTCGCCCATGGCGCAGAGCTCATGAAGCGCCGACTCAAATTCAAAGCGGCCGCGTACAAAGCTCGTTGCGCATCCGCCGGGAAGATTGTTTCGTTCCAGGACCAAGACTTTTTTTCCGGCCTTTGCAAGGTACGCCGCAGCGGAAAGCCCGCCGTTCCCCGCGCCGACCACGATGACCTCGTAATCCTTCATTTATGTCTCCTGCTAAAGTAGTGTGATCACGATATGCGAAATAACGTCCGCATATTTCAGTATCTGTATAGTACCATAGAATTCCCCTGCGTGACAGCATTTCACAAAATATTCCGAAATTGCTTAAGTTTTTCCGGAATGAGTGGTATACTATCCGTGTTTTGAAAGGAGATTTTCGATGATCAAACGCGAAGACATGCTGGAGCTGACCCGCAGAATGAACGATTCCCGCGCACACATCGCCCGGGTGGCCGGTGCTTACCTGGATGATGAAGGCTACATCGACGGAACCTTCAATACCAATTTTCTGAATATCCATGGGGAAGAAAAAAAGCGCGTGCTGGAGATCGCGAAGTCCATTCCGTTCTCCCGGACGAATGAAGAGCTCGTTCAGTATAAGGTGCCGGGGCTTCGCCCGGGGACCGTCTGGCAGCTGCTATATGCGCTCCGTGACTGCGAACTGAAGAATGACGCGCTGCTTCTTTCGCTGTATGAGTACATCGGCGAACGACGCATCACCGGTATGCCCTATGCGGTCTATGTTTATTACGGTACCTATGACATTCCGGTCAAGGCCGCAGATCACACGCTCGGCGAATCCGAGGAGATCTACCGCTATCTGATCGTGGCGCTCTGTCCGCTGAACGAAAAGCAGGAAGCGGTGATGCCCGATGCCGGTTTCCTCTATCCGGTCCTGACCGACCGAAGCACCGACATCAACCACGTCAATATATACAGCCGGAACGAAGACCGGACCGAGGCGGAAACGCTGAAGGAGATCCTTCTTCTGGCATAAGAAAAAGGAAGCGGTTGCCGCTTCCTTTTTTATTACACTTTTTCCGCCGATCTCAAAGATCAGTCTTCCAGTGCTTCGTAATATTCTTCCATGCTGGCAAACAGCTGATACTCGCCGTCCACAAGCCCCATATAACCGTAAGAAGTCGTATAACCTTTCATCTGATGCCTCCCTTTCAAAACGTTTTCGTGTTTGATCTTATGGCATCAGTATATGTTATTATAAGTCCATTAATCGGGACTTATTCAAGATGGAATCTGACTTTTTTAAGGGTCTTGCTGTCTTTTTCGTCACAGTCCGCAGCTCGGTCCGCGATCTTCCATATCCATGTCCTTGACATAGCGCGCATTGAACGCGCGCGTGCATTCGGAAATCTCCATCACCCCGTCAATGTACGGCTGATACATTTCCGCAATGCCGGCCGCGCAGCCGTCACAGCCCGAATACATATTGCCGAGCGACTCTTCCACGATCCGTTCACGCTCTTCCCGTGTGGTATTTGCAATCGAATATTGGTTCATCTTTCCTCCAAAGCCCCGTCCTTTTTCCGGCGGAGCACCATTTCCGTTCTCTCTTTTGATGATAGCTCTTTCCGGCACTTTTTTCAACTCCCGTTAGACATTCCCGCTGTCCCGTGCTATTCTAAATTCAATCAAACCAAAGACCGCGGGGCAGTCGCGCGGTCTGTCATACAGGATCACCGCCGGCCGGCGGTCCCAACACACCGTCTTGCGGCGGCTGCACCGAAAGGAGACACTCATGAAACTCAGCAAACAGGTTCAGAATATTCGTAAAGGTTTTTTGGCGGGCGACCTGGCTCGCGACGCCGATAAAAAAGTCCCGAAGGACGTGGTCCGCTACTGCGACATCCCCTACGGCACCGATACCGTCACTCAGCTGACGGATCTTTACATACCGAAGAAGCCGGAATCCAAAAAGCTTCCCGTCATCGTCAGCATTCACGGCGGCGGCTGGGTCTACGGTTCCAAGGCCATCTACCAGTACTACTGCATGGACCTTGCGCGTCGCGGCTTTGCGGTCCTGAATTTCACCTACCGTCTGGCGCCGGAATACCGCTTCCCGGCAGCGCTGGAGGACACGAACCTGGTCATGGAATGGATCGTTAAGAACGCTAAAAAGTACGGTCTGGATCCGGAAAACGTTTTCGCAGTAGGCGATTCCGCCGGCGGCAACTACCTGGGCCTCTACGCTTCCTTTGTGTCCAACCCGGACTACGCGGCAAAGTTCGATTTCAAGAAGCCGGAGGGCCTCGTTCTGAAAGCCGTGGGCTTAAACTGCGGCTTCTATGATGCCGACGGCCGTCTGGGCCGTTCCGACAGCCTGTTAAAGGTCGCCATCGGCCCGCGCAGCAAGTACACCGTTTCCGACATGGACGTTCCGTCCAAGGTCACAAAAGATTTCCCGCCGGCCTTCCTCATGACCTGCAATCAGGACTTTTTATTAACACAGGCTCCGGTCCTGGAAGAGACCTTCAAAACCATCGGTGTTCCCTGTGTCTCCAGGGTCTACGGCGACGAAGAAACCCCGCTCGGCCACGTCTTCCACGTCAATGTCAGCACCGAAAGCGCAAAGATCTGCAACGACGATGAGTGCGCTTTCTTCAAAAGCTTTCTGTAAGGAGAACCCTATCCATGCGCATGTGGGCACGCACCGTAAAGCATAATAAACAACTTGCCGAGGCCGTCATTGAAAACTACGACCGGCAGAAGACGCGCACCGAAAAAGTGCTCGCCGCCCTGCAGGAGGCCTGCATGGATCTGGACCTTCCCGTGCCTCTCTGGCTGGACGGCAATATCAAGGATTTCAAACGCTCCGGAAAGACACGCTTCCGCGAGGATTCGTTCATCGAGCCGGTGGAATTCGACTATCTGGAATTCAGCGTTTTGGAGGATGATTATTGATGAAAAAGGCGGCATGAAAACCAACCGGTTTTCATGCCGCCTTCCCGTTTTACAGAAGACGGACCTCCATTAATACAGCCAAGCACCTCTCTCGTCATCCTCATTCGGGATGCGCGGCGGTCCCCATACCGGAGTTCCCTGAATGCGGACCAGTTCCGCGATCAGCTCGCGGTCATACTCCACCGCATTGCGGCTGATACGGTCAAAGACGAAGGTCGCCTTGTTCTCCGTGGTGTACGGCTCCCACTTGGCCATGCCCGGATGATTCGGGTTGCCGGTGTAAGCAAAGGAAACGAGCATGCCCGCCATTTCCTCTTCCAGCTGCTCCGTCACACCCGCGATGTTGCAGTTGCCCACGCGGTGAGAGTTGTAGAAGACGAACGGAATATCGGCGCAGTGCCATGCCGGATTGCCGTTATTGACCTCAAACTCCAGACCGAACAGATAGTTATAGCCCGGAGCAGTGGCGCCGGAAGCCGCGCGGGTATCCATGAAAAGCTGCACGCCGGCACGGACGCGGCGGTCCAGCTGAAGAACACGGACCGGATCCTTATCGGGATAAGCCTTCTTGAAGAGCTCGACGATCTTGTCCTTGTCTTCGCCGAAAGCCTCGATGAGCACCGCTTCTTTCTCCTCTTCCGGAGCGGACGGCTCGACCGGTGCCGGACCGAAGGTGGCAAATTCACCGTAGACCGAGGAAACGATCAGCGGGACCTGCTTTGCGTATTCGGAGAAACCGACCTCGACCGGGTGACCCAGATACCAGTCGTTGGCGCGCGGGGCCCAGTTCAGAGCGTCCTGCATTTTACGGCAGGTACGGTTATAAGCTTTGATCAGAACACTGTACGGGATCTTCTCCAGCGTCTTGATATCATCCGCTTCCAGCTTCAGTTCTTTCAAAATGCCCTCGATGAACGGCCGATGGTCCTTCGCCTCTCTTCCGTACGCCTTCATGGAGCCGGCACCGCCGGACATCATGAATGCTTTGTGGAACAGTCCGGCTGCTGCCGGTGTCTGAAGCAGGGTGCAGACCTTTCCGCCGCCGCCGGACTGACCGAAGACGGTGACATTGTCCGGGTCGCCGCCAAAGGCCGCGATATTGTCATGGATCCACTGAAGGGACGCCACAATGTCCGCCATACCGGCATTGCCGGAATTCTTATACTCCTCCCCGTAGGAAGACAGATCCAAAAATCCCAGGATATTCAGACGATGGTTGATCGTACATACGACCGCGTTTCCGTACTCCGCCAGGGAGTCGCCGTCGTACGCCACATGCTCGATGGCGGAACCATCGGCGTAGCCACCGCCGTGATACCATACGATGACCGGCTTCTTTGCGCCCTTATCGATGGTAGGCGTCCAGATATTCATGTTCTGGCAGTTCTCATTTGCCGGCCAGAAGCGATGCGGGATCAGATGTTCCCCGGACGGGACCGGATTGCCGTTGGTCGGACAGATTGCGCCAAAGGAGGTCGCTTCCTTTACGCCTTCCCACGCATCGATCTCTTCCGGCATCTGCCAGCGCTTTGCTTTTGCGTACTGAACACCGTAGAAGTGGAAAATTCCATCGAGCAGGAAACCGCGAAGCTTACCGTACCTGGTTTCAACGACCGGATAATCCCGGTTGCATACATATTCACGTGCCATATTGTGCCCCTTTCGAAATGTAGTGGTTATTTTCATCTTAACACATCCGAACATTTTGACAAGACTGAAAAATGAGCGTATAATTTCGTTGTTTGCCTGTTTTCCGGGCCTTGATCATTCCCGTGGTTCCGTCGGTGCTTTCGGCGTTCCCGCATACGTATATTTCCATAAAGGACCTCACATGAATCAGAAAAAACGTGTCATGGATTTCACGGAGGGAAGCATCCTTTCGAGCCTCCTGAAATTCTCGCTTCCGATCCTGATCGGCAGTATTTTCAATCTGGCTTATAATATGGCGGACCTCCGCATCATCGGCTCCTTCTTAGGTACCGATGCCCTCGCGGCCGTGGGCTCCGTCAGCACCTTTTCCGATCTGATCACCGGCTTTTTGTTCGGTATGGCCAACGGTTTCGCGGTCATCACCTCGCAGCAGTTCGGTGCAAAAAAGGATGACGGCGTCCGGCGCGTGTTCGCGATGTCGATGTCGCTCGGCGAGGCGATCACCGTTGCCCTGTCCGCATTGTCCCTGTTTTTCCTGCCCGGTATCCTCCGCCTTTTAAATGTGGATCCCGCATACACGGAGACCGCCACGGAATACATGTCGGTCATCCTGTGCGGCATGATCTTCGGCTTCATGTACAACGTACTTGCGGCCAATCTCCGTGCCATCGGCGATGCGTACACCCCGCTCCTGTTCCTGATCCTGTCCGCCTGCATCAACGTCGGCCTGGACCTTCTCTTTGTCGGTGCATTCCGCCTCGGTGTCCGCGGCACGGCACTCGCCACGGTCCTCTCGCAGCTGATCTCCGTGATCCTCTGCGCATTCTACATCCGCCGCCGCCATGCCCTGCTCCGGATCTCCTTCAGGGATCTTGCTCCGAAGAAGGAATATCTTTCCCCGATGTTCGCGTCCGGCATTTCCATGGCCCTCATGAGCAGTCTGGTCAACTTCGGTACCGTTTCCCTGCAGTCCGCCATCAACGGTCTCGGCGAAAACACGATCGTTGCCCACGCGGCCACCCGAAAGCTCACGGTCCTGTTCATGATGCCGTACAATGCAATGGCCACCTCTATGGCGACCTTCTGCGGTCAGAACTACGGTGCCAAGCGGATGGACCGTATCAAAAAGGGACTGACGATCGCCCTGCTCCTCGGCGCGGCGTGGATCGTCATCGTCCAGATCATCGCAAATACCGTCTGCGGTTCCCTGATCACGCTGATCACGGCGCAGACCACGAAAGAAATCGTGGATACCGCGGTGCTGTACCAGCGCGTGGATACGATCTTCTACCTGGCCCCGATGGCCATCAGCACCCTCCGGAACAGTCTGCAGGGCATGGGCGAGACCCGCACCCCCATCTTCTCGAGCGCGCTGGAGCTCATCGGCAAACTGATCTTTGCCTTTGCGCTGACACCGGTCTTCGGCTACTACGCGATCATCGCGACAGAGCCCGTGGTCTGGAACATCATGGTCATCCCGCTCATCGTGAGCACCGTCCGGAGAGTCAAGCGTTTTTCGTAACGCGTAAAGCGCTCGAGCCGGAGTCATGTCCCCGTATTCTTCTTTTCGAACTCATTGTCAACCGGACATTAAAATGTTATGATGATTGCGGCTGTATTTGCAGCCGCAGTTTTTATTCGGGAGAAAACGTATGGATAATCAGGAAAGCTACATTGCCCGGACCAGTGGTCTGAAAGCAAAGGATTACATCGGCTACGCCATGGGCGATGCCGCCGGCTGCCTCGTATTCAGCCTTGTCACCAACCTGCTGCAGAAGTTTTATACCGACGTTCTGTATCTGAGCCCGCTGTTTATTATGTTCATGTTCATTGCCGCCCGTGTGTGGGACGCGGTCAATGATCCGATCATGGGCCGCATCTGTGACACCGTGAAGCCGGCCGCATCCGGACGCTACCGCCGGTGGTTCCGCATCATCGCCGTTCCGCTCGCGCTATCCTCGATCCTGATGTTCATCAAGTGGCCGTGCCTCGACGGCGAGGTCAATACCGTCGGCACCTGCATTTACGCGACGGTGACCTACCTCCTGTTCGGCATGTGCTACACGGTCCTTCAGATCCCGTACGGCTCGCTTGCATCCGTGGTCACTACGGACGCCGGAGAGAGAAACCGCCTGTCCGTGTTCCGTTCCATCGGCGCGACGGTGGGCAGCATTCCGGTCCTTCTGATCGCATCCTTCGCCTATGCAAAGCGCGTGGATGAGGCCGGCAACTACGTGATCGGTGAAAACGGCAGGATCATCACCGACATGCAGGCCGCTCCGGTACTGACCGGCGTCATCATCATGTCCGTCTGCTCGATGATCATGCTGTTTCTGACCTACCGCCTCAATAAAGAGCGCGTGGTCGCTAAGCCGGCGCCGCGTGAAAAGGGTGCTGCGATGAAGGCAGTCAAGCGGCTGGTCTCCAACCGCGCCTTTATGGCCGTCAGCCTGGCAGCCATGCTGCTTCTGGCCGGTCAGATGTTCACGCAGAGCTTCTACCTGTATCTGTTCAATGATTATTTTAACGCGAACTGGATGAACATGGCATCGCAGGCATGCACCTACGCGCCGATGCTCGTGCTTATGTTCCTTATGCCGAAAATGGCACGGAAGATCGGAAAGAAGGAGGTCTGTGCGGTCGGTACGCTTCTTGCGTCCCTGTCCAACCTGGTGCTCTTCTTCCTGCGCGGACAGGATCCGTCCTCGCTGATCTATCTGTTCCTCATCGTCTGTGCGGTCAGCGGCTTCGGCCTGACCACGCTCGTCATGCAGCTCTGGGCCATGATTGCGGACGCCATCGATGACATCGAGGTCCGCACCGGCAGTCGCGACGACGGCACAGCCTATTCCTTCTTCAATTTCTTCCGTAAGCTCGGCCAGGTCATCGCCGCCATCTGTGTCAACGGCGCACTCCTCGGCATGAATTACAAGTATGAAAAGGGCGCGGTCCAGACGCTTGAAAATCTGAAGGTCATGTACGACATGGCGACGATCATTCCGGCCGTCCTGTTCGGTCTGATCTCGCTGATCCTCTTCTTCCTGTTCCCGCTTTCCAGAAAGAAAGTAGAGGAACTGCAGGTTAGAAAAGAGGAAGTCCTGCGCGAATCCTATGAAAATCATACGATCGAGATCGGCTGATGCCGACCGGTCATAAACTATACCCAAAAGGAGGACCCCTATGGAACTTAAAATTTCTTCAGCAATCAGTCACAGCATCCCGGACGATCTGTTCGGCCTCTTCTTCGAGGATATCAACTACGCCGCAGACGGCGGTCTGTATGCGGAAATGCTGGAAAACCGCGGCTTTGAATTTGTGGACGTGTACGGTGAGCATTACGATTACTACACCGTGGACGATCCCGGCTACGGCTGGTCCGCTGTGAACGGAGGCCGCATGATGTTCGTGACCGGAAGCCCGGTCTCCGAAGTCAATCCTCACTATCTGCGTTTCTTTGCTGACGAGCCCGGCCAGGGCTTCGCAAACAAGGCGTATGCCGGCATTTACATGAAGGCCGGTCAGTCTTATAAGGTCTCATTCTGGGCGCGTGCCGCCAAGTACTGGACCGGTGACGTGAAGGTCGCTGTCGTGAAGGACGGCAAAGAGATCACGTCAAAGACCGTGGAGCTCATCCATGTTGAGCGCGGTGTATGGCAGAAGTGGCATCACTACACGCTGGAGCTGACCGCGGATGCCGATGTCAAGGCCGGCGATTTCTGCATGTTCCTGACGGAGGCCGGCGAGGTCGAATTCGACTTTATCTCCATGATGCCGGGCGATGCCGTGGGCGGCGTTTTCCGGAAGGATCTGTTCGACGCCCTGAATGAAATGCATCCGGGCTTCATCCGTTTCCCGGGCGGCTGCATCATCGAAGGTAACACGCTTGCCAACCGCTATCAGTGGAAGAGATCCGTAGGCCGCATCGAGGACCGTCGTTCCAACTGGAACCGCTGGGCCATCCATGACGGTGAAGCTTTTGATCAGCATACGCCGTTCTCGTACTACAATCAGACTCTCGGTCTGGGCTACTATGAATACTTCCTGCTCTGCGATCTGTTGGGAGCAAAGCCGCTGCCTGTCATGAACGTCGGCCTGGCCTGCCAGTATCAGTCGCTGGAGCTGGTGGAGCCGGATACCCGCGAATTCAAAGAATTCGTTCAGGATGCGCTGGATCTCATCGAATTTGCAAACGGAGACGCCTCCACAGAGTGGGGCTCCCTGCGCGCTTCTATGGGCCATTCCGAGCCTTTTGGACTGACAATGATCGGTATAGGCAACGAGCAGTGGAACACGCCGAAATCGCGCTTTTTTGAGCGTTATACGGCGTTCGAAGAAGCGATCCACGAAAAATACCCGGAGATCCGCCTGATCGGCTCCGCAGGTCCCGACGTGATCTCCGAATACTGGACGAATGCCTGGAAATTTTATCACGAAAACGTCAAGACGAATCCCGACATCGCTTATGCCGTCGACGAGCATTACTACATGCCGCCGGCATGGTTCACGGAGCATGCGGACTTCTACGATGAATATCCGCGCGATGTCAAGGTCTTCTCCGGCGAATACGCCGCTCATCCGGCAAGAGGAACCGAACCCGGCCGTCACCACAACACCACTGTCGGCGCCCTGTCCGAGGCCGCTTTCCTGACCGGTGTTGAAAAGAACTCCGATGTCGTTGTCCTGTCCTCCTACGCTCCGCTCTTTGCCCGCAAGGACTTCACCCAGTGGGCGCCGGACATGATCTGGTTTGACAGCGAGACCGTAGACCGCACGCCGAGCTACTACGTCCAGAAGATGTACAGCTGCGGCACCGCGACGGATACCATTTCGATGAACGGCCAGGAGAAGGAGTTCCGTAAGGACAATGTCTTCGTCAGCGTGGCGTACGACCGCAAAAATATCCGTTACATCGTAAAAGCCGTCAACATGAACGACACGACTTATCCGATGGACATCACCTTCCCGGTCGGCACTCCGGCTCCGGCAACCGTCAGCATCGAGCAGCTGGCCGGTGTGGATGCGACCCATGCGGAAGTCGTAAACTATGAAGCGGACTTTGATAAGACCGTGGTCCTCCCGGCAAAGAGTTTCAGCATCATTACCCTGTAATTAAATAAACAAAAAGCCTTCGGGATCCCCCGAAGGCTTTTTATATTTCGATACCATCACCGGCCGATGTGCCGGTTTCATTTTTCATTAACGCTTCATCTCCGGATATTTTACATGTACCTTGTCTTTCTCGGTATACATAGCGGTTTCGGCGTTCTTCAACAGCTTCTCCACATCCGCATTACTACCGAATGCGTACCCGAAGCATGCAATCGGCGGCGCGTCCTTTTCCAGCATTTTTCCAAGCGTTTCAACGCGCCCTTCAAAGACTTCCCCGGGCACATTTTCCATCACGCAAATGAATTCATCACCGCTGACACGGTAAAGCTCATTCACACGGAACTGCGAGGTAAGTAATGCGGTATACCGGGTGATCAACTGATCGCCCGCCCCATGGCCGAATGTATCGTTCGTATACTTCAAACCGTTCATATCGCTGAAGATCACACCGCTGAATCCGGAACTCTCCTTTAACTGAGCCATCCGTTCCGTGAATGACCGGCGGTTCTGCAGGCCTGTCAGTTCATCATGCATCGCGCGATATAAAAGAAGTTTCTGCTCCTGTTCCATTTCCGCCGCCTGATACGATGCAAGCAGCATGTTTTCGGCATCACGGATATAACTGCAGCAACCGATGACCATTAACACGATGATCATACAATTCGGCAGGGCGATCAGCCTGAGAGAGTTGAACACGATCCTCTCCGTCTCATATCCATGCTTCAGCACGGCATTATAAAGCCAGTTGTAGTACTCCAGCGTTCCGGGTTCGGAGAACGACACGGTATTCAAATCAATAAAGCCGATGTAAGGGAACAAATAGGCGTTGGCAAAAGCCGTCAGGATGACCAGCAGGCCGGCCAATACCCCCATTACCACCGTAAAGCTCCGGTCATAGTACCGGCAGGAAAGAAGGATCGGTAGTGAATATAACAGCCAGGCCTTGTAACCGGTCAGGATATTTACCAAAAAGATCGTAAGAAGAAGCGTTCCGATCTGAACGACACGGATTGCGCCGACGACCTCCTTATGTCTTTTGGAGCGAAAAGCGATAACGATATAAATTGCCGCAAGTACAAGAAGAATATAAGGGAAAGCCGCTGCGGCGGAGAAAAAGCCGAATAATAAAAGCACCGCAGCCAGAATGTAAATGCCTGCGATAAAATACAGGATCCTGCCGATGTCCTCGCAAGCCTTTGAAATATTGGCCTGCGTCAATAAATAATTCCTCCTTGATCAAATTTTGATCTCAGCGGTACTCGATCCACACATCTCTTCGATGGCTCAAATAGATCAGTGCCGAATAGGTGACGTCAAATTCCAGCACGTCGCCGACACGTACCTCTTCACACTCTTCCACATCGATGATGGTGTGATCGCTGCTCGCGCCGACAAACTTCACGCCGGGCATGCGCGGGATCGGGAACGGTCCGTGGCCGTAATCCGCACGGCCACCCGCAAGAAGCGCGCGTTTCCGGATGCCGAGGTCCGGATAATCCGGGGTGCCCTCAAACGGGTCCACGACCGAATGCCCGACCGGCTTGGTGGGCTTGTCCTTCACCTCGATGACCTGCATCTGCAGCGTAAAAGCCCGCTTGGACAGATAGTCGATGTCCTTAAGCCCCCACGCGGTGGTCAGAATCAGAGGCTGCTCGATGGCTTCTCCGATCCGGAGATGGTTGATTCCCTTCGGCATGATGCCCTTATGCACCAGAATGAACGATGTCGTCGCGCCGCCGGAGACGATCTCCAGCTTCCGTCCGATCCCTTCTTCCACCCGCCGGGCGATCTCCAGAAGCTCCTCCATCTTTTCCGTGGTCGGTTCGATGGCACCGTAGCACCCCAGGTTCACCCCGACACCGGCCAGCTCCAGTCCCGCCATATCCCGCTCCACAGTCAGACAATCCCGCACCATTTCTTCATGGTCCCAGTAGCCTTCGCGGAGATCACCGAGGTCGGCCATGACGACGACCTTGTGTGTAACACCGCGGTCAATGCAGATGCGGTTCAAAAGCACCATCGTCTGAAGGTCGCTCTGCAGGCTGTACTCACAAAGGGAAACCAGGTCGGAAAGCTCACTCTGCATCGGCACGCGAAGCAGAAGATACGGGCCCTCGATGCCCGCGTTCCGGCAGGCCTCCACCTGTTCAAGCCGCGAGGTGGCGATCTGTGCGCTGCCCTCCTCCCGGCAGATCCTTGCAAGAGGGATCAGGCCGTCATAGCCCTTGATGACCGCTGCGGTGCGGATCCCCGCCTGATTATTTCTGGTCACGATCTCACGGACGTTACTGCGGAATGCCGCGGTATCGACCGTAAGAAGCGGATAGGTCTTATTCATGATATATCCCGTCCATCAGTATTTCTATAATTCCATTATACCGAATTCTCCCGATATTCCAACAGGAAAATAAAAAAAGGAGCCATCCGGAATCCCCGTTTTGAATGGCTCCAAGCGTTATTTTTACATTCTCAGTGTGTTCTTCCCGCCACACAGAAGGGCAGTTCCAGATCATTGTCCTCTAACAGCTTCCGGTCGGTCAGGATCTCCTCCGCGGGACCGTCGGCCACGATGCAGCCGTTCTGCAGGATCATCACGCGCTCACAAGTCTCCAGGACCATATCAAGGTCGTGCGAGGAGATCAGCTTGGTTCCCGGAAGCTTCCGGAGAAGTTCGATCAGGACGCGGCGCTTTTTCGGGTCCAGCGATGCCGTCGGCTCATCAAGAAGGAGCATGGACGGCTCCATCGCCAGAATGACGGCAATGGCTGCCATGCGCTTTTCACCGCCCGACATCCGATGGTTCTGCCTCTCCCGAAGATATGTGAGCCCCAGCTGCTCCAGCACCGCATCGGCCCGTGCCTCCGCTTCCGCCCGCGTCATACCGTAGTTCATCGGTCCGAAGATCAGGTCTTCAAACACGGTCGGCATGAACATCTGACTGTCCGAATCCTGTAAAAGATATCCCAGTTTTTTCCGGATGCCCGCAACATTTTCAGGACACATCTCCAGTTCATCCACGGTGATCTTTCCGGACACCGTCACCAGCCCGAGCGCGGCCTTCATCATCGTACTTTTTCCGACGCCGTTTGCGCCGATCAGTCCCACGCACTCGCCGTCCCGGATCTCAAAGCTGAGGTTCTGAAGCACCGGCCGGCCGCAGGGATAGGAATACGAAACATTCTCAAATCTTAACATAATTTTCCTGCCATATATGTGATCCACGCGGGAATATTGACATAGCGCATCAGCAGCGTGACCGCCGCCGTGACACCGGCGATCAGCCATGACAGCCGGCTGTGCGTTTTTCCCGACGCATAGTAAAATTCACCGTTGTAGCCGCGAAGCAGCATACTGTTGTACAGTTCGTCCGCCCGGTCCATGCTGCGAAGGATCAGCTGCCCCAGGAACGAGCCCCAGGCTTCGATCCGGATGCCCTTCTGCCCCGGTGCACGCAGACTGTACGCTTCCGTCATGTCCGCCGCCTCGGAAAGAAGCAGACTTACATAGCGGAACGTGAGTAACAATAACGAGGTCAGGATCTTCGGAACGTGCAGTTTCCGAAGGCCTGCGCAGAGTTCCTCGATGGACGTCGTTGCCGCAAGCAGGAACGATGCCATCAGACAGAACACGCCTTTCATCATCAGGGTCAGCATGGAGATCACGCCGCCCGATATCCGGACATTTCCGAGCGTCATAATAACGCTCCGGTCAAACAGGGGATTCAGCAGTCCCACACACGCCACGAGCGGCAGCACATACCGGAGCTTCCGGAAGCATGTGCGGACCGGCACCATGGCGATCTGATACCCTGTCAGGGGGATCAGTACCGCTGCAAAAAGCCCGGTGATATCGTATTTATGAAATGAGACGACCGTGACGATGTAGACCACCGTCATAAACAGCTTGGACAGCGGCGTCATGCGGTGAACATGCGAGCTGCCGGAAGCAAGATCGTCCATTTCCCGGATCTCAAGCCGGGCTTTTTCCAGTTTATTCATTCGTTACGCCTTTCGGCTTCCGCCGAACCTTTTCAGTGTTTCAAACGCCATCAGGCCTTTGCTTTTTTCTTTCTTCCGAAACCGCCCAGGAGCGCGATGAGACCGGCAATGACCGCTACGATCGCACAGCCCACGATACCGGATACGGAGGTTCCGGCCGGGTTCTCGCTATCGCCCGAGAATGCATAATCCGGAAGGAATGCCGTCTTGTCCTGAACGCTTGCCGCTGCATCCGCTACACTTGAGGATACACCGTAATCGTCTTCGTCAAGACCCATGTTCTCGGAATAACCGGACTCGGCATTACCGAACAGAGACCACTCCAGACCATCCGGATTGCTGCTTGCCAGAAGGGAAAGACCGCCGCCAAGAACGAGTGCGGTCACTGCAAGTACAACCAGCGTCGTACGTGCGGAGCCCTTGCCCTCGGAAGCCTCCGCATTTGCATCCTGCAGCATTTCCGGACGCATCTCGTTGACGAACAGAAGAATCGCAGAGGTTGCCAGACCTTCAACCAGGCCGATGGCCAGATGAATGGGCTGCATCAGTGCGACGAACGCACCGAAGGGAAGCTCGGTGATGCCGGAAATGGAAGTTTCCAGAACTACGGAAAATGCGCCGAGCTGAAGCGTCAGAATGCATCCCAGAATGGACGCCAGGGCGATCTTACCGCGGGAAGCACCTTTTCCCGTACCGAACAGTTTGCTCTTCATGATCGGACGCCAGATCAGGAAATAACCCAGGAAGCATCCGTAGAACGCCATGTTCCAGACATTGGCGCCGAGTGCCATCAGGCCGCCGTCCGCAAAGAACAGGCACTGAATGGCCAAAATTACGATCATGCTCAAAAAGCCTGCCCACGGTCCCAGAAGAGCCGTAAGAAGCATACCGCCGCAGATATGACCGGAGGAGCCGGTGCCCGGGATGGTATAGTTGAGCATCTGTCCCGCAAATACGACTGCGGACATGATCGCCATGGTCGGGAGTTTGACGGAAGCCGGAGCTGTCAGATCCTTGGCTTCTTTTTTCAGATTAACAATTGATGTACCCGCAGCTCCTGCGGATGCAACGTACATGACGCCGGCCACTGCCGGAGCCAGGAGCGCGTCTGCCATATGCATAGAATTTACCTCACTTTTTTGTCTCCATGTGATTGATCATGCTGGCCAGATATCCGGCGCCGAAGCCGTTGTCGATGTTTACTACAGAGACACCGCTCGCGCAGGAGTTCAGCATGGAGAGAAGGGCGGACAGGCCGTTAAAGGAGGCACCGTAACCGACGCTGGTGGGGACCGCGATGACCGGACAGTCCGCAAGACCGCCGATAACGCTCGCAAGTGCGCCTTCCATGCCGGCAATGGCAATGATGACCGATGCGCTCATGATCTCGTCCATGTGCGCGAGCAGACGATGCAGCCCCGCAACACCGACGTCATAGAGACGGACCACTTCATTGCCGTGTGCTTCCGCGGTCAGAGCCGCTTCCTCCGCAACGGGGATGTCGGATGTTCCGCCCGTTGCGACCACGATTTTACCGATACCATCGGCCGCAGGGAATTCACCGATCACACCGATCTTTGCCTGCTTCCGATAATCCATTTCATGCACCTTCATGATCTCTTCCGCCGATTCTTCGGACAGACGTGTAATCAGGATCGTTTTTACACCGTTATTCTTCATTGCCTCGACAATGCCGATCATTTGCTCTGCTGTTTTACTTGCACCGTAAATGACCTCAGCCGCGCCCTGACGGATGCCCCGGTGAAGATCGATCTTGGCATAGCCAAGGTCTTCAAAGGGCTCCTTCTTGACGGCCAGCATGGCATCGTCCACTGTAATTTCTCCGCGCTGCAGCGCTTCTAAAGTCTTTCTGATCTCACTGTTCATTTCCGGACCTCCAGATCCAGCACAACGGCCGGGTAATCTTTCTTCAGTTCATTCAGGATCGTTTCCCTGTTGTCAAGTACCTTGGCGAGCTGTGCCTCGGGAAACTGCAGCCTGGCTGAACCGCCTGCGCCTCTCCGGACACGGAAATCCGTGAATCCGAGGCGGAACAGGAGATCCTCCGCACGTTCTGTCGCAGTCAGTTTTTCAAGGGTAATAGTCTCTCCCGTCGGAATGCGTGTTGCCAGACACGCATAAGCGGGCTTGTCCCAGGTAAAGAGACCGGCCTCCTTCGAAAGGCGGCGGATCTCCGTTTTGGGCAGGCCGCAAAGACGGAGCGGGGACTTGACCTCAAGCTCGCGAAGGGCACGCATGCCGGGGCGGTCGCCGGCGTCATCGGACGCGTTGGTGCCGTCTAAAAGCACGGTGTAGCCGTCTGCCGCCGCTGCTTCCATGATCTTCGTGAAGATCACGTGCTTGCAGTAGTAACAGCGGTCCTTCGGGTTCGATGCCACGACCGGGTCGGAAAGAACATCGGCGTTGATGACGGTCATCTCCGCATTCAGTTCCTTCGCAAGGCGGAGGGCATCGTCCATTTCAAACTGCGGCTGAAACGCGGACTTCACATAGTACGCGTGGACTTCTGCGCCATAGTGAATACCCGCGTACAGAAGATACGCGGAATCCACACCGCCCGAAAAGGCAATGGCTGTTTTTGGGTTTTCCCTGAAAAATTCCTGTAATGTCATGGGGGCCTTTCCGGTCCGTATGTTGCAGCTGACCATGCGGATACACAGTCAAAAAAAGAAGGCATACGACTCCCTTTGAGGGAAATTCGTATGCCTTCCTGAACATACCGATCGATTTTATAAATACCGCTTCCTGCGGTAAAAAAGCAAATAGTTCCGGTGCTTCAGCACCTTGAGCGGTTACTTCTGTAGCCGTGAAGAATATACCATAGAAGCGTGGTTTCTGTCAAGTAAGCCCGAGCCTCAGAACAGGAAACGCAGGATCTCCGGCATATACTTCTTCCACGCCTCGTTGCAGTGCGACTGGCGGGTATCCAAAAGGAACATCATATGCTCCTTGTCGATGCCTTTCTCTTTCAGTTTACGATAGATCGCCAGCACATGATCCACGCTGGTCACATCGATGCTCTGATCGCCGTTATAGAACGCGAACTTATTGTTGGCGAGCTTTGAGAAATCATACTCGTCCAGGATCTTCAGCATACCCCGGAGATCGAACATCGGAAATCCCGGTGAGCAGATGATGGCTTTGCCGAACACTTCCGGATTTCGGAGCATCATGTAGTAGGAGGCGGTGCCGCCGGCGGAAATGCCGCCGATGGTCGTATTCTCCGGCCCGGTCAGCGTCATGAAGGTCTCGTCGATCGTGCTCTTCAGCGCGCCGATGACAAAGTCCGCATAGATGTCCGTGGTGCTCTCGCCCGGGATGATCGGGATCCGGTAACCGTTGACCACCGCGCCGACTTCGCCGCGGGGTGCCGCCGGCGTCAGTTCCGTTCCGCGGGTCTCGGCATTATCGATGGTGACCACGATGGCCTCCACACCGGTCTCCGTCAGCGCGCGGTCCATGTCGATCTTGACCTCTTCCTGCTCATTCCGGAAAACGCCCTGGCCGTCGTGCATGTAGATGACCGGGAAACGGCGCACACCGTCGTAGGAATCCGGCAGATACACGCGGATCTTACGCGTACGATGGTCCGGATACGGCACCATCTCCATTTCAAACGTGACGATCTTTCCGCCCACGATGTCCTTCTGATATTCATATTCCTTAAGTTCCGGTCTCATAACACACCTCCGACACTTTTTCTTTTAGCATAGTGCAAATCTTTGGACGATGCAAACGGAAAATCGGCATATTATTTCCCAAAATGCGGGACATCGTCCGGAATATTTGCGAAAGGTATTTGGAAAAAGTCCCGTACCATGATATGATATCCTGTAAGAGGACCGGTATTCAAAATCGCGCCGGTCACCGGGGAGTCATTATGGAGACCATGTATTATATCGTTGAGACCATCGACGGCGATTACGCCCACCTGAAACGGACGGACGCCCCGTCCGATGATCTGAAGCTTGTGGCACGCGCGCTGCTGCCGGCGGATATCCGCGAGGGCAGTCAGCTGAAGTACGAAATGTTTCAGTATGAACTGATCGGGTGACGGGTATGGTAAAAGAAAGAAGAAAAGCGCGGATCCTGATGATCCTCGCGCTGATCGTGAACCTGGTGATCTTCGTACAGGAGGTCCGGTATTTCGCGGAATTCATGGGTAGTCTGAGAACAGCCATCGTCTGGTTCACCTTTGATTCCAATATCTTTGCCGGTGTCGCTTCTTTCATCATGGCATTCGATCTGATCGAATCCCTCGTGATCAAGCGGAAGACCGCGCACCGCGGCGTACTGCTCATGAAATACGCAGCCGTGACGGGCGTGACGATCACCTTCCTGACCGTGGTCTGCTATCTGGGGCCGGTCGTCAAAGTCCGGGGCCTGTTTGCCGGAAGCGGCCTGTACGCGCACCTTCTGGTGCCGCTTGAGGCTTTCTTCTCCTTTGTTCTTCTGGAACGCGGCGCAAAGCTCAAATGGTATCATATGTTCATCGGCATCATCCCGGTGCTGATCTACGGGATCGTGTATGTTTCCCTGGTACTGAACCGGGTCTGGACGGATCACTATCATCTGATGCTGACGGATCCCTGGTACATTTCAATTGCCATCGTCGCGGCAGCTTTCATGCTGGTAGCGCTTGTTGTTGCGGGCGTGTATGCCCTGGCGGAGAAGATCGCCGGAAAGAAAAAGAAACCGTAAGGCCTGCCGGCATGCGGTCCATACAAAAAGGCTGAACGGTCATAGGATCGCTCAGCCTTTTTCATTCTCACCAAAGCTTCATGCTCTTGTTCTCCCGGGTAGTTTTTAAATACACCGTGTGCCCGTCGGAAAACATCCTGGTCAGTTTGTATTTTGTTTTCAGGATCATCGCAAGGGCGATCTGATGGGAGAGGTCGATCTCCCCGTACCCGAGGTCCTCGAATTTCACCGTGTTGGAGATCCGGTCGCTGCGGCCGTAGATCATGTCGGACGTGATGTAGATCTCATCCATGCTGCCCTGACCGGCCACGTAGGTGTGGTCAAAGGCATCGACCACTTCACCGTGCTCCGCAAGGAACGTGCCGAGAGCCGTGATCGTGGTCTGAATGGCTTCCTGCGTGAGCTCCGGAATGTTCCGCACCGTGAACCGGAAATGATGCAGCTCGTTTCCGTCCGCATCTGTTTCCGTGTCCTCCTCGCAGACATAATCGACGGCGCCGTATTCATAGCACTCCACCGCCCGCGGGTGCGTGATGTAATTCTCTTCATAGTGCGCGATCTGTTCCACCGGGTTCTTCCGGTAGTGATCCGCGTCGGTATTCTTAAAATTCACCAGTTTTATAGTCACTTCCGGGACATAGGTCCGGAATGCATCCGGTGCGGGATCGATGCCAAACCGCATCAGCACGCTGCGGCAGATGCAGGTCCAGACGTGGTCGATGGCATCGCCGATCTCAAAATGAGCGTGCGGGAGCGCATCATCGAGTACGGTCTCGGTTATTTTCAGTTCGTTAACATCGTCCATATGCGCTCTCCTTTCCAGAACAACGCGCGCCCTTTCGGAAGCCTTTTCACCTGTAGATGACTTAAGCCTTCTCAGAAGGCCTTCTCTCCCTTTTTCAGGAAGATCATCGAGCATACATTTTTCTTTTTCAGTACCTTCTCACCAAAGACCAGCGTGCCGATGAACAACACGATCCAGGTCATCTGCAGGATGATCGCCAGGCGGTAATTGGTCTGAACACCGCTCGTTTCAATGATCTTTCCGAACAGGGTGGCCAGGATGATTCCGCCCAGGCAGGAGCCGATGCCGGACACGGACTGTGCCGTAGCTTCCAGGCCCTGCGGTGCCATCTTGCGAACGTAGAGTCCGGCGCAGGACAGGTAGATGCCGTTGCCGATACCGCCGAACATTTCGGCGAAAATGACCATCGGCAGAGTTGTCGCAAACTGCATTGTGAAAAGCTCCAGCACCAGGAAGATGCCGGCCAGGACCTGCAGTCCGGACATGGTCAGTTTTTTCTTGAGCTGCGGAAGGATCAGCATGACCGTGACCTCACCCACGACCTTCAGCCCCGCAACGGTTCCGACCTGTGCGGCGTCGATGCCGTTCGCTTCCAGAATGTAGGAAAGGTAGGAGCTGCAGTTACCGGCGGAGGCGTAGATGATGTTCAGTACCACGAATGTCACGATGTAGTAATTGGACAGAAGCTCCTTTAAATGCGCGTTTTTGCGGCGTTCCGCGGTGGTAACGCGCTTGGCCTCCTGTTCCCCGCCGCCGGCGGAAAAGCCTTCGTTTTCGTTGTTTTTCATCGTTCTGCGGAAGATCAGGATCAGGGCAAAACAAATGAGGGAAAAATAATAGATCGAATTGATGCCGAACAGACGGACCATCTGAGTAAAAAACAGGCTTGCGGCCGTGAAGCCGACCGACATCCACAGACGGATCTGCGAATAATCCACGTTCCTCTCCAGCGCCACGCCGTTGATGGTACAGGTCGCAATGAGGGCAAGGCTGACCGGCCGGAAAAGCTGGACCATCGGCATGAGAAGCATTGCGGCGATGATGGAGCCGATCCGGATCGTTGCGGAAAGCGGCAGAAATCCGATGATCACGGCCGCCGCCAATATGCAGATGATGAAGACCTGATAACGGGAAAGGACCTTATCGGCGAGAATGCCGCCGATGACCGGGGAAAACATGGAGATGACGCTCATCATCGAAAAGACGATGCCGATCTGTGAAGCCGTCATCCCGTTTCCCGCAAGGAAAGTGGCGCGGAAGGCAAATGTGGCCTCGGTGATGCCGAACAGCAGGTTGATCAGGAGCAGTTCCCGGAGATTTTTGTTGCTGAAGATATATTTCATGGTGTCTCTCGATTCAGGCAGATTTATTGTCAAGAATTGTAGCACTTCGGCGCAGGTTTGTCGATGTAATAAATAGATTTCTTTAAACAGAAAGCACCGGGAATCATATGTTTAATGATTCCCGGTGCTGTATTATAGAACTTTAGTACTGACAACCGATAAAAGCGGTATTTAATTCGTCTACACATCTATGCTATCGGCCTTACATTCCGACGATCAAGCTGATAGAAAAATCACAAGCCAAGCAGCTGCTTTTTCTTTGCATCAAATTCTTCCTGAGAAATAACGCCGGAATCAAGAAGTTCCTTGTACTTTCTAAGTTCATCCGCATTGCTCTGAGGAATCTCCTGCTTGATTGTTGTAGTTGCTACGGTCTTTTCTTTTCCCTGCCTGTCAATGAGTAAGTCACTGATTACTTTGTGCAATTCATCTCTATTCTTTAACATAGTAAACTTAATTGCACCGGATGCAGTTGTTACTGCAAGAGCGGAAAACGCACTCGTTCCAACAGCAGTAATTGAATCTAATGGTAAGTCAACTCTTTTTCCAAGCGAATTGTTACCATATACTCTCTTGTCTGTTACTGTAAGACTAACTTTTGACCATCTTGAATAAATCACAAAACCGATAATTGCAAGTACAATTATCATAGGATAAAGTGCATAATTTGCGCCATTTCCTAAACCAAAGCCATATGACCAATCAGGCTTTCCTTTGTTATAGCGCACTACCCACTCGCTTGTAGACACACTATAGTTATAAATAATAGTGCCAATCAATCCTATAATAGGAAGAATCATGCAAATCAGTTTTGAATCCTTTAATTCTCCCTTAAGAATTACCTGTTCATTCATTGTATTGTCTCCTTTATAAAGATAAAAATAATTATATATATATATAGTCAATAGTTTTGGTATTGCTTATTTAAAATCTTTGAAAATACCGTTCAACATAGCCCTGATCACATCATTCAGCATTTTCTACATGATCATCTTTATGGTGTCTTCCAAGACCTTTATAAAAATCATTGTTTTTTCTTCTTCGCTTTTCTTTTAGTTTCAGAACCATCATTTACCCTTTGTTTACAAGCCAATTCCCATACAAAAAAGAAGCGTGTAAAACCTTTGGTTTTACACGCTTCTTTTTTGGAGACGATGGGATTCGAACCCACGACCTTACGGATGCGAACCGTACGCTCTCCCAACTGAGCTACGCCCCCGGATGGTTTCAACTTTTGAAACACACTCATTTTACTTCTTAAAAACGCACAGGTCAAGCGGTTTTATGCCCGGATCTCCCTCTTTTTATCATGTTCCCCGCACATTTTTCGACTGTTCGCCCAAGACCCCTTGTCGATTCGGGCCGCAGGGTACATAATAGGATCAAACATTTCGACCGGACCCCGATCATTCTATTATTCATAAAGGAGCATCACCATGGCAAATTTAAGCGGCACCTATTTTTCCGCAGTTATGCAGCGCAACATGCGCTTCACCGCGATCCTTTCCAATGACGGCAGCGTCGACCCTTCCGTCAACCCGCACTATGCTCGCCCCACGAAGAACGTTTATCTTCTTCACGGCTACTGCGGCTGCGATTCCGACTGGGGACTTTATGTTCCTCTTTGCGAGCTGGCCGGAAAATACAACGTGAATTTCTTCATGCCCACCGGTGAAAACAGCTTCTATCTGGATCAGCCCGCCACCGGTTTCAAGTACGCGGAATACACCGGAAAAGAATTCATCGAATATACGAGAAAGACCTTCAATCTCTCCGCGGATCGCAATGATACGCTCATCGGCGGCTATTCCATGGGCGGCTTCGGTGCGATCCACACCGCACTGGCTTATCCGGAGAATTTCGGTAAGGTCATCGCACTGTCATCGGCGCTGATCGTGAACGGTCTGGTCGGTATGAAGCCGGGCACCGGAAATCCGGTCGCAAACTACGACTACTACCATCAGATGTTCGGGGATCTGGACATTTTAAAGGAGACCGTAAACGATCCCGAGAATCTCCTGACCGGCCTTCTGGAAAAGGGCATCAAGATCCCGGGCATGTTCCTGGCATGCGGCACGGACGACAGTCTGATCACGTCAAATGAGGTATTCTGCAGATTCATGGACGAAAAGGGCGTGCCGTACAAATTCGTGATGGAGCCCGGTCACCACGACTTCGATTTCTGGCGGAAGCATCTGGTCACAGGGTTGGAGTGGGCGCTGTAAGCATCCGCATCAGCAGGATGGAATAAAACCTCAACTCAATGAAAAAGGAGACGAGCCGTTCGTCTCCTTTTCTTTTATGCTTTTGAAATATCATGCACGTTCTTTATGCTTCTTCATCAGCATGAGCGCACCTGCGATCAGGATCGCCGGGAAGATCGCCGCAGACAAAAGTCCCGCCTTCAGATTATCCCCGGCGGCCGATGACACCATACCGACTAACGTCGGCCCCGAGCTGCAGCCCAGGTCCCCCGCAAGTGCCAGAAGTGCGAACATTGCCGTGCCGCCAAGCGGCATGCGCTGCTGCGCGGTAGAAAACACGCCCGGCCACATAATGCCGACGGAGAAGCCGCAGAGGCCGCATCCGATGAGGGACAGGATCGGCCAGGGCGCAAATACCGCGATCATATAGGACGCGATACAGAGGAGGGCACAGGCGATCATCGACTTCATCAGGTCGATCTTTCCCGCGAGCTTTGCGAATAGTACACGTGAAAGTCCCATGGTAACGGCAAAGAAGCACGGGCCCAGAATATCGCCCATCGCCTTCGTGACCTTCAGGCCGCTCTCCGCAAACGCGGACGCCCACTGCGCCATCGCCAGCTCCGAAGCGCCGGCCATGACCATAAGAAGCGCAAAGATCCAGAACATACCGGAGCGGAACAGCCCGCCGATCGTCATGCCGCGGCCGTCCTCCACCAGATTGTTGATGGGGACAAGCGACAGATAACATGCATTAAACAAGGGAAGCAGCGCCCAGAGGCAGGTCAGCACACGCCAGCTTTCCTTTCCGAATATCTTCAAAAACAGCGTAGTCAAAAGAACGATTCCGACACAGCCCCAGCAGTAGAACGAGTGCAGCAGACTCATTGCCGCCTGCTTGTTGTCTCCCGTGGGACACGCTTCGACGATGGGACTCACCAGCACTTCGCTGATACCGCCGCCCACTGCGTTGAAGAATATACATAGCAGCAGCCCCGCGTACGCGTTCGGGAAAATGAACGGCAAAAACGCCATGCCCACGAGGCCGATCGTGGAGGAAATGTGCCCGCCGACGATCAGTGTCCGGTATCCGATCCGATCCGCGTACTTCGCACCGAAGATATCCACCAGAAGCTGCAGACTGAAATTGATCGTGGAGATCATCGTGATCTGCTGCAGAGAAAAGCCGAAGGTGTCCCGGAAGATCAGGAACAGAAGCGGCGGCAGATTGTTGATCAGTGCCTGCATCGTGTAGCTTAAATAGCAGGCGTAGATGGTGTGTTGATAGTCCGTTCTGATTTTAGAAAACATATTTCACTTTACAGCGGCCGGTCCCTCTCGGGGCCGGCTGCTTCATTTCTCCTTATTTTTAATAACCGATCATCGGAATATGCTCGGTCTCCTCATAGTACGCCGGCACATTTCCGCGGCGAACCTCATAGAGAACCTTCGCGCTTTCCTTCATGGCATCGGCCATTTCCGGATACGGGCGTGTACAGACATCGATCAGACCGATCTGATAGTTCTCACCGTCCATACGTCCCAGGCAGAACTGATCCTGCCACTGGAACCAGTGAGTGCCGACGCCGTACGGATGCTCGGCCGTCTTCTCCACAAAGGAGCGGTAAGCCTTTGCGCGCTCGATCTGGTTCGTGACGCCCTTCAGACCGGTTGCCGGAAGGCCGCGGTCCAACGCGCCGAAGTGGAACTCGCCAATCAGGATCGGACGGTCTACGCCCGCCTTGACCGCAAAGTCCATATCGATGGACGGGTCAAAGGAATAGCAGTTGATGGAGAATACATCACAGTATTCCCAGCCGGCACACATGTCGGCGTTGTAAGCCTTGGACCAGCGGAGACCCAGATTCAGATGGTTCGGATCCACGGTACGGCAGGCTTCCGCCGGAATGCGGACGTACTCGCGAACCAGGAAGACGGAGTATTCGCGGAGGTCCTTTTCGCAGGCCTTGGAAATCCTGGAACAGTCACGGATGGACTTGTCAAAATCATCGAAGGAAGCAAAGGAGGAGCCCCATGCCGCATTCAGCGCGTCGATGGTCTCGTAACGTTCCTTCAGCCATGCCTTCAGGCCGGCGCGGCACGCGGTCTGTGCCGGGTTGTAAAGGACTTCATCGGCGATGACCAGATCCTCGATGAAATTAAACTCCGGCTCGTTTCTCATGAAGTAGCCGATCAGCATCGGGTCCTCCCGGTACGGACGAAGCTGCTCCGCGAACGGGATCGCATTCTGCTTGTACTCCTCGGAAAGAACATCCGGGAAGTCGCGGTAGATGCGGGTCTCGGTGTCCGGGTACATCATACCGATCTGCTGAACGTACGGGATCGGAACGGACGGGACCTTGAAGGTGTTAAAGTCCAGGCCGCGCGCTTCGCAGTAGCGTTTTGCGCTCCAGCCCATCGTCGGGTGCGAACCGGTCGTATTGAGGCCGAGATCCGCCAGCATATGATTGTAATTCTTCTCCCACTGCTCGTCGGCCTTTTCACCATAGACCCTGTAGACATTGGCCTTTCCGAAACCAAAGGAGACCTGATGCTCCGCGGGCATATAGGGCGTGCGCTGCATGGTGTGCTCCATATAGAAGTCCTTGTATTCGCCGTCGCGGTCGGGCAGCCAGTCGCAGAATTTCTCCAGGCCGTCGATTCGCGCGTCCGAATGCATCTGTCCTACCAGACAAACGCCGTGCGAGAAGTAGGAATAACCGTCCGGATCGGTCAGATACCAGCGGCCGTCCACCTTTGCGGTGGAGAAGAAGCCGGTGCCTTCCTTGACTTTGTGGCCCAGGTAACCGCCCCACTTGTCCCAGTTTGCCTCGGGATATTCCACCGGGCCTTCGTTTGCGCGGACAACGGACTCGAGCTCCTCAAAGCTCTTGACCTTGCCCGGCCAATCCTTGGGCTTCCACTGGCCGAATTCATCGACCAGCTTGATGTCCGGAAGCGGGAATTCCGCCGGCTCTTCATCCGCAAGGTAGAAGTCGGACAATGCGACCCTGATATCGTGGAATGCATCCTCGATGCCGAGTTCGATCTTTACGCACTCGTCCATGGTGATGCGATGGCCGTGGCAGACCAGCTTCAGCATGCCGGGGGTGCGGGTCGTATAAATGGTATGGGCATCCATGTAGTCCAGGTCAAAACGGACACGGGTCTTTACGCCCGGCAGGAGGCCGAAGCGGTATACCAGGCGCTCCTCCGTTTCACCGGCTGCGTAGAAACGCAGCATGAAGGGGATGCAGTGGTCTTCCAGAAGCTCGATGTCGCCTACGATGTAGCGATGCCCGGTACCGACGGTACCCTCAAGGGACGCGCCGCCGTGATTCTTTCCGTAGATCACGGTCATCTTGTCCGGAGCGGCTTCCAGAATCTTCGCATCCCGCGCGACAGACAGGGCCAGATTGATCTTTTCCATATTGTTCTCCTTTATGATGTCATGTGTCATTCGTTATTTTTCACCACTTTTCATAGTGGATCTTGCTCTCTTCAAATCTTCCCCCGCGCATATTGGGCATCGGGTCCTCCGGGTAGCCGAAGGCAATCAGGTGCTGCGGTTCCGTGCTGTCCGGAAGGCCTGCGATGCGGGCAACGTTTTCCATGTTGGACTCATCGGGCCAAATGCCGAGCCATACGGAGCCGATTCCCATGTCCCATGCCGCAAGGATCATGTTTTCCGCGGCGATGGTGGTATCGACGGCGGAGAATCCGTGCGCATTCGGGAAGATCCGGCTCTTGTCTGCGCAGACCACGATGCCGAGCGTTGCGTTCTTCATCGGCTTGGAATACTTGCTGCTGTTCTCGCCAAGCTCCTCCAGCATGTGCTTGTCACGGATCACCAGAAACTCGAAGGGACGTGCATTGGCCGCGGACGGGCCCGCCATGCCGGCTTCGAGGATCGAATTCAGGTCCGCGTCGGAAATGACCTCTTCCGTAAACTTGCGGACGCTCTTACGGCTCATAATGGTTTCAAAAGTGTTCATATTGTTTCTCTCCCGTCAATTCGGATCATTGATAGTTCGATAATAACACATTACTAAAAAATAAACAGTAGTTTGGACCATCTATTTTAAACCTGTTTCAGACCGCATTCCTGTCAATTTATGCAAGAACGGTCGAGGGCACGGTCTTTTTTTATTCATCCTGCCTGTTTACTCCCCCGCGTATTGTGGTATAATAAAGATGCGCTGTATTCGGGCGAACGAAACAGCAGCAGGAGGAAAATTGAATATGAAACTGAAAGCACAACAGATCGCAGGTCTGGGACTGTTCACGGCCATCGTCGTCGTACTCCAGGCACTTGCAGTCAACATTCGTTTCGGCGTCTTCAGCATCACGCTGGTCCTGATCCCAATAGTAGTCGGTGCGGCACTATATGGATGGCTTGCAGGCGCGTGGCTGGGCTTCGTATTTGGCCTTGTAGTCCTGTTTACGGATGCGGGTGCATTCCTGGCCATTAATGTTCCGGGAACCATTATTACCTGCATTTTAAAGGGCGCGGCGGCCGGTGCGGCAGCCGGTGCGGTGTACAAGCTTCTTGAAAAGAAAAACACATGGCTTGCCGTTATTGTGGCAGCGCTTGTCGCGCCGATCTGCAATACGGGCATCTTCCTTTTTGGATGCCGCCTGTTCTTCTATGACACCATCAAGGTATGGGCGGAAGGCGCAGGATTTGCAAATGCGGGCACCTACATGATCGTCGGTTTTGTCGGCATCAACTTCATCGTTGAGACCGTCACCAACCTGATCCTCTGCACCGTTGCGGTACAGCTGATCAAGACCGGCAAGAAAATGATGGGTCCCAAGCAGGCATAACGATCCATATATACAGAGCGGAGGAATTCCTCCGCTCTTTTCTTATGCTCAAATTATGCTTGCGCAGTGCTCAGTCCCGGTAGAAATCCTCAAGGCCCTTCTTCACCGCATAGTATGCCGGCTTCGGCTTGCAGTCCTTGGTGACGATACCCCAGTAGTCCTCGGATGGGCAGGTCTCGCCGCCACAGTGATAACACTTGTAGGCATCGCGCCAACAGAACAGGAACGAGCCGATGCAGTGCGGATGCTCCGCAAAGATCTGCAGGCCGCGGTAGATGAAATCGGCCTGGACTTCATCGGTATGGCCGCCCGGCGCGGTGAAATACCACTTCTGGGTGTAGCATTCCTCGGGAAGACCGAACGGGACGATCTTCGGATCCACGTAGTGGTGGTCGGAATACTCGCCGCCGGAGGAATAGCCCCATTCGTTGGCGAGGACCGGCAGGCCGTAACGCTCGTACAGCTTGTCGATGGTCTCGACCCAGGTCTCCACGGTGCCCTCCTGCCAGGAGCCGTAATACTGATCATCGCCCATGTAATAGAAATCGTGTCCAGGCGCGTAGACCAGGTCCGCGATCTCCAGCGCGCGCGGGGTGTATGCGGAAAGATTAATGCCGCAGCGTGCTTCCGGGTTGGCCTTCACGATGCCTTCGGCGCTGACGCGCGCGGTCATCGTCACGACCTCATCGGAATAGTGGCTCGCGAAGATCGGGTTATCGATCTCATTCATGCACTGCCAGTAGATGCCGGCCAGATCGCCCAGGTCGCGGCAGATGAACTCCATCGTGTCGCGGACATTATCGTAGTATTCTTTGGTTCCCTTCTCTCCCACAAACTCGGGGAATGATTCCATCCAGCGGGTCTTGCCGAGCGCCTCGTCAAAACGATAGGCACCGAGTCCCGGTGTGGTGACCATGATCTCAAAGCCGTATTCATGGACGGCCCGTATCTCCTCCTTCTCCGCAAGGTAACGCGCACTCAGGGTGCCGAACATACCGTCCTCCCAGGGGAAACTGACATGCATGCGCATCCAGTTCATGCCGAGTTCCTTGACCATTCCGTACTCGCCCTCCGTATTATAGGCGAACACGATTCCCTTGATCTTTTCCGAAGCTTTCATTTTATACCTCCGTCATAAAAATGCCCCGTGCCGGGAAGCACACGCGTCCGTTTGTCCGGACAGTGCCTGCACCCGGAGCACGGGGAAGGAAGAACTTATTCCGCCTTGACGGTGACCGAAACGGTCTCGCCGCTTTCAGCAGTGAGTTTCACGGTGATCCTGCCCGGCGCATCGGCCTGAACGGTGGCAAGAAGACGACCGTTGAACATTTTACGGTTTGCATTTCCGTAGAGGCTGAGATCCATCAGATCGCCGGCATCCATACCGATAAGGTGCGCGGGACCCTCAACCTCGCAGGAGATCATCGGACATGCGTCCGGAACGAAACGGCCGTCCGCATCCCATGCACTGAGTTCGATCTGGAAAAGACCGTCGACCTTATTGACCGTCTTATCGACCTCCGCCTTCAGTGCGGTCATCGCGCCGGTGGTGGTGATCTCTTCGACCGCAGCCAGCTCACCGTCAATGTACCCCTCCGCTCTCAGCGTGCCGGGCTCATACGCCACATCCCATGCAAGATGCAGGTCATTCGTGGTATAACGATTGCCGAAACAATCGAGCCAGGACTTGGTGCATCCAAAACGCGGGCACTCGTATCCGCGCTCACCGACGAACCGGCCGTTGATGTACAGCTTGACATACTGACAGTTCGTGTACGCGATAACGGCCTTATACTCCCCTTCCTGACCCTTGAAGTTCCAGGCCGGAAGCAAATGCAGCGTGGTCTCCTTATCGTTCCAGATGGAACGGAAATAGTAGAAGGTATCCTTTTCAAAGCCGGCGGTGTCGATGGGACCGCAGCCTGCGCCTCTTGAAGGCCAGCGGGTCTCACCCAGGTAATCGATGCCGGTCCACAGATAGTCGCCGGAAACAAAATCGTGACTTGCCGTGTAACGCCACAGCGCCTCGTGATGCATGGTCGCAATCGCATAGCCGCCGCGACGGCCGTCTCCGGAATAGTCCCCGCGCGTGCCGCCCGCGGACGGATTCTCCGTACCGATCATACGGCGCTCCGGGAACTCCGTCTTATCCTCTTCGTAGAAGGTTTCCGCCCGCTCTCTCCAGCGCCCTGCGTAGTTGTAACCGACCACATCAAGGGCGTTCTCGAACTCCCGTCTGGTGCGGATGGGCTCAATTGCCGCAATGTTATCGCAAGCAGAGGTGACCATACGGCTGGTATCCTCGCTGTGGCAGATGTCCTGCAGCATCTTCAGGATCTTCACACCATCGTTCGAAGACTGTTCCGGAATCTCGTTACCGATGCTCCAGATCACCACGGACGGATGGTTATAATCGCGACGGAGCATGGTGGTCAGGTCCTCTTTTGCATGGTTCGTAAAGAACATGGAGGAACCGTAAGCCAGCGCTTCGGAATAATAGTTATCGGTCTTGTTTTTGGCCAGAAGCCATTCGTCAAAGGCTTCATCCATGACCAGGAAGCCCAGCTCGTCACAAAGGTCCAGAAGCGCCGGAACCGGCGGGTTATGCGAACAGCGCACACCGTTGCAGCCCATATCCTTTAACTTCTTCAGACGGCGTTCCCAGCTGTCACGGTAACCGACCGCACCGGTCATGCCGCAGTCGTGATGCAGGCACATGCCCTTGATCTTTACAGTCTTACCGTTTAACAGGAATCCCTTGTCCGCATCAAAGGTCGCGGTGCGGATGCCGGTCCTGCAGGAGAACTCGTCGATGGCTTCGCCGTCCCGCACGACCGTGCTGACCAGCGTGTAGAGATACGGAGCCTCATCGGTCCAAAGGTGCGGTCCCTGTACCTGCGGGCGTACCATGCAGTCACCGGTCTCGCCTGCTGCAAGATACAGCGCGATGCCGGACGTGGACACTAAATTGCCCTCTGCATCATACAGCTTGTGCTGCACGCCGATGTGTACCGGCACATCGCTGTCATTCGTGACCATCGCCTTGATCTGCAGGTCTGCGCAGTCCTGCTTCGGATACAGACCGTTTGTTGCCACACGGACACCGAAATGCGTGAAATGCACCTTCTCCGTGCGGACCAGATAAACATCGCGGTAAATACCGGAGCCGGAATACCAGCGGGAATTCGGCACCAGACCGTTATTCACGCGGACGGCGATGACATTTTCACCTTCCTTCACATACGAAGTAATATCTACATAGAACGTGGTGTAGCCGTAACCGTGGCCACCGGCTTCCCGACCGTTGACATATACGGTCGAATCCATATATACACCCTCAAAGCAGAGGTAGATCTTTTCATTTTCAGTAATATTTTCGATGGTCAGATGCTTTCTGTACCACGCCACACCGGACTTTCCGTAGCCCCCGCCACCGCCGGTCTTTTCATTCTGATCGGGTTCGTAATCCACACTCCAGTCGTGCGGAAGATCCAGTGATCGGAAGCCCTGTTCATTTGCAGACTCTTCTCCGAATTCCTTCCGGTCCTCAAGCCTGAACAGCCAGTCTCTGTTGATCAGTTTTGTGCTTCTCATAACGATTCCCCTTAAAAAATGCTTTTTTTGCATAGAAAGGGCGGCAGCCTTTTGCCGCCGCCCCTTGTCCCGGGCTCACACCCGGACATTAGACAAGTTTGATCTGTTCAGATCGTATTAGTTCATTGCAGCTGCCCACTCGGTGTACTGTCTGATTATTTCTTCCAGAACAGTATCAAGACCAACGGCTCTTGCAGCAGTCATCATCTCAGCGATCTTTGCTTCCGGATCATCATACAGACCCAGCTGCAGAGACGGGATGTACTCCTTGAATACAGCATCGGCAGCCTGTGCCTCGGACTGTACTGCGGAATCGTCAAATACGAAACCTTCGGTCGGAGTTGCAACCATGATTTCCTTTTCAGCGTCGATGATCGCCTGCTTGCGCTCATCAGCACCGGACTGAGCGATGTCGCCGTTCTTGATAGCCCAGCACATGGAAAGGTTATCAGCAGCGTAATCGGAGGACTTTTCAAGCTCGGTGTAGTTGCCCTGAGCGTCGATCTCATAATGAGTGCCTTCGATACCGAGTCTGAACAGGTGGTTCAGGTAGGTGTCGTTCTTGATCAGGTCAAGTACCATAGCGGCACGTTCCGGATGCTCGGAAGAAGAGGTGATCGCCATGTCGTTGTTGTTGTAAGCTTCGCCGGTAGCGAACTTATCTTCGGTGATGCTGTATGCAGCACACTCAACACCTTCGGTCTTTTCAGCCATGTCGATGTAGGTGAATACGGAAGTGTTCCAAGCGATGGAAGCGCCGGCCAGAGAACCGAATGCGTCATCGTCGGATACTTCGTTGCTCAGAGCGTTACGGCTCCAGCAGCCTGCGTCTGCCATTTCCTTCATGTCAAGGCAGAAATTCTTGAACCATTCGGTCTCCCATGCAAACGTAAGATCATCTGCAGACGGGATGCCACCGTTGTAGGTGTAGTAGTAGGAAAGGTAGGTCTGGTTGGTAACAGCGGTCATGGAACCGAACTGCTGCTTGTAAACGTCCCAAAGCTCGGAGTTATTGCCGGCTGCTGCCATAGCAAGGATACCGGAATCCGGAGTTTCCTTCTCAGCGATGGTCAGGCAGTACTGCTTGTAATCATCCCAGCTGGTCAGCTCGCCGATGTTATACTTGTCAGCAAGGTCCTGACGGATGGCAACGATCTTACCGTTCGGGTTGGTGGTGTTCTGCGGAACTGCGATGATCTGGCCTGCAAGCTTAACGCCATCCCAGGAAGACGGAATCTGATACTTCTTGGTAAGCGGCATGTTGTCGGCGATGAATTCATCGGAAAGTGCCAGGAAGGAGCCCTTCGGAGCTTCGGTCCAGAGGTAGCACCACGGAGCGGTGAAGATCAGGTCGATGTTTTCGCCGGCTGCCAGGTTCATGGAATACAGCTTGCTGTAATCGGACCATGCCCAGATGGTGAACTCGATCTTGGTATTGAACGGAGCCAGGTATTCGTTGGCCAGTTCAACGATCTGATCGAAATCGTTCGGGGTATCACCGATCAGGTAGATGTAAACGGTTTCTTCTTTGCTCAGATCAACGTTCGGATACATATCCGGAGTAGCGGTGATCTGTACGCCGGGAGCGATCTCTGCCGGAAGATCCGCCATCGGATCTGCGGCCGGGGTATCGTCGCCTGCGTCATCGGCCTTATCAGCGGCCTTGGTCGTGGTTTCAGCAGCCTTCGTGGTCGTATCGGTGTCGCCACCCTTGGAACCACAGCCGGCAAGCGCTGACAGTACCATAACTGCTGCGAGCAGCATTGCTAAGTACTTCTTCATTGTGTGTGTCTCTCCTTTTAAAATAATTTATTTTTTGCACATACTTCCCAATGTGCAGAAAATCGTAATAAATGCATCAGCCCTTTACGGCGCCGATGGTCAGGCCCTTAACGAAATACCGCTGTACGAAGGGGTACAGAAGAATGATCGGGCCGGTCGCGATGACCGTCATGGCCATCTTCATACTCTGAAGCGGAACGTTGGTCAGCGGCAGACCGGATTTCTCGGCAACGATTCTCATAGCTTCCGCAGAGCCCAGCATGCGCTGCAGATAATACTGCAGGTTCCACAGCTCATCCTTGTTATTGAAGAGCATGCAGTTGTACCAGTCGTTCCAGTACGCCAGTGCCGCGAACAGTCCGAGCGTTGCGATGAGCGGCTTGGAAAGCGGCAGGATCAGGCGAACATAAATGGTGAAATCGTTTGCGCCGTCGATCTTTGCGGATTCGGAAATTGCCGCCGGAATACCGCGCATGAAGGACTTTGCGATGATCATGTTCCAAACGGAGAACATCAGCGGGATCAGGATCGCCAGATAGCTGTCCTTGAAGTGCAGGTAACGGGTACACAGAACATACCACGGAACCAAACCACCGTTGAACAGTGTGGTGAAGAAGAAGAAAAAGGCGAAGCCGTTTCTCCACGGGAAATCCTGTCTGGATAAAACATAGCCGGTCATGGTCGCCATGATAATGGCCAGGAACGTACCGACGACCGTAACGCCGATGGTATTTACATACGCACGGATGATCGTTGTCGGATTCTTCAGACAAAGCTTATAAGCTTCCAGCGAAAAGCTTTTCAGGATCAGCGGGTAACCGCTGCGGATCAGCTCCGCGTTGTCTGTAAAAGATGCAATGATGATCAGGTAAAACGGCATCAGACAAAGCAGTGCAAAAATACTGATGAGGACATACCCGAGGATGTTGATGGCGATGACATCGCCGCCGGTCTTTATTTTTTTAGGCTGGACAACAGCCGAAGTATTCTTTGCCATAATCTCCGCCTCCTCTTAGTATAATGCGTAGTCCGGATTGATCTTCTTTACGATGCCGTTGCAGATCATGATCGTGCAGAAGCAGAGAACGGACTGATAGAGGCCGGCTGCACTGGAAGTACCGAAATCGCCGGTATCCATGAGCAGTTTGAAGATATAGGTATCGATGACTTCCGTGTACGGCTGCAGGAGGGATGAGCTCTTGACGGTCTGATAGAAAAGGCCGAAGTCGCCGCGGAAGATATTGCCGATAGCCAGAAGGACGAGGGTCATCATCGTCGGGATCAGAGACGGGATGGTCAGGTAACGGATCTTCTGCCATGCGTTTGCTCCGTCAATGGCCGCCGCTTCAAACATTTCCTGGTCCAGTCCGGTAATAGCCGCCAGGTAAACGACGGTGCCGTAACCGGTTGCCTTCCAGAGTTTTAAGAGGATCAGGACGACCGGCCAATCCTGCGGCGTATTGTAGAGGTCCAGCGCCGGAATTCCGATTGAAGTCAGAATGTGGTTGAAAACACCCTGTTCGTAGTTGAAGATGTTATACATGATAGCACCCGCAACGACCCAGCTGATGAAATACGGCAGGAACATGAAGGACTGCGCGACTTTTTTGAAGACCTTACTCGTCAGTTCGTTTAACAGGATCGCAAAACCCATTTCGAAAATAACGCCCAGGAAAATAAAGGCGATATTGTAAAGAAGTGTGTTCCGCGTGATCATCCAGAGCTTTTTGGAAATAAGCAGGGATCTGAAGTTCTTCAGACCGACCCACGGGGACCCGTAGATACCGCCCTTTGCCGTAAACTTTTTAAACGCCATAACGACGCCGGTCATCGGGATGTAGGAGAAGATCACCACATACGCGATTGCCGGAAGAAGCATCAGGAGCAGCAGCCAGTGTTTTCTGATCACCTTCAGAAACGGGATGTGCGCCTGTTTTGCCAGTGCTTTTTGCTCTTTCGTTTTCTTTGCCATTTTTCCCTCCGGATCCAATTCGCAGTTTATGTAAAAATCAAAGAATAAACCACGGAATGAAAACTGTTTTGCTTATATACACTATATAAATTCGCATTGCTCTTTTCAAGTTTGCAAACTGACAGTTTTTCAGGTGGTTTTTGAGCATAGTGCCTATTGATATATCATATTTGTTGCCTTGAGATATTCAAAAAACGGCTTAAAATATAGATTTGTGCAAGGCAACAAAAATCAGCATATGGCACTCTGCACAAAAAATAGCCGGAACGAACCCCGAACCTTTAGTTGAATAAAACGAAATTTTCGTGTGCTTCACGCTTTCGTTGCCCGTTTTACGCGGGAGATCCAACCGGTTTCCGGATCGTTCCGGCTATTTTATTGCTTTTTGTTGCTTTATGTTGCCTTTTGTTGTCCCATAAATGACCGTTTATGAAGTTCTGCGGTCAGCGGTCGTCCGTGGATCTCCGCATACAGATGTCGGCTTTCACCTTGGTACGCTTTTCGACCGTCTTCCCGCCGATGATGTCCATAAGAAGCTGCGCTGCATGGAAGCTCGTCATGCGGGCATTGACCGAGACTGCGGTGATGGGCGGATTATTCAGTTCCGTGTACGTGCTGTCGTAAAGGCTTGCGATCCACATTTCCGTCGGAACGTGAATGCCCTCTTCCACAAGGACCTTGAACGCACCGAGCGAAAGGATATCGTCGCCGCAGATGATGCAGTCGCATTTATTCTTCAAAATGCGCTCGACTGCATAACGGATCTGAATGCCCGACTCCACGTCATGAAAAACGATGTCCGGATCGACCGTGATCATCTGCTCTTCAAGGGCCTGCTCATATCCGCGGTAACGGCGTTTATTGACCGTAAAATTTCTGCGTCCGCCGATGTACCCGATCCGCTTCCGGCCTTTGGCCAGAAGTCCTCTGACCAGTTCGCGTGCGGCAAACCGCATATCGCTGTCGATCTGATAACAATCCTCGGGGATCGTGCCCACGGCAATAAAAGGCATTCCCTGCCGCGCAAGATACTGCGTCTGAACATCCTGCTCATAGACCTGCAGCAGAATGACACCGTCACACTTGTTGTTTTCCACGAGCTCCGTCAACTGCGTCAGCGTGTTACCCTCCTCCAGGGCCACGATCACATCGTAGCTCTGAAGCGACACGCATTCGACGATTCCCATCAGGCTCTCCGCAAAGAACGCGGAATTCTGGATCAGGTTGCGCGGGAGCACGACCGCAATGTTCTGCGACCGCACCGCACTCTTCTTTTCCACCGCGGTGATGTAGCCTTCCTTCTGCGCATACTCCACGATCTCGCGCCGCAGCTCATCGCGCATACTGCCCTTTCCGGACAGCGCGCGGCTGACCGTAGACTTATTCAGATTAAAATGTGCCGCGATCTCTTCGCATGTGATTTTTTTCCCGCGTGCCATGAACGCCTCCTGTTTATCCGAAGCTGTTCGCCCCGTATCTTTCCGGAAATACCGTTTTCATTATCACTTCCGCAAATTTAAATTTCAAGTTCACGAATTCACGAATTTTCGGAACATATTAAGGCACTTTAGACATCAAATTATCCGTTTGTTGCCTTAACACGTTAAAAACATAAGGTTTTTCAAGGTTTTTGTCAAGGCAACAATAAACAAGGGGTTTGTTAAATTATGAACAGAAAATGAACAAACCCTTTTTTTGTTAAAAAAACGTTTTCATTTTCGATATTTGGATTTCACAAACTGCCTCTATACTGTGTATTGTAAAGAAAGACTTACTCACCCGGGCGTAACAGCCACGGGATCCCATATACAGCATCCGGTTTTTCCTCTCTCCTCTTTTTGCCGGGTGTAAGGATCGCAGATCGCCGGACGGCAGATTCCCGATCCAATTAAATAACCCGGTCCGATAACTTTTCGGACCGGGATTTTTTATTGTCTTATTGCATGCGATCATAGAGTCTGTAAGCAAACTCCGCTTCCGGGATCCACCGGCTGAAAGCGGCGGCCGTTCCCGTTGCCACGCTGAATTTCAGGATCTCTTCAAAGTCCTCCGGCGTCTGATGCCATGCGTGGATGAAACCGCCCAGCATGGAATCACCGGCGGCTACGCTGTTTAACGGAAGATCCTCCGTCACGCGCGGCGGCGCAGCGCTGTAGACATTGCCATCGGAGGCGACAAGGAATGCGCCGTCGGCCCCCAGGGAGACCATGACATTTTCCGCGCCGGCAGCCTGCAGCTTACGTGCGGTGGCGATCATATCGTCCATACCGGTGATGGGGCCGTCTGAAAACGCGGCGATCTCCTCATCGTTCGGTTTGATCAAAAACGGGTGATACGGGAGGCCCTTGATCAGCGCCTCGCCGGAGGTGTCAAGAACGGTCTTCGCCTTCGTTGCAGCCATCAGACGTGCGTAAATACCGCTGTCCGCGCCTTTCGGGATACTGCCGGACATGATCAGCATGTCCTCCTCCGTCAATGCGGCGATTTTCTCCTCCAGCTCCTTGATATGCTCTTCTTTCAAGCTGATTCCTGCGCCGTTATATTCGGTGATCTTACCGAACGCGACTTTGACATTGATGCGGGTGAACCCCTCCTCCACGTCCACAAAATCACAGGGAACATTCATTTCCTCCATCATCCGGATCAGTTCCTGTCCGGTAAATCCCGAAACAAAACCGAAGGCGGTGGTGGGTTCGTCAAACTTTGAAAGAATGACGGAAACATTCAGGCCCTTTCCGCCCGGAACAAAGTATTCGTCGTGACAGCGGTTCGTCTTGCCGTATTCCATGGAATTGGCCGTTAGATTGTAGTCGATGCCCGGATTGAGTGTCACTGTGTAGATCATGAGGAAGCCTCCGTTTTCTGATGATGGTTCCATTATAGCACAAAGCGTGAAAAGGCGCGCGAAATTTCGTGAATTTGCGGCGGCGCTCCAAAAAAGCTGCGCCGTCTCACGAAACACCTCCGTTTCATCCCCGGAAAAGGTCCCCCGGCGGGTGACCTTTTTCTTTCGGATACGCGCTATACTCAAGCTGTAACAGGGAAACCAAACAACATTTTCATACAGGAGGTACTTTCATGAAAAAGAATTTAACGGAGATCGTATTCATTCTGGACCGCAGCGGGTCCATGCACGGGCTGGAGGCCGATACCATCGGTGGATTCAACGCCATGATCGAAAAGCAGAAAAAGGAGGATGGCGAGGCACTCGTTTCCTGCGTGCTGTTCGATGATGTGTCCGATGTGATCTATGACCGGGTACCACTTGACAGGATCGAGCCGATGAATGACCGCCAGTACGTTGTGCGCGGATGTACGGCACTGCTCGATGCCATCGGCGGTGCGGTGCATCACATCGCCAATGTTCATAAGTATATCCGGGAAGAGGATGTGCCGGAGCATACGGTCTTCATCATCACCACGGACGGGATGGAGAACGCGAGCCGCAGATACGGCGCGAAGGAGGTCCGGAAAATGATCGAGACCATGCAAAAGGACAAGGGTTGGGAGTTCCTCTTCCTGGGAGCCAACATCGACGCTGTGAAAACGGCCGAGGGCTTTGGCATCTCCCGCGAACGCGCGGTCAATTACAACGCCGACTCCGAAGGCACGCAGCTGAATTACAGCGTCATTTCAAGAGCCGTGTCCGGAATGCGCTGCGGCAAAGCACTCTCCCCCGATTGGGCGGAGGAGATCAAGGAGGATCACAGAAGACGCGGCCGGAGATAAAACCATACGTTGACAGAAAGCAGCCGGCCGGAAGCGAGGCCGGGAAAAGAAAAAAGGCGGTGAGGCACTCGGCCCCACCGCCTTTTTCCGTCCTCTTATCAGAAGAAGAACTGGAATGCAATATATGCTACATATACACACAATAAAACGATACCCTGTACACGTGCCAGCTTGCCGCGCTTCAGCGCCGGCAGCGTCATGAAGGCCATGACCAGGATCATCAGCGGAATGTCCAGCACAAGGGATGCATTACGTCCCATAAGCAGCTTTTCCGCCGGAACATCGAACGGGCGAAGCGCCGTTGCGCAGCCGGTAACAAGTACCAGGTTGAACAGGTTTGCGCCGACGATGTTTCCGAGTGACAGCGCGCTGTGTCCCTTTGCCAGCGCCGTGACTGCGGTCACAAGCTCCGGAAGCGACGTACCGAGCGCAACAAACGTTACAGCGATAACAGAATCCGGAACACCGAGCGCTTCCGCGATCAGCGTACCGTTATCAACAAGAAGCCGTGCGCCGACAGCAATCAGGGCCGCGCCGACCACAAGCGCTACCAGCTCCTTCCAAAGCGGAAGGTCCTTGGCGCCCTCGTCATCATCCGCTTCCACTTCATCCGGATGCTTCTTTCCGTTATAAATGGTAAGCAGCATGTACGCCACAAAAACGACCAGCATAATAACGCCCATCCAACGCTCAAAACGGCCGAATACATACGCTCCCACGCAGTACAGGGCCGCTGCCCCGAAGAAGAAAATGACCGGGGTGCGGAAGGATTTTGGATCGACCTTGGACGGACGGATCGCAATGGTGAGCGCAGAGATCAGCGCTGTGTTGCAGATGACCGAACCGATGGCATTACCGTACGCAATACCGCTGTTGCCCTGGACCGCTGCCGTGGATGAGACCATGACCTCCGGAAGTGTTGTACCGATGGACACAATGGTCGCGCCGATGATCAGTTCCGGAATATGCAGTCTGTGTGCCAGTCCGGACGCACCGTCCACGAACCAGTCACCGCCCTTGATCAGACATAACAGACCGATGACAAACAAAAGTACCGTTAACCACATTGGGAAAAGACCTCCTTAGAAAAATACGCCCTTGATAAAGATCTCCAGACCGATCGCGATCAGGATACAGCCACCCAGGATCGCCGCTTTGTTTTTCAGCTTTGTTCCGAATTTCTTACCGATGATCAGACCGGCGATGCAGATGCCGAACGTCACGACTCCGATGATCAGCGACTCCGTGAGCGCTGCGATCAGGTGATACTGCGCGATGGTAAAGCCGACGGAAAGCGCATCGATGGATGTTGCGATGCCCTGCACCATCAACGCACCGAGGCCGACCGCTGCCGCCTCTTCATCCTCTTCCTTGTTGCGGATACCTTCGATCAGCATCTTACCGCCGATGTACAACAGAAGGATCAGCGCGATCCACGGAATGAATTTCCGGAAGGAGGTGAAAATATTCGCGATCGTGCGCACGCACAGCCAACCGATGAGCGGCATCGCGATCTGGAAGCCTGCAAAAGTTCCCGCGATCAATGCCATACGGTTCTTCTTCATCTTCGGCTCATTCAGGCCGTTTGCGAGCGATACGGAGAACGCATCCATCGCGAGACCGATACCGAAAAGCACACTGTTCAGAATGAAAATAAAATCGATATTCATTGTAAACTCCTTATATACGTAAAGATTCATTTTATATGAAGCAGCCCAAAAAATCAACAGTTCACGCGCAAATAACCATAGTCTATTTTGCTCCCGGAGCAAAATAGACTATGGCGTCAGACGCGCCGTCTTGAAATCCGCGGGTATCGGTACTATAATGGTCCCATCATTTTACATTGGAGACTCACATGATCAAATCACCTGAAGAAATGCGCACCTGGTACAAAGAAGCCGGCTACGGAATGATGATCCACTGGGGACTGTACTCCCTGCTGGGCGGCGAATGGAACAACACGCGGATCCGCTGCGAATATGCGGAATGGGCGATGGCCAATCTGGCGATCCCGGTCCGTGAGTATGAAAAGCTCGCAAGTGCCTTCAATCCGATCTTCTTCAATGCCGAAGAATGGGTCAAATGCGCGCTCGACAGCGGCATGAAGTACATGGTCGTCACCAGCAAGCATCACGACGGCTTTGCGCTGTTCCATTCCAGAGTCGATAAGTACAACGTGGTCGATGCCACTCCCTTTGGCCGCGACATCATCGGCGAACTGTCCGAAGCCTGCTACAAATACGGCCTGAAATTCGGCCTCTACTATTCCCAGGACCTGGACTGGCACGAAAAGAACGGCGGCGGTTATTTATCCGACCACATCCCCTGCTCCGGTGTCACCTGGTGCAACAGCTGGGACTTCACCGATAAGGCCGGAAAGAATTTTTCCGAATGCTTTGAACGCAAGATCTATCCTCAGGTGGAAGAGATCCTGACGAACTACGGTGACCTCTGTCTGATCTGGTTCGATGTCCCGATGACCATTTCCAATGACGAAAGCCGCAGGCTCTTTGACCTTGTGAAAAAGCATCAGCCCAACTGCCTGATCAATTCCCGCCTCGGAAACGGCGCGTACGACTACGTTTCCCTGGGCGATAACGAGATCCCCGACCATCGGCCCGATGATATCAATGCCCCGCAATCCGCGGACATGAACGACATCTGCGGCTTCAAGCCGTCCCCGTACGGCCTCTATGAAACGGCTGCCACGCTGAACAACACCTGGGGCTTCTGCTCGTTCGATCACAACTGGAAGAGCCCGGAGACCGTCGCCGCATACCGTAAGAAGCTGAATGACCTCGGCATCAACTACCTGCTGAACGTCGGACCCGATGCCCTCGGCCGCTTCCCGGTGAAAAGCACCGAGATCTTAAGGGAGGCCGAACGGATCTACCGGGGACTGTGAACACATTCCTTTACCTGTTGAAACACAAAACCGCTCCGGAAACGGAGCGGTTTTTTATTCTATATCAACGACTCAGCCCAAAGAACACAAAGGCCATGACAAATCCGAGCAGTGCACCGAAGAACACCTGAAGCGGGGTATGACCCACAAATTCCTTCAGCTTCTCCTCGGTAAGCGGCTTCTCCGGGTCGATACTGAAGATCTCAATGAGCTCATTCAGGACCTTTGCCTGCTTTCCGGTCTCCAGGCGGACACCCATCGCGTCATGCATAACGATGATCGCGAGGATCGCGAGGATGGCAAACTGATTGGACCCCAGACCATAGAGCAGCGCGCTGTAGGTCGCCATGGAGGTCACCGTTGCGGAGTGGCAGCTCGGCATGCCGCCGTCACCGATCAGGCGCATGAAATCCCACTTTTTTGTGACGAACGCATTGATGATCGTCTTCAGCACCTGTCCGACGGCCCAGCTCACAAGGCCGCACATCAGCAGTTGGTTTGAAAATAAAGAAGTTAAAAACTGAGGCACTCTGCTCCCCCTTTCCGGCCGCATTATACTGCTGCCGGTCTGTTCATCATAACACATCCCGCATCGTTTGTGAATAAGTTCCGTTAAAAGCAATTGAGAAAAACCCGTCCTGGGAGTATAATACCGCCGTGGGTGATTCCACCGGCTCGCTTCCGGGCCTGATCACGATCCTGTTCATCATATACTGCATCCGGCTTGAAAAGGCCGGTAAGATCAAAAAGAAAGGAATTCCAACATGATCACTTCCATTTCCATTCCCGAAGAACACCAGCCGTACATCACCAGACTGGTCGATGAAAAGGGCCGCTCCGTCATCGTCAACTCGTCCAGCCGGGGCGATGCCGAACGCCTCTCTCCGAGCCAGCTGCTGGCCGCAGGCCTCGCGGGCTGCATGTCCATGACCGCAAAGGGCATGATGTTCCAGGCCGGTCTTTCCTACAACGATGTCACCGTTACCTGTGACATGGTCAAGGAAGATGAAAAGTATGTTTTTGTGTATGATCTGAAGATCGACAGCGATGAGGATCCGGCAGCCGTTGAAGAGATCCGGAAGAAAGCTTCCGAGGGCTGCTATGTCCGTAACATCCTGGCTTCCGGTCCGGAGACCCGCGAAAAATAAGGGTTTTTATAAAAAAAGCCGGTTACCCGGCTGAAAGGATCTCAATATGCGTACATTTTATGTGGACTGCGTAAACGGCAGGGATACCGCTTCCGGCCTTTCCGAACAGGATGCTTTCCGAAGTGTGGAACGGGCAAACCAGGTGACCTTCGGTCCCGGCGATGCCCTTCTGTTTAAATGCGGCTGCCGCTTTAACGGCATGCTGGCGCCGAAAGGAAACGGTGCCAAAGGGGCGCCGGTCGCCATCGGCGCGTATGGCGAAGGCGATGCGCCGATCATTGACGGCTGCGGCGCATATGCCGGTGTCCTTTTAGAGGGCGTGAACCATTACATCGTCACCGGGCTGAACGTTCATAACCATGCCGAGGAGCGCGCGATCCGTCAGGGTATCGCGATCATCGGCGCGCCGGAGGGCATCACGGAGGATATCACGATCACCGGAAACGAGATCACCGATGTCACCGGAGAGAACCGCCGCGCGATGGGTCCGTACAAAGCCATGTACTGGAACGGCGGCGTGTACGTTTCCTTCCCCTGCCGCACCTCCAAAAAAGACCATCTCCACGACATTCTGATCATGGGCAACTACATCCATGACGTCCTGACCAGCGGCATCCGTGTCAATCAGGCCGAGGATTTCGTCAATGATATCCACCATACGCACGTAGTCGTTTCCGGAAACCGCGTCATCCGTACCGGCTCCGACGGTATCATCGTCGCGAACTGCATCTCTCCGCGCATCGCGGGCAATGTCTGCGGTGAGGCCGGTTATCACGGCACGCTGGAGGACACCAAGATCATCGCCGGCATCTGGGTCTGCGCGACGTCCGATGCGCTGATCGAACGCAACGAAGTCTACGGCACCCGTATGTTTGAGAACGATGGCTCCGCCTTCGACACCGACTGGGGCACCGCGGGCGATACGATCTTCCAGTACAACTACTCCCATGACAACGAAGGCGGCTTCTGGTTGGACTGCATCGGTCTGAACCGGAACATCGAATGCGGAAAGACCATCCTCCGCTATAATGTCAGCATGAATGACGGCCGCGGCATCGGTATCTACGATCAAGGCATGCCCGTGGAGCTTTACGGCAACCTGTTCAAGTTTGACCATCCGATGCGCATCTGCATCTACGGAACGCCCGTGAACTACCGGTTCACAAACAACGTTTTTGCGCTGTCCGAGGAACCCGTGGACGGCTGGCAGAACGCGGTATATGAAGATAACCTGTACAGCTTAAGCGATGTTCACGGCCTTGCGGAAGCGCTTGAGGAGCTGAAGAACGATCCGAAGATGTCCTTCAAAGTGACGTCGGATCTGCTGACCCCGATCGTTAAAACAAGATAAGATACGGCACGGGAACTCCGGGACCTGTTCCGGCACAAAAAGGCATAATAAAGGCGCTGTGAAGATCAGTAAAGATCTTCACAGCGCCTTTTCTTTCACCGTTTCAGGCTTTTATTGGCAAGCGCCCCTATCACGCAAGCTTGATCTGCACCATTTTGGACGGTACATCGACACCGCTCACATGGATCTTGAGGCTCTCGCTCTTCTTGTTAAACAGTTCCGCCGCCGGTGCCTTTTCATAGCCGTAATAGACCACGGAGTCCGCCATCGACCAGGGACCGTTCCACTTCACCTCCACGTCCACGTCGGTGTGTGTCAGATCGTAACACCAGATCTGAAGGACCTTGGAATCCCTGTTGAAGGAGATCTGGCGGATGACCGATGATCCGGCCACGACGTACGGTACTTCCTGCATGCCGTCAAAGCTGAAATCCACGCGGAAATCCATGCCGGCGCCCCAGTTTTTGCCGCCTGTGTAGCGGTAATGGAGCGGACTCTGCATGGATGCCAGGATACCGAAACCAAAGCCCATCGTGGTGTAGAAATGCTTGCCTTCCGCGACGACATCGATCGGTGTAAGGCCGTCCGTGTCGGCTTCCAGGCCCAGATGTACGCCGTGGAAGCGGTCGCTCTTTTCCTGAAGAGAAAGAAGCGTCTGCAGCGAGATCGCATAGAACTGCATGAATGCCGGATCCTGTGTGACCTTGGCAAAGTACGGAAGACCGGCGGAATGCGCGGAGATCGCCAGCATGGAGTCAAAGCAACAGTAGAAATCCTGCTCACGCATCAGGCCGCGGGTCGGGTGCTTGAAGCCCGGCATGTCGATCGGGCAGTTGCAGGACCAGAGGTAGACAAAGACATCCTTGGCAGCCTCCGTATACCTGGCATCGCCGGTCTTTTCGTGACGCATCGCGCAGTAGGCCATGATGCCGAGAAGACCTACACAGTCATTGTCCGGAACGCCCTCGGAACCGAGCCAGCTCGTGCTATCGCCGACCAGATTCACATAGTCGTTCGTGTCGATGTAGTTCTCCCAGATATACTTTTCCAGACGATCGCGGGCCTCTGCAAAGCGGGACTCACCGGTCACGTCATAGAACATATCCATCGGGGTCATGGCATTCAGCATCGCGTAGGAGTACATGTCAAAGGAACCGTCCGCAAAATAGTTGCGGCCAACGCGGCCCTGCTCATCCACTTCGGAGCAGATCCAGTCCGCAAGCTTAAGCGCTGCCTTGTACCAGCTTTCCTTCGCTTCCCCCTCATTCTCTTTTACCGCAAGATAGAAACGAAGCATGGCAGAGACGCCCATCGCCTCCTCCAGCATGCCCACGGCATGGCCGCCGGCATACGGGTTCTTATCCGCGTCGATGGCCATTCCCTGCGGCTTGCTGCCGAGGTCCGCATTGTAGGACGGCACCATGCCGCTCTCCCGCTGCTCACTGACAAAGAAATCGGCCATTTCAAACGCGCGTGTACGTGCCCACTCCGCTTCCGGATGACGCTTGTAGTAATCATACATGACGCAGGCATTTTCCATCTGGCAGGATGTGGCAATGATGGTACCGTAGCTTCCGTGCGGAGAGACCAGGTCCATATCACCGGTATCGGTGCTGATCTTCATGGAATAGCCCTTGCCTTCAAAATACCGTGCATTTTCAAGGATATCCATCCAGTCCTCTTCGTAATGATCGGCATCGTACTTGAAAAAGACATTAAAATCATAGCCGCACCCGTCCATATAATCGCGGAACAGGTCGTACTGCGTCGCGCCGATGGAAACGATGAAGCGGAGATGCTTGACCGAACGCCGGATGCCGGCGCCGAGGTCCGTGAAACGGATATTGTTCGGGCTCGGGAAATCGCCAAGCTGGATATCGTTCTCCTTGGCCATGCCGCGGAACTGCGCACTGATGCGGAATTCACTGCTGTCCTTGTCAAATCCGATGCGGCCGTTTGCAAAATCATCGGTCAGGTAGTAGCCTGCGCCGATGTATGCGCCCGGAGCCTTGCGGCCAAAGATGAAGGGTACGCGGGCATAGTCGGTCTCGATCTCAAAGGAGCGGAGATTGGTTGCTGTCAGCGTGTCCTCATAGGGGTACTTGATGAAGGAGAATTCCTCTGTACCAAAGGATACCGGCGCGTAAAGACGCTTGTAGACCGGGAGCATCGGCTCCAGGGCATAGTCAAAGGTCACCAGGTGACTTCCCTTTTCCAGCGTCACGGTGATGTCCAGACGGATCTTCGTGCTGATGCCGTAAAAGCGGACCACACCGCGGACGTCCGTGTTTTCCAGAATCTCATAATACGGAGCGGCGTAGGGCCAGTTCACCGAGCTTTCCACGAGGAATGCCGGTTCATCCTTGCCGAACGCTGTACCGTTCAGTTCGAAGTGTCCCAGGCCGTAGCCCTGTCCGGTCTTCACCGGACAGTAGCGTACGCCGAGATCGTTTTCCATAACGGGAATATCATTGACAATACGGATAATACTCATATTTACTTCCTTGCTTTTTTGAGTTTATTCAGCCTTTAAAAGGATCGCGTCACAGCCTTCGGTCTTCCAGGTGATCACGCCGTTCGTGGCATCAAAGACTTCGCCGCTCCAGAGGTCGCGATACTTGCTTTCCGCGATGCCGGCGCGCTTGCAGCAGAGGTCCACGGTCTCTCCGGCCATGTCCCAGGTGAAAATCGCCACGTACTGCGTGCCGTCGATCTCCGCGGTAAATGCATGAGATGCGGACGGGCCGTTCGCCTCGACCGGCATGAATGCGATGCGGGATGCCGCCACGTGGTTAACTTCCGCATTGGTCGCAAACATCTTGGCACGTTCAACCGCTTCCGGGCGGTCATAATCATCGGACAGCATCATAACGGTGCCGGCGATGGCCGCTGCGGTGTAACGCGCACGCGCTTCACCGAGCGTGGAATCCTTCTCCATGCCAAAGCTCTTTAACAGAACGATGTGGTCCGGATCGTTGAAATCGTAAAGATTGCGGTTCTCCCACCAGCCGTAGGTCTGCGCGTTCAGGATGTACTCGATATCCTCGTAGGTGCCGAAAGCATCGCAGCTGAAACGTCTTGCATGGCCAAAGCCTGCCGGGAACAGCGGAGCGATGGACAGACTGATGAAGAAGGGACGTCCTACGCGCTCCGGTGCAAGGAGCTCGTCCACATAACGGTAACCGATGTCGATGCACTGACGGCCGGTACGGACCGCCGGATCGTAATGAACGCCTTCCATGCAGCCATGGGTCATGAAATCGACCTTGATGTAGTCATAGCCCCATTCGATGAAGCGGTCGAATTTCTTTTTGGTGTACTCCTTCCATAACGGGTGGGACAGGTCAAAGGGATGCGCACCGTCCACGCGCGGAAGCACTTCGCCGTACTCGTCGCGGAGGAGGATCTCATCGAAAATATGGCCCGGGACGCCCGGAATCTCGTTCTTGCGGGCTTCTTCCTTACCGAAGAAAGCGAACGGTGCATCGTAAATACCGGTCTTCTGGCCGTTTGCGTGGCACTCGTCCTTAATGGCCAGCATTTCCTTCTCATCCATCGCGGACCAGCAGGCGTCGAGGTTATTGTAGTTGAAACCGTCGTTCTGATAGCTTGCGGGCAGAAGCTCGTTGCGGAGGAATTCGCCGGTCATTCTGTAGTGGTGCTCGTCCAGCTTCCATGCGAGGCCGGCCCAGCTGTTGAAGCCGAAGGGAACGCCTTCCGTCCACTGAATGGGCGGATGCTCCTTCTTCAGGGTCTCGCCGTACCGCACCATCAGCTGACGGTAATCGGCGCCGTAGAGGACGATGAAACGGCTGGATTCGACCTCCGTGCCGATGATCGTTCCGTGGGGTGCATTATCATGGCTGCCCTCATTGGCAACGCCGCTGCGCATTTCGATGGTACGTGCGTCCGTTGCGGAGCATACGGCAGCGTTCTTCCAGACATCGAAGTCCGCCGCGCCGAGGAGGACGCCCTCGCGGGTCTCTTCGGACAGGACAACGGTCATGTCAAAGCTGGTGCGTCCCGCGCGAAGCGGAACGGATTCAAAACGCAGCCACATCGTGTTGTCGAACGGGACCTGCAGCATCTTGGTGAACAGACTGCGCCATACCGGCATCGCCTCGCCGAAGTTGCCATCGGCCACGAGCGGAATCAGGTCACGTGTTTCCACCTCGGTCCCTGTAACGTCGGAAAGTACGCATTTTGCGTAAGGTATATCATCAACGACCGTTAAGACTTCCGTCAGTCTCAAGCCGTTATTTGCCTCAAAAACAAGCGTCAGATCGCCATCCTCCGCGCTCTCCGCTTTCAATTCGGAAAAACGGCTGTCGATCTTGCGGCCTTTTACATCGGACGCTTTCGCGGTCGCATAAATGACCGTAATATCATCCAGAATCAGTTTAAATCTTCCGTCCTTATCATATTGCCACTGATACATAAAATTCTCCTTTTAAACTTCAACTTTCCCTCTTTCACAGGGAAGCTTAATACTCTTCAATAATCTCCCTCGG
>DCHF01000055.1:0-75622 GCA_002315555.1 Lachnospiraceae bacterium UBA1759 | reverse complement strand
CTCCCTCGGGTTCACAGGGAAACTTTCAAACCTTCAAATGCGATGCCTTTAAGGGGTTCGCATATTCTTTCCGCAACGGGTCTATGAGCATGCGGTCTGCTTCATCAGAGTGCACGTTTCTGAAGTGCGGTTAGCGAGCACGCCGTCGTGAATTGCAGGCTGGCAGCATCATCGGGCACGTGTTTGAAAAAAGCCTCCATCTCGCGATGAAGGCTTTTTGAGTTTGTGCAGGAGATGATGCGAATCAGCTGTCTGCAATTTACAGGCAGCACAGCGTTAGCACGCCGAAACATGCACTTGCTGAAGCAGATTGCATTCTCGCAGCCCCGTTGCACGATAGAAAAATCATCCCTTAACTGCACCAAGCATAATACCCTTTACGAAATACTTCTGAATGAACGGGTATACCAGAATGATCGGAATGGTTGCGATCATGGTAGATGCCATACGCAGGGAGTCCGGAGTCAGACGAACACCGGAGTTTGCATTGGAGATCTGGTTTGCGGTCGTCGCACCGGTCTGGTACTGGTTCAGAATCTCAACAAGGATCTGCTGCATGACCTTCAGATTGGTGCTTGACGTGTATAAGTAAGCATCAAACCAGGAGTTCCAGTGATGAATTGCAACGAACAGTGCGACAGTCATCAGGATGGGCTTTGCCAGCGGAAGAACGATCTTGAAGAAAACCACCAGGTCATTACCGCCGTCGATCTTGGTCGCTTCAAACAGTTCCGCAGGCATTCCTTCAATGTAGGAACGGATGAGGATCATGTTGTAAACGCTCATGATCAGCGGGAAGATGTAAACCAGGAAATTGTCAAGAAGACCGAGGTTCTTCAGTACCATGTAGTACGGTACCTGGCCACCGCCAAAGTACATCGTGAATACAAAGAATACGGAGAAGAACTTATGTCCGACGAGGTCCTTTCTTGCCAGAGAATATGCACACATTGAGGTGCAGATAACGGCAAGGGGAGTACCGATCAGCGTTCTTGCAAGCGTTACAAGCATTGCATGACGGAAGGTCGAACGGCCAAGGATCTCCTTATAGCTATCGATGGAGAAGATACGGGGCCATAAATACAGGCCGCCGCGTGCCGCATCGGTCGGGTCGTTGATGGATACGATGAAAATGTTCCAGAACGGATAAATACAGATGACCGTAATAAACGTAAGTACAACGATCTTCAGAATATCCAGGACCCACTCACCGGCTGTCCGGCGATGCTTGATCTTAATTGTAGGAGTTTGTGTTTTTGCCATGGGACCCTCCTTAGAACAGTGCACTGTCATTCAGTCTTCTCGTAATCTTGTTAGCGGTCATAACGAGAATGAATGAAACAACAGACTTGAACATACCGACAGCGGTACCGTAAGAGTACATGCCCTTTGCAAGACCATAGCGGTATGCATAGGTATCAAGAACGTCGGAGTAATCGAGGATCGAGTTATTACCCATTAACAGCTGCTGTTCGAAACCGGTGGTAAGAATACCGCCGATAGCCAGGATCAGCAGGATGGAAATGGTACCCTTCATGGACGGAAGGGTAATATAGAAGATCTTCTGGATACGGGTCGCACCGTCTACTTCAGCGGCTTCATACAGCTGCTGGTCAATACCGGAAATGGTAGACAGGTAGATGATGGCGTTGTAGCCCATGCTCTTCCATGTGTTTGCAAATGCGATGATCCACCAGAAGTACGGACCCTTCTGGAAGAAGAGAATGCTTTCTTCGATGACGCCCATCTTCTTTAACAGGTCATTAACAAGACCGGAAGATGAAAGGAAGGTCATGAAGATATTGGCAGCAATAACCCATGAAATGAAGTACGGAAGATAAGACGCGGTCTGTACAAACTTCTTAACACGCGCATTACGGACTTCATTTAAAAGAATTGCCAGGATGATCGGCATCGGGAAAGAGAAAAGAAGCGTCAGTCCGGATGTACATAACGTATTTCTCATGATCTTTCCGAAGTCATGGGACAGGAAATATTTGAACCAGTCAAAACCGACAAACTTTGCGGAGAGCAGATCCTTAAAGTATCCGCCGCCGGTCGGCTTATAGTTGACAAATGCCATGTAAAGACCCGTCATGGGTGCATAGCAGATCAAAACGACCCATACAAGAGCCGGGATCATCAGGATATACAAATACCGCTGATGCCAGATGGTGTTCCACACCGATTTTTTCTTCGGCGTTACAGTTGTGGGTTCTTTAGCCATTGAGGTGCTCCGGTCCTTTCTTTTGTTTTGATATAAAAGAAAGGCAGTTGTTCAACTGCCTTTCCTTTATGGATCTCAAAGTACATTCATACTTTGAGTTGAGACCCTATGGATTATTTCATTCCCCAGAGTTCCATTCTTGCCTGGTAAAGGTCGTTCATGTAAGCTTCAACTTCTTCCTTACCGTTCTTGTTCATTTCAGAAATCATTTCAGCGTACATAGCATCGCACTCTTCAACAGAAGCAGCATTGACCATCTTCGGATAGTACTGATCGAAGATATCCTTGATTGCCTGATAGTTCAGAGCTTCGATGGACTGACCAGCCGGCTGCAGACCTGCGAAATCAGCAGTATCATATGCAGCATTGGTGATGTTCTGGTAAGCGTACTTAGCGGTTTCAGACATTTCATTGTAGTAGATACGGGTTGCAGTGCCATCTTCATGACGAGCATTGCCAACGAACCAGGTCCACTTGCAGATACCGGTCTGGTCTCTGTAGTTAGACGGATCAGCATTGTAGTTTTCTACAACGTTGTTGATGTCGGTATGAACACCGTCAACGATGTCCCAGTCCTCACCCTGGATACCCCAGAGCAGAAGGTCCTGACCGTCAACAGATGCAACGTAGTCGATGAACTTGCAAACTGCTTCGATATTTTTGCAGTTCTTGGTTACGCCAATAGCATCCCAACCAAGGGTAGAACGTCCGGAGTAGGTGGTTTCATCTGCAGAAACGCCTTCGCCGAGAACCTTGTAGGAAAGGTAATGAGCGGATACGCCTTCAACAACAGAAGAGCCTTCGATTACGTCCAGAGCTGCGTTCGGAGTCCAAGCGCCCCACCATGCACCGGCAAAACCGAATACGTTGGTGTTGGAAAGCTTAGCGGTGAACTGCTCAGAAGCGTTAGAGGTCCATTCCGGATCAAGCAGGCCTTCTCTGTACAGTTCGTTCATCTCGTGGATCGCGTTCAGGAAGCCCGGATCTTCACAAGCGTACTGCAGGTTGCCTTCTTCATTGACATACATGGTCTTAACACCGTTAGCGCCGGCGAAAGCACCGTTGATTTCACCGGAACCCGGCTCAGCGATAACAAGCGGATAGGTTTCAGCACCGTCGATGGTCGGGTACTTAGCCTTGAATGCCTTTAACAGGTCAACGAACTCTTCCCAGGTGAACGGCTCATCAGATTCAGCGCGCTCTTCACCAAGAAGGTCAACCATTAAGTCGTGTCTCATAACGAATGCGTTTACCGGATCCGGGTCAACACCGTACCAGTTGTTCAGGTAGTAGTTCTTACCATCGGTGTAAACGGACTTGTTAAGGACTTCACCGTAACGCTCAACAACGTTCGGCATAATATCGAAGTAATCGTTCAGAGCTACAAGAGCGCCTGCTTCGATGTACTGGTTAACGATATCAGAGCTTCTGTCCATCAGGACGATGTCCGGATAGTCGCCAGCTGCAAGCATAAGAGAAAGCTTTTCAGCCGGGTCACCGGTCGGGTTAACAACTTCGATGTTAACACCGGTTCTCTTCATAAGTTCTACAGCGACCTTATCATCGAAAGTTCTGGTACCAGAGTTCTTATCGAAGATTTTGATGGTGTAAACTTCACCGTCAGTTTCCGGAGCTGCAGTAGTATCTTCCTTTTCACCTTCAGCAGCCTTGGTAGTTTCAGCAGCCTTGGTGGTGGTTTCGGTGTCGCCGCCCTTAGCGCCACAAGCAGCCATAGAAGCTACCATAGCAAGAGCAAGAACACCTGCGAGCCATTTTTTCAGTCTCATAGTTTCCTCCTTTTATTTTGGCAAATAACGATTTCTATCAATCGATCTGCCACAATGTATTGAAAGAATACCATATTCGGTATATAATGTCAACAAAGATTTGTGTATTATTTCCAATTACCCTGTTGATTATTTGGTGCAATTGTTGTATTTTTAACAAGATTATGTCGATAATTTATAAAACGATACATATTTCTTTGTGATACCGAACCAAACACGCATCCGAAGGCTCCGCTCCATAATCGGCCTTTTGTGATGTGTGTATAAACGGCCCGAGGGCCCATAGGAGGAAACATGGCTGAAGAGAAAAAGCTGGACATGAAGGAGCTCTATAAAAAGTTAAGTGCTCCGCCCCAGGTACTGGATGCATTCAGTACAGACGTAACCAAGGTCGAACTGCTCGGAAACGGTGCCTTTGTGTATTATCAGAAGGACGCCAAGATCATCGCAGCGCACTCGACCGCCAGTGTGACGGACGGCCGTCGCATCGACACCCGCACCGCTGTTCGCGAAAGCTACACCGTCGCGGATGCAAAGGATGAATTCGGCACCGGAAAGACCGTGACGAGCCTCTTCAACGAAAACGGTCTGACGCTGACGCAGCTGGTCACGCTTTATGACAGCGCGGATCATCTGACCGTGCAGGCTGTTTTAAAGGATGACACGAAAGAGACCGAGACCAATTACCTCGCTCCGTTTGAGACCGTCTATCCCGACTGGACCTACAAGCCGTTGTTCCTTTCCCTGGACCAGAAAATGTTCTCGGTTCCGTATGACAACGATATGTGGACCCGTTACGATTCCGTCACTCCCCGTCCGGGACGCAAGAGCTATGACGTCACGGCGATCTACGATGAGCATACCAATGAAGGCCTGATCATCGGCGCAGTCGACTTTGACACCTGGAAGAACGCCATCGCCTGGTCCCGCTTCGACGCACGCTGCACCGTTGCCTACTCCGGCTGTGCCGATGAAGGCACGCACGATACCATGCCGCACGGCACGATCATCGGTGAGACCGTTTCATCCGCACGTTTCATCGTCAAGTGGACGGAAGACATTCACACCGGCATGGTGGAATATGCACATCTCTGCACTGCAGTTACTCCGGCGCGTGAATGGCACGGAAAAACGCCCTTCGGCTGGAACGCCTACTCCGGTCTGGGCCGCCTGTTCACCCTGAAGCACTGGGAAGAGGCTGCGGACTATATGTATGAAGAGCTCACCGAGTTCGGCGATGAAGACGGTGTGGCCTACATCAACATCGACGGCGCCGCAGGCCTGGACGATGAAGAGCTGAAGCGCATCGTGAAGAAGCTGCACGACAGAGGCCAAAAGGCCGGCTGGTACTGCGGTCCGTGTCTTTCACACCGCGCTTTTGGCCCCTACATGAAGATCAAGGGCACAGACACCCCGCTTTCCGAGATCTACTTAAAGGATAAGATGGGCCGCGTCATCCCGCCGATGGACTCCGCAGTTCCGCTCGACGTCACCCACCCGCTTTGGAAGGTCCACGCCGAGAATACCATCGCTTACCTGTTAAGCCTGGATGTGGATTACATCAAGATCGATTTCCTGAGCCATGCGAGCGTGGAAGGCGACTTCTATGACAAGAGCATCCGTACCGGACGTCAGGCCATCAACCGTGCCTACACCATCCTGTCCGATGCCATCAACAAATCCCCGAAGGAGATTTTCGTGGACCTGTCCATCGCCCCGCTCTTCCCCTACTTCCTGGGCCACGCAAGAAGAAGCTGCTGCGACACCTTCGGTCATTTCGATGATACCCGCTACGCGCTGAATGCGCTGAACTTTGGTTGGTGGGCCGCCGGCAGCCTGTACCGTTTCGGCGATCCGGACCATTGCACGATGTACCATTCCATGATCGACGGCCGTCCCGTAACGAGCGAGATCGAAGCCAAGTCCCGTCTGAACTGCGCAGTCATTTCCGGCACCGTCCTTCTCCTTTCCGAGAACTTCGGCCCGACCGGCGACGAAGCAAACATCGCCGCGGCCCGCGATCGTATCAAGCGTCTGGTCAACAATAAGCCGCTGATGGACATCGCCCGCATCGGTAAGCCCTTCGTTCCGCTCTATTTCAAGGACGGCACGACTCCGTTCTACACCCTGCAGCATGAAGGCCGCTCCTATGCCGCGATCTTCAACTACGACAGTGCTGCGCAGACCATCAGCATGAATCCGGCGGAAGCGGGTCTTCCTGCAGCCGGTGTTGCAGTCAGCGCAAACGATGGTACAGAGATCCCGTACGATGGTGCACTGACGGTGGCGCTCGACGCGTATGATTCTATTATCGTGGAGTTGAAGTAAGGAGCGGGGAACCGCATTCTCTACTGCGTAAACGCGCAAAAGAACCCTGTAGAAGTTTCAATAGCCTGAAACTCTACAGGGTTCTTTTTAGTTCACTCACTCGCTCCGCTCTTTCGGCGCTTTGCGCACAGTACGCAGAAACAAAGAATGCTGCGACTCTGCATCAATGATACTTCGGAAGATAATCTCCGTGAGCGTCAATGAGTTCATCGACCATCTTCTTGATGGTATCGATGTCCAGTTCGCTGCCGGTATGCGGATCGAGCATCGCTGCCTGGTAGATGTGCTCCTTCTTCAGGGTGCGGGCTGCTTCAATGGTCAGAAGCTGAACATTGATGTTGGTCATGTTCATAGCCGCGCACTGTACCGGAAGCGGGCCTACATTGCACGGATGGATGCCGTCGCCATTGACAAGGCACGGAACCTCAACGCAAGCGTCTTCCGGAAGGTTGGTGATCAAATGGCCGCGGTTCAATACGTTGCCGCCGATCTCATACGGAGTATTCGTAACAACGGACTCGATGATACGGGAAGCGTATTCCTTGGAACGCTCGTGCGGCTTCATGCTGCCGGTCTGCAGTTCCGCATATTCCTTCTTCCAGCCTTCGATCTGAGCGATACAGCGGCGCGGATATTCATCGAGCGGAATATTGTAACGATCGATGAGCTCCGGATAGTTCTTCTTAATGTAGAACATATTGTATTCGGAATTATGTTCGGAAGACTCGGTGCAGTAGTAGCCCAGATTGAAGATGTAATCCAGACGGACCTTGTTCTTGTAGTCCGGATCCAAGAGTTTCTCAGCTGCGCGCTTCTTGATCTCCGGATACAGATCGACACCGTTCTTGTCGGAAATCTTTAACAGCCATGCCATATGATTGATGCCGGCGATCAGCTCTCGTCTGCCGTCCAGCTTGTCTTCCATGCCAAGATCCCGTAAAAGATCCTTGGAGCAGACCTGAACGCTGTGGCACAGACCGACGGTCTGAATGCCGCTGTAACGCTGAACATAACCGGAAAGCATTGCCATCGGGTTGGTGTAGTTTAAGAAGATCGCATCCGGGCAGACCTCTTCCATGTCATGCGCAAAATCCGCCATGACCGGGATGGTGCGGAGTGCACGCATAATGCCGCCGATGCCGAGCGTATCGGCGATGGTCTGACGCAGGCCGTACTTCTTCGGCACCTCAAAGTCGATGATCGTGCAGGGATCGTAGCCACCCACCTGGATCGCATTGACAACAAAGTTCGCACCCTTCAGTGCCGCCTTGCGGTTTTCAACGCCAAGATAGGTCTCGAATCTTGCATAGCCGCCCATAACCTCGTTCATCTTTTCCAGAATGCAACGGCTCTCCTCCAGGCGCTGTCCGTCAATGTCATAAAGAGCAAAAACGCTGTCTCTTAAGACCTCGGATGCCATGCAGTCACCGATGACATTACGCGCGAAGACCGTGCTTCCCGCTCCCATAAAGGTAAGTTTCATATGTATCGTCCTTTCTTTCTGCCTGCGGCAGATTAGTTTCTCGCTTTACAGCTGCACTTCACCCGCAAGAATGCGCTTGTAATCCGCCAGATTCTCTTTCAGAAGCTTGGGGGTATCCAGGCCATACGGGCACTTGGAAGCGCACTGATAGCAACCGATGCACTCTTCGATCTTCATCATCTTCGCCTGTGCTTCCGGCGTCAGATGCTGTGCGGAGGGTGAACGGCGGATCAGCTGGCTCATACGTGCGCAGTTGAAGATCTCGATGCCCACCGGACACGGCATACAGTAACCGCAGGAACGGCAGAAATTGCCGACCAGTTCCTTACGATCCTTTTCGATCTCCGCACGGATCTCATCCGTCATATAGACCGGGTTCTCACCGAGTGCCAGGAACTCATCCAGTTCCTGTTCTCTCTGAACGCCCCAGATGGGAAGAACGTTATCAAAATCAGTCATCCATGCAAAGCAAAGCGTTGCATTGTTTAACAGACCGCCTGAGAGACCCTTCATCGCAATGAAGCCCATGTTCTTTTCCTTGCAGGCATTCACAAGCGCAATATCCTTCTCCGTTGCCAGATAGCAGAACGGAAACTGCAGTGTCTCATAAAGACCGCTTTCAATGGCTTCGTTAGCCACATGCAGACGATGATTCGTAATACCGATATGACGGATCATTCCCTTGGCTTTTGCTTCCAGCGCTGCCTCGTAGAGGCCGGTACCATCGCCCGGCTTCGGGCAGAAGGACGGATTATGGAACTGGTAAATATCGATATAATCGGTCTTCATCCGTTCGAGGCTCAGGTTCAAATGCTGCCAGAAGCCCTCCGCAGTCGAAGCACCGGTCTTTGTTGCAATATAAATATTCTCACGGACATCGGCAAGTGCCTGTCCGATCTTATACTCACTGTCGGAATACGCATTAGCCGTATCAAAGAAACGAATACCGCTGTCATAAGCTTTACGAAGGAGCTTGACGGCTGTTTCTTCATCACAGCGCTGAACGGGGAGTGCGCCGAATCCGTTTTTCGGAACAGTGATTCCGGTAGATCCGAGTGTAACTGTCATCATATGAGAGTCCTCCTTGAGATTTACACTGCCCAAAAACGAGCGGCAGATGTATCGATGTTAACCTCATCGTAACATATTTTAAGAGTGCGGTCTATTCATTTATTCGATTTCAAAGAGGATTTTTTGAGCCGCATACATCTGTCCAAAACGGCACGAATGCTGACGTAATACATAAAAAGACCCGCCGGGGAAACCCCGGCGGGTCTTAAAGACTCTGAAAAAATCAGCTCACTTATTCAAGAATTATCTTCTGGAATCGGTGAAACCGTATTCTTCACAGTATGCCTTCCACTGAGCAACGTACTGCTCACGGCAAACCTTCCAGTCTTCAGATGCTTCGAGTTCAGCGCGAAGAGCGTTAACAAGAGCTTCCGGATCATCATTGGTACCAGCGAAGATCTCGCCACAGTACTTGTTGAGGATTTCAACAACTGCCTGACGCTCGGTTTCGTAATCGGTGTAGATTTCGCCGAAGCCGGACTTAACGTCGGTTAACGGATACAGGCACTTAGAAGACTGCTCAGCCATACGGTCGAAGCAGATATCCTGCTGGATATCAGATTCTCTCTTTAATTTCAGCTTGCCGTTACGGAAGTTCCAGGTATCAGCAGCTTCGTAAGAGTAGTTGTTGTTGCCTTCTTCGGTAGCTACGTAGAAGCCATCTACCATGTTGTAGTGAACGCCTTCGATACCACACTGAATAAGTGCGTTCATCTCAGCATCCATCATGATGTAGTTCAGGACTTCCATAGCTCTTTCCGGATACTTACAACCCTGGGTAATAGCGGTACCGTTGTGGATAGCTGCTACCGGGTAAGAGTTGCCGTTCATCTGAGAGTATTCGTACCAAACAAGTTCAGCGCCTTCAACACCAGCGGTATTGATGTCACGAACCCAACCGGTCCACTTGTTAACGTTAGCACCTGATACGGTTGCAGCAGAAGTACCATCGGTAAGAGAGGTGGTATTTGCTTCAGCAGAAAGGATGGAACGAGACCACCAACCTGCATCACACCACTCCTTCAGCTTCTTAGCGTCATCGACGAACTGATCAGAGAAGTAGTAGTCAACAAGTTCAGACGGATTCTCTTCGTCGTACAGGTAGCCATAGTTCATACCTAAGTACGGCTCGTTGTCCCAGTTGTAAACCAGCAGAGCGGCGGTGGTGTTCCACAGAGTAGCTGCGGTGTTGGTAGAAGCGGTAGCATCGAAGCATGAGCTCATACCAAGCTCGGTAAGATGAGATGCAACATAGTTGAAGTACTCTTCAAGGTTAGCAAGGTTGTCGATCGGCTCAGCGATATCAGCCTCGTCAGCGATATCCTTACGATAAACGATACCATCGGTAACGTACTCATCCCAAGTGTTCGGGAAGCAGTAGATGTGGCCTTTAACCTTACACATGTTCATCTTGTCTTCGCCGATTTCAGCCCAGAGTTCCGGAGCGTAGGTCGGCATAAGCTCGTCGAGTTCGACGAATGCGCCCTGACCAGCGAGGGTGGTGTAATCCATCCAGTCAGCGGTGAAGATGATGTCACAACCACCGGTTACTAACAGGTTGTTGTATTTCTGCTTGTAGTCAGTCCAAGTAGAGAACTGGAAGTCAACCTTAGCATTGAACTTCTCAAGGAGGATTGCGTTAACTGCGTCTTCTACCTTTGCCATGTCGTTCGGCTCATTGCCGGTGAAGTACATAACAAGTTCGATTTCCTCAGAACGATCCAGACCTTCAGCGTCAGCTGCGGTGGTTTCTGCAGCCTTGGTGGTTTCAGCTGCCTTGGTCGTGGTTTCTGCTGCTACAGTAGTTTCGATTTCTTTGCTACCGCAAGCTGCAAGTCCAGCGATCATTGCAAGAGCCGTAAGCGCTGCAAAGATTTTCTTTGTGAACTTCATTTGAGTTCCTCCCTTTTTTTATTATCTCGTGCACAAAACGTGCTTAAGACCTTAAATGTGCATCAGCCCTTAACGGCGCCGATGGTAATACCGGAAACGAAGTAACGCTGTACAAACGGATATACAAGCAGGATCGGACCGGTTACAACGACTGCCATGGCCATCTTAACCGTCTGTGACGGAACATCGATGGTAACGGAGACGCTGGTACCTGCGGAAACCAGGTTCTTTAATGCTTCAGCAGCGGAAACCAGGTTGTACAGATAGAACTGTAATTCATACGTATCAGTCTTGGTCGAGAACAGTGAAGAACGATACCAGTCATTCCAGTAACCCAGAGCGAGGAACAGACCTACGGTCGCAAGACCCGGGGTCAGAACCGGCCATACGATTCTGGAAAGAATGGTGAACTCACCTGCGCCGTCGATCTTAGCGGATTCGATAATAGCATCCGGAACAGAGCCCTTAATGAAGGTTCTCATCAGGATGATATTGAAGGAGCTTAAGATGGCCGGGAACCAGATAATGAACGTGGTACCCTTCAGCGGAAGGATGTTCGTGTACATTAAGTACCAGGGAATCATACCACCACCGAAAATGGTTGTAAAGTAAATCAAGAAAGAAACAACGTTTCTGTACTTAAAAGTATTACGAGAAATAACGTAAGCGGTAAGAACGGTGGTAAGAAGACCGACAACAGTACCGACAACGGTGTAGTAGAAGGTCATCTTGTACGCCTGAATAATACCGGACGGATTTCTGAAGATGAATTTGTATGCCGTGGTCGAGAAGTTCTTCGGCAGGATACCGTAACCGGTAAGAACAACGGTCGCGTTATCGGAGAAAGAACCGGAGACCATGATCAGGAACGGCAGGAAACAAACGATTGCAAGCAGTGTCAGGAGACCGTATTTGATAATATCAAACGATACACCGGCAGCGCCTTTTTTGATTTTAGTCGCTTTCATTTTAATTCCTCCTTCCCTTAGAACAGTGCCAGGCTTTCATCAGCCCGCTTGATAATAGCATTGGTGATCAGAACGATTGCCAGACCGAAGAAGGACTGGTACAGACCGGCTGCAGTACCGTATGCCATGGAAGTCGGCTGAGAAATAGTGATACGGTAAATGTACGTATCCAGGATATCCGTGGTCGGGTACAGAACCGCATTGGAACCGGTCAGCTGATAGAACAGGTCGAACTGACCTCTCATGATACCGCCGATAGCGTAGATGAGCAGGATAACGAAGGTGGGCTTCAGAAGAGGCAGGGTGATGTACTGGATCTGCTGATAAATGTTTGCGCCGTCGATCTTTGCTGCTTCATAGTACTCATCGGAGATACCCATGATGGTTGCCAGGTAAACGACCATACCGTAACCGACGCCCTTCCAGATATTGGCGACAACGATGATGAACGGCCAGTAGCTTGCCTTATTATAGAAGTCCGGCCAGTTGCCGGTCGTATTCTTGACAATGTTGGTGATCATACCGGTGTTGTACTCGAGAAGTGCAAACACGAAGATCTTAACGATAACGTAAGATACGAAGTGCGGCATGAAGATCAACGTCTGAGAAGTCTTCTTGAACCACTTGATTCCGCACTGGGAAACCAGGATCGCGAAGAAGATCTGGAGGATATTGCCGAGGCCGATGAAGACGACATTGTAAAGGATCGTCTTATAGGTCAGGCCCCACAGGTCCGCCTTAATGAGGAAACGGAAGTTGTCCATCTTGACGAATGGGCTGAAGAACAGGCCATCCTTGAAGTTGAAACGTACAAATGCGAAGTAGATACCGGCCATCGGCAGGTAGTTATTGATCAGGAAGTAAACGAAGCAGGGGATCAGGAAAATGAATAATACCCAGTTTCTCTTCAGTTCAATAAGTAAACCGTGCTCATGATAGATCTTTCTCTCTTCTGCTTCCAGGATCTTCTGGATCACGTAGGTCACAAGTGCGACCACGATCATGATGTAAACCAGAACAGTGGGAGCAAATGATCCCGGGTAGGTCTTTGCATTGGCCCAGCCGAAGCAGTACCAGATACAGTAAATACCGGAGAACATTGTAAGAAGCGCTGCAATTTTACCATAGACGTAAAACTCCAGATGTCCTCTCTTTCCGACCTTATTGATAACAACGATCAATACAAAGATGACATTCAGAACAAATGCAGCGACTGCAAGAACGATCAGCATGAATGCAGGGAAGCCGAGAATACCGGCCTTTGATTCAGCTACAAAGTCCCACAGGAACATAAAATAGGAATAAGATCTGTAAAGATGAATATCTTCGATTCCTAACCCCAGCGTCTGGAGCAGCTCGCTGATACGAACAAGCTGGATCCAGCTAAGGAACGGTAACGTGAACACTGCAGAGACGAGCGACAGGGCTGCGGAGATCCACATGCCGAGTGCGCGGCCGCCTTTGGGCTGCTCAAGTACCGTTGCAACCTTACTCTTAGGTTTTGCGGTTGCCATAGCACTTTCCTCCTTTTCCTCTAAGTTGTCAGTACGACATCTTAACGATAAAGTATATTATACATATATTCACAAATATATGCAAGTATTTTTTCCTGTTTTATGCAAAATACACAAGTTTAGTTCTTAAACTATTTGACTTGCGTCCCCACCCTGTGCTACATTTCAATCAACAACCATCTCCAAAGGAGGACCACATGAAAATTTACATCACAAATCCCGGACGCCGCATGGAAGAACGTGACATTCCAAAAACCGGTCTCCGCGGACCGGCGGCGGTATTTACCAATGAACGCGACCAGGAGATCCTGGGCTACGGCGCGGCACTCACCGACAGTGCCTGCGTGCTGATCAATGCACTCGACGAGGCGCGGAGAGATGCGCTTTTAGAGGAAGTCTATTCACCGGAAAAGGACAATTTCAGCGTCACCCGCCTCTGCGTGGGCGCCAGCGACTATGCCGAGCAGGTCTATGACTTTGCCCCGGTAGCGGACGATATGACCATGGAACACTTTGACGCCTCCCACGATGACAAAAACATCATCCCGGTCGTCAAAAAAGCGCGCGAATACAATCCGGACCTGTACCTCTACTCTTCCCCGTGGTCTCCCCCGGGCTGGATGAAGACCTCTTATCAGATGCAGGGCGGCTGGATGCGCGACAAATACGTTGAGGCCTATGCGCTTTACTATCTGAAGTTCCTGCAGCATTACCTGAAGGCCGGCGTCCGCATCAACGCGCTGACTCCGCAGAACGAGACCGAGACAGATCAGGTCAGCCGCATGCCCGCATGCTACTGGCATCCGGATATCGAAATGCACTTCGCCAAGGCCATGAGAAAGCTTCTTGACGAGAACGAATTTGAGGATGTCAAGATCTGGCTGATGGACCACAACTTTATCATGTGGCACCGCGTTGCCTATGAAATGGACGATGCGGAGACCAAGGCCGCCACGGCCGGCGTTGCATGGCATCCGTACGAAGGCGACATCGAATCCGTGACCGTTTTCCGCAAACTGCATCCGGAATGCGAGAACCACTGGACCGAGGGCGATAACATCCCGTTCCTTCAGAATCCGTCCGGCACGGCCAATGCCCCCGGTGTCATGATGAACAAGGACCGCTACGCGATGTACGGTCAATCCTTCATCGAGGCCATGAACAACGGCATCCAGTCCATCACGCTCTGGAACCTGGCGCTGGATCAGGAAGGCTACCCGAACGTCGGCCCGTTCCGCTGCCGGGGCTCCATTGAGATCACCCGCGACTTAAAGAACATCCGCTTCGCCCAGGACTACGATACGCTCCGCCACTTCTCAAGATTCGTCAAGAGAGGCGCACGCCGCATCGTCCTGGACACCTCCGCGGTACCGGCGCACTTCCACATCTGCGCATTTGAAAATCCGGACGGTCAGAAGATCGCCGTCATTTCAAACTCCCAGACCTTCGATTCCGCGCTGCATCTTCAGATCGACGGCAAGGATATTCCGCTGTGGATCCTGCGCGAATCCATTAATACGGTGGTACTGTAACCGGTATTCAGAGCGGTACTGTAACCGATGCCGAAAGCGGTTACAAAATTACTGCAGAAAGTGGTTACAAAATCACTGCAGAAAGTGGTACCAACTCGGACGCCGAATCAAAAAAGGGCTGTCGCTCAACGCGACAGCCCTTTTTATTCACCCGCCATGCGGAATATATAAAATGTGTACAGAAATCGATCCGTCTGTTACAGCGCAAAGATCACACCCACGATGCCCGCTGCGATGATATAGAAGATCGGATGCTTCTTGGTCAGCTTGTAGACCACATAGAGTACAATGCCGAACACGATCGCGATCGGATTGAACACCGCCCAGGAGAAGCCCTGCTCCGTCCACAGGTCGTAATGCAGGAACGCCGCCTGCGCTACGCGAAGGCCGGCCGCCATAATAAGACCGGCGGAAGCCGCACGCAGACCGTACAGCGCATACTGCACGATCTTGTTCTTTTTGAAACGCTCCAGAATGCGCGCAACAATGATAATGATGACGATCGACGGTGTGATCAGACCCAGGACCGCAATGATACCGCCCGGAATACCGCATACGGTAAAGCCGGTGTAGGTGGCCATGTTGACGCCCATCGGACCCGGGGTGGATTCGGAAATGGCAATCAGGTTGGAAATATCGTCCAGGGTGAACCAGCCGGTCTTGGCCTGCATCTCATACAGGAAAGGAAGCGTTGCCAGACCTCCGCCGATGGCAAACAGGCCCGTCTTAAAGAATTCCCAGAATAACTGAAGGTAGATCATTTTGCTTCCTCCTTTCCCTTATTCTGCTTTGCACGCTCGGTGATCAGCTTGTACGCAATACCGATGACTGCCGCGCTGATGACCCAGAGGACCGCCGGCAGATCGGTGAACAGCGTAAGAAGGATGACTGCCGCAAAGATCAGGTAGGTCACCACGTCCTTTAAGGACTTCTTTGCAAGCTTCAGCACCGTATCGAATACCAGCACGCAGACCGCAACACGAATGCCGGCCAGCGCATGCTGCACCCATACGATCTCCGCAAACTGTTTGATCAGCGCGGCGATCAGCATGATAATGATGATAGAAGGCGTAACACAACCGAGCGTTGCAATGACACCGCCCAGCGCACCTTTCCTCTTATTGCCGATGAACGTTGCCGTATTGACGGCAATGATGCCCGGCGTACACTGTCCGATGGCATAATAGTCCATCAGTTCTTCATTGGTGGCCCACTTACGGCTTTCAACAACTTCACGCTGTAAGACCGGCAGCATGGCATAGCCGCCGCCAAAGGTGAAGCCGCCGATCTTCGCAAAGACCAGAAAAAGATCCAGCAGTTCTTTCATGTAAAAATCTCCCTTTCTTTTACCGGGAACGGTCTCCCGCCTCCCGTGGCGCTTTGGTTTCGCAAAAAACACCGCAGCGCGTAAACCGTGCTGCGGTTATAAAATTATGGGGACGACGGGGCTCGAACCCGTGACCTTTCGCGTGTGAGGCGAACGCTCATCCCGGCTGAGCTACATCCCCAAGTACGTCCAGTATAGCACCGCGCGGAAAAAAAGCAAGTAAAACCTTGCATTTCCGCGGGCGATATTCGTGAATACCGCGTCCTGCCGGCCCTGCCGTGCCTCCGCGATTCAAAAGACGCTTACCAGGTGATGTAATCCGCCTGAAACGCGGCATTACACTCCGCGATCTCCTTCGTGCCGTTGATGTAATCGGCGTAGAGGTCAAAAAGCTCCATGTCGTCGCAGTCCATAGCTTCATCGTCCGGCACCCAGGAACGGATCAGCTCGATCCGCTGCTGCTTTGTCGTATTTTTGATCAGATACTCTTCTCTCATATCACGCTCCTCCTCCGGCCGTCATTCCGAAAGATCATAAACCAAAAGCTCCGTGTCCGGCGTCCGCATCTCGTGCTTTTCGTAATAGCCGATGAGCTTTCTGTTTTCATCACGCAGGGCGACCATATAGACGTCCCGGTTCTTCTTTTCGTTATACCCCGTATGGACCAAATCATGATCTTCGCCCGCCGCAAACCACTCCACGACCTTCCGGATCATATCGCAGCTGTTCGGATTATGACAGAACAGCAGGCTCTTTCCGAGGATCGCCGCCCCGCCGTACTTTTCATAATTCTTCTCCGCCGCCGGATTCATGTAAACGATCGTGTGTTCAAGGTCACAAAGCACGACCGGGAGCCGGTCCTGGTCGATGACGCTCTTAAACATCGCATTTAATTCCATCTTTTCCTCCGTGATCATAAATACCGGGCCATGCAGAGCGCATCCGCCGGTGTCCGGATTCCGCACTGCCTTAAGACGATCGGTGCGTTCCAGGTAAAACTGCTGTGTTCGATGAGGCGGAATACCGCCGCGTTGAGATCGACGGGGTTCCGGTCGGGAAGGCATACATTTACAAAGCGCATGAACGCGTAGACCGCGATGAGGGCGATGTATTCGTCGTCCGTGCTCTTTTTCCTTGCGGAATACGGGAAGCCGCCGAAATACAGGTGGTTCACCATCATTTTTTCAAAACGGTATTCGCTTCCGGGGTGTTTCACCGAAAATGCTTCTTCCAGTGCGGCATAACGTGCGGCAAGCAGGCTTTCCGCAGGAACGTCCGCCTCCGTAAGCCCCTCTGCGGAACCTCTGCCGAACATCCCGAGGATCTCCGCCGTTTCCTCCCCGAGGCTCGGGGAATCCGCCGCCAGGACCGATAGAAGCTCCAGGACCGCGTTTACCGCGTCCGTCTTCGTCCGGTCCGGAATCGCTCCCGCGTCCGGACAGACCGCTTCCTTCAACCGTTCGCAAAAGGGCTTTTCCCGGTCGGACAGTACCGCCATAGCTCGCAGCCGGGCCGCCCGGCATTCTTCCGAAAGGGCCGGATCTGCCTCACCATCATACTGCAAAAGGCTTTGCTTTTCCACCTCCGAAAAGGAATCCGGTGCCGGAATTTCTACAAGCGTGACCGGCTCCGTACCGGAGAACAACAGCTCCAGCGTATGCTCGCAGCTGTTCGAGAGTGCTGCCTCGTTCACTTTTCCGCATCGATAGACGCGCGGATACCGCCTGCAGACCTCCGGGATCGCTTCTTCGCCGCACTCGCACTGCAGCATGCAGTAGCCGTTGTCCTTCCGCTGCAGCTTGCAGTGACCGGTCCAATCCGGGTCCAGTGCCGCGTACCGCTCCTCCGTGAAATCACCTAACACGGAAACCGCCGTATCCAGCCGTTCCCGCAGTTCCCGCGAACAGTCCATTCCGAGTACTCTGAAATAGTCCTTCATCGACATGGAGATTCCCCATCCGCTGCAGCAGGGCGTTCTGCACTCCCCGCATTTGCAGTGAAAATCCGGATAATGGTCCGGCACCAGCAGCTTTCTGTTCATCACGATCGCCCCTGTCATTTTATCACTCCGCAGTAGCAAAGCGGAAGGTTAAAGTAAAGGACCGCCGAGGCCGTTGCCGCGCGGTCCGTCTACTTTAGTCTTCCGTATCAACATCCATGCGTTTCCATCGGTATGTGGCACGTTCAATGCGCTTGTACCCAAGCACCTTGGGATCGAATCCACACTCACGGAAGATCTCCGTGGGTTTCTTTCCCGCCTCGTACTCCTCAATGAAGTGCTTCTTGAACTCCTCCGAGTACTGTACCCGGAGCGCAGACACGCTGCTGACCCAGGGGTTCTCTTTCAACGTTTCCATTTCCTTCAGGGAAAATCTGGTTCTTGACATCTGTTGTCCTCCAATGCAGGTTAATTAACGAAGTGCCTCGCGTACGGCAGCGATCTGCTCCTTCACGGATTCGGGCGATGTACCGCCCTTAGATGTACGTGTTGCCACGCAGGTCGTAAGGTCGATCACTTCGTACAGATCCTCTTCGAAGAGCGCATCGTAAGTACGGTATTCCTCGATCGTAAGCTCCTCCAGCACGGTATTCTTTTCAATGCAGTCGGCAACGATCCGTCCGGTCAGCTGATATGCGCTGCGGAACGGCATGCCCTTCTTGGTCAGATAGTCCGCAAGATCGGTCGCATTGATGAAGCCCTGCTGCGCCGCCTTGAGCATGCGGTCCTTATGGACGTTCATCGTCGCGATCATCGGTGCTGCGACCTTCAGGCACATCTTCACGGTATCGATGGCATCGAAGACCGGTTCCTTGTCCTCCTGCATATCCTTGTCGTATGCAAGCGGAATGCCCTTCATCACGGTCAGAAGCGACATCAGGTCCCCGTAAACACGTCCGGTCTTACCGCGGATCAGCTCCGCCATGTCGGAATTCTTCTTCTGCGGCATAATGGACGAGCCGGTCGTGTAGGCATCGGACAGGGTCACAAACTTGAACTCCCAGGATGTCCACAGGATGACCTCTTCCGCAAAACGTGAAAGGTGCATCATTAACATCGCACAGTCGCTTAAGAATTCGACGGCAAAGTCACGGTCGGATACGCCGTCCAGGCTGTTCATCATGATACCGTCAAAGCCCAGAAGCGCGGCCTCATAATCGCGATCGGTGTTGTAGGTGGTACCTGCCAGTGCACAGGAGCCGATGGGCGTTACATTGATGCGCTTCAGGCAGTCCTTCAGGCGATCGGTGTCGCGAAGGAACATCCACGAATAGGCCATTAACTGATGCGAGAACAGAATAGGCTGCGCGCGCTGTAAGTGCGTGTAGCCGGGCATGATCGCGTCCATGTACTTTTCCGCTGCGTCCGTCAGGGAGGCAATGAGCTCCTCCGTCAGGGCGATGATATCGTGGGTCTCGTCACGAAGGAAAAGACGGATATCCTGCGCGACCTGATCGTTACGGCTGCGTGCGGTGTGAAGCTTCTTGCCGGTATCACCGACTCTTTTCGTCAGCTCCTGCTCCACAAAAGAATGAATGTCTTCCGCAGTCTCATCGATGGTCAGGCGGCCGTCCAGAAGCTCTTCCAGCATTTCCTTGAGACCGGCGATCAGGACCCCGGCTTCTTCAGCGGCAATGATGCCCTGATGGCCAAGCATGTCCGCATGCGCCATGCTGCCCTTGATGTCCTGCACGAACATTCTTTTATCAAAACGGATCGATGAATTGAAATCGTCGGCGATGCTGTCGACTGCGGCATCCGTACGACCCTTCCAAAGCTTTGCCATAAGTAAATTTCTCCTTTTTCCGATGATTCCGGAACTTGCTGCGCAAAGATTTTATATTTGCACATTTATATACTATCACTCAAAAGGGGGACGCGCAAACAGAATAAAACCCCGCATTTGCGGGGTTTTATTGTTAATATATACAAAAATGGTCGGTTTTTTCTGTTCTGTCGGCCCTATCGGGGGCATCTTCTTACATTCCGAGGAAAGTACTCTCCGTTTCGCCGTTCATGATGTTCAGACTGCGCTGATGCAGGTTGATATACTTCAGGGCATTGAAATGCGCATCGCCCTTGATCTGATAGACCGCATCGCTCCGGTAGACGTTCAGTTTGTTCTTTCCGAGTACCGTGATATCGCCGGTCTCGTCATAGCGGCAGACGATCGTCTTTCCGCATTCTTCGCCTTCTGCCGGCGTGATCGTGATCCGGTCGCCGTACAGCTTCAGATCCGCATTCCTGTACAGAAGCTTTTTCTCTTTGTAGAGGATTACGTTGTAGATATCCGCGGTGTCCTCATAGATCGGAGTGTCAAGGTCCGCCATCGGGTCAAAATGATTGATAAAATCCTGCTGGTAGTCATACCAGTCAGCCACAAAGCGGAACGGGAACGGCTTGTCGATGCCTTCGAGTTCCTTGTTCGTTTTGTACCGGATCCGAATACCGCATTTTAAGCAGGTCGTCACATCGTTCTTACTCTCAAAACGGCTCAGTCCGCACTCGGGGCAGACATACACGCAGCGTTCCAGATACTCGGCAGTCTTTTTGCTCTTGAACTCACCGGTGATCTTCGCTTCGTTAACGTCCAGACCTTCCTTGATGGCAAGATACAATTCCTCATCCGTCATGGCTGCCGCCTCTTCCGGCTCGATCACGCGGGATACATACGCACGCATGCGGCCCTTGCGGATCACATCGCTCCAGCGCGGCTGCACGCCGTAGCCGTCCTCCAGACGGAACAGAACGATCGGAAGCTTCAGCTTGCGGGCAAGCGGGGCGATGGTCGGTTTGATATAGCAGGTGCGGCCGTCATAGGTGCGGTTGCCTTCCGGCGCGATGGCCAGATTGCCGCCCTCCTTCACGACCTGAAAGATGTTACGCATGGCGCGGATGTCCATCGTCTGCTTCTTGATCGGGATCGGATTGACTGCCCAGGCCAGCGCCTTGGAGAGCCAGCCGAGGGAGAACAGATCCTCCGTGGCCACATAATAGAAGCCGCCCTTGAACGCCCGTCCGAAGAAAAACTGATCATAGGCGGTCTGGTGATTGAACAGGACCAGGATCTGACGGTCACCCTGTTCCTTAAAACGTTCGATGCGAATGCCGTACTTGAAGAAGCAGATGGGCACAAAAATGATGCGAAGGATCGCGAAAATGATCTTATGCCGAGCCTTGATCCAGGTCTCTTTTTTCTTTGCCGGTTTCTTCTCCATAAGCACCTCCCCCGGAGTGATGTGAACATTTTAGTACATAAAAACAAAAAAAACAATCTCCGCAGTGCTGCGGTGATTGAATTTCGGGGCCGGGAATGATAAAATCGTGGAGATAACAGGAGGTGCAGTATGTCCGAAATCACAAATGAAACCGCGGAAACCGCTCCCGAAGCCATAAGCGAAACCGCGGAAACCGCTCCCGAAGTCATAAATAATACTACCGATGCCGCTCCCGACAAGATGGATATTCTGATCGGTCTACAGAAAAAAAATCTTCTGTACGCCGGGATCCGCACGGGATTTCTGGCCGGCATCGTACTCCTGCTGCTCATCGTGAGCATCGTCCTGATTGCAAAAGCCGGTGAGATCAGCCGCACCCTGGCCGATGTTCAGACCGCCATGCAGACCGTGCGCGATAAGGCGGACAGCATCGATACGGAGCAGCTGAATTCCACGGTCGTCTCCCTTCAGGAGGCCGCGGATAACCTGAGCAACTTCAACATCGACGATTTCAATGCAAGCGTCGTTGCCTTCGAAGAAGCCGTGGAAAAGTTCAAACAACTGGATATCACCAACATCAACGGGCTTGTGGAAAGCCTGAAGACCGTTTCCGACCGCCTGGAAAGCGTCACGAGCGCTTTCAGTTCCCTGTTCGGTCGCTGACAGGAGTGCCATGATCATATCAAAAAATCAATCCATTGCCCGGAATTATGTCCGGGTCCATACCGATGACCGCACCTCTTACGGAGGAAACCAGGGCTGGTTCTCTAAAACAGAGGACAAGCGTGCAAAACTGCTGGCAAAAGGCGGCTGCGGACTGGTGGCCTGCGCAGACCTCATCCTGTACCACGCCGCCCGCGAAAAACTGAACTGGGAGGACCTCCCGGCCTCGTTCCTCGCGGACGATGCACACCGGGTCGACCGCGAAGAATACAAACAGTTTCTTCGCAGGCTGAACCGGATCAGTTACCCGATCCTGCCCTTCTTCGGTTCCTTCAACTGGCAGGTCCCGATCTGCCTGAATCTGTTCTTCCGCCGCCACCACGCCGATGTCCGTATCCGAATGCTGCTCCGGAACGACCGCAAGACCCGCAAAGCCGTGATCAGCGAGTCTCTGGAAAACGGTTACCCCTGCATCCTTCTCATCGGTCCGCATTTTCCCGGTTTCCGTAAAAAACCGGGCGTAACGTTCTACACGATGCCCGCGGAGGGTCAGATGGTCCCGACGTGCTCGGACGTGCTCGCGCACTTCGTCACCGTCACCGGACTGTATTTCCCGGACGATGCCTCCGCCCCCATGTACCTGGAGATCTCCTCCTGGGGCAATAAATACTACATCGATTCCGAGGAACTGGACCGCTACATCCGGAAATACTCCAATCCGTTATTCAGCAGTCTGTTCTACGTAAAAAAGCCGGAGCGCGCATAAAGCGGTCCGGCTTTTATTTTGTGTTTTCTTCTGTCTCCCGAATACCTGCGTCAGTTTCCGTCCTTTTACTTCTTACTTGAGCAGCTTCTTCCTCTCTTTATAGTCCGGAAGGAAATGCTCCACGACCGCATAGAACCGCGGCGAATGATCCGCATGCAGAAAATGCGCGAACTCGTGAACCACCACGTATTCCGCTGCCGCATACGGCTTTTCGATCAGCCGGAGATTCAATGTGATCTTCTTTTCAACGGGCTGGCAGGAGCCCCACCGGCTCTTCATCGTCCGGAACTTAAGCTCCGGCCATGTCACCCCGTAAGGCTTAAAAAGGGGCCATACGCGGGTACAGATCTCAGTAAGACACTTTTCTGTATGAAATCTGAGTTCTTTTTCATACAGCCTTTTTCGGCGTTCTGTATCGTATCCGGACGGTGCGGTCATAATGACACAGTTTTCCGCGGCATCGGAAACGGCAAACGGCTCCCTTTTTATCTCTGCCGGGAACTCTACCCTGGCCGGCCGCCCTTCCTTCAGCACAAACCGCACCTCATTCCCGAAGATCCGCAGGGTCTCACCGGTCACATACTGCAATGCCGCACGCTCCGAAAGACGCTCCTGTTCCGTTTCGACCCTCGTCCTGCTCCGTGCGATGAACGGTTCGTTCTTCAGCACGAAGGCATCGACCGCGGATAGCGGGATCAACCGGTTTGCCGTGACGGCGACCGTCCCGTCCTCCCGGAGCCGGAGATACATGTTCTTGATGCTTTTCCGAATCAATTCGTATGTAATAATTTGATCCGCACCGGCTACGGTGCGGATCGTTTTCTTACTCTTCATTTTCCTTCTCCAGGATCCACTGAAGGATCTCTTCCGCCCGGTCCACGATGTGCGCGGCGCCGTGCGCCTTCAGAAATTCCTCCCCGCGGAATCCCCAGGTAACGGACAGGGTCTCCATACCGGCATTCGTTCCGGTGGCGATGTCCGTATCGGAATCGCCCACGTAGACACAATCGGCGGATGTCACTCCCAGCACCCGCATGGCTTCATTCGCCTGATCCGGATGCGGCTTGATATGCATGTTTTCCCGCGTGCCGATCGCAAAATCGATCGTATCGCCAAAGAACTGTTTCCAGACCTCTACGGCAGCGGGATCCGGCTTGTTGGAAACGATCGCGCTCCGGATGCCACGCTTCTTCAGTTCGGCAAGCAGCTCCGGAATGCCCGCATAGACCTCGGCCCGCTGATTCTGATACTTCAGATAATTGGCCATCATACGGTCCATGATCTCATCTGTATACTCCACATTTTCCGGAAGTGCGCGCTTGATGAGAAGCTTCGCGCCGTTTCCGACAAACTGCCGCACCTCTTCCATCGAACGTTCCGGACAGCCCAGTTCCCGTAAGGTCGTATTCGTAATGTTGTAAAGATCCGGAAGGGTATTGAGAAGCGTACCGTCCAGATCAAATAGGACTGCTTTGATTTTCATTTATAAGCACTTTTCCGTCCGGCCTTTTGCCGGGCTTTCCTCGATCCGATTATTTATCGGATTTGACCCATACGATAAACAGTCGGATCTGTCGATCCGATTATTTATCGGATTTTACATAAGCATCAATGACCTTCATCGGCAGATGCTCCCGTACAAACAGGCTGTTCTTCGCCTTGGACTGTGCCTCCGCAAGGGAAGCCGGCAGCGGCTTCAGGCGGGACAATGCCTTGGAATCCGCTTCAAACAGATCTTCTTCGCTGGCCTTCTGCAGTGTGGGCTTTTCATCAATGCCGTACAGTGCGGCATAGATCAGAAGCGCGAATGCGATGTACGGATTGGTTCCGTTATCCGGAGAACGCAGCTCAAAGCGGGTGTATCCGCCGTAAGCCGGAATGCGGATCAGCGTGGAACGGTTGGCATCGGACCAGGAAACGTATTTGACAGCATTGTCGTGGCCCAGACGCTTGTAGGATTTCTTGGTGGGATTCAGGAAGACCGTGATTTCCTGCGCCTTGGCAAGGACACCGGCGATGATGTCCGGCGTACGGTCCATACCGTCCTTGGAAATGACAGACATATTCACATGCATGCTGTTTCCGGCAATGCGCTCAAGCGGCTTCGGAGAGAAATCCGCTTCCAGGCCGTAACGCGCGGCAACGGAACGAACGACAGCCTTGTAAGCCGTTGCGGCATCGGCCGCTTCCATCGGCGTATTGAAATGGAACTTGATCTTATTCTGACCCGGTCCCTCTTCATGGTATGCACACTCAGGGCGGATGCCCATCTTACGCAGGTCCAGGCAGATCTCGCGGCGCACCGCCTCACAGCGGTCTTCCGGAGCGGATGCCATGTATCCGGCGTTGTCATACGGCTGACGGATACTGTTATCGAACTTGTTCTCAGACCTGGTCTCAAAGAGATAGAACTCCATGGCCGGTCCGAAGTTAAACTGAAGTCCGCGCTTTTCCGCTTCTTCAACCGCCAGCTTCAGGATGTAGCGGGGGTCATTTTCAAAGGGACGGCCGTCCGGATAAAAAACGTTGCAGTTCATACGCATGACCTGGCCGATGGCGTTATCGGCCAGACTCTGCGGAAGCTCACAGAGGGTATTGGGATCCGGCTTGACCAAAAGGTCGATCTTGGCATCCATACGATAGCCGTCGACCAGCGCCGCATCCAGCGAAATACCGCTGTCAAACGCTCTTTCAAGCTCTTCAGGCATGATCGTGATGTTCTTCTGCTTTCCGTAAACATCGTAAAACGTCAGACACACAAACTCCGCGTCGATGCTGCGGATCTTTTCAATTGCCTCTTCTTTTGTATAATTCATCAGTCAACCTCACTGTTTCAGCATTTTCTTAAGATAGTGACCCGTGTAACTCGTTTCGACCATGGCAACTTCCTCGGGCGTACCCTGGCATACCACGGTACCTCCATTATCACCGCCGTCGGGTCCCATGTCAATAATATAATCCGCCGATTTGATGACATCGAGATTGTGCTCGATGACGAGCACCGTGTTTCCTCCGTCCGCAAGGCGCTGCAGGATCTCGATCAGCTTGCGCACATCCTCAAAATGCAGGCCCGTGGTGGGCTCGTCAAGGACATAGATCGTGCGGCCGGTCGATCTTCTGGACAGCTCCGCCGCAAGCTTGATGCGCTGCGCTTCACCGCCGGAAAGCTCGGTAGACGGCTGACCCAGACGGACATAGGAAAGCCCGACGTCGTACAGGGTCTGGATCTTCTGACGGATGGACGGAATGGCCTGGAAGAAATCCAGGGCCTCCTCCACGGTCATATTGAGAACATCGTAGATGTTCTTGCCGCGGTACAGAACCTCCAGAGTCTCACGGTTATAACGCTTACCGCCGCAGACCTCGCAGGGGACGTAAACATCGGCCAGGAAGTGCATCTGGATCTTGATGATACCGTCGCCGGAACAGGACTCACAGCGGCCGCCCTTGATGTTGAAGCTGAAACGGCCCTTGGTATAACCGCGCGCCTTGGCTTCCGCCGTGGACGCGAACAGGTCGCGGATCATATCAAATACGCCGGTGTAGGTGGCCGGGTTGGAACGCGGTGTTCTGCCGATGGGACTCTGATCGATATCAATGATCTTATCGAGCTTCTCCACACCCAGGATCTCCCGGTGCTTGCCCGGAATGGTCCGCGCGCGATTCAGCTTCTTCTCCAGACTCTTGGAGAGGATCTCATCGACCAGTGAGGATTTACCGGAGCCGGACACGCCGGTCACGCAGGTAAATACGCCCACCGGGATCTTTACATCGATATTCTTCAGGTTGTTCTCCTCCGCACCGAGGATCGTCAGCCAGTTCTCCGGCACGCGGCGTTTTGCGGGAACATCGATCTTTAATTTTCCGGCCAGATACTTGCCGGTGATGGACTTGGGATTCCGCATGACTTCCTTTGCGGTACCGCAGGCCACGATGGTTCCGCCGTGTTCGCCCGCTCCCGGTCCGATGTCTACCAGGAAATCCGCCGCACGCATGGTATCCTCGTCATGTTCGACGACGATGACCGTATTGCCCAGATCCCTCAGATGCTTCAGGGTACCAAGGAGTTTGTCGTTGTCCTTCTGATGCAGGCCGATGGAGGGCTCATCCAGAATATACGCCACGCCGACCAGGCCGGATCCGATCTGCGTAGCCAGACGGATACGCTGCGCCTCACCGCCTGACAAGGTTGCCGTCGCGCGGCTCATCGCCAGATAATCCAGGCCTACATCGACCAGGAAGGTCAGACGGGAACGGACCTCCTTCAGGATCTCCGCGCCGATGGACCGCTGCGTATCAGTGAGATTCCAGTGATCGATCAGTGCCAGCATATCCTTGATGGAATTGTTGGTCAGATCGTAAATGTTGATATCCCCGACCGTGACCGCAAGGGACGTCTGCTTCAGGCGCTTGCCGTTACATTCCGTACACGGGGAGATGCGCATGAACGTCTCATACTCCGCCTTTGCGGAATCCGAGTAGGTCTCCTTATAACGTTGCTCCACGTTATTCATCAGGCCTTCGTAAATGACCTTGTACTCACCCTCGCCGTGGTGGCTCTTGTAACGGAACTTGATCTCACGCGTTCCGCCGTGCAGCAAAAGGTCCTGGATTTCCTTCGGGTATTCGCCGAACGGAGTATCCAGACTGAAGCCGTATTCCTTTGCCACGCCCTTCAGGGTCTGGTTCATCCAGCTTCCGTCCACGTTGCAGGACTGCCAGCCATTGACCATGATGCAGCCCTGATTGATGGACAACGTTTTATCGGGGATCATCAGATCCTCGTCAAATTCCATCTTATAACCCAGGCCGTAGCATACCGGGCACGCGCCGAACGGGTTGTTGAAGGAGAAGCTCCGCGGTTCGATCTCATCGATGGACACTTCACAGTCCGGACAGGACAGGCTCTGCGAGAACATGATGTTCCGCTCCTCGTCCGGAATGTCCACGACGGCAAGGCCATCGGCCAGCTCCATAACGTTCTCCAGCGATCCCGCCAGACGGGACTCCACGCCCGGCTTTACGACCAGACGGTCTACCACGATCTCGATGTTATGCTTGATATTCTTATCTAACGTGATCTCTTCCGAAAGCTCATACGGGTTTCCGTCCACACGTACACGGACATAGCCGCTCTTCTTGGCCTGCTCCAGCACCTTTTCATGACGTCCCTTTTTCCCGCGGACGACCGGTGCCAGCAACTGGATGCGTGTGCGCTCCGGCAGCTTCATGACCGTATCCACCATCTGGTCGATGGACTGCTTCTGGATCACACGACCGCACTTGGGACAGTGCGGTATACCGATGCGCGCATACAGAAGACGCAGATAGTCGTAGATCTCCGTGACGGTGCCGACGGTGGAACGCGGGTTGCGGTTCGTGGATTTCTGGTCGATGGAGATGGCCGGCGGCAAGCCTTCGATCATCTGTACCAGCGGCTTTTCCATCTGCCCCAGGAACTGACGCGCGTAGGAAGAAAGCGACTCCATATAACGGCGCTGGCCTTCCGCATAGATCGTATCGAATGCCAGGGAGGACTTTCCGGAGCCGGAAAGTCCGGTCAGGACCGTCAGCTCGTCTCTCGGAATGTCCAGATCCACATTCTTCAGATTGTGTTCCCGCGCACCGCGGATCTTGATAAATTTCTTTTCAGCCATAGTTTCCTCACCATCAGCAGCAAGGGCCTTCCCTCTGCTGCCGGGCCGGGTCAATACTCCCCGGCTTTATCAGTCATTCAGGAACCTTCCGAGTTCCTTGATCTTTTCTCTGAGTTCGATCGCCGCCTCAAAATTCAGGTCGAGCGCCGCCTTCTTCATCTGCTTCTCCAGGTTTTCAAGCAGCTTCTCCAGTTCCTTGCGGTTCATGGATTCCGGATCCTTCTTCAACTGTACGCCCGCGGATTCCGCCTGCTTTGAGATCCGGATCAGATCGCGGACCGCCTTCTTGATTGTGGTCGGCGTGATGCCGTGCTCTTCGTTGTATTTTTCCTGGATCGCGCGACGGCGGTTCGTTTCGCCGATGGCCTTGCGCATGGAATCCGTCATCGTATCCGCATACATAATGACGTGGCCGTTCGAGTTACGCGCCGCGCGGCCGACCGTCTGGATCAGCGACGTCTCCGAACGCAGGAAGCCTTCCTTGTCCGCGTCGAGGATCACGACCAGTGAGATCTCCGGGATATCCAGGCCCTCACGCAGCAGGTTGATACCGATCAGAACATCGAAAACATCCAGACGCATGTCGCGGATGATCTCCGAACGTTCCAGGGTGTCGATATCCGAGTGCAGATACCGCACGCGGATGCCCGCTTCGCGAAGATAGGTTGTCAGGTCCTCCGCCATTTTCTTGGTCAGCGTGGTGATCAGGACCTTTTCTTTTTCTTTGACAGTCTTCCGGATCTCGCCGATCATGTCATCGATCTGACCGCGGACCGGCCGGATATCGATCTTCGGATCCAGAAGGCCGGTAGGTCGGATGACCTGCTCCGTGCGGAGAAGCTCATGATCCTGCTCATATGGGCCGGGCGTCGCGGATACAAACATCATCTGGTCGATCTTCTGTTCAAACTCGCCGAAGCTCAGCGGACGGTTGTCCATTGCCGAGGGAAGACGGAAGCCGTAGTCGATCAGCGTCTGCTTGCGGCGCAGGTTGCCGTTGTACATACCGTTCAGCTGCGGGAGCGACATATGACTCTCATCCACGATGATCAGAAAATCATCCGGAAAGTAATCGATCAGGGTGTACGGCGGTGCGCCGGCCGGAAGACCGGTCAGATAGCGCGTATAGTTTTCAATGCCGGAACAGAATCCGGTCTCACGCATCATTTCGATGTCAAAGGTCGTACGCTCGCGAATGCGCTGCGCTTCCACCAGCTTGTCCTCCTGACGGAACTCCTTGACGCGTTCCTCCAGGTCCGCCTCGATATTCATCGTAGCGTCCATGAGCTTCTGCTGCTCGACGACATAGTTAGAGGTCGGGAAGAACGCCGCATGCTCCAGCAGGCACTGGACATCGCCGGTCAGCGGGTCAAACTGCGAGATGCGGTCGATCTCGTCGCCGAAGAATTCCACGCGAATGGCAACCTCACCCTGCTCTGCGGGGAATATCTCCAGGACATCACCGCGGACGCGGAACGTGCCGCGATGGAAGTCCATCTGCGCGCGTTCGTACTGGTTGTGGATCAGTTCGTGAATGACCTCGTCGCGGTCCTTGATCATACCGGGACGCAGAGAAACGACCATGTTTTTATAATCCACCGGGCTTCCCAGACCGTAAATACAGGAAACAGACGCCACGATGATGACATCCCGGCGTTCACAAAGGGACATCGTCGCGGAAAGACGCAGCTTGTCGATCTCATCGTTAATGTCCGAATCTTTTTCAATATAGGTATCCGTGGACGGAATATACGCCTCCGGCTGATAATAGTCGTAATAACTGACAAAATACTCTACGGCATTCTCCGGAAAAAACTCCTTCATTTCGCTGTAAAGCTGGGCTGCCAGTGTTTTATTGTGAGAAATGATCAGTGTGGGCTTCTGCAGTTTCTCGATGACATTGGCCATGGTAAACGTCTTACCGGAACCCGTGACGCCGAGTAATGTCTGAAACTGATTGCCCGCACGGAATCCGCGGACCAGGTCGTCGATGGCCTGCGGCTGATCGCCCGTGGGCTGATATTCCGAATGCAGTTTGAACTCCATGATCGGTGGCTCTCCTTATGGTGATAGATGTTTTGATTATAGCACAGATCATTAAAAATGTATACAGAAATCGAACATAAGTTTTGTTGATGCAGTGAGATCACCCGTCAAAAACAGCCGAAATTCCGCTTGGAATGCGGCCGGAAAATGCCTCATACGTGGAATGTATCCGAAAAGGAACAGCCCGGCGCTTCACACACCGGGCTGTTGTTCTTTACTTATTTCATCATATCCTGAAGGACTTCGATCGCGCGTTTCAACTGCTCATCGCCTTCCAGTTCCGTATCGTTTTCAACGATCACGTCCGGCGTAATACCCACACCGTGGATACACACACCGTTCGGGGTATAATAGCGCGAAGTCGTGATCTTGATCGCGCTGCCGTCGCCGAGCGCCATGATGGACTGGACGATGCCCTTGCCGAAGGTCTGCGTGCCGACGATCGTCGCCTTGCCGTAATCCTGCAGCGCGCCGGTGAAGATTTCCGATGCCGATGCGGAATTTCCGTTGACCAGAACGACCATCGGAACATCCAGCACACAAGCCGCGTCGGAATAGATCTTGTCGCCCTTGCCGTCACGGTCCTCCGTATAGGTAATGATACCCGCCGGGAGAAGCTCATCCAGAATATCGCACACCGAGGTCAGCAGTCCGCCGCCGTTATCGCGGATATCCACGATCAGACCCTGCATTCCCTGATCCTTCAGGTCATTAAAGGCTTCCATAAACTGGTGATAGGTGACGTCATCGAAGGAAGTCATCTCGATGTAGCCGATGTTATTCTCCTTCATTTCATGTGCAATGGTCTCGATCTCGATCTTACGGCGCGTGACCGTCATATCGATATACTCCCCGGTGGACGGACGATAGATCGTAATTGCCACGGAAGTTCCCTCATCGCCCTTGATCTTGGTGACCACAAGGCTCAGGTCCTGTCCCGTGACTTCTTCGCCTTCAACCTTATACAGGATGTCATCCGCCTGCATACCGGCTTCCCAGCCCGGTGCATTCACATACGGACGCACAACGGAGATTACGCCGGTGGACGCATTCTGCGTCACCACAACGCCGATACCGCAGTACACGCCGGAAGTGGATTCCATCAGGGACGCATACTCGTCCTCCGTGTAATAAACGGTGTACGGATCGCCGAACGAATCCACATATCCCTTTAAAATTCCTTCCTGTGTGTCCACATCCCGGTCAAAAAGATAATAGGAATTGATCTTGTTCCGGATCTTGACCAGCTTTTCCGCTGTCTCGTCACTAATGACACTGCTGATCCCGCTGACGTTTCCGCTCGCTCTGCCGGCGACTGCCATAATGATCACCGCCGCCGCAGCGCCGATAATCATGCCCAGTAACAGGAAGAGGCCCCTTCCGGAGCCCTTCTTCCCTGTTACAACGATCGTTTCTTCTGTGTTTCCAACGTTTTCGTTGTTTTCTGTATTACCCATTTTACTCCTGGTTTTCCATGTAACGCATATACTTTACGACCATCAGTGCGATCTTGAAAGTAATGGCATCGTCAAATACGCGAAGGTCAAGTCCGGTATTCTTCTGGAGCTTATCCAGACGATATACCAGCGTGTTTCTGTGAATATATAACTGTCTTGAGGTCTCTGAAACATTCAGGCTGTTTTCAAAGAACTGATTGATGGTGGTCAGCGTTTCCTCATCGAAGTTCTCCGGGGACTGGCCCTTGAAGATCTCTTCAATGAACATGCGGCACATCGGGATGGGCAGCTGATAGATCAGACGGCCGATGCCGAGGCTTGCATATGCGACCACATTCTGCTCGGAATTGAAGATCTTGCCGACGCTGAGTGCCAGCTTTGCTTCCTTGTAGGAATTGGAGACCTTGCGGATCTCATCGGCAACGTTGCCGTAAGCAACGCGGACCTGGCTCATCGCCTCCGTATTCAGCATGTCCGCAATGGTAACTGCGGTCTGTTTCATATCATTATCGTCTTCGTTTTCTGCAAGCTCATGGACCACGATGATATTGTTCTCATCGATAGCGGCAATGAAGTCATTCTCATTGTCTGCGAACATGGAGCGTACCGTTTCCAGTGCGCTTGCATCTTCCTTGTGCTTGGTCTCGATCAGGTAAGCCACGCGCTTTGCTCTCGGGTCGATGTGCAGGCGCTTGGTCCAGTTATAAATATCGACAAGCAGCAGGTTATCAAGAAGCAGGTTCTTGATGAAGTTATCCTTGTCATAGCGTTCCTGATGAGCGGCCAGCAGTGCTTCCAGCTGAAGTACGGTCATCTTTCCGACCATCAGCGCCTGATCATTCTTCGGTGCAACTACGATGAACTCCAGACGGGTTCCGTCATTGACACGGAAATAATAACGCTCCTCATACTCCTGCACATCTTTGTTGCTCAGGAACTTCAGAATACTTGCGCTCTCGTCGCTCTTGCGGATACCATTGTCGTCAATGACCGAGCCATCCACTGTGTAAACGCATAACTGCACGCCGGAGATCTCTTTGATTTTACGAAGTACATCGACTACCATCTGGTTTGATACCATGAATTTGTCCTCACTTTTTCAGTACTAACGATGCGACCGGGCCGATCGATTTGCATAGAACCACTAATAATTAGCATTTTACAACAATTTTTTGCAAAAGAAAAGAGGGAATGTGTGAAATTCACACATTCCCTCTCAGGATTTACTGATTCCGAATTAGAACAGAGCAACCTCGGTCTCAACATCGAATGCATGGATGTGATCCATATCGATGGACAGGGTAACTTCTGAATCGGTTCTAGCGGTGGTATCCGGATCAACACGAGCGGTAACAGATACATCGCCAAGATCGAAGTATAAGAATACTTCAGCACCGAGAAGCTCGTATACACGTACAACAGAGCTAAGGGTGTTCGGGGTACCGGCTGCAACTTCTTCCAGATCTTCCGGACGGAAGCCGAAGCAAACCTTCTTGCCAATGTAGTCAGCATCCTTAAGGATCTTCGCCTTGTCAGCCGGGATAACGATCTTGGAACCGTCAGGCATAACGAATGCAACGCCGTCGCCAGCTGCTTCAACATCAACATCGATGAGGTTCATCTGCGGAGAGCCGATGAAGCCTGCAACGAACTTGTTGCACGGAGCAGAGTACAGTACGTTCGGGCTATCAACCTGCTGGATGATACCATCCTTCAGAACGACGATACGGGTACCAAGGGTCATAGCCTCGGTCTGGTCATGGGTAACGTAGATGATGGTGGTACCTAAGCGCTGATGCAGCTTAGAGATCTCGATTCTCATCTGAACACGAAGCTTAGCATCCAGGTTAGAGAGCGGCTCATCCATCAGGAATACCTTCGGGTTACGAACGATTGCACGACCCATTGCAACACGCTGTCTCTGACCACCGGACAGAGCCTTCGGCTTACGATCGAGTAACTGCTCGATGCCGAGGATCTTAGCTGCTTCATGAACCTGCTTGTCGATTTCAGCCTTCGGAACCTTGCGGAGCTTTAAGCCGAATGCCATATTGTCATATACGGACATATGCGGATACAGAGCATAGTTCTGGAAAACCATGGCGATATCTCTATCCTTGGGCTCTACGTCGTTAACGAGCTTGTCGCCGATGTAGCACTCACCACCGGAAATTTCCTCAAGACCTGCGATCATACGAAGAGTAGTAGACTTACCACAACCTGACGGACCGACGAAGATGATGAATTCCTTGTCTGCGATTTCAAGGTTGAAATCCTTAACAGCTACGAAGCCGTTGGAATAAACCTTGCTGATGTTTCTTAAAGATAAACCTGCCATTATTTTTTCCTCCTATATTGGCCAGCTTTGTTTTCTACAGATATAATACTCTTTTCGCTCCAAAATTACCATATCACGATTAAACAAATATTCCCGCGGTATTTTAGCAAATATAAACAACGAAAAAATCCTGTAGTTTTATCAGCGCCCCCCTTTCGGGAAAACACGTCTTTTCCGCACATTTTTACGTTTCCTTACGGCGATCACTCCCCGTCTTCGGTTCCGTAAACAATGTCGTTAAAGTTCTTGATCGTGGCTGCGTAATCCAGGACGATGTATTCACCCTCAAAATGGTACATATCCTCATACGGAATGCGCTGCTGAACGAATTCATAGTTGATCAGTACCGGAAGCTCGGAGATGATCTCGAGCAGATCCGTTCTGGAGAAATCATGGGTAATATACGGAAGACATGCATACGCTGCCTGCGCCAGATTGCCGACGCCGCCGCTTCTGGCCTTGTCGATGATGGCAAGCAGTACTTCCTTCTGGCGCTGCACACGGCCAAAGTCCGATCCGCCGGAAGAACGGTCTCTGGAATGACGCAGCGCAAGCCGGCCATCCAGATGCATAACCTGATCTTCTTCAATATCGATCTTCATGAACTTCGCTTCTTCCACCGTGATCATCATGTCCACGCCGCCGAGGGCATCGATGACCTGCTTCATAGCCTCAAAATCGACCATAGCGTAGTTTTCAATGTCGATCATGAAGTTTTCTTCCACGGTCTGGACCAGAAGTTCCGGGCCGCTGATCGCACATGCGGAATTGATCTTTGTAACGCCGCGGCCAGGTACATTGGCTGCGGTATCACGCATGATGGACGTCAGATAAATGGTTTCCGTATCATAGTTGATGGAACAGACGATGATTGCATCGGAGTTGCCGATGCCCCAATCACTCTGGTCCGTTCCGATCAGAAGAACATTACGCACTCCCTCGCGGGTAATACGATCTGCCTCCTTGGAGGACTGCTTGTCCGCAAGCTCCTGCTTTTTAGCATCAAGCTCCTCCTGCATGGACGCCTGGATCGATGCCTTCGCCGCCGCTTGCTCACTGGCAAGCTGCGCCGCGATGTCTTCATCGGCCGTTTCCAGCGTTTCCACCGCTGCCTCGACGACGGTGGTATCCTCCGCCGCACGGTAATTGGATCGGTTAAACATCACGTTGTAGATGATCACCGCCGCAATGACGGCAATGAGGACCAACGTAAGAAGAACTCCGCCGATGATAAGAAGGACCTTCGCGGCCTTGGGAATCTTCTTCTTCGGCACGGATTCGACCACGTAAGGCTCGTCCGCTTCCTCGGCATCCGCTTCCGGAACCTCGGGCTTTGCATCGGCTTCTTCCTCAAGCACCTGTACCGTCTCGGAAACGATTTCTTTCGCTTCAGCAACCTCTGCCGCAGCCACTACGTCAGCGCCTTCTTCCGCGATCACGGCTTCCGCCTCGATTGCGGTTTCGGCAACTTTCGCTTCAGTTAAAAGAGAATCTGCCGGCGCAAAACTATTCCGCGCCGGCTTCTGCTTCACCTGTTTATGTATTCGATTGAGTTTTCGCGACTTTTTCGTCACATTTTCAGGATCCACTGTATCCCCCTTTAAAAATTACATTTCAATGCGGTCGAGCTTCCAGATCTCGTCCACGTACTCTTCAATGGTACGGTCGGAAGAGAACTTACCGGAACGGCAGGTCTGGAGCATTGCCATGCGTGCCCACTTGCTGCGATCCTTGTACGCCTCGTTCACACGCATCTGAGCTTCATGATAAGACATGAAGTCCTTCAGGATGAAGTAGGTATCGGCCTTGCCGTAATAATTGGTCAGCAGGCTGTTGTACAGCTCACGGAACAGCTCCGTGTTATCCGGAGAATAGGTTCCGTTGATCAGCTGCATCAGAACGTCGCGGAGCTCATCGTTGGATGAGAAGATCGCTTCCGGATAGTAGCCGCCGTTCTTTTCGTAGTTGATGACTTCATCGGAGGACAGGCCGAAGATAAATGCATTGTCTTCACCGACCTTCTCAACGATCTCGACGTTTGCGCCGTCCATCGTACCGATGGTCGGTGCACCGTTCAGCATGAACTTCATGTTGCCGGTACCGGATGCTTCCTTGGAAGCTGTGGAGATCTGCTCGGAGACATCCGCTGCCGCAAAGATCATTTCCGCATTGGAGACCTTGTAGTCCTCAATGAAGACGACCTTCAGCTTGCCGTGGATGGATGTATCATTGTTGATCACGTCCGCAACGGAGTTGATCAGCTTAATGGTAAGCTTTGCGCGCGCATAACCTGCGGCAGCCTTAGCGCCGAAAATAAAGGTACGCGGATAAAAGTTTTCAGCAAATGCAGCATCGTTCTTGATCTTGTTGTACAGGTACATAACGTGCAGGATGTTCATCAGCTGACGCTTGTACTCATGCAGACGCTTGACCTGAACATCGTACATGGAGAACGGATCGATGTCGATATTGTTGTGCTCCTTAATGTACTTTGCAAGACGGATCTTGTTTTCGTACTTGATCTGCATGAACTCGCGCTGAGCCTGCGGATCGTCCAGGTACTTCTCGAGCTTATCCATTTCGGACAGGTCCGTAATCCAGCCGTCGCCGATCTTATCGGTGACCCAATCTGCTAACAGCGGATTGCCGTGACGCAGGAAACGACGCTGGGTAATACCGTTGGTCATGTTGTGGAACTTTTCGGGCCACATCTCGTAGAAATCCTTCAGTTCCTGATTCTTCAGGATCTCGGTATGAAGACGCGCTACACCGTTTACGGAGTAGGAACCGACGATTGCAAGATATGCCATGCGTACCTGACCGTTGTACAGGATCGCCATGCGGTCGACCTTGGACTCATCGTTCGGGTACTTTGCACGGATCTCAGCCACAAAGCGGCGGTTGATCTCTTCAATGATCTTGTAAACACGCGGAAGCAGACGCTCGAACAGGTCGATCGGCCACTTTTCAAGTGCTTCGGACATGATGGTGTGATTCGTGTATGCGCAGCAGTGCGTAACGATGTTCCAGGCCTCTTCCCACTCGTAGTTCTCAACGTCCATCAGAAGGCGCATAAGCTCTGCGACGGTCATAGACGGATGCGTATCGTTCATCTGGAAAACGACCTTGTTTTCAAAGTTCTCAAGAGAACCGTTGTGGGTCTCCTTGTACTTCTTGATGGCCGTCTGTAAAGATGCGGAAATGAAGAAATACTGCTGCTTCAGACGAAGCTCCTTACCTGCGGTATGGTTATCGTTCGGGTACAGGACCTCAACGATGTTCTTTGCCAGGTTCTCCTGTTCGATGGCCTTTGCGTAATCACCGCGATCAAAGGAGTCCAGGTTGAAGGTGTTGATGGGTTCTGCATCCCAGATACGAAGGGTGTTGACAACACCGTTGCCGTAACCGACGATCGGATAATCATACGGGATCGCCATTACAGAACCGTAATCAGACAGATCGTAATGATTTCTGCCGTTGGCGTCGGTCGTCATGGTCATGCGGCCGCCAAACTTGACCTCACATGCATACTCCGGACGGCGGATCTCGAACGGGTTGCCGTTCTTTAACCAGTTATCCGGCTTTTCGACCTGATAACCGTCCTGAATGCGCTGTGCGAACATACCGTACTTATAACGGATGCCGCAGCCGTATGCACCGTAGCCCAGGGTTGCCAGGGAATCCAGGAAACAAGCCGCCAGACGGCCAAGACCACCGTTTCCGAGTGCCGGATCCGGTTCACGGTCTTCCAGGGTGTTCAGATCAAAACCGAGTTCATCCAGGGCTTCGCGGATGGTCTCATCGGCACAGATATTGATGATCATATTGCCGAGTGCACGTCCCATCAGGAATTCCATGGACATGTAGTACAGGATCTTAACATCCTGCTTTTCATACGCTTTGTGCGTATTGATCCAGGCATCGATGATGTCTTCCTTGACGGTAAGAGACACCGCCTGAAACATCTGTTCCTGCGTCGCATCTTCGATGGTCGTACGGAACAAGCGCTTAACGTTGTGTTTTACGCTCTGCTTGAATTCTTCTTTGTCAATAACGTTATAATTCATACTCCTCCTCTAACCAAACAGCCTTGCAGCTGTCCGGTTACTGTCAGCGTACCTCGACACCGATTGTACACTTCTCTCCGTTAATGTTCCAGTCCTTTGCGAAACCGCCAACACCGGCAACGATCTCATCACCAAGGGTATCGCCCATAATGTCCGCACCGCAAGCCTCGAAGATCGCCGTAACGGTCTCGGAGCCTTCATAGTAAATGCGGATGTGATCGATGACGTTGAAATCAGCCTCCTTACGCATGGTCTGGATCTTGGAAATGATCTCGCGTACGAAACCTTCCCGAACCAGTTCATCCGTCAGATTGGTATCCAGGACAACGGTCGTTTCACCGTTATTTTCGGAAACATAGCCTTCCTTCTGGCTCATTTCGATCAGAAGGTCTTCTTCCTTGAGTTCGACTTCCGTTCCGTTTGCATCAAACTTCAGACAACCGTTCGTCTTCAGTTCGTCCATTGCGGCATTACCGTCCAGGGTGGCAAGCGTGTTACGGATGACACCAAGAACCTTGCCGTACTTCGGACCAACGGTACGAAGCTGCGGCTTGAAGGTGTACGTCGTGAATTCACGGACATCATCGGTGAACTGGACATCCTTCACATTCAGTTCGTCTTCGATGATCTCATCGAAATACTCACTGAGTGAGAACGGAGCCTTGACGAACATCTGCTGAAGCGGCTGGCGGTTCTTCAGGTTTGCGGCATTTCTGCAAGCACGACCCATGACAACAAGCTTCAGTACGTGTTCCATGTCGGCTTCCAGCTCCGGATTGATGAATGCTTCATCGGCAACCGGATAGTAGCAAAGATGGATACTTTCCTTGGCGTTCGGGTCGATCGGACGGACAATGTTCTGGTAGATCTCTTCCGTCATGAACGGGATCATCGGTGCGGAAAGCAGGGATACATTGTACAGCGCTTCAAACAGCGTCATGTACGCATTGATCTTGTCCTGCTCCATGCCCTTTGCCCAGAAACGGTCACGGCAGCGGCGCACATACCAGTTGGAGAGGTCATCCACAAACTCGGACAGTGCACGGGAAGCTTCCGTGATCTTGTAATTATCAAGGTAATCATCAACGACCTTGATCAGTGAATTCATCTTGGACAGAAGCCACTGATCCATAACGGCGAGATCCTTCGGGATCCACTTGCCGTCGGTCATATAGTCCATCGGGTTGAACTGATCGATCTCAGCATACAGCGTGTAGAACGCATAGGTGTTCCACAGCGTACCCATGAACTTGGAACGGCCTTCAATGACCGCATCCTTATAGAATTTGTTCGGCAGCCACGGTGCGGAGTTGGAGTAGAAATACCAACGGATCGCATCTGCGCCGAGGGTGTCCAGTGCATCGAACGGATCGACCGCGTTGCCCTTGGACTTACTCATCTTCTGGCCGTGTTCATCCTGAACGAGACCAAGGACGATGACATTTTCGTACGGTGACTTGTTGAACAGCAGGGTGCTCTCTGCCATCAGAGAGTGGAACCAGCCGCGGGTCTGGTCGACCGCTTCGGAAATGAACTGTGCCGGGAACTGCTGTTCAAACAGTTCCTTGTTTTCAAACGGATAGTGATGCTGTGCGAACGGCATTGCACCGGAGTCGAACCAGCAGTCGATGACTTCCGGAACTCTGTGCATGTCCTTGCCGCACTTCGGGCACTTTACCGTGATCGCATCGATGTACGGACGATGAAGCTCCACAGTCAGAGCCGCTTCGTTGCCGCTCTTCTCCTTCAGCTCTTCACGACCGCCGATGCACTCGCGCTCACCGCACTCGCATTCCCAGATGTTCAGAGGAGTTCCCCAGTAACGGTTTCTGGAAATTGCCCAGTCCTGGATGTTCTCCAGCCAGTTGCCGAAACGGCCCTTGCCGATGGAATCCGGGATCCAGTTGACGGTATTGTTATTGCGTACCAGGTCATCGCGGACAGCGGTCTCACGGATGTACCAGGATTCACGAGCATAATAAATAAGCGGGGTATCGCATCTCCAGCAGTGCGGATATTCGTGCTCGAACTTGGGAGCATCGAACAGCAGACCTCTTGCATCCAGGTCCTTCAGCACTTCCGGATCAGCCTTCTTGACGAACAGACCTGCAAACGGGGTCTCTTCAGTCATTTCGCCCTTGCCGTTAACAAACTGTACGAACGGCAGATCATACTTACGGCCCACGTTGGAGTCGTCTTCACCGAATGCCGGTGCAATGTGGACGATGCCGGTACCATCGGACATGGTAACGTAACTGTCACAGGTGACGAAGAATGCCTTCTTGCCCTGCTTGTCGGCAACCTCCTGCGCGCAAGCGTACAGCGGTTCATAAGCCTTGTGCTCAAGGTCGGTACCGACGTACTCTTCCACGATCTCATAAGCCGGAACGCCTTCTGCGCCGAGCTTTCCGAGAACGGTATCCAAAAGTGCCTTTGCCATGTAATATACACGGCCATCGGCAGCCTTGACCTTGCAGTAGGTCTCTTCCGGATTCACGCAAAGCGCGGTATTGGACGGAAGGGTCCACGGCGTGGTGGTCCATGCCAGGAAATATGCGTCCTCACCGACGACCTTGAAACGTACCACTGCGGAACGCTCCTTTACGGTCTTATAGCCCTGGGCGACCTCTGCGGTAGAGAGCGGGGTTCCGCATCTCGGGCAGTAGGGAACGATCTTGAAGCCCTTGTATAAAAGGCCCTTGTTCCAGATTTCCTTTAAAGCCCACCATTCGGACTCGATGTAATTATCATGATAGGTGACATACGGGTCATCCATGTCCGCCCAGAAACCGACGGTACCGGAGAAATCCTCCCACATGCCTTTGTACTTCCATACGGATTCCTTACACTTATCGATAAAGGGCTCCATACCGTACTCTTCGATCTGCTCCTTGCCGTTTAAGCCAAGCAGCTTTTCAACTTCAAGCTCTACCGGAAGGCCGTGAGTATCCCAGCCCGCTTTTCTCGGGACCATATAGCCCTTCATGGTGCGGTATCTCGGGATCATATCCTTGATGACACGGGTCAGTACATGACCGATGTGCGGCTTTCCGTTTGCGGTGGGCGGGCCGTCATAGAAAGTATAGACCGGGCAGCCCTCGCGTTCCTTCTCACTCTTACGGAAGATGTCGTGTTCCTTCCAGAACTGTTCGACGACCTTCTCTCTTTCAACAAATTTCTGATCTGTGGGAACTTTATTATACATGATCGTATCTCCTCACTGAAAATACAGAAACAGCGGCCGGGGTCCCGGACACTGTCCTATGTTTATGCGTAAATAGGGCGTACCGCTTTTTGCGAACGCCCTATCCCGCTATGATTGCTGTTAGTCCTCTGCTGAAGTTTCTTCCGCGGTCGGGATCTCGTAGATCGCTTCCGTGATCTTGATCTTGCTCAGGACACTGTCATCAACACGATAATTATCATATTTTTCCTTTACGGATTCATACTTCTTCTGGAACAGCTCACCCTTACGGGTCGCAAGCTCTTCCGCTTCAGCCTCGGCTCTTGCATCGGCGTCATCGTCATTCTGCATGTAAAGAACGTAGGAGACGGTCGTGCCGCCGGAGTTCTGCGTGTCGATGGTCGCATACTCACCGTTGGACATCGTCCAGGCCTTCTGTCTGTAGGAAGTGAATTCGCCTTCCTTCTCCGGAACATCTTCAGGAGTCGCGGTCAGCGTACCGAAGGAGCTGACAGCTACTTCCTTTACGGATGCATAGTAGGTGGTGATATCGGAGATGGATTCACCGGCCTGCATTCTTGCAAGAACATCTTCCATTGCCGCATGGCGATTAGCTTCTGCCTCTTCCTCGGTATATTCCTTCGCTTCGGTGCCGGCTTCTTCATCTGCGGAAACGCTCTTCTGGCCGGTAATGGATAAGCCGATGAAAGTCTTGCGCTTCATAGCGTCTGCATCCATCGTGGTATCGACATCGGCAACCATAGCCATGTAGACCTTCTTTGCAATGGCGTTCTCGGAGATGTACTTCTTGATCATGGCATCGTCAAAGGTGTACTTTGCCAGAACATCGGCGTAGGTCTCCTTAAAGGTATCCACCGCCGCATCGACCTTCGCGTTGTCTTCAGCGGTAAGCGTAATGCCATCGGCTGCGGCCTTCTTTACGAGCGTCTTGGTCTGTACCAGTCTGCTCATGGCTTCATCGATCGCATAGTTCGCATAGGTGTAGCCGTTTCCGTCATCGGATGCCCAGAATTTATTTAAATCACCGTATAACATCTGAATCAGCGTAGAAGAACCGACCTCGGTCTCATACTGCATAATTCGAATATAGAACTCTGCTTCCTCAACACTGATCTCTTCACCCTCGAATACAAGTACCGTATTCTCATTCGTGTTGTTTACAGCGCGCAGTCCGCAACCCGTCAGGCAGGTAAGGCCAAGTACGAGAGCGATCACCAGTGCAGAAAATTTTACAAAACTACGTTTCATGATACCTCCTCTGCGGAACCACTTAAAGAGTATGCTCCGCCAACGTAACGTTAACTATGAAATTCTACCATAAACAGGTCAAATAAGCAACCCCTTTATTTCCAGCAGGATTTCCTTCAAAGTCTCGAGAACATTTGCTTTTCCGGCCTCCTTCAGGTTCAGACGGTGCCAGAGAAGTCCCGGTGTCTCCCCCGGGAGGAAACGCATGGCGCCCTTCATTTTTTCAAGAAGGACCGGCATGTTCTCCGTTTTCACGCGCGCATAGGGCACAAATTTGAATTTGAGCTCCATCGCATTGCCCTTGACCTCGGAGATGTACACGGATCGTGCCATATTCCGGAGAAGCGCGACCTCCATCAGATTCTCGGTTTGACGCGGAAGCGGTCCGAAACGGTCGATCAGTTCGTCCGTCAGCACCTCCTTGTCCTCCTCCGACATGATGAAGGAGATCTTCTTGTAGACCTCCAGCTTCAACGTCTCACTGCCGATGTATCCGGCCGGAATATACGCATCGACGCGGATATCGAGAAGCGTATCGAAATCCTCCGCGAAATCCTCATCGCCCTTTGCTTTTTTCACAGCATCGGAAAGCATCTTGCAGTACAGGTCGTAGCCGACCAACGTCATATGACCGGACTGCGCATTTCCGAGCACCGCACCGGCGCCGCGGATCTCCAGGTCCTGCATCGCGATTTTAACACCGCTGCCCAATTCCGTGAACTGGCGGATCGCCTCCAGACGCTTCTGCGTGTCCTCGCTGAGCGCATGATTACGGCGGTACATGATGAAGGCATAGGCCTGCCGGTTGGAGCGGCCCACACGTCCGCGCAGCTGATAAAGCTGAGACAGGCCGTAACGCTCCGCATCGTGAACGATGATCGTATTGACGTTCGGAATATCAAGGCCGGTCTCGATGATGGTCGTGGAAACGAGGACATCGATCTCTCCCTCGATGAACGCCAGCATCACGCGTTCCAGTTCGCGCTCGGACATCTTGCCGTGCGCATATGCGACCGTGGCATCCGGCACCAGCGCCTGCACCCTGGCAGTCACCTCCTGAATATCGGAAACCCGGTTATATACATAATAGACCTGACCGTCACGGGCCAGCTCACGGGAAATGGCTTCACGCACCAGTTCCTCGCTGTATTCCATGACGTAGGTCTGAATGGACTGACGGTCGGTCGGCGCCTCGGTGAGGACGCTCATGTCACGCACGCCGATCATGCTCATATGCAGCGTACGCGGGATGGGCGTTGCCGTCAGGGTCAGTACATCCACATTGTTTTTCAATTGTTTGATCTGCTCCTTATGAGAAACGCCAAAGCGCTGCTCCTCATCGATGATGAGAAGGCCCAGGTCCTTGAACACCACATCCTTGGAAAGGATCCTGTGCGTTCCGATGACGATGTCCGCCGTTCCGCGCTTCAATTCGCCGATGGTCTGCCGGATCTGCTCCGGTGTCCGGAAACGGCTCATCAGTTCCACGTTTGCGCCGAAATCCGCCATGCGCTGCGTAAAGGTATTGTAGTGCTGCTGCGCCAGGATCGTGGTCGGCACCAGGTACGCGACCTGCTTGCCCTCCTGCACTGCCTTGAACGCCGCGCGGATCGCGATCTCGGTCTTTCCGAAGCCCACATCGCCGCAGATCAGACGATCCATGATCTTGCCGCTCTCCATGTCCTGTTTCACGGCGTCGATGGCATCGAGCTGATCCTGCGTCTCCTCAAAGGGGAACATCTCCTCGAATTCCTTCTGCCAGACGGTATCCGGAGAGTAGACATGACCGGTACCGTTCTGACGGCTCGCGTAAAGACTGACCAGTTCCTCCGCGACCTCCTGAACAGCGGCGCGAACGCGCGTCTTGGTCTTTTTCCAGTCCGGGCTGTCCAGCTTGTTGATCTTAGGCGGCTTGGCGTCTGCGGACGCGTACTTCTGCACGACATCGAGGTTCGTGACCGGAATGTACAGCGTGCCGGACTTGCCGTAGGAGATCTTCATGTAATCGCGGGCCACATCGTCCGCGGTCATATTCACAACACCCTGATAGATGCCGATACCGTAGCTTTCGTGAACCACATAGTCGTTCACGGAAAGCTCGGAGAAGTTCAGTGCCTTCCGGCTGTTCTCTTTCTTCTTTTTGGGGCGTTTCTTTTTCTCGCCGCCGTAAATATCGCCCTCGGTCATGACCATGAATTTCAGCTGAGGGTAAACGAATCCGCGGTGCAGCGTTCCGTGGGTGACAAGCAGCGTGCCGGGTTCCACCTCACGTTCGCCGTCCTCGTCGTAATAGGCCTTGATGCCGTTCTCGCGGAGCTCCTCCGCCATACGGCTTCCGCGGGTGCGCGACGGGCACAGAAGGACCACGCTGAATTTCAGGCTCATGTAGCGTTTAAGCTCAGCCATCATGTTCTGCACATTGCCACGATAGGATACGAGCGGCATGCATTCGATGGAGAAGCGTTCGTTCACGTGAATGCCGGATAGCATGGTGTCGAGGCCGGTGAAGACCATCGTCCGGCCGGTGGAAAGGATCGCCATCGTCTCACGGACAGTGCGCATGATGCTGCCCTGCTCGGGGAGCGCCATGCCCTTCTCCAGACGGATGCGGAAGCTCTCCATAAACTCCTCTTCCGTGCCGGTGCCGTAGTCCTGCATGCGCTGCGGCTCCTCCAGGAAGATCAGTGTGTCCTCCGGAAGGTAATCCGTCAGGGAGGACATCTCGCGGAAGAAATACGGCATGAAGCGTTCCAGCTGGCCCTTCAGATACCGGTCATCCAGTTCATCCGTCACCTCGCGCATCATGCTCTGAAGGGAAGCCGCCGACTCAAGGTCATCCTTTTCCAGGAAGCGGTCCCGGTTCTTTTTATAATCCTTTTCGATCCGTTTCCGGCCTTCAAGAAGCTGTTCCTGCGTCAGGAAAAGCTCGGTCGCGGGGTAGATCGTCACCTGCGGCACCCGTTCGATGGAGGTCTGCGTTTCCGCACTGAACACGCGGATGGTGTCGATCTCATCATCCCAGAATTCCACGCGGTACGGGTTCTCCGCCGTCATGTCAAAAATGTCCAGGATCCCGCCGTGTACCGAGAATTCGCCGGGCGCTTCCACTCGTGCCACGCGTTCATAGCCCAGGGATACCAGCTTGGCCGTAATGGCTTCCGTCTCGCAGATCGCAGTCTCGGAAAGCTCGATCAGCCCCTCCTTGAACTGTTCAAAGGGCGCCAGGGAGTTCATCATCGCCGCCATCGTCGTCACAACGATGAACGGTTCCTCTCCGGCCTCGCGGATCCGGCGCATGACCTGCATGCGTTCACGGGCGATGTTGTTGGATTTGATATCGGCCTGATAAAACAGAAGATCCTTGGCAGGGAAAAAGAGCACGTTCCCGGAGAACAGCTTACAGTCCTCCACGACAGAACGCGCTTCACGATCATCGTATGTGACGATCAGGCGGGTCTTGGAATCACCCGCCTGACTCATCATATGAACTTTCTGGGACTCCACGCAGCCTAACATCTGCACCGGGCCCTTGGCCTCTTTCAGGAGACGGTCCGCCTCAACGAACGACGAGATCCTGTGAAGAGGTGCATCCAGAAATCTCATGCCTGCCTCTTTCCGTTAAACCGATTCATTGCAGCCTCGATGCTGTCGGAAAATACCGTCACCGCGGCCTTGGCCGCCGCATCGTAAGCGTCACTTAAGACCTCCTGCTCTTCCTTTGTGAAACGGGAAAGTACAAAGTTCACGAGGTCCATTTTTTCGGGTTGCTTGCCCACACCCAGACGGATCCTCTTAAAGTTGTCCGTTCCCAGGTGCTGAATGATGTTCTTTAAGCCGTTGTGTCCGCCCGCGGATCCGTTCTTGCGGATACGGAGAACACCGAGGTCCAGATAAACATCGTCACAGATCACGAGCAGATTCTCTACCGGCTCGTTGTAAAAGTCCAGCACTTCGCGGAGGCTCTCACCGCTCAGGTTCATATAGGTCTGCGGCTTGACGAGCAGGACCTTCATCCCGTCGATCACGCCCTTGCCCACGAGCGCCTTGTGCTTTTTTGTGCTGACGTCGATGTTATACCGGTCCGCCAGCGTATCGATCACATCAAAGCCCACATTGTGCCGCGTGTGATCGTATTTCTTTTCAGGATTTCCAAGTCCCGCAATAATGATCATAAATTCCCTCTTCCTGTTTTCAGATCACGTCCGATCCGAAAGCATTCATCGGATCAGTTCGTGGTGACCGGCACAAAGCTGCCGTCCGGTAGTGTCAGTCCCGTGAAGCCTTCCGGAAGCGTTACGCCCATAACCGGGAGCGGACGGGAGAAATCGAATACCGTGTAGACATCAAACAGATCGCTCACGATCATATTGTCCGGATAGACCATCGCCTTGAACATCAGGAAACCGTCCAGGTTTCTTCTGCCCTGACGCAGGTAACCGGTACCGCCCACGGTTGAAGACATCTGCACAAAATACTGTGAAGAGTCGACGTTACAGAAATAGTTGAAGCCGCTGCTCTTTAAGAAGTTGAATGCGGCGTTTTCATCGGAGTAGCCTCTCCATGAGCCGATGTCCGCGCCCTTCGCAAAGATGATGATGTCCGTGTCGCCGATCAGCGGCTCCACTTCCACCGCCCACCAGCGGGTATCGCGCTGCAGGCGTTCATTGGTGATCGTACCGGTACTCTGATCCACGACGGTACTCATATCCATATGGCCCCAGGTGTGGCTCGCGAACTCCCAGCCGTCCGCCACAATGGCTTCCGCGACTTTCTTCGCTTTTGCACGCTCATTTTCGATCTCCGCCGGAGAAAGCTCGATATGCTCGCACTCATTCTGCTGCGGATTCATTTCCTTGGCATGCTCGTTCTTGGCAAGCTCATAAGCATGCGCCTCATCAAACTCGCCGTTCTTGAACAACTCGTCGTAGTGCTGCGCATAAACATCGTCATTACCGTACATGATATAAGAGGTGCGGTAACCCAGGATGCCGTTATATCCGGTCAGCGCAATGATGCCCTTGGCTCCGTGATATGAGAAGTCCGGATGCGCTTCGATGAATTCATCCAGAAGCGGCAGCACGTCATACGCGCCGACATCCGTGGTGCCGTCCGCATTGTCCACCTCGTTCATGATCTTTCCGTCCGATGTTACTACAAGTCGCTGCGCGTAACCGCCGGTGACGTTCATGTACTCATAGTAGCTGACATCGTCCTCGGAAAGCACGAAAGGAATCTTGCCGTCCGGCAGCCAGATCTCATTGTATTTCATCTGGCCGGTCGTGGTATCAAAGGATGCAATATCGGAAAGACGCACCAGCACATAGCCGCGGTCATACATCTGCTGAATGATCTCGTTAAACTCGCCGATGGTCGTCATGACCTGATTGTACTGATCCGCATGAGTGCCGACTGTATCTTTGTTCAGCGCGACCTCGGTATCCTTGATCAGCGTATGGAAGAATACGTGCGTGATCTGCGTATTATCCTTCCACTTGACCAGCTGGCTCTTCTTTGCCTCACATTCGGAAATAAAGTTCACAAGATCGGTGTGATCCTGATAGTCCGCCACCTGCGTCTTGATCAGCTCCGCAGCCGCATCGTAATCATACATAGCGGCGGTCCGCTTTGCCTCCGCAAGAACCGCTGCATAAGAGCTTTCGGTCGCTTCCCCGGTCGTTTCGCCTTCCTCCGTGGATGTGGGAATGGTCTCTCCTTCCGATGTGGTGATCACCTCGGGAAGTGTCTCCTTATTCGATGTCTTGATTCCACCCGTTGCAAGCAGAACGATCAGGGTAATGATACCCGCAAATAATAAGACCGCAATCAGAATGATCAGCGCCATACGCATGATATTGCGCCGTCTTCTGCGTCTCTTTCGAATCTCTTTTCTTGTCAGACTGCTGTTTGCCATCTCAGCCTCCTTCATCTTCTATACGCACCGGGAAAATGACCCTGATGCACTAAAACAGCCCCGCCGCACACGCGCCGGAGTCCTGTCGTTTGTCTTTTTCATCCCCGGACATACAATAATGTCCGCGTAAAGTATAAAACAAAGAAGGGGAATGGTCAAGCCATTCCCCTTCCTGTTCATCAGGAAATCCGATCCGTCAGTAGTCTTCTTCCACTACGGAACGTTCCTTCTCCTGTTCATATTTGTCCAGGATCAACTGCTGTAAAGAAGTACGCGTTTCGGTATTGATTGGATGCGCCACATCGCGGAACTGACCGTCGGCCGAACGGCGGGACGGCATCGCGATAAACAGTCCGTTATCGCCCTCAATGACCTTGATGTCGTGCACAACAAACTCATTGTCCAGGGTGATCGATGCGACTGCACGCATTTTCCCTTCTTTTTCCACGATGCGTACTCTTACATCTGTGATATTCATTTGTATTCCTTCCTTCCACTAACCGCCGGTAGTGCTTAGATAATGTAGCGGTTATTGCTTTCGATTACGATGCGGACATTATCCGGATCTCCGATATAAGTGGAGTTCGCGTAAATCGTATTATGGCTCTCAACGATGCAGTTCTCAATGACGGTGTTATCGCCGATGTAAACATCATTCAGAATAATGGAATTCTTAATGACGCAATTGCTGCCGATGAAAGACTTTTTGAAGACGACGGAGTCTTCGACCTTACCGTTGACGATCGTGCCGCTGGCGATAAGGCTGTTCTTTACACTGCTTCCCGGATTGTACTTTGCCGGCGGGAAGTCATTGACCTTGGTCATAACTGCGGTCTCACCCTTGAAGAAGTGCTCACGTACATCATGCTTCAGGAAATCCATGTTGGTCTTGAAGTAAGAATAAGCGGAGGAGACGTTGCTCCAGTAACTGTCCAGATGATATGCGTAGATTCTCTTCAGGCTGCGGTAACGGATGATGATGTCACGAACGAAGTCATAACGGTCTTCCGCAATGCAGCTCTCCAGGAGTTCGATGAGAAGTCTTCTTCTGATGATGTAGATACCGCAGTTAACTTCGCGGGTAGCTTCGATCATCGGCTTCTCTTCAAATTCACGAACACGGCCGTCTTCATCCGTGATGACCTGACCGAAACGGCCGGACTCTTCCCAGTCCTGCAGATTCGTGGTGACCATGGTGATATCGGCGCGCTTCTGAACGTGATATTCCAGAACCTTATTGTAGTCCAGCTGGTAGATACCGTCGCCGGATGCGATTACAACGTAGGGCTCATGGCAATCCTTCAGGAAGTGAATGTTCTGATACATGGAATCGATGGTTCCGCGATACCAGTTGGAGTTTTCGGGCGTGATGGTCGGATGATAAATGAACAGACCACCCTGCTTACGGCCAAAATCCCACCACTTGGAGGAGTTCAGATGCTCATTCAGGGTCTTGGTATTGTACTGAGTCAGTACAGCCACCTTGCTGATATGAGAATTTGCCATATTGGTAAGAACGAAGTCGATGGCACGGTAAGTACCTGCCATGGGCATTGCCGGAATGGCACGCTTTGCGGTCAGCTCCTTCATTCTCTTGTTATTGCCGCCTGCTAAAATAATACCGATTGTCTTCATACTGTCTCACCTGCCTTCACGATCGCTCCGCCGCTTTCAAGCTTCTTGTCCGGGTAATCCTCAATGGTCGTTACGCCGATGATCGCGGTGTTCTTGCCGATGGTCACGCCGTTCGGAATAACGGAACGCTCACCGATGGTTACAAGATCGGCATTGTAAACTTTCTTGTTGTAGGTGCTTTCCTTGTACTCGCCTGCGCCGATGACAACATCTTCACCGATGACACAATCCTCGGCAATGATGGCCTTCTCCACGCGCGCACCCTTCTTGATCGTGGTGTTCGCCATGATGATGGAGCCGGATACAACAGCGCCCGGTTCGATGGTAACATTCTCACCGATGACGGAGTTCTTCAGGGTACCGAAGATCTCACAGCCGTCGCCGACGATGCTGCGCTCAACGAGTGCATCGCGGTCAATGAACTGCGGAGCAACGGAATCGGAATTGGTGTATATCTGCCAATACTCTTCATAAAGGTTGAAGACCGGAACCAGGTCGATCAGTTCCATGTTTGCTTCCCAGTATGACTGCAGGGTTCCTACATCCTTCCAGTAGCTGTTATATTCGTAGCAGTAGACCGGATTGCCGTTCTGATGGCAATACGGAATGACATGCATGCCGAAGTCCAGACTCGGAACATCTTTATTGGTGATCAGGGCCTCGCGAAGGACCTTCCAGTTAAAGATGTAAATACCCATGGATGCCAGATTACTCTTCGGAACCGCCGGCTTCTCCTGGAAGTCGATGATCTTTCCGGTCTCCGGCTCGGTAACGAGGACGCCGAAACGGCTTGCTTCCTCGATCGGAACCGGCATAGCTGCCATGGTGATGTCTGCCTTACGTGCCTTATGGTAATTTAACATCAGCTCATAGTCCATCTTATAGATGTGGTCACCGCCGAGGATGAGCACATATTCCGGATCGTAAGAATCGATGTAGCCGATGTTCTGCAGGATCGCGTTTGCCGTGCCCGTATACCAATCCGTGTTTTCGGACTTTTCATACGGAGACAGGATGGTAACACCGCCGCGATTGCGGTCGAGGTCCCATGCAATACCGATACCGATGTGAGTATTCAGACGAAGCGGCTGATACTGCGTCATGACGCCGACCGTGTCCACACCTGAGTTGATGCAGTTGCTTAACGGGAAATCGATGATGCGGTACTTACCTCCGAATGACACAGCGGGCTTTGCCATGTTCGCAGTGAGAACACCCAGACGGCTTCCCTGTCCGCCTGCAAGCAGCATTGCGATCATTTCCTTTTTAGTTTTCATATAATCACCTCACGCTGAGCGCATAATTTTATTCGTTGATTATAACACACCTTATTTATGATGTGAAGTTTTTATGAAAATCTTTTTGTTGAAACTTATAATTTTGTGTATTTTTAACATAAATTGTTTGTCGTTATTATTTCTTATGCCGAAAAACAGGGCCCGCCGGAGTATTCCTGCGGACCCTGTTTATGCGGTTTACTGTCAGCGGGGGATCTTCACCTTGCTCGGTGCGCATCTCCACATGCATTTCAGCAGTTTGTCGTTCGGTTCGATGATCGCCAGATGCTGCTCGCCGTTTGCCGAATAACGGATCGTGTAGCTCTGCGGAGCATTCTTCATACGTGACGTATAGTCATCGTATTTCAGGTTCTTATTCTCACGGGCGATCTTGTTCTTCTCCTCATTCGTCACTTCAACGGATTCCACGGAAGACATGGCGATGGTCGCGATGGTCTTTCTGGACTGCTGGTTGAAGATACGGTCGATGTTCAGCTCATCGGTCACAAACACATATTCAAACTCCAGTTTGAAGAAACGTGCGGTGACCATGATCAGGATCAGGACCAGCACCGGTGCGATGAAGCCCCAGCTCTGGAAACGCATCATGACGTACAGTGACAGGATGCCGAGGATCACATAGCCGAGGATAGCCGGGACCTTGTAGCCCGGGGTCTTACATTTTACGAGCCATTCTGCATAAGCATCTTCGTTCATAGAATACCTCCCGATAATACTTTTTATGTTTCACCTGAAGCTCAGGCACGGAGCGTAACGTTCTGCTGCTCCTTCAGTGCGGTCAGGATGTCGTTTACGAAACCATCGACCGTTGCGGCCTTGAATTCCGTATCCGCCGGTGTGAATACGACATTGAATGCCATGCTCTTCTTGTCCTTTGCAAGCTGAGCGCCTTCGTAAACATCGAACAGCTTGACATCGGTGACGTACCGGCAGGAAGCGTAGATGGTGTCTTCGATCTCCTGGCAGGTGACGCTGCGGTCGCAGACGAAAGCGAAGTCACGCTTTTCAATGTCGAACTTCGGAAGCGGCTGATACATTTCAAGCTTGCCGTAGTACTTGGAAAGGAGACGCATGTCGATCTGAGCGACGTAAGCCGGAACACGCATGTCCAGTTCGTCGCAGATCTCGTATAAAGCCTTACCGAGAACACCCACGCACTCGCCGTCGCAGAAGATCTCCGCGGTCTGGTACGGATGCAGGTAGGTTCTGTTTGCCGTCGCATAACGGAACGTAATGTTCAGCGCGTCCGCAACGGTCTCGCAAAGGCCCTTCAGGCTGAAGAAATCTTCACCCTCACCAAACACGCCGATGCAAAGGGTCTCGCGCTCGTCCGGATAGTCCGTGAGCGGAAGTTCCTTGGCGATGAACGCCTTGCCGAATTCGAAGATACGGCCGGCGATGGTTCCTCTCTTCTGATTGCGTGCGATGGCCTGCAGCATCTGCGGAACCAACGTGGTACGCATCAGGGAAAGGTCCTCGGTGATCGGGTTGATCAGGCGGATCGCATGACGCTCCGGAGCATCGGCCGGAAGCTTGATGAGATCCAGATCCGCCGGTGAGAAGAAGGAGTAGTGAATGCCTTCGTAAGCACCTGCTGCCGCAAGCGCCTTCTTGACCTTCAGTTCGGACTTCTGTCTCTGGTTCAGGCCGCCCAGGGTGACCTCCGCGGTCGGCATGAAGGTCGGAACGACGTGGTCGTAACCGTACATACGGATGAGTTCCTCCGCGATATCCGGATAGGATTCCATGTCTTCACGGTAAGCCGGTACCTGAATGGTCAGTTCGTCGCCGTTTAATACCGGCTGGAAGTTCAGGTTGGTCAGGATGCGAATGATTTCTTCATCAGGAACCGTGATGCCGATGACACCGTTGACGCGCTTGACGCTGGCCTTCATTTCGGTCGGTTCTACGGAATTGCCGGTATTCACATCCACGTGGGTGGAGGAGACCTTACCGCAGCCCAGCTCCTCAACGAGGTGCAGTGCGCGCTTCATTGCCATGACGGTGGTGTATTCATTGACGCCCTTGGCATAGACCTGGGACGAATCGGAGGACTGGCCGAGTGCGCGGGAAGACTTACGGATGTTGTCACGGGCAAACTTGGCGGACTCGAACAGGACGTCTGTAGTCGTGTCGCGGATCTCGGAGTTCAGGCCGCCCATGATGCCGGCCAATGCGACCGGTCTGTTGCCGTCACAGATGACCAGATTGTTTGGATTCAGGGTGAATTCCTTTTCGTCCAGCGTGACGATCTTCTCGCCCTCAGCTGCACGGCGAACATTGATGGCATTGCCTTCCAGGAAGTGGCCGTCGAATGCGTGCATCGGCTGACCGAGTTCCTTCAGGATATAGTTCGTGATATCGACCATGTTGGAGATGGAGCCGATGCCGACAAGTGCCAGACGGCGCTTCATCCATGCCGGAGACTCACCCATCTTGACATCGTAAACATAGTGGCCGATGTAACGGGGGCAGATGTCCGGAGCGTCCACAGTGACCGTGAATCCTTCCTTCTTGACCTCGGTTTCGGTGTAATCGAGTGACGGCATCTTGAGTTCCTTGCCGAGAACGGCAGCGACCTCACGGGCGATGCCGAGGATGCTCTGGCAGTCCGGACGGTTTGCGGTGATGGAGATATCGAAGATCCAGTCGTCCATGCCGAGGATCGGCTTTACATCGGCGCCGATCTCCGCATCCTCCGGAAGGACCAGAAGGCCGTTGTAGCCTGCGCCCGGATACAGGTCTTCGTTCAGACCGAGTTCCGTACCGGAGCACAGCATGCCGTAGGAATCATAGCCGCGGAGCTTGCCCTGGCCGATGGTCGCCACGCCTTCGATGGTCTTATGATCCTTTGCGGTAGCGTAAACAGTTGCGCCGATCTTTGCGACCGGGAACTTCTTGCCCGCGCAGACATTGTCCGCGCCGCAGCAGATCTGCAGGAGCTCACCGGTACCGGCGTCTACCTTGCAGAGGCTTAAATGCGTGCCTTCGATGGGCTCGCAGCTTTCAACATAACCGACAACGACGTTCGTGACGTCCTTACCGACTTCGATCAGTTCTTCGACCTCGAAACCGCAGGAGAACAGTTTATCCTCCAGTTCCTGGGGCGTTACATCGATATCAACGTATTCTTTTAACCAGCTGTATGGTGCTAACATCTATTTCTCCTCCTTTCATCAGTCATCGATCTGATCGAGAACGCGGAGATCGGACTCGAACAGAAGCTTAATATTGTTGTAGCCGTACTTTAACATGGCGATACGCTCCAGACCTACACCGAATGCGAAGCCGGAGTACTTTTCGGTGTCGATGCCGCAGCCCTCCAGGACCTTGGTATTGACGACACCGGCGCCGAGGACTTCGATCCAGCCGGTGCCCTTGCAGAGCTTGCAGCCCTTACCGCCGCACTGGAAGCAGCTGACATCGACCTCAACGGACGGCTCGGTGAACGGGAAGTAAGACGGACGCAGACGGGTGGTCGTGCCTTCGCCGAACATCTTCTGTACGAGCTCATCCAGCATGCCCTTTAAGTCGCCCAAATTGATGCCTTCGTCAACGACGAGGCCTTCCATCTGGGTGAACATCGGGGAATGGGTCGCGTCATCATCGGAACGGAATACCTTACCGGGGGACAGGATCTTGATGGGCGGCTTCTTTGCCTCCATGACGTGGATCTGGCCTGCGGAGGTCTGCGTACGAAGCAGGAATTCCGGAGACAGGTAGAAGGTGTCCTGCATGTCTCTTGCCGGATGATCCGCCGGGGTATTCAGTGCCGTGAAGTTGTAGTAGTCATTCTCGATCTCCGTGCCTTCGAATACTTCAAAGCCCATGGATGAGAAGATCTCGATCAGCTGATTGGTGACCTGGGTGACCGGATGCAGGTTGCCGTGTACGTGCTTGACGGACGGCATGGTGACGTCGATCTTTTCGCTTTCATAACGTGCACGCGCTTCCGCGTCCTTGAACTTCTTGTCGATCTCTTCGAATTTTTCCTGAGCCCAAACCTTCAGTTCATTGGCCTTCTTACCGAATTCGGCCTTCTGCTCGTTCGGGATCTTGCCCATCTGACGCATCAGAGATCCGATGACGCCGGTCTTGCCGTCCATAACAGCTTTTTTGTACTCATAAACTGCTTTGGAGCTTGTCGTTTTCTCCAGCTCGCTTAAAACCTCCGCACGGATCGCGGCGAGTTTTTCGCTGAGTTCGTTTAAATCTGCCATAATGTTCTCCTTAAAAATAAAAAACGCCCCTGAGTTCCAAACTCAGGGACGAAAAATTCCGCGGTACCACCCTTATTCTCCCCGGAGTCCGGGAAGCACTCTTTCAGCCTTTTACGCAGACATACGGCGAAGCCTACTGAAATGTTCAGCCCCGCAGCTCGGGTGTGAAATTCGTCCTCGGATTGAACCCGGAAGCGTTCTCAGCCGCGCCGCCTCCTCTCTTTGGGAAGTCCGATTCCTACTGTGCACCGTCATAGCCGTTGTGTAGAAGAGTATTGTACATAAAACCGTTCAAAAAGTCAATGCTTTCAACGGATTTCCGCATTTCTTAATAGTTCAGCACAAGTTCCTGTCCGGCTTCCGCGTGCAGCATAAAACCGTTTTGTACGGGCATCACAAGAATTTCCGTTGTGCCCCCGTCTTTTACCGCGTTGACCGTCTTCGGCGCTTCTCCGCGGATGAACAGATCCTGCGTGCTTCCGCTCGTGAGGACCGCCTCCTTCAGCGTACCGTTTTCCCAGGCGATGCTTACCGTGACGTCTCCGCGGGCTTTCATGCCGCTCACCTGTCCGTCCTTCCAGCACGGAGGCAGCGCGGGCAGGAAATGAATGCCCTCGTGGCTCTGTAACAGCGCTTCCGCGATGCCGGCAAGGACACCGAGGTTGCCATCGATCTGGAACACTCTCCGCGCGTTCAGAAGACTCCTGGAAAGGCTGCTCGCCATAACACGGCGGATCATCTTCTCAACGCCCGCACCATCCAGGAAGCGCGCAAAGAACAGAATGTACCACGCGCCGGGCCAACCGCCGGGTTCGGAACCGTTTTCGATACGGACGTCCAGCGACTTCCGCGCCGCTTTGAAAAGCTCCGGAGTCTTTAAGCAGGTGATCTCCTCGCCCGGATAGACGCCGAACAGATGGGACGTATGCGGCATACCGGGAGTGTACTCCACTTCCTCGCGGGCCCACTCCATCAGGCGGCCGGTACTGTCGATGGTATTGGGACGAAGCTTTTCGATGATCGTTCCGTACTCCGCCGCATGCTCATTATCAATGCCGAGGATCTCCGAAGCATCCAGCACAGCGTTCATCAGGGTGCGGATGATCTGGTTGTCCATCGCAGGCCCCGCGGTGATGGGCGTATCATAGCCCTCTTCCGTGATATAGCGGTTTTCCGGTGAAAGCGTCGGGCATGTGACGAGGTACCCTTCGCGGTCCTCGATCAGGAAATCCACGAAGAACAGTGCGCACTTGTCCAGAAGATCGTAATAAGTGCGAAGGAACGCTTCATCCTTCGTGTAGCGATAGTGCTCGTAAATGTGCAGGGCCACCCACGCGGCGCCGGTCTGCCAGAAGGTAGCGGCGGGGTAATTGTCCTGCGGGGCGCAGTCGCCGAAGAAGTTCGTGTTGTGGTGGCACATCATACCGCGGGCGTGATACATCTCCCGCGCGGTCTCGGTGCCGCTCTTCTCCATGCGGCGCAGAAGGTCAAAGACCGGATCGTGAAGCTCGGAAAGGTTCGTCGTTTCCACCGGCCAATAGTTCATCTGAAGATTGATGTTGATCGTATATTTGCTGTCCCACATCGGGTTGAACTCGCGGCACCAGATGCCCTGCAGGTTCATCGCCGCGGAGCCCTCACGGCTGGAGGATACGATCAGATAACGGCCGAAGGTAAAATAACGGGAGATCTCCGGGTCCGCCGGGATGTCCAGCGTGCAGCGCTCCATGTAGGAGGAGAAATCCTTTTTGTGCTGTGAAAGAAGCGTGTCAAAATCCTTGTCCCGCACGGCATTCAATCGTTCAAGGACCGCCCGGAGCGGGTCCTCCGCGCGGTTCGTGGTAGAGGACGCAAGGTACAGAACGACCTCCGATGCCCCTTCCACGATCATCCGTGAATGGCAGTCGCGCAGCGTGCCGTCGGTCTTCACGGTCACACCAAAGGTGAAACGCGTGCCGGCTTCGTTGCCGTTCAATACGCAGGTATTTCCGCCCACGGTGTACAACGAGTCATAATGGGACGATGTCCACTCCCCGTTCAGCACGAACTTGCCGGGACGACGGTCATCCGGGATCAGTTCGTCGGAGATCGGGCCGCGGTGCAGCGTAACATCGAGACGGATCGCCATTTCCTTATCGCTCTTCAATCGGATGCAGAGCGCGTTCTCCGCGTAAGAAACAAACATTTCGCGCTTATAGGAAACGCCGTCCTGCTCGTGCTCCACGGTCAGTACGCCGTTCAGCATATCAAGATCGGAACAGTAGTTTTTGCCTTCGCTCTCCGGGTACCAGCCCATCGGGAACGGTGCCTGCTGATTGAGCGCAAGATCCAGCTCGCCGAGCGTTGTATAATGGCGCATATTGGACGGGGAAGAGATCATATAGGAAAACATGATGTCCTCCGCTTCGCGGAACTTCCGGTCCAGGACCAGCTGCTGCACTTCCTTCAGATGCTCGTATGCCAGCGGATTTACACGGTCCACATAGGTACCGTACCACAGGGAGTCATCGTTTAACTGGATGCGTTCGCGCATCGTGTGGCCGTAGACCATGGCGCCGAGAAAACCGTTGCCCATGGGGATGGCATCGGCCCATTTGAAAGCGCCTTCCGTGGGGCAAAGGTGCGCGTATTTGTTTGTGTCCGTCGTGATCATTCAGGTCTCCTTCTGCCGTTCAGTCAATTGCATGATCGATCGTAATGTGTCCGCCGCTCCAGACCTTCTTTCCGGTCCAGTCTTCATCGGCATCCGCCCAGAACGGATCCTGCGGGGCAAGACCGAGCGGGAGGAACACGGCGCTGCAAAGATACAGACTTCCGATGTTGATATAGCTTTCCGCGAGCTCCGGCTGCAGACCGTACACGCCGGGCTGCAGGAATCCGTTTGCGTCAAACATATCCGGCGCGCTCATCACATTGCGGATCGCGGCCGTAAGACCGCAGCGCACGGACGCCGGGGAGACCTGCTCCTCGAGCATATGCTCAAGCGCCGCCTGCGACAGCATCTGGAACATGCCGAAGCGGTAGCAGATGGAACGGCCGATGACCGGGTACGTACCTTCCGGAGAGATCATGCGCTCCAGCTCTGAGGCATAGCGTGCCGCGCGTTCGAGCGTCACGTCCTTGACCTTTTCCGCTTCCTTCAGGACGTCGCCGAAAAGGAGCACAAGGTCCGTTAACATCGGCTGGATGACAAAGGAATTGTAGTAGTCCCAGTGATACATCTCACCGTCGCCGTAGACACCGTCGCCCTTATACCAGTCCTGGAAGTACCAGATGGCGTAGATGATGCGCATCTGATCATAGTCTTCGCCCAGAAGGTACAGGCCTGCTTCCACCATGGCCGTGAAAAGGATCCAGTTGGTCTTTACCGGAACCTGACCGCGGGAAGAACGGAAAGCATCGGCAAGGAGCTTCTTCGTCTCTTCCGGAAGAGATGCTGTGAATTTCGGCGCACGTACCAGCGCATGGGCCAGGAATGCGGTGTCGACAAGCGGCTGACCGCCGGTGGTGAAATTCATGAAATCCGGAGAGGTGGGATCGGCGCAGTTTTTCAGGCAGACAGCGGTCTTTTCTTTCCAGATCTTCTGAAGCTCCCGTTCTTCCGCGTCCAGGGACTCTTCCGGGACTTCAAGCCATGCGGAAAAGCCCAGCATGCTGCGGCCAAAGGCCTCCAGCGGGGCAAAGCCTTTTCTGGCCTCGTGGAACTCAAGCGGCATCGTCGCTTTCAGTTTTCCCGCGTAAAGTGCATCCATCACCGGAGTGACGATCTTCAGCATGCGTTCAAGCCATTCCTGTCTTATGTTCATTGTGTTTCTCCTTGTATGTATTATGTTTTCAGTTATTTTGCAGATATCGGATCAGTTTATCCCTCAGGCACAGAAATTCCGCCCAGGCTTTTCCTTCACGGTTATCGATCGGTATTCCGCATTGTTCGGCATATGCATGTACTTCTCGACGACTCACTGTCACGTTATAGTAATCAGCGACTGCACCAATCGCCAGTACCTGCTTAATCAAAGGTTTTGACACCTCTTCAGAAAAACCATCGGCCAGAAAAAAACTGCCATCATTTCCAATCGTCCCATGCACGACATAGCGAACCGCAAATCTGTACTGAATATATTCATCCCGATATTTTTCCAGTAAAGCTGTCGCTGCCGCAATATCCTCATCCTCAATTCTGCAGTAAACACATTCTGTAATCTCTCCGGAGATTTTTAAATATACTTCCACCTCTGACAAAACTACGGTTCCAGCGCTGTCAGGCAGCTCATCGGCAGTATTTGAATTTTCGATGCTGTCTTCCTTCAGCTCATTTGCTTTTTCTTTATAAAACTTCCTCACTTCGGCCGTTTCAGCGCCCATGACTTTCAACAGATGTCGGGAAGGTTGAGCGATGGCATAATTTTGAGGTGGCAAGCATCCGCAAAAAAATAAACAAAAGGATATTATTATCAAAGTGTCCAATGTTGCAATAATTTTTCGCATGCCAGTGTCCTCAATATGGATTAGCCCCCAAATATGTACTTATGTTGATTGCGTGTGTAAAGAACGATGCCGTTGATTTTTTCGCAGTTACTATCCCGATAACTTTTCCGCTATTGGGCGAAGAGTTCAACACATAAGCAACACCGCCGCTATCGCCCGAATCGACGATATTCGCATCCACTCTTATCAGATTATACTGATAATATACTTCTCCTGTAGGTTGAGTAAAATAATCACTTGCATAAATACTGGCTATTATTTCCGACGTCAAATATGTTGTTGCGCCTGATTTGTATAGCCTGTTTCCTGCTGCAGGCACTGTGTATGTTCCATCTAAAACCGTTCCTTGCTGCGTATTACCGGATGAACTCGTATAGTAAATAGCATTCGAAACAACATAATTCGAATTAGGCTCTACAAAAGCAACATCTGCCAACATATTATTACCATAATATGCTTTTTTAACAGTTCCTATATTCACCGTCCCACTCATATTTTCAAATATGTTGAAATACGATGTTCCTACAGCATTACCATGACCACACGTTACAAAACCATGTTTAACAGTCCCATTAACATTGCACTGAACTCTGTATCCTGTACTACCTCCATTAACAGCCAAGGTATTCGAATTTACTCCAAATATCCTTCTTCCCGGTCTCCAAGTAGTAGCACACGCACTACCATAAGGTTCCGGTTTGCTTTCAAATGTAAACATCGCAGATTGTTCAATTATCTTTTCAAAAAGTGCAATACCCCTGCTCAACTCAACATTATCTGAAATGTATAAGCTGATAACAATTCTATTGTTGACCTCATCAATTGCAGTACAAGGGTACATTGCCATTAACAGTTTCTCATCAATCGGGAGCAAATCTTGGTTTGTTTTTTCAAATAATGCTGCAATTCTGCGGTCAACTCGTTCTATTGTCTCCGTTAATTCTTTATAATTGAACTCCGCCTCCTTGAGAACATATCCACTCTTTGTAGAAAAACCATCAATTGTGTCAATAACTTCTTCAGAAAATGATGTTAGCCTTATTACAAGTTCTCCTGACTCATCAATATAGGCACCTGCATAACTATCTGAAAACGAATCTGATACATTCAAATAGCGCAAATACAGTTTATAGAACAGTTCCTGTGACAAATATGCATTCTCTATGAACGCCGAATCATACATTCCCATCGGAATATCGCTTTCGTTAACAAATTCGCTTTCTGCGTTAACTGATAAAGAACCACACGTTATCCCAACAATCATAATCAAAAGTACAAGAATTTTCCGCATATCCCCCTTTTTATCAGAACCGATTCAGTATATCGATCACCGTCTCCAGCTGCTCAGGCTTCACTTTATCCTGCATGATACCAGCTTTGACACAATCCGCAAAATAACGGATCTCATTCGCATAAGCATTGCTGGACGGCACGCCGACTGCATCCACGATGCCTGCGGTATTATCCAGCGGCTTGCACACGGTACCATCGCCCAGATAGACCTTGAAGCCTTCACCCTTTTCGTTCGTCACAAGCGCATTTTCAAACTGGAAGCGGAAACCGGACTGGAAGGGATAACCGCCCTTATACCATGCGGATTCGCAGCTGATGAAGAAGTCGCCGAAATCATAATCCGCGGTGAGATAGTCCTGGTCGGGCCTTCTTGCGCGGCGGAGCTGACAGTCCTTGGGCGCGCCGAAGGCGTACACCATGAAATCCAGATCGTGAATGTGAAGATCGTAGGGAATGAATCCGCTGCGCTTTTCATCCTGCATCCAGTTGTCCCAGGACCACTTCGGTATGTTGCCGAGGCGCCACATATGGGCGGAAAGCAGCTTGCCGTATTCACCGGACTCATAATAATGGCGGACCATTTCATACTCGGGCCACCAACGGAGGCACTGCGCGACCATGAAATTCACGTTGTTTTTCTTTGCCGTGTCAAACGCACGCGCCACGTCCTCTTTCTTCAGGGAGATCGGCTTTTCGGTAATGACATGGATGCCCTTTTCCATCGCCATGCAGGCATAGTCCACGTGGAACGGGGTCGGGAGGCAGATGTCCAAAACGTCCATGTCGGTCTTGTCCAGCATGTCCTTGAAATCCTCAAAGTGCGGAAGGTCCGGATACTTTTCCATCTGTTCGGGGCGGATGTCGCAGATCGCCGCCACCTCCACGTCCTCCATGGAAAGCCATGCGGGCATATGGACGCCGGAGATATTGCCGACGCCGACAAGGCCGACTTTTAATTTCTTACTCATTTTCCGTATACCTCCGAGGTAACTTTTTCCAGGTATTTCTTTGCGTGGGCCACGCCGGCCTTCTGAGCGGCATCACCGGCGATCTCGCATTCGATGGTGACCCAGGAGTCGTAGTTCAGTTCCTTCAGTTTCTCAAAAAGCGCCTTGAAATCCACCTTGCCTTCACCGAGCGGAACTTCTCTTCCGAGGTCGTGACCGTTGGTCGGGTAGAAGCCGTCCTTGGCGTGCAGGTTGCGGACCCGCGGGCCGATGACATCGAGCGCATCGACCGGGTTGGCCTTTCCGTACAGGATCACGTTCGCGGTGTCCAGATTGCAATACAGGTTGCCGGTGCCCACGGTCTCAAAGCAGCGCAGCATGGTGACCGGCGTTTCCTGGCCGCTCTCGAAAAGCAGATTCTGACCGTTCGCCTTGCAATGCTCCGCAACTTCGCGCACAGCATCGCAAAAGGCCGTAAATTGGGGATCCAGCGGATTTTCCGGAATGTAGCCCATATGTGTGATCACGTCCGTAATGCCCAGTTTTTTCGCAAAATCCGCGCCATCCTTCAGGTTCTGAACACGGATCGCGCGCCACTTTTCAGGTACCAGTCCCAGGGTTTCCTGGCCTTCATAAAAGTTCCAGACCTTGGGGCCTTCCCAGCCGCACCAGAACGCGGACGGGGTGACCTTGTACTTGTCAAGAAGCGCTAATACGACCGGCACAAATTCATCGGTCCAGCTCTCCGGCGTCCAGTTGACCAACTGGCAGTTATCAAAGCCCTGCCCGGTCAGTTCACGCAGACGGAGCTCAAGATCCTCTGCGTTCGAAAAAGTAACGGTACAACCGATTCTCATAATACTCTCCCGTCGTTTACAGTGCGATGATCTTAAAGACCACCGGGTTTCCGGACACATATTCCGGCGCCTCGATAGTAAGACCCTCCTCATTTACGGACCACTTGACCTCGCCTTCATAGCCCGGGATCGTGATCTCCTTCAGGATACCGGTGAACGCGTTGTTATTGAATTCCGTCGTCTTCGCGAAGGACTTCAGAAGGTAATGGCCATCCTTTGCCGGTGCCATTGCGATGGCATAGATCGCATCACCGTTAAACGTGAAGCGGAAATCCGCGGAGGTGTATTCCGGTGCGGAAGCGTCGGAGAAGGAGCCGTCGGCCACTTCGTAGTTACCCTCGGAGGCCACGCGCCACGGTCTTGCGCCGTAGATGGCTTCACCGTTCACCTTGAGCCACTCGCCCACACCGCGGAGGATCGCCGCGTCTTCTGCGGGGATGGTGCCGTCGGCCTTCGGGCCGATGTTCAGAAGCAGGTTGCCGTTCTTTGCCACGATGTCCGCGAGCGTCTGTACGATCTCCGGCACGCCCTTGTAGGAATTGCCCTCGGTGTAGCACCAGCTGTTTCTTGCAACGGCAGTATCGGTCTGCCAGTAGAACGCCTTGGCATCCTTGAAGGAGCCTCTTTCGATGTCCGGCATTGCGGTACCGAACATCATCGCATCGTACTTGTAGCAGAGAACACCCATCTGGCCCCACTCGGTGCAGCGGTTATAGTAGTAAGCCGCGATCTTTTTCAGATGCTCCTTTGCCGCCTTTTCCTGGATCCACCAGTCAAAGTACAGAATGCGCGGCTGCAGCTTATCGATGAGCTCCACGGTGCGGATCATCCAGTCGTTCAGGTATTCCTCATCGATGGGCATCGCATCCACATCGCCGTGATTTTCCGGGCCCGGTACGGACGGCCAATAAAGGTCGCCGCGCTCCCACTTCTTTTCGGTCATGTCGCTGTCAAACTTCATACCGCCGTCCAGGAACCAGTAATGCTCGATACGGTGCGTGGAGCTTCCGGTGGTCAGACCCTTTCTGTGGATCGCATCGGTCAGGTCCTGCATCAGGTCGCGCTTGGGGCCCATCTCCGCCGCATTCCAGTGAGATACCTCGCTCTTGTACATCTGAAAGCCGTCGTGATGCTCACAGACCGGAACGACGTACTTTGCACCGGCATCTGCAAACAGCTGTGCCCATTCATCCGGATCGAACTTCTCTGCCTTGAAGAGCGGAATAATGTCCTTATAACCGAAATTCTTGTGTTCACCGTAGGTCTTAATGTGATGCTCATAGACCTTGGAGCCCTGCTGGTACATGTTTCTGGGATACCATTCGCTGTCAAAGGCGGGGACGGAATACGCGCCCCAGTGGATGAAGATACCGAACTTCTCGTTCATAAACCATTCCGGTACCTGATACTTGCTGAGGGATGCCCAGTCATTCTTATAGGGTCCTTTTGCGATCACTTCATCGATCTTCTGAAGCCACGGCTGCATGTCATAACTCATGTTTCAATTCTCCTGTATAAATATGCTTATTGTTCCGCGCTTGCGCGCTTATGTACGTTTTACCGGCCGGTCAGGTCCTTGGACAATGCACTCCGGCACGCCAGGATCCATTTCGCGCGGTCCAAAGGATCCACACCGTTCCTTGGACGGGTCTCCCGGACGCCTTCCGGCACCGGGCGGTATTCGGAAAGCTCCATCTCAATGAGGCCCTTTCCGGAAGTCAGCGAGCGGAAGCTCACCGGATAATCCAGACATTCGGAAAGCGGCATCATTGCGTCCATCACGAACTTGCCGTTTCCGGTATAAGGGGTATCAAAGGATCCCCGCATGCCGATGACCTGGCCCATGACCTTGCCGAGAAGATCCTCGGCGCCTTCCATGTGCACCTTCATCCAGGGCTCCAGAAGCTGCGATCCGCTTGCCTGAAGCGCTCTTAAAAGGGCGATCGGCGTCGCTACGAAAAAGTCCAGCGGATGTGTGTGCCAGATGTGGCTGTTTCCGGCCATAAGCGACACCTTGACGTCGATGACCTCCCACCCCAGAAGCCCCTGTTTCAGCGTCTTGTAAACACTGGCCTCCACATGGTTCTGATAACGGAGCGCAAGCTCGCCTTCCTTGACCTTCGATTCAAAAACGATGCCGCTTCCCAACCGCAGCGGCTCCACCCGCAGGGTCACGATAGCCCAGCAGGGCTTCGGCATGGTGTAGGCCTCAAACCCTTCGCCGATGCCTCCGGCCGTTTCCTTATAAATGACGCGCGGCTTCATAAACGTCGCGGTAAGTCCGAAGCGTGTGCTCAGGATTTCCGCCAGGACCTCGGTCTGGATCTCGCCCATAATGTGTAAAAACATCTGGCCGGTCTCGATGTTCCGTTCATATTCCAGATAGGGATCCTCGGAAGAAAGGATCGTCAGCGCCGCTGCGAGCTTTTCCTGATCCTCCGGTCTTTCCGCCCGGGCTTCCGTGAGAAGCAGCGGACGTACGCGGAGCGCACCGGACACTTTTCCGGGAGCCGGGGTTCCGATCCAATCGCCGATGCGGATATCGGAGAGTCCGTATACCGCTGCGATCTCGCCCGCATGCATCTCGCCGGCATCCTCAAAACGCCCGCCCTGCACGCGCCGGATCTGCGTGATCTTTTCATAAGTCTCCGGTTCTTTCTGATACACCGGAGCAATATCTCTGGCCTTCAGCATTCCGCCGTACAGCCGCACAAAGGCCACACGGCCCATCACATCATCGTACTGCAGCTTGAACACGCAACCGGAAAGCTCCGGCACCTCGGTCTTGTCCGCACCCGGAAGATAGGTCAGGATACCGTCCAGGATCTCCTGCACACCGATGCCCTCCCGCGCACTTGCATAGAACAGCGGGAACACCGTACCCTTTTTTGTATACGCCGCGAGCTTTTCTTTTAAGACCTGTTCCTCCGGCATCTCCTCCGTCAGAAACGCCTCCTCCATGTCGGGATCCTCTTCCGCGAGGACAGCAAGCACGCTCTCCGGTTCATCGACCGGGGCAAACCGCGCCGTCAGTTCCTCCCCCAGCTGCTTTTCAAACGCGGGCCGTTCAAATCCCACGCGGTCGATCTTATTGCACACGAGGATGGTCGGAATGTTCAGTTCCCGGAGCGCACGGAAAATGGTGCGCGTCTGCGCCTGAACGCCTTCTACGCCGGAAAGCACCAGTACGGCGCCGTCCATTGCCGAAAGCGACCGGTCCACCTCGCCCGCAAAATCCACGTGCCCCGGGGTATCGATGATGTCGATGTCCGCCCCGTTATAGGACAGTGAAACACACGCGCTGTTCACAGATATACCGCGTCGCTTCTCCACCTCCATAAAATCGGTCACGGTCGTCCCGTGATCCACGGAGCCCGATTTACGGATCCTGCCGGAAAGCCCAAGAAGCTGTTCTGTAATTGTCGTTTTTCCGGCATCCGCATGCGCCAGGATGCCGATATTGAATTTTTGGCTCATATCACCACTATACACATTTTCCCCGTTTTTTCAATCGTCCAAAAACGACAAAAAAAGAGCCCCCCGGCTGCACGATTGCCGGAGGGTCTTTTTTACTTCTTGTTTTCCGTCATATACTTCATTCGTATGAATATCAGGTCTCGTAAGCAGGGTTGAACAAAGTATTCGGTCTAAGCCTTAAGACAATTCATAGAAGCAAGGAAGGTATCATCAATATAGCATCTCACAACAATATTTGCTCATACAATTTTGTCTGTACGGAAACAAATATTGCTCATTTTTGCGATTATTTGTCGAAGAATCTTGCCTACGCGGGAAAACTGTGATATGAACATATACTAACGATCATTCAGTGTAGTCTTTTCTTTACTACTGTATTTTGCGCAGAGCTTATCGATTCTGCATTTTTTTTGGGGGGGATTTATGGCAGAAGCACCGACTAAGGATGTCCTGAACTTTGACGGATATTCCGAATTCATCAAGGCCTACCGTTTTCAGGCGGCGGCATTTCCGGAACATTGGCATCTGACCGCCGAGTTTTACCTGATCGATCAGGGAAATCAGATCTGGCGCATCAACGGCATCACCTATGCCCTTCATCCGGGTGATGTTCTCCTCGTCTGGCCGTCCGAACTTCATGAAGTCATCGACGGCAACAACGGCGAGATCGTCTGCATCAGGTTCGGCTGCGATCTGGTCACCCGCTGCCACGATATCAACATGAACTATCTGTCCATGACCAAGCTGCATCTGATCGGTGACAACTACCCCGCCCTGAACCGTCTTCTCCGTGATGAGATCCACGCGGTCTACCACATTCAGGAGGAGCATCCGGTCCTCGCGGAGACCCGCGCCCGTATCAAGATCGAGGAAATGCTTCTCGCGATCTGTGAGGAAGCGCTTCGTGTTCCGGAGGAGGACACTCCGTCGCTCACTTCGTCAAACGAAACCTATTTGAAGATCAAGCAGGCTTGCGCCTACATCACGGAAAACTGCGATCGCGACCTTTCCCAGGCCGATGTTGCACAGCTCAGCGGATTCAGCACCTACTACTTCTCACGCGTCTTCAAGAAATACGCGAACGAAAGCTTCAGTGAATTCCTGAACCGCAGCCGTATCCGTAAAGCCGTACGCCTTCTGCGTGTCAGCGATGTTCCGGTCACGGAGATCGCCTTTTCCGCCGGTTTCCAAAGCATCTCCAATTTCAACAAGGTCTTCCGCAGCACACTCGGCTGCTCGCCGCTTGAATACCGCAAGCTCTACAATTCGGAGCACCTGACGCTTCTGTCACCGGATGACAGCTCGATGCACGGCACCACACTTGTACAGTAACAAAAACCCCGGCCTACCGAAAAGGCCGGGGTTTTTTATGCGCTTTTCCCGTCAGAAGTAGCTGACCTTGATATGCTTGCCCATACGCTTCAGGCAGCCGGAAAGCTCTTCCACGAGATTCATCTTGATGTTGAAGTTGATGGGCAGATTCGGATTCTGGTGTGCCGGATTGATCGCCTTGCCCACATAGAAATTAATATCGGTCGCTTCCTCAAACAGAAGACGGCTGATCAGTGCCGCACCGTCTCTTCCGTAGCTCCATTTCTCATAGAGCTTGTTCTCATCCAGGTAATCCTTCGCGTATTCCACCACACGGTTGACGGTGATGACGCCTTCGGTAACCAGATCCACGCCTTCGATCTCCGCGGTGGGCGGAACATCGCCGGAAACATAGGTCAGGGATGCGCGGATGGGCTTGTTCAGCCACTTGGAAACGATGCCGGAGGTGGTGCCGCCGCAGACGATGTGTTTGCCCTCCTTGGAGAAGTACAGCCGCATCATCCGATCGGAATCATCGCGGTTTTCCGGCGGGCCGAACAGGATATTGACCGGCGTGCGCTTACGCAGCTTGACGACACAGGCCGTCGCGTCATCGCCCGGCTTGTTGGCATACAAGCGGGTGCATTCATCGACCAGCATGGTCGCAAGATTCTTTGCGGTATGACCGCCCGGAACCAGCGCGGACATATACGCGGCGATCTCCTCGCGTTTCCAGCCGAAATTATAGAAATTACCGATGCCTGCGTGCGGACAGCCGTCACTCATCGCAATGAAGACGTCGTCCTCTCTCAGGCGGATCGTGGAATGGTAGATCTTTTTCCCGCCGACCGTCAGCTCCCGCTTGGGATATTCCGTCACACTGAAATTCCGGATCATAATGATGTGCGGATTGTCGTACTGGATCAGATCCGCCGTATCGTTCTCATTCAGGCGGATGATCGTAAAGGTGGAATAAGCCACGTCGCGCTCCTGATCCACGGGAAGCGTCGCAGCGATCGTGGAAACGCACTCGTCCAGGGAAAGTCCCGCCGCCATCATGGTGGAGATGATCTTGGACGTAAGAGTGGAAAGGATGCTGGCTTTAACGCCGCTGCCCAGTCCGTCCGCAAGGACGATGACCATTGCCCCGCTTTCCTGCTCCACGACATCCACATGGTCTCCGCACAGCTGCTCTCCGAAATGGTTGACGCTTTTATAACCGATATCCGCAAAGAGCTTATTCATGGGTAATAGACTCCTTCAGCTTGGTAAGCGCGATCTTGGTCTCCGCGGCCGTCTCACCGAGCAGCATGGCGATCTCCTGTACGATCATCATCTGCTTTTCAACGACCTTATCCGCGACCTCGATGGTCTGGCGGCTGATATCTTCCTTCTCCGCGCGGGCCTGTTCCTCTTCCGAAACATCACGGAGAAGACAGATCAGTACCTTGCTTTCACGGTCAAAGATGATGCTCTCTTCCACATAACGGTCATATTCCGCAAGATAACGGCGCTGATTTGTGAGAGAACGGCCGGTACGAAGGACCTGTTCGTAATCCGTCGGGTCCATGATACGGACGATGGGATCGCCCATCACATCCCGTTCATCGCGAAGATTCAGGATCTTCAGGGCCGCCGGGTTGATCTGCTGGACCTCCAGCGACTCATTGACCACAATGATACCGTTCGGCGTATTGCGGCTGATGCTCTCGGAGAAGCTCTCTGCTTTATCCTTCAGATACGGCAGACACATGCTCTCATCGGCCTTGCCCTGGAAAATGGCAACCGCCTTCTCACGGCAGGAATTATAACCGCAGGAACCGCAGTTCAGCTCCTGCTCCTTTCTGTATTTGCCCATTTTACGTAAGATCGCCTCGATCTCCGTTTCCGTCGGCATCATCGTATTCGTGTTCAGACGGTCGTAGACCTGATGGATCTCAATGGGATCCATCGCGTCAATGTCAAAGTGTTCCTCACCGGAATAACGGTTTACGCGGACCATATCCAGGACCGGCGTGCCGTGGTATTTTTCCATGACCGGGCCGTTTGAACAGCTGCCGGTACATGCAGACATCTCAATAAAGCAATGGTGGATATTGCCGCTTTCCAGATCCTTCAGCGCCGCCACACAGTTCTCCACGCCGTCGATCGGGACATATGAGAACTTGGTCGTCTTGTGGTTCATCGTACGCAGGATGCCGCCCGTGGTCGGGAACATTCTGGCGCGGCTCTTCGGATTCTCGCGGATCTCCTTCTTCAGTTCGATACGTTCTTTCTTCAGCCAGTTGGTCAGCTCCTCAAAGGTCAGTACCGCATCGATCAGGCCGTTGCTTTCGTCGGCCTCCAGCTTTTTTGCAACACACGGACCGATGAAAACGGTCTTTGCGTTCGGCATACGCTTTTTAATATCCATGCAATGTGCCATGGCCGGCGTCTTAACATCGGCCAGATACGGCAGCAGATGCGGAAAATGCTTACGGACCATAAGATTGACGGACGGACAGCAGGACGTGATGATGACATCGCGGTCCTCCTCTTCGATCATGCGGATGTACTCCCTGGTCACGAGCGTTGCGCCGATGGCAGTCTCCTCAACAGCGGAAAAGCCAAGCTTCTTCAGCGCTTCCTCCATGGATTCGATGCCAACGCCGTCGTAATTTGCGATGAACGACGGTGCAAGGCTGACCACTACGGGGTCGCCGGAGCTTAACAGAACGCCGACCTTTTCGGTCTCATCCACGATCTCCTTGGCATCCTGCGGGCATACAACGAAGCAGCGGCCGCAGAGAATGCATTCGTCGCCGATGATATGCGCCTGATTGCCGGAAAAACGGATGGACTTTACCGGACAGTTCCGGATGCATTTATAGCAGTTTTTACAGTTCGATTTTTTCAGTCTCAGATAATTTGCCATGTCATGCCTCTGCCTTTAAACGGGCAACGATATTCTTCTCAAAAAACTCCGCAAAGCCGGCGACCGTTATGCCCGGGAAAATATCATCATCCACCTGGATCGTCACGCCCACACGGTTGCATTTTCCCATGCAAAGGCTGCCCATCAGAACCACATCGTCCTGCAGGCCGCGTTCTTCGAGCGTCTTCTGGAACAGTTCCACGATTTCCTCGGATCCTTTTAAATGGCAGGAGGATCCCACGCAGATCGATACGATGATCATGCCGTCACCTTCGCTTTTACATGCTCTTCAAAAAATGCGGGAACCGTATCCGCAGATACGGAGAAAAGCTCATCGTCCACGGTCACGCAAACACCCTTCTGGCAGTTCCCCATACAAAATGTTCCGCTGAGTTCGACCTTATCGTCAAGACCGCTCGCTTTGATCTGTTCCTGAAATGCTTCCACGACTTCTCTTGAGCCTTTGATATGACATGATGAACCGATGCAAACCGTAATTTTCATAACCCCTCCTACTGAGTTGAAGACATTAATAAAACTTTGTGATTGTTAAATTGTTAACTTTTTAACATTCAGTTTAATTGTACCTGCTTTTCCGTGGTTTCGCAATACTTTTTTCAAATTTTCATTACCAAAATAGTAGCACCATCATATAAAATATGATATAGTCAAATCAGAATTTTCGCAACAAAATCCGTTCTTTATAAAGAAAGAAGACTATGATGAATATTCAACACATGAGATATGCGGTCGCAATCGCCGACGCAGGCTCCATTAACAAGGCTTCCGAGGATCTTCTGATCGCCCAGCCCAATCTGAGCCGTTCCGTCAAGGAGCTGGAAGCCGATCTCGGCATCCGCATCTTTGAGCGTTCATCCCGCGGTATGACTCTCACACAGGACGGTGTGCAGTTTATCAGTCGCGCCAAAATGATCCTGCAGCAGATCAACGATCTGGAAAAACAATATACGATCCAGCAGAAAGACCAGAAGCATTTTTCGGTCTCCTGCCCGCGTTCCGCTTACATCTCCGGGGCATTTGCCCTCTTTTCCGCCCGCGTCACGGATAACACTTATACCCTCACGCTGACGGAGGAGCACTCCAGTGAAACGATCCAGCGCGTCTGTTCCGAGAACTACGATGTCGGGATCATCCGGTATGAAGAATACTACGACCGCTATTTTAAAGAGCTCTTTGAAGAAAAGGACCTGGCTTACGAGTTGGTCGCCGAGTTCCGTCAGGGCATTTTGGTCAATAATAACAGCCCGCTCGCCGCACTCAGTGAAGTGACGGCCCAGGATCTCCTGCCCTATACCGAGATCCGCCGTCGTACTGTCAATGACACCGTCGGTGTTGACATTCCGAACCGGAGCGAAGCCTCCGTACCGACCTGCCGGAATATCGTTCTGTCCGACCGTGCGACTGCGCTCGATGTCATCATGCATAATCCCACCGCCTTTATCTGGTCCACCCCGCAGCCTTCGGTCGTTGAGGAAAAACTCGGCCTGAAGGTGGTTCCGTTCAACGGTCTGGCGCCGATGTATCGCGACGTTCTGATCCATCGCAAGAAGCACCGTCTTTCCGAAATGGATAAGCTTTTTATGACAGCGCTGATCGAATCCAAACGTCTTTATTTCAGTTGACACCCATTAAAAAAGCACCGCCTGCTTTCGCAGACGGTGCTTTTTATTATCCGGATCAATCCACCTTAATGCCGTCGATCTCTTCCGTGAGCTTGCAGATCTCATCGATGATCGAACCGATGTAATCGATGGTATCGTTTAACGGAGCATCGGTCGTGATATCGATCTTTGCAAGCGCCGCAAGACCGACCGGATCCAGCGTGCTGCCGGAACGAAGAACGTTCTTCCAGTCTTCGACCGCCGGCTGTCCCTCTTCCTCAATGCGCTTGCAGACCTGCGTCGCAACAGTCAAACCGGCGCTGTAGGTGTAGGAATACAGGCCCATGTAGTAATGCGGCTGACGCATCCAGGTGAGTTCGGCGCCTTTTGTGATCTCTACATCCTCGCCCCAGAACAGTTCCAGGTTCTTACGGAAGATACCGGACAGGACTTCGGCATTCACGGAACCGCCCCGATCGATGATCTTATAGACCTCGCGCTGGTACCAGGCCTCACGCAGATGGGTGACGAAGTTGTGGTAGTAGGTATGGCCGATCATGCTGGAAAGTACCCAGCGGCGGAAACGCTTGTCATCACTCGTCTTTAACAGATAGTGCGCCATAATGAGCTCGTTCATCGTGGACGGTGCTTCGATGAAATACGTGGAGACATTAGTGTCGTACAGGGACTGTTCCGCATTTGTGCGGCCAAAGTGGCCGGCGTGACCCAGTTCATGGGCGATGGTAAATACATCAGCCATGCGATCATTCCAGCTTAACAGGATATAGGAATTCTTGCCGTACGGGCTGGCACAGAAGCCGCCGGTGGATTTGCCCTGGTTCTTTGCGAAGTCGATCCAGCGTTCCTTGTATGCTTTTTCGACCATGGCAACGTAATCCTCGCCGAGGATCGCAAGACCCTTTTTGACATATTCCCTGGACTCTTCAATGGTAACGCGCGGATCGAATTCCGGATCCACCGCAAGCTTCAGGTCCGCAAAGGTCATCTTGTCCAGGCCGTGCTTTTTCTGAAGAAGACGTGCGTATTTCCGCATGTGCGGTGCCAGCTTCTCTGTGATCAGATCGATCTGGCGGTCATACATCTCGCGGGTGACCTTCTGATCTGAAAGAAGCGATTCAAACACATCCCGGTAGCTTCTCAGATCGGCCATGGTCTTCTCCATGGTGCACTGTGCATTGTAAGCAGTCGCGGTGGTATTCTCGTACTGCGCCAGCTTATCGTAGAACGCGCGGAATGCGGCGCGGCGGACATCGGTATCGATCTCGTATTCGTAGTCGTCCTCAAACAGAGAGTAACCGAGTGGGTATTCCCTGCCGTTCACGGAGAAGGAGTCGAACTTCATATCCGCAAGCTTGGACATATTGTAGACATTATACGGTGTCTGGAAGGTCTGTCCCAGTGCGGACAGCGCTTTTTCGGTCTCCGGGGTCAGCTGGTGAGCCTTCTTTGCAAGAAGGTCCTTCAGATAATTCCTGCAGCCGGTCGCGCAGTCGATGGCCTTTTCCAGCGTCTCCGTAGATGCCTGCAGGATCTCGGAATCCACGAAGGACAGTTCGCTGTCGATCTTAGCCATACGCGCGCCGGTCCGCGCACCGTTCTCCTGATTCCTGGAGTCATAATAATCGACGGAGATCGCAAGCTCGGTATAGCTGCCCACCAGGTAAAGCGTCTTCAGCACTTCCTCCTTGGCATTCAGGCATGCGACGATATTATCCGGATCGTCCAGCTTTCCCTTATAGTTCTTCACGATCTCTGCAGTCTGTGTTTCCGCCTTTTCAAGGTCCGCCCACATCTTCTCTTCCGTCTCATAGATCAGGGACAGGTCCCAGGTCTCATTGACCGGAACGTCTTTTCTCATTGCAAGTTCCATTGGTATATTTCCTTTCATGCCCGTTTCCCCGGGCCGGTTTTGATTCTCTCTTGTTACTTTTCCGCCTTGAAAAGGTACGGCAGGAAGTTGTAAATGTACTGATAGACTTCCTCGTAGGAGTGCTCCGCGCCTTCCTTCAGCAGGAAATTCATGTTGCCCTCGTCATAATTCTCGCTGTAAATGAACTCCGGATACTTCTTCATTTCCATGATCTGCGGAGTCAGCGCGGTGTGTGCCAGGTCCGCCGTGCCGGTCGCTGCGTAAATATGGAAATCCGCCGGCGTGTAACCGCTCGTCTTCACGTGATCGGACAGATATTTTGCGGTCGCCTCGGTCTGCTCGCCGCCTGCCATATGGCCAAGGACCCAGCAATCGCCGGAAAGCGGAAGGAATTCCGAAATGATGTCCAGGTTCAGCAGGAATGCGTACCAGGTCGTGCAGCCGCCCATGGAGAAGCCGGTGAACGCGCGATGTCTGCGGGAAGCCTTCAGGCCGTCAAAGTCCGTGGTCTCTGCGTAAGTGCGGAAGGTGCCCTCCACCATCGGGATCACGATCTCGCGAAGCTCCTTCTGGAAATTCTTTGTCTCGCCGCCTTCCCACACGGTGCCGATCTCCTTGACCGGGTTGTCACCGTAACTCTTCATGTAATAGGACGGGAACACCACGATGCACGGATCGGCCTCCTTCTTAAAGAAGGACAGGTCCAGCATGTTTTTGGTCGGAGCGCAGTCCAGGAAGGCATCGGCCGAACCGCCGCCGCCATGCATGACATAAAGCACATTGTACTTCTTCGTCTCATCCGCGTCGTAGCCGTACGGCAGATAAACATTCATGTACTTGTCCACAAGCGTGCCGTCCGTCTTCGGTGCCTGATACTCCATCCGGACGATCTTGCCGCGGTAGTTGCAATCTTCATAGTGATGATTGTTCATAGAACTGCTTGTATGATGATTTAGAAGCAAAT
>DCHF01000003.1 GCA_002315555.1 Lachnospiraceae bacterium UBA1759 | reverse complement strand
TCAACAGGGTCACGACCCTAATATTCAAAAAGCCGGAAGCTGTAAAGCTTCCGGCTTTTTTATTATTTTCCGCTTGTTTATGAGGCCCATTCTCACTGTGCGAGAGCGGCATCGATCGCCGCAAGTTCCTCTTCAGTGAAGGCAAGATTATCAAGTGCCTGTACGTTTTCGACCACCTGGGATGCACGGCTCGCGCCGATCAGCGCGGTGGTGACCGTATCATCACGAAGCGTCCACGCGAGCGCCATCTGCGCAAGGCTCTGGCCGCGAGCCTGAGCGATCTCGTTCAGTACGCGTACCTTTGTCCGATATTCATCGGTAATATCGGCCGGGCGAAGGAAGCGCGGATCGTGTCCGGCTCTGGAATCGGCCGGGATCCCCTCCAGGTAGCGACCGGTCAACCGGCCGCCGGCCAGCGGACCAAACGCGATACAGCCCACGCCCTCTTCACGGAGAACATCGGTCAGGCCGTGCTCGATCGAGCGGTTGAACATCGAATAGTTGGGCTGATGGATCAGAAGATGCATGCCCATATCCTTCATGCATTTGATTGCAGCGGATGCCTGCTCCGCATTGTAATTGGAGATGCCCGCGTACAGGGCCTTACCGCTCTTTACGATGTCATACAACGCGCCTATGGTCTCTTCGATCGGCGTCTCCGGATCCGGACGGTGATGATAGAAAATATCCACATAGTCCACATGCATACGCTTCAGGCTCTGATCCAGGCTGGCCATCAGGTACTTGCGACTGCCGTGATCACCGTACGGGCCCTTCCACATATCATAACCGGCCTTTGTAGACAGGATCAGCTCGTCACGGTACGGACGCCAGTCGGTATCCATGTGACGCCCGAAATTCGTCTCGGCTTCACCATAAGGCGGGCCGTAATTGTTTGCAAGGTCAAAATGCGTAATGCCGAGGTCAAAAGCCGTTCTCAGGATCTCCTGCTGTGTGCGGAACGGCGTAATATCACCGAAATTATGCCACAGGCCGATGGAGATTGCCGGCAGTAAAATGCCGCTCTTCCCGCATCTTCTGTAGATCATTTTGTCATAGCGGTTCTCGTTAGCAACGTAAGTCATGATCGTCCTTTCCGGGCAGTTCACCGCCCGCTGTGTGTTATCTCCACTCTACCACAGCGCTTACGTTTTATCAAGAAGGAGGCAATGTGAGTCGACGGAAGACGTGAGGCACATTGATTGCGAATGTGCGCGGTCACTGCCGAATCTCACCAGGCTGAATTTGTTTTCGTCGTCGTTGAAACAAAAAACAGGCTGTACTTTCGTACAGCCTGTTTTTCTGCCTGTTCACTTATAAAATCATCAATAATCAATAGCCGGGGAATTAACCCTGCAGCTTGGTAACATTCAGCTTTACGCCCGGGCCCATGGTAGAAGAAAGCGTTACGCTTCTCAGATACTGACCCTTAAGTGCTGACGGTCTAGCCTTGTTGATTGCATCGATGATTGTCTGGAAGTTCTCACCGAGCTGTTCCTCTGTGAAGGAAACCTTACCTACCGGAACATGAATGATGTTGGACTTATCAAGACGGTATTCGATCTTACCGGCTTTAATTTCCTTAACAGCATTGGTAACGTCCATCGTTACGGTGCCGGCCTTCGGGTTCGGCATTAAGCCCTTCGGTCCAAGGATACGACCTAAACGACCAACAACACCCATCATATCCGGAGTAGCAACTACTACATCGAAATCAAGCCAGCCCTCGTTCTGAATTCTCGGAACGAGTTCTTCGCCACCGGCGAAATCTGCACCGGCTGCAAGAGCCTGCTCGACTCTGTCACCCTTAGCAAATACTAAAACGCGAACGCTCTTACCGGTACCGTTCGGAAGCACAACAGCGCCACGAACCTGCTGTTCAGCGTGACGGCCGTCACAACCGGTACGAATGTGAAGTTCTACAGTTTCATCAAATTTAGCAGGAGCGCTCTTCTTTACTAAAGCGATCGCGTCAGCTGCATCATAAAGTACGGAACGGTCTACTAACTTAGCAGACTCTTTATACTTTTTACCTCTCTTCATTTAAAACCTCCATGTGGTATTTTCGGGAATGTCCCTCCCACTTCCTATTTATTTCGTTTCAACGTGTCCTGATCACTCTTCTACGGTAACGCCCATAGATCTTGCAGTACCGGCGATCATGCTCATAGCTGCTTCGATAGATGCTGCGTTTAAGTCAGGCATCTTGGTCTCAGCGATAGCGCGAAGGTCAGCCTGTGAGAGCTTTGCAACCTTGACCTTGTTCGGAGTACCGGATGCGGTCTTAATGTTGCATGCCTTCTTAATCAGAACTGCAGCAGGCGGAGTCTTGCAAACGAAAGTGAAACTCTTATCTGAGTAAACAGTGATGATGACCGGAATAACGGTGTCACCCTTATCAGCTGTTCTCGCATTAAATTCCTTAGTAAACTGAACGATATTTACGCCCTTCTGACCAAGGGCCGGACCTACAGGCGGAGCCGGGGTTGCTTTGCCGGCAGCAATCTGTAACTTAATAAATCCATCAATCTTCTTTGCCATTTTGGCACCTCCTAATGTGGTAAATTACGGGAATTTCCCTCCCACCATCGACGAACGTCGATGTATTACTTTTTCTTAACTTCCGTAAACCCTAATTCAACCGGGGTCTCGCGGCCAAACATATCGACCATGATCGTAACGGTCTGCTTCTGCTGGTTGATCGACTTGATAGTGCCGACGGTATCACGCCATGCACCGCTGATCGCGACGACTTCATCGCCGGGCTCATAATCAACCACGATATTCTTGTTGCCTCCGATGCCCATATTGAGCATTTCCTCGTCACTGAGCGGAACGGGCTTGGATCCCGGGCCGACGAAGCCGGTAACACCTCTTGTGTTACGGACGACGTACCAGGTCTCTTCGTTCATGATCATGTGTAAAAGAACGTAGCACGGGAACAGCTTATGTTCCGTAACTTTTTTAACACCGTTCTTGATTTCCACGACCTCTTCAACGGGAATGGAGACTTCCAGAATCTGCTCCTGCAGATTGCGGTTTACAATGGTCTTTTCAATGTCTACTTTTACTTTGTTCTCATACCCGGAATAAGTATGAGCTACATACCATTTAGCCTCTTCCATGCGGCCTCCGATCAGAAGATCGAGCTGACAGTACCGATCAGATACTGTGCCAGAACATCGATCAGACGAATGAATCCGCACAGAACTGCAGAGATCACAACGACAGCAACGGACTGCTTAAATACATCGTCCTTGGTCGGCCAGTTGATCTTCTTCAGTTCAGCCTTCAGGCCCTTCGCGAAAGAAACGATAAAATTCGCTTTTTTCTGCGTAGCCTTGCTCTTTTCAGCCATAATTCTACTCCTTATCTGCACAAATCGGACAGGACGTAATCTTAAATCAGATTACTTAGTCTCCTTGTGCATGGTATGTCTCTGACAAAATCTGCAGTACTTCTTGGTTTCCATTCTTTCCGGATGGTTCTTCTTTTCCTTTGTCAGATTGTAGTTACGCTGATGGCATTCAGTACATTCTAAAGTAATTCTTACACGCACGATTTCCACCTCCATCGTAATATGTGAACAGGCAAGTTCACACGTCTCTCCATATTAAGACGCCATAATACTATAGCACAAGGAAAGGGCTCAGTCAAGCCCTTTCCCTGCGTATATTACAAGTTTTTTCAGTGCCGTCAGCCCGCATCCGTGATGAGGCTTTCAAGCTCTTCCGCAGTGTACGGAGCGGTCAGACTTGCCGCATCGGTTCCTTCCGGAAGCCCCGGAACATGGTCCTTTCCGGTCAGTTCCATGTACTTTGCGGAACAGGTGTCTTTATATTCGCTGTCCGGGAACAGGTTATAGACCTGCCAGTAGCGGTTTGCGGCGCTTGCTGTTTCACCGGCCGCTTCATAGTACTCCGCCGCCTTCATGCGAAGCGAGGCGTCGTTCCGGTGCGCCAGGACGATGGCATCGTACAGCTTCGCTGCGCCGAGGGAATCGCCGGCCGCCGCAAGCTCTTCCGCCTGCGCAACGGCGTTGTTCTTTACGCCTTCATCCAGAACGATGATGATCAGATTCTTGTAATGTTCCGCGTTTACGGAACTCAGCATTCCCGGGTTGATCTCAAAGAAGCTTTCGTAGACCGTCCGGTAATCCGGCACACCATATGCGGAGACCGCCTTGTTTACGGCATCCTGGCTGATGGTCCAGTGATCGGTCTGAACGACGCCCTCCGGGAAGGTCTCTTCGATCTCTGCCGCTTCGGAGCTTTCGATCTCGCGGGATTCTTCTTCCGAGGATTCTTCCGAAGCACTCTCCACCATCGAGGACTCCTCGCTCTCATTGACATTGGATTTCTTCTCCGCCGCAAGCTCTGCCTGCAGGTCGGAGATGACATTTTCATAGGAACGGACTTCCTCGCTTACGCCGGACAGTTCCTTTTCCACTTTACCGGGCACCATGACATACCAAGCGATCGCGATACCGATGATCAAACCGAGCGCGATGTAAAGCGCATTGGTCAGATACGATCCGTAGTCACGGAAACGCACCGGAATGATCAGCTGCTCACGGTCCGTCTCACCGACGATACCGAGCGAATGACTGGAGTTCCGGTCGTTCATCGTCTCCAGTTCCTTCATGAAATGAAGTGCGGAGGCATTGCCGCGGTCCACCTGCAGGCACTGCGCGATGACCTTCTTGGCCTGCTCGATCTTGCCGTCATCGATGTACAGAAGCGCCAGAAGCTCGTACGCCTTGGTCATATTGGAATGAACGGAAACGACTTTCTTTAACTGGATCATGGCAAGATCCTTTGCGCCGTTCCGCGCATAATTCAGCGCCTGATTGTATTTTTTGATGCCGTGTCCTTCCGAATCCAGCTCGCGCATGTTGCGCTTCATGCTGTTGATGAAGCGGTCGGCGATGTTCGCATTGCGCGTAGTCGAAAAATTCTTGGAAAGCACCCACTCCTTCAGGGCTTCCGCGGATTCACCCATGGCGTATTCCACGAGGCCGAGAAGATTCCGGGCATTGGTATTCTTCTTATATAAATAGAGACTCTTGCGAAGGGAATCGCGCGCACCGGTAAGATCGCGTGCCTGCGCCTTGACAAGGCCCTCGTTATAGTAGCGGTTGGACGCGTAAACGATCTTCTTATAAACGCGTACGTCCGTACCGCACTTCGAGCACGTGTCCCGCGAAGGATCCAGCGTGCCGTTGCATCTGTAACAAAGCATAGTTTCCTCCGGTTAGCGGTCGCGATACTCGTTCATGATCTCGATCATGAGATCGACCATGTCATTTACATTATCGGAGAGGATCGCGTTCTCCGTATCGTCAATTTCAAGGCTCGGCTTGAATTTCTTTAATTCTTCATCAAAATCGATCATTGTGACCTCCGTATTATGCCGTTAAAACATGTATTACACATTTTACGGGAATCAGAGCATCCGAAGGATCGCGTCCTTGTAGATGCCTTTTGCAGTCTCAAAACAGGTCTCGCTCTGGCCCGCAAAATGTTCCATCATGACACCGCCGTTCACTTCCAGCACCATCCGTTTACCGTTCACACGGACAATGTCCACGGAACAGAACCGGAGGCCCAGTGCCTTCTGCGCCGCTCTTGCGATGTCTGCCAGTTCCGATTTAAGGGTTTCATCCGTCACCACGACGCCGGTCGCGCCCTGGCCCAGATTGTGTTTCCAGTTTAAATAGACCGTTTCCCCGTCTTCCGGGACCCGCTTCAGTTCCTTCTTCGGTACGACGGCAATATTCTCCGCTTTCGCGGGATCTGCAAGCACCAACGCTTCTACCGTATCACGGCCGTTTCCGGTGACCGTCTGCCGTTCCTTTTTCAGAAACAGCCGGCCCTCCCCGTCCAGCACCACCACGCGGATCTCTTCCTCGATCTCATAAAACGGTGAGATCGATGCCGCATAGGAGCCTTCCCAGATCTTTTTCAGGGTCTTCACATAAGCTTCTTCATCGGAGATGCGGAACACCTTATTTCCGCCGGTACCGTAGTTATCCTTGAGTACCGCTTCTCCCCGCTCCGCCATGCAGGCCTCGTAAAGCGCCCGGTAGGGAAATTCCTTTTCCGATTCCTCCGTGAAGGACGGCAGAAATTCATGCACCGCAGCAGGAACACCGGCATCCGTAAGCACACTGTAGGTCAGTGCTTTATCCTGCGCCAGCTCCTTGGACGATGCCGGATTCAGCGCGAACTGGTATCCGGTGATGAAAGCCGTGTGACCGTCTCTGGAAAGCTTATGCGACCAGTCATCCGAATAACTCCGTACTTCAATATCCTCTTCTTTACAGATAACATCGATCAGGCGGGCAAAATTGGACTTCACGGTACGATGCTCCTTTATCCGTTCTTTTTATTGTTACGGGACAGCACTTCCGCCAGACGGTTCTGACGACGGTTGGTGACCTCTGCGGACTTCGGAACGATATCGCCGGCCTTGGTCAGAGCTTCTCTTGTCATCAGCGGGCCTACCAGCTCATAGACCAGGACCGAGAACAGCGTAATATTGCGGATCATGGAGCCTTCGGAACCGAGCTCCATTGCCAATGCACACATACCGAGTGCGACACCGGCCTGCGGGAACAACGTAATACCCAAATACTTCTGAACATTCTTGGAGCAGTTCGTTGCCATCGCACTGATACGTGCACCGTAGTACTTACCGAGGCAGCGGACCACAATGTAAACGATACCGATCAGAACGATGCCGATGTCGGTAAATACACTGAGCTCCAGCTCCGCGCCGCTGACGACGAAGAACAGGGCGAGCAGCGGGGACGTCCACTTATCGGAAGCAGCCATAATATCCTCTGACAACGGGCAGAGATTACAGAAGACCGTTCCGAGCATCATACAGGTCAGAAGGGAGGAGGAACCGATGGTGACCGGGCCCGCCTCGATCTCGATCATGGACAGTGCGGCGGTCATAAAGACCAGCGCAATGGTCATGTTCAGACGATTGGTATGCGAATTGAACAGTTTTTCCAGCTGTGTCAGGATCCAGCCCATCAGTGCACCAAGGCCGATGGATACCACGATCTCGATCAGCGGATTCAAAATGATGGAGATGACCTCCACCTCACCGCTCGCAATGGTCTTTGCAATACCGAACAGCACCGCGAACACCACAAGACCGACAGCATCATCGAGTGCTACGATCGGCAGCAGGAGGCTGGTGGTCTCACCCTTCGCCTTATACTCACGGACGACCATCAGGGTCGCTGCCGGAGCGGTCGCCGTCGCGATGGCGCCCATGGTCAGCACCTGCGGAAGCGTCAGACGGTCCGGGAACAGGGTGTGAACGATGAACAGGGCCGCGCAGACCAGAACTGCGGCTGCGAGCGCCTGGAAAATACCGATGACAACGGCCTGACGTCCGGTCTTCTTCAGTTCGGAAAGACGGAATTCGGAGCCGATGGAGAATGCGATGAACGCCAGCGCGACATCAGAGATCAGCGATAGCTTGCTGACAGCCTCCTCCGTGGTGAAGCCCATCCCCTGAACGCCCACACGTCCGAGGACATACGGTCCGATCAGAACACCCGCCACGAGGTAGGAGGTGACGGCCGGAAGGCGAAGCGGTTTAAACACGCGGGTCATCAGAAGACCTGCCAGAATAGCAACAGAAAGGGATAATAATTCGTACATGTTTTTCAGTTTTTCCTCTTGTTATTTTTTCCGGAATACGACCGCGGTGCGGCTCGGAAGATACGTGAAGAACCCTGTATGCTCGTCCGAAACTGTCTCTGCATGGTAAACCGTATTGGTATCAACGCGTCCGTATCCTCCAAAGTCTGCGTCATCGGAGGACAGGATGACCTCGTAATCTCCTGCCGCGCGGACCGGTACAAAATATCCGCTGAAGGATTTGGAGGGATTTAAGTTGAAGGCGAAGATATCGCCGCCTTTTTCGTAGACCAGAATGTGGTCCTGCTGGTGCACCCAAAGGTTGTGTGCATGATGGCAAAGGATCTGATGATCCTTTTCGAGTTTAAGCATCTCCTTGTCAAAGGCCGCAAGATACCGGTACTTTAAGAGGCCGTCATCAACCAGATGCCACTGACGTCTGCAGTAATGATACGACCAGCCGTTGCCTTCGCGCGGGAAGTCGATCCACTCCGGATGACCGAACTCATTGCCCATAAAGTTCAGATAGCCTTCACCGGCCAGGGAGAAGGTCATGAGACGGATCAGCTTGTGAAGCGCAATACCGCGGTCGATGACCATGCTGCTCTTGGATAAATTGCTCATGGACGTGTACATTTCCGCGTCGCAGAGACGGAACATGATCGTCTTGTCGCCGACCAGTGCCTGGTCATGGGACTCCGCATAGCCGATGTTCTTTTCGTGCGGTCTGCGTCCGGAAAGCTCATACCAGATCTGCCAGAGATCCCATTCCTCGTCCTTCTTTTCCTTTAATGTGCGGATCCAGAGGTCCGGAACACCCATCGACAGGCGATAATCAAAGCCGATGCCACCGTCCGGGATCGCCACACACATGCCCGGCATACCGGACATATCCTCTGCGATCGTGACCGCCTTCGGATCCATTTCATGAATCAGTTCGTTGGCCAGCTGCAGATAGGTGACCGCCTGTGTATCCGTGTTCATGGAGAAATACTTGGCGTAGTTGTCAAAATTGGAGCCCAGGCCGTGGTCGTGGTACAGCATCGACGTGACGCCGTCAAAACGGAAGCCGTCAAAGTGATACTCCTCCATCCAGAACTTCAGGTTGGACAGCAGGAAGTGAATGACTTCGTTCTTCCCGTAGTTGAAAAGTTTGGTGCCCCAGGCGCTGTGATCGCCCTGCGGGCCGTCATGGAAATACTGGAACTCCGTACCGTCAAAGCGGTTCAGACCCTCCGCTTCGTTGCGGACCGCGTGGGAATGGACCACATCCAAAAGGACGCGGATGCCGAGGCCGTGAGCGGCATCGACCAGGGCCTTCAGATCCTCCGGCACACCGTAACGGGAACTTGCCGCGAAGAAATTGGATACCTGATAGCCGAAGGAGGCATAATACGGATGCTCCATAATGGCCATGATCTGAATGGTGTTATAGCCTTCGGATTTGATGCGCGGAAGGACCTTCTCGGTGAAATCGGCGTAACTGCCGACGCCGTCCTCTTCCTGCGCCATGCCGATGTGGCACTCATAAATGAGCGGCGGAAGCTCGCGCGGGCATTCGTCATTCTTCCAGGCATAGGGTTCCGTGAAGCGGACCTCGGAAGACCAAACGTAGGTCTTGGGATCCTGAGTCACATACGTGGCATAGGACGGAATGTGCTCGGTGGTCGCGCCGTTGTGTGTGACCAGCACTTTGTAGCGCTGACCGTTCTCAAGGCCCTTGTCCTTCGGGAGCACGATCTCCCAGACACCGTTCGGAAGCGCGGTCATCGGATGCGATGCGCGGTTCCAGTTATTGAAATCACCGAATAAGTGCATAGCCGAGGCGCCCGGTGCCCACTCGCGGTAGACCGTAGTGCCGTCGTCCAGACGATGAATACCGAAATAATGATGCCCGTTTGCAAAATCCTTGAGAGAAGCATCGTTCTTTAAGAGCTCTTTGCGTTTCTTGTCGTAATTGGACATACGGAGATCAATATCGCTTTCATAGTTCTTCAGGTACTTGTCGTAGGTTAACAGTTTGTACAATTTCATTCTCCTTTTTCGGGAACTTCCGCCCTGTTCTCTTCGAGAACTTCATTACTTTCTTCGATTACGGCTTCGATGGTCTCTTCAACGACCTCGTCGACGGCCTCTTCCACGGCCTCCGCCTCTTTCTTCTCTTCAGCTTCCGCTTCCTCCGCAAGCACGTGCAGCGGCTTCATTTTCAGTTTGAGCGAAATAAGCAGGATGATCAGTCCCGCGCCTGCGACAAAGATCGCCAGGAACTGGGAAGTGGACAGCGTTCCGATGGTACCGCGCGGGTCGTCTCTCAGCATCTCGACCATAAAGCGGCCCACGCTGTAAAGGATCATGTAAAGCGCAATGATGGAACCGCGTACCTTCTGCTTTTTGGTATAAAGGATCAACGCGCCGCAAAGCAGAAAATCCAATCCTGCGGAGATCAGCTGTGTCGGGATCAGCGGAGTGCCGGATACCGCCATGCTGTTTTCCGGGAACGTAACGCCGTACCATGCGCCCGCGGGAGCGGCTTTACCGTAGCAGCAGCCGGCCAGGAAACAGCCGATGCGCCCGAAGCCCTGCGCCAGGGAAATGCTCGGCACCGCAAGCTCCAGCTTGTCAAGCGCCGTTGTCTTCTTCAGTTTTAAGTAAATGACCGGTGCAATGATGCCGCAAAGAAGTCCGCCGTAAACCACGAAGCCTCCGCCCAGATCGCGGAACATCATACCGGGATCCGCAATGATATCCTTGATCTCTACGATCCAGTAGGTCACTTTTGCGCCGATAATGCCGAAGATGATGCCGATGAAGCCGGCATTGAACATCAGATCCGGATCGATGTGATAAGTCTTTTTAGCACGGGTACACGCCAGGACAAAACAGAGTATCATTCCGAGCGCGATCATGGCACCGTATCCGTAGACGGTTACCGGGCCGATGTGTAATAATTCACTGCACATGGAAAATTCCTTTCAAATGCTTTTTGATATCGAGGTGTATACCTCTCCAGTATCATTACATTTGGAATTATTATACTACAAGGGGGCATATTTAACAAGCATAATCGTTTCCGCTGCAAACAAAAAGAGGCACACGCATTTTGCATGTACCTCTCGCATTTCGTCTTGCGGCCAGCAGGACGATAAGCCGGGTTATGTCGTGAATGATCATCTGTCTAGACCTGCTGTTGCCAACAGGCTCAAGCGGCTAACCCCGGAGCAGACGGGCCGCCCTGCGCTCCTGTTTAAGCCTTGCTTCGGATGGGGTTTACATTGCCCGATGTGTTACCACACCGGCGGTAGTCTCTTACACTGCCCTTCCAACCTTACCCGCTTTCGCAGGCGGTATATTTCTGTTGCACTTTCCTTGGAGTCGCCTCCACCGGCCGTTAGCCGGCATCCTGCCCTGTGAAGCCCGGACTTTCCTCACCCCGTAAAACGGGCCGCGATCATTTATCCTTCTGGCCGGAAAGCATTATAGCACAACGTTTTTTATTTGTCCATCCCCATCGGCCGATGGCAAAACGAACGGGCAGACGCTCTCCGCCTGCCCGTTTCCCTTATTATTTCACATCGATGAATACCTGCATCTCGCTCTCGCCGCGGTTTGCAAAGGCATAATACGGTACCAGAAGGACCTCCTGCTCCACAGTCTCGCCGCTGTATTCACGGTAGAGGGCATCACCGGTGTAAGCCGGACGCACCCCTTTGCCGAGGAGTGCCGGAACGCCGAGCTCCGCATTCTTCACGACCTTCAAGCGCGCCCGGGTATTCAGCTTCAGATTGCGGATGCCGGTGCCGTTATCGACCGCTTCCATACAGTAAACGAACGGACCGCGCATCACGGCGCATTTGCCGGCATCGTGCAGTACACGCGGATTTGCCGCGATGAAATGGCTCTTCATCGGGAAGTCCATCGTCACCGTGCCGCCGTCCGGGACATCAAAATACGTGTAACCGTTTTCCGCGACCCCGCCTGTGTATTCACTGCACCATCCCGGTACACGGACTGCCACCTTCAGGTCGCCGCCGGACACCAGGATCTGCACCTTTCCGTTCTCCGGATAAGCCGTTTTCTGCGTGATCGTGTAGTTCTTCCCGCCGATCTCCAGCGTGGATACGCTCTTCATAAACTGATGCACGTACAGCACGCCATCCTCCTCCGTGTACAGATAGGACGCAATGGACGGAATGACACGCGTGATATTGGGCGGGCAGCAGGAACAGCCAAAGTATTCCTTGCGGACCGTTGCCGGCACATGTTCCGAATGCTCCACGCTGACATTGCGCTTATAGAAATACGGCATGATCTCGAGCGGATTCTCATAGAAAAAGGCTTTACCGGACAGGGAAAGGCCGGAAATGAAGCCGTTATACATCAGGCGTTCGATGGTGTCCGCATACTTGCGGTCCGCGCCGAACAGCATCATGCGTCTGGAGAACATCATCATGCCGATGGCTGCGCAGGTCTCCGAATAGGACGCCATGTTCGGAAGGTCATAATCCACGGTGAAGGCTTCGCCGCAGCTGGACTGACCGATGCTTCCGGTCACATAAGAGCGCCTGGTCAGAATGTTGTCATACAGTTCGCGGCAGGCATCGAGGAGTTCGCCGTCGCCGGTACGGAGCGCAAGATCCGCCATCGCACAGTACAGATACATTGCACGCACCGCGTGGCCCTCCGCCGTCTTCTGCATCCGGACCGGCAGATGCGACTGGTTGTAGCTCTCGTGTGACCAGGGTGTCAGGCCCTCTTCGCGCTTTCCGCGCTCATCCACGAAGTGAGACGCCAGCTTCAGGAACCGCTCGTTTCCGGTGTAATCGTAAAGGCGGACCAGCGCAAGCTCGATCTCTTCGTGACCGGGCGTCTGGAATCCGGCGCTTTTCTCAATGACGAAGCGCTGTTCCACATAGTCCAGAAACCGGATACAGAAGTCAAGAAGCGCATTCTTTCCGGTCGCCTCGTCATACGCGATTGCGGCTTCGATCAGATGGCCCAGACAGTACAGCTCGTGACGGTCGCGCGTCGCAAAACGATGGGACGGATCCTTGTCCACCGTCATATAATAAATGTTGAAATAACCGGTCTCATCCTGATGGCTGACGATCTTCTTGATCAGGTCATCGGCCATTTTCTCGAGCTTGGCGCTCTTCTTCAGCTTGGTCAGATAGGCGATGGACTCGATCATCTTTGCCGTATCGCTGTCCCAGAAAAAGTGCGGCTGATCCGGCATGCCCTCTTCCCAGTTGAAATCGTACGCACGGAAACGGCCCACTTCCTTAAAACGGTCATAGACCGCATAGATCGTGGTGTTTCGTACCAGATCCTGCTTTTCTTTCCAGAAACCGCCCGTGATCTTTGTGTTGTAATACGGAAATTCTCTCATGTTCTTCCTGATGCCTTTCTTTTGGGATATCTTTTCTGTGGCCCGCTGTTTTCAGCGGATCAAGCCGTTTCTTCTCAGTACGGTGTCCACGATCTCACGCGCCTTCGCGTTCTCCTCCGCGGATACCGGTTCGTTGAAATAATCATAGTTTACGTTCGCCGCACTCTTTCCGGTCAGGGTACCGTACCAGGTCAGCGCCAGGAGATACCGGCCCAGGCCGTAGGATGCGTGGAAGGTATCGCGATGGACCTTCGGGAAGACCTTCTGTGCTTCCAGAAGGACCTCGCCGGAGTAGAGGATTCCATCGGCGGAGCAGGCTTCCGCAGCCTTTTTGTACGCAGCTTCCACCCCGGCAAACATTTCTTCATAAATCTCAAAACCGTGCTCGCGGATGCGCGGACTGCCGGTCTCATATCCCCAGGTCTCATGGATCAGTACCTTTGCGGTCGGGCAGAGTTCACGGACATAGTCGGCAAGCGGCTTGATGTACGGCGCGTAATTCGCATAATCATAGGACTCATGGCTGGCCTGCTGCAGCGTGACCACGTCCCATTTTCTGGCCAGAAGGCCTTCTTTGATACTTGCGAAAAAATCCGTATTGTCGTGGCCGTCGATCTCCAGCGTGTAATCCCTTTTATCGCCGAGCATGTTCCGGTAATGACGCTCCAACGAGCATCCGCCGATGTACAGATTGACACTCTCGATCTCTTCGCCGTTCATCCGCGCAAGATCGTGCAGGTAGCGCTGCGCGTCCTGTGAAAAGCTGTTTCCGATGGATAATACATTGATCTTCATTCTTTCATGCCTCCAAGTACGGTCTCGATCATGAATAATTCGTTTTCCTTTTCGGTAATGCGGCGGACGATGGCGTCCGATGCCGCCTCCTTCTTCAGGGCTTCAATGAGTTCGCGGTCCTTCCGTGCCTCATTCCGGAGCCACTTTACGAAGACCGCCGGCTTGTCGCGAAGAAGACACGGCCCGAACAGGATCTCCTGCGCGCTCATCTTCTCCCATTCCTCGATCTCCTTTTTCTCCGCCTTGATCACCGTGTAGAACTTGCCCTCTTCCATCAGCATGCGCTCTTCGGTGATGGCAAACCCCTGGCACGCGATCCGCCGGCGCACCTCAGGCGCGTCCGTATGCGGTGACAGGATCAGTTCCTGCGTTTGCAAAAGCACCGCAGCACCCGCCTTTAGGATCTCCGAGATCAGCGTGCCGCCCATCCCGGCAATGATGATCAGATCCGCATCCCCGGGCGTCAGACACTGAAGGCCGTCGCCCAGCCGGCATTCGATCTTCGCATCAAGTCCCGCGTCATGCACGTGCTCTTTTGCACGATCTAACGGGCCGCTCCGCACATCGCACGCGATCGCCCGTTCCGCTTTTCCCCGCTCAACAAGCGCAATCGGCACAAATCCGTGATCTGTGCCGATGTCCGCCGCTGACCTGCAGGGATCCGCCATTTCAATAATTGTATTCAGTCTTTCCGATAACTGCATTATAATTCGATCCTGCCTGCTTTCAGTTCGTTTTTCTTTTTTAAGAGCTCCATGAGCTGCATCGGGTCCGTGCAATCCGCGATCTTCTTTTCCAGACTGTTTTCCCGGACGCGGCCAACGGCTTCACGGAGGGCCTGACGCTTTTCATCCTCGGACAGATCCTCGGTGAACGCGGAGGAGAACATCGCCGCGACCTCGCTGTAGAGATCACTGTCGATAAAATGATTGACGATAGACGCGGGATTCAGCTTGTCCGCGCCCTGCTCCAGCTGCGCGAACAGCTCGTTTGCGACCGCACGCATCAAATCATCCGTGAAGTCATCGGCCGCAAGATAACGGCGCACCCCGGCATACACGCCCGGTTCCTGACTGAGCTCGGTCAGAATCAGCTTCTGCGCTTCGCGGATGCCGTGATCCTTCGTCTTTTTGGTCTGAACGGTACTCTTGGGCTTCCATTCGTCCTCATCCTTCCTGGTCAGTCCGACTTGATTGCCGATCTGATTGACCTTGGAACGGAGAATGCCGTAATCGATGCCGAATTTCTTCGCGACCGCTTCCGTGTAGGAGCTGCGTTCGATCTCATCGGAGAACTCCGCCAGTTTTTTTGCTGTCTCGTTGAAGAAGTTGGCCTTTTCCTCGGGGTCGGAGAAATCGTACTGGGTACGAAGGGTATCGACCTCGAAAATGAAGGCATTGACCGCCTGTGAAATACGGACCTTAAATTCCTCCGGGCCCAGATTCTTCATAAATTCATCCGGATCCTTGTAGGGTGCCATGCTGAGCACCTTGATGCGGAGCCCGGCCTCCTTCAGGATGGGAATCGCACGAAGGACGGCCTTTCTGCCGGCGCCGTCCATGTCGTAGCACAGGATGACTTCATCCGTATAACGCTTGATGATCATGCCGTGCTGATGGGTGAAGGCGGTGCCGAGGGATGCCACGGCGTTCGTAAAACCGGCCTGGTGCATGGAGATCACGTCCATATAGCCTTCACAGACCAGGAAGTATTTTTCTTTGGTGCGGCGGGCCACGTTAAGTCCATAAAGGTTGCGGCTCTTATCGAAGATCTTGGTCTCCGGCGAGTTCAGATACTTTGGTTCACCATCGCCCATGACACGTCCGCCAAAAGCGATGACGCGGTTGTTCGCGTCCATGATCGGGTACATGACGCGGTTCCAGAAACGGTCTCCGGCGCCGCGTTCACGGATGGTGATCAGGCCCGAATCCTTCATCTGGGCGTCCGTATAGCCCTTGCTCTTTAAATAACGGTACAGCGCCGCCGGATGCGGGCCGGCATAGCCGAGGCCGAAGTTCCGGATGGTCTCATCGGTCAGCTCGCGCTTTTTCAGGTAGTCCAGACCGGGCTTTCCCTGCGGACTTCTTAACATGCTGACGTAGAAGATCGCCGCGTCCTTGTGCATCTTGAGGAGCAGCGTGCGCTGGTCGGCCTCTTCCTTCATCTGCGGGGTGTACTCCTGCTGCGGAAGCTCGATGCCCGCGCGTTTTGCCAGCATTTCCATGGCTTCCGGGAAGGAATAGTTTTCATACTCCATGACGAAGGTGAGCACATTACCGCCTTTACCGCAGCCAAAACAGTGGTACATCTGCTTGGAGGCGGATACCGAAAACGAAGGTGATTTTTCATTGTGGAAGGGACAGAGGCCAAAGTAATTACCGCCCTTTTTGGTGAGATGCACGTAGGAGCCGATCACATCGACGATCGGGTTCCGCTGCCGCACCTCTTCAATAATCTCCTCGGAATAAAACATAACTGCTCCTTAGTTGTCTCTCCAGCCGTGCGGGACAAAAAACTCTTCATACTTCTGTACCGCATACTGGTCCGTCATGCCGGAAATATAGTCCGCCGTAACGATTTCCTTCTTTTCCCCCGCTTCCAGCAGGATCTTATAAGAATCCGGGATCAGTTCCCCGTGATCCATGTAGTATTCGTAAAGCATTTTGAGCATATTCTGCGCTTTTTGCTCCTGTCCCTTGACGATGGGGCTTTCATAGACCTCACGGAACATGAACCGGCGCAGCTGCATCATGGCATTCCGGATATCCTCCGACTGGACGATCTCCTCTTTCTCCTTGCTTGCGGTGATCATATCGAGGACCATCGTATTCAGGCGCTCCTTGACAGAATGCCCCAGGATGTCCGTATACTCCGCCGGCAGCATTTCCTCGGAAAGAACGCCCGCGCGGATCGCATCGTCCACGTCATGATTGATGTACGCAATTTTATCCGCCACCCGGACGATCTTTCCTTCCGGCGTGGAAGGAAGTGCGCTCGTCCCGTGATTCCGGATACCGTCCACGACCTCGCGCGTCAGATTGAGTCCCTGCCCGTTCTTTTCGATGATCTCCACGATGCGGACGCTCTGTTCCGCATGGTCAAACCCGCCAAATCCCGCGGCCTTCAGGACTTCATTCAGTGCTTTCTCTCCGGAGTGGCCGAACGGCGTGTGACCCAAGTCATGTCCGAGGGCGATGGCCTCGGTCAGGTCCTCGTTCATACCGAGCGCCTTCGCGATGGTCCGCGCGATCTGCGAGACCTCCAGCGTATGCGTCAGACGGGTGCGATAGTGATCACCCTCCGGCTCCAGAAATACCTGCGTCTTGTTTTTCAGTCTGCGGAAAGACTTACTGTGCAGGATCCGGTCACGGTCGCGCTGATAGCAGGTCCGGATATCGTCCTGCTCCACCCCGTGCAGTCTGCCGGCTGAACAGTCCGAATGTGAAGCCTTCGGATTCAGGATCTGATATTCTCTTTTCTCCATCTGTTCGCGAATCGTCATCTTTGCCTCCTGGGAAAATACTGGGACAACTTTATTATATCATACTTCGCAAAAATGTCATTCAATAAAAGTCACAAGGTTGCCTTTCCGTTCCAGCGCCTTCCGCGGCGGCAGGCCGTCTGCCGTATCCGGATAGCCCACGGCAAGGCCGCCGTACACACGCTCCCATGGCTCCATGCCGAGCGTCTGCAAGTATGCGACGATCTCCGGGTCCTCCCGGAGCCACTTTAACTGGTTGATCCAGACGGAGCCCAGATCCAGCGCATTGCAGGCAATCATCATATTTTCCAGAGCGCAGCCGGTATCGGCCAGGTTGTTGGAATAATCGGCCCGGTTGCAGGAAAGGATCAACACCGGAGTGTTGTAGTGGAAAATGTATCCGCCTTTCTTGGACGCGGTGATGCTGTGTGCCAGGGAAGAATAGGTGTCCGGCGTGATCTCCATCCCGGAGAACGCCTTCTCCGCCATGACCGCCAGACGGTCCATGACTTCCTTGTTTTCAATCACCAGAAAATGACTGTGCTGGTTGTTACCGCCGGATGGCGCATACCGTCCCGCCTCCAGTACCTGCATCAGTTTTTCACGTTCCACTTTACGGTCCTGAAATTTCCGCGTGCTGCGTCTTGTCAGGATAGCTTCCATTGCTTCCATTATTTTCTCCTTGTTTACGGGAAGGGCATTCCGCCCTCCCCTGTCAGTCAAAAAGCTCCCTGGATGCGTCACGAAGTGCCGCATATCCGGGCTTGATCTCCTCATTCACACCGACAACGCCCCAATGGGTCTCCGTCGGGCAATCATGTTCACCGCACTGCCAGCAGACCTCGGCATCGGAATAACGGAAGAAGAAATTGCCGATGCAGGCCGGATGATCCGCAAAGATCCGAAGGCACTCACGGATGAAGTCCGCCTGGAGCTCCGGCGTGTGCTTCTGTCCCTTCCACATGTTCTCCCAACGCTTGGTCTTGCAGTTTATGTTGTTGTAATATTCGATCCGCTTGAAATCCTTTTCAAAGGGCGCTTCGTAATTGGTGCCGTAGCCCCATTCGCTGATGATCAGCGGCTTCTGCGAAAGCTCGGCCATCGTGTCCATGTAAGGCTTCCAGTTTTCGGGACCGCCGGGCTGCCAGCAGCCAAAATAGCCGTCCAGACCGAGCCAGTCATAGGGCAGCGCTTCGTCGCGGTACAGCGTCTTTGTCAGCCAGAGCGCATATTCCGTGATGTGCTCTCCCGCCACGCCGGCAAGATTGATCCCGGCCTTCTTGTCCGGGCCGGCTTCCTTCAGTGCCAGGATGGAGGTCTTGTTGAAGCGGACGTTCTGCTCACGCGTCACCGGGCCGATGAACACACCGAAGTCCGGCTCATTGCCCAGCTGGTAGAACGTGGCATCATCGCCCACCACACGGACGATCTCCTTGATGCCTTCCGCCAGAGCCTCGTAATAGAAATCCTCATCCATCGAGCCCATCCACGCCGGATAGCCCGGATGCCAGACGGTATCGCCAACGGCTTTGTCATAACGGGTGGAGCCCATTGCCGGAGTAGAAACGAGTACGTTAATGCCTTGGCGCTTCAGCACCTTCAGGTATCCGACCGCCTTTAAAAACGCCTCGCTGTAGGTTCCGTTCACCCGGTCCGCCCAGGGGTACGGAATACCGTGACGGACCCACTTCGTTCCGAGTCCGCGTACCTTGTCCCAATCCGGTGCGTCATGATGGAGACACAGTCCGACCATATGATCCTTACGCATAAAAATCCTCCTTCTGTCACATATTCTTTTTAATGCCGGCGTCTCAAGCCTTCGCCGGTCCTCTTAAAAAAAGTATAGTGTCATCGGGAGGAAAAATCAATTGAATAAAAAAGATAACGGGATCAGAACCTGCGAGGGCAGATAGAAGATCCAGATCATGAAATACGAGGCTGCATAAAGCGCGGTCGATTCCGTGCCGGCTGTCAGGTTGTAAAGGCCCACGCACAGGTCACAGCAAAGGAACAGCGTGAGGCCGATGGCAAGAAGCCGCGCGGAAAGTACGCCGCCTCCCTTCTTTTTGGCTTTGGAAAAATTGCGGAAACCTGCGATCACATTGCCCGCAAGCTGGACGATGGACCACCCCGCTGCGATATTCAGAGGCTCCGCCATATGCAGGAAATAAAGCGCTGCGGTTACCGAAAGAAAGGCTCCTATGCGTATGAGAAGCACCGGAAGCTTCCGGTCAAGATACAGGGCGTAGATCGTCTGGACCACGCAGAAGCTCAGGACGCCGGGAAGGTTCACCCGGGGCACGGAGCAGCTCTCAAGAAGTACCAGAAAGGTATCGGCGATCAGGGTGACCGTCATGGCGGCCGGTATTGCGACGCGCTCAAAAAGGCCGGAAATTCGGGGCTTTTCATCGCTTTCACGTTTCGCTGCGGCACGCTTCTTCAAGAAGATGATGAGCGTTGCGAGAAAGCTCAGGACGATCGCCGCGTACTCAACTTTTCCGGTCACACTGTACGGCTGAAACGCATCCAGGACCTTGATTGCGATGAGCAGCAGAACTTCAATGACAACGTAGAGAACGACCGGGATCATAGCATGCGCTCCGTCCGTTCCGCATACTGTTCAAAGAAGGAACGTCCGCTTTCGTAGGGCATGCGGAAGAACAGGTTCAAAAAGCCGACGCTGATCTTCTGCCGCACGGCCTCGTCCTCATATTCCGCGAGCGCAGCGCGGACGTTTGTGAGAAGCTCGTGATACTGTAACATCCACTCTTCATAATTCTTCAGGTCCGGGATCCCGAGCCATTTTCCGATGCGGATCTTCACACCGTCCGCCATCGGGCATTGTCCGGTCTGGAGGATGTAGGAAAAACCGTTGTCCTCGTAGAGACGGGCAAGCGGGAACAGCCGGCAGATGTCCGGGCGCGCATCGTGGATGGTGCAGCGGCCGTCACGGCCGAGGAAGACGCAGGTATCGCGGGACGTGGCGGTGCCGGTCGTGCGTGCACGGAGGACGCTCACGCCCTGCACAGCATCATTCCGGACACCGAGGCCGGGAAGGATGAGACCATCGACCGTGTTCAGTCGGATCTTTCCTTCGGCATACAGAATGTCAAAGCCTTTTCCGGTCTTTTCCGTAAGAGCCGCCATGTCGTACGGTGTCAACACGATCATGACCGCCTCGTTCGAACAGCATTCACTGCAGCCCGCGCAGCCCTTGCAGCCCAGTTTGGCCATATCGTCTGCGCGGTACTTTTTGCCGTCCGTCATTGTCTGAAGATCAATTTCTCTTTTCATGAAACCAGTAATTAAAAACCTCTGTGATCGTTATAGGGTTCTTTGAAGAAGCCGGAGCCCTTCGGGCGTTCCGCATAGTTGTACCAGTTGCCGGTGATCTCGTTCACGATGTAAAGCTCACCGTTCCGCTCTTCCATCTCGAACAGCATCATGTGCTTGTCCGTATGACGGTTCGGGGCGTGAAGCGACATCATCAGTTTGCCGTCAAAGGTGTGGAACAGCATGGAATGTGCGCCGTCGTGGAAGTACAGCGGGTTTTTCCGATGGATCCACGGGCCGCGAAGCATGCCGCTTGCGGACTTGGCGTAGCCGGTAGCATAACCGTTGTCGGTAAAATCGGACCAGAGCATGATCAGAGAACCGTCCTTCATCCGATGGAGGAACGGGCCGTCCGTGACAAAGCCGCAGGGGCCGTTACTGACAAAGGAGGAGACCCAGGGGCTGTCCGATGCGCGGAATAGAATGACGGGGTCGCCGATGCGGGTGCCCAGGTCCTCGGAAAGCGGGACAGCGGCGATCTGGCCGTCACCGACCTGCGTCCATTCGTGGCAGAAGACCATCCACGGGGTACCGGTGTGGTCCTCAAACAGCGTGCCGTCCAGGCACTGCCAGCCTTCGGGGGTGACGGGGCCATCGGCGATGGGCTTGAAGGGTCCGAGCGGGCTGTCTGCAACGAGTGCCTGACAGCGGCGAAGCGTGCCGGGTGCGCGGAAGGAAGAGATCAAATAGTAGCGGCCTTTATAGTAGTGGCATTCCGGTGCCCAGTAGTCGAGGCAGCCCCAGAAATCCGTTTCCTCGCGGTCAAAGACCTTGATGGGGTCGCTCCAGTGGATCAGATCCTCGGAAACGAGCGCGTGAAATTCCTGCGCGCGGCGCTGGCCGGGATAGCGCTCCGGATTGAAGACCGATGCATAGGTGTAGTATTTCCTGGTGACGGGATCCGCAAGAATAAACGGGTCTGAGATGCGAATGTCTTTCACGTGGAAGGGATATTCCATACTGATTCCTCCTGTAACTACCGGCCGGTCTCTCCGGCTGTCTGTTTTCTTCATCATAAACGATTTACCGTGGAATGAAAAGCCCCTTTTCGATGCTGTATTCTCCATTTTTCACACGAATTTCCGTATTGACGGCTGTTCCGAAAAGGACCATAATACAATTAGAATATTCTGCGGAGATCGTGCCGGAAACGGGACAGGTTCCGCTCTATACAGGAGGTTCTGATGAACAATTGGTATACGATCACCGGTTTTGCCGATGAGATCGATGAAAGCACGGACGTCCAGTTCACGCATCTTAATGAGATCGGTGTGGGTTATTTTGAGCCGAGAGGCATCGACGGAAAGAACATTTCCGACCTTACGGACGATGAAGCGCGTGCACTCAAGGAAAAGATGGACCGTTTCGGGATCCGCGTCTCTTCCGTCGGTTCTCCGATCGGTAAGATCAAGATCACGGATGAATTCGAGCCGCATATGGAAAAGCTCGCGCAGACCATCCGGACGATGAAGATCCTGGAAGCAAAGTACATCCGTATCTTCAGCTTCTATATTCCGGACGGACAGTATGATGAGTACCGTGAAGAAGTTATGCGCCGTATGAAGGCCATGACGGCTCTCGCTGAGAAGGAAGGCATCGTCCTCCTGCACGAGAACGAAAAAGGCATCTATGGCGACATCGCCGTTCGCTGCCGTGAGATTCTGGACTTTGTCGCTTCTCCGAATTTAAAGGCCGTTTTTGACCCTGCAAACTTCGTTCAGTGCGGCCAGGTCACTTATCCGGACGGCTATATGCTCCTGAAGGACCGGATCGAATACATGCACATCAAGGACTGCCTGGCGGACGGCGATGTGGTTCCGTCCGGCTACGGCATCGGTCATGTGGAAGAGATCTTAAGCGACTTAAAGAACAGCGGTTGGACCGGCTACCTCTCCATCGAACCGCACCTAGGCTCCTTCACCGGCCTTTCCGGCTTAAGCGAAGAGGATTCCAGCCGTCTTGAGAGCAAGGAAAGAAGCTCTGCGGAAAAATTCGATCTCGCCTTCAATGCGCTGAATGATATTCTCGCAAGGATCTGAAAATGATCGATCAAGACACGGACTGAAGATCCGGAGTCATACTCCGGGCAAAGATCACGTCCGGGGCATTTAATCAGGCATTACCGCTCTCACAGCCCCGCTTCCTACGGAAGTCCCGGTGTCAGGCGGTCACAATAATTCATTACGAAAGGAAAATCTCTATGGCAGACATCAGATTCGGCATCATCGGCCTCGGCAACATGGGTACGACGCATGCCAGAAATGTATCGGAAGGAAAGGTTCCGGGACTTGTACTTACGGCGATCGCAGATATCGCAGAGGTTCGCCGCGATTTCGCGAAGAAGACCATCCCCGGTGTCACGATCTTCAACACCGCAGATGAGCTCATCGAGAGCGGCCTTGTTGACCTGATCATCATCGCTGTTCCGCATTACGATCACGCTCCGATCGCCATCAAGGCTTTCGCTGCAGGCCTCAACGTCATCACCGAGAAGCCCGCAGGCGTTTACACGAAGCAGGTCAAGGAAATGAACGAGGCAGCTGCCGCTTCCGGCAAGCTCTTCGGTATCATGTACAACCAGCGCACCAACCCGGTCTACCAGAAGCTGCGTGAGATGGTTCAGTCCGGCGAGCTTGGCAAGATCAAGCGTGTCACCTGGATCATCACCGACTGGTATCGTTCTCAGGCATATCATGACAGTTCCACCTGGCGTTCCACCTGGAAGGGTGAGGGCGGCGGAACCCTGATGAACCAGAACCCCCATCAGCTGGACCTTTGGCAGTGGATGTTCGGCGTTCCGGATCGCATTCAGGCGCGCGTTTCCTTCGGTAAGTATCACAACATCGAGGTCGAGGACGATGTCATGGCCTACTTCGAGTATGATAACGGCATGACCGGCGAGTACATCACCGCTACCGGTGAGGCACCCGGCACCAACCGCCTGGAGGTCTCCTGCGACATGGGTAAGGTCGTCATCGAGAACAACGAGATCGTCTTCTACAAGAACAAGATCTCCGAGCGTGAATTCGAAGCAACCAATACCAAGCCCTTCGGCATGCCCGAGTGTGAAAAGATCGTCATCGAGGCTGACAAGTCCGGCGGCGAGCAGCATGTCGGTGTCATGAAGAGCGTCGTCTCTGCACTGAACAACGGTACTCCGCTTCTGGCTCCCGGTTATGAAGGCATCAAGTGCGTTACCATGATCGACTCCATGATCTTAAGCGGCTGGACCGGAGAGGTCGTCGATACCAGGAATTTCCCGGATGATCGTTATTACGAGCTCCTGCAGGAAAAGATCGCGAACTCCACCATCGTGAAGAAGGACCAGCAGGTCATCGATACGGTATAAGGATCATAAATAAAAACAGGCCCCGGAGATCCGGGGCCTGTTTTTTCGTGTTCATGCCGTATTATGCTCTGCAGCTGCGAAACGCATTGCGTGAACTGTTTTGATGCTTTCGCATTCAGTTATTCTTATACACGTCCTGCATGAAAGCATCCGCAAGCGGTACCCACATTTCAAAGGTCGGATACTTCTGCTCCCAGACAAAGGAGATGCCGGCCTGACCGTGCGGAACGCCCGCAAAGGTATGGACCTCGGTCTTTACGCCGTGCTGAAGAAGATCCGGCTCCATGTGATGGAGGTTGTCCATCGCGTTGTCCTCGCGGCCGACCGCAAAGAACGTGGGCGGATATACAACGCCGGTCCAATCGAACGGGATGCCCGGGAAACGGGGGCCGTAAACGCAGACAAAAGCATCCGGTGCACCGTAATACTTGTCCAGCTCATCCGGAACATAGTCCGGATAGACGTCGGTCATCTTCTGGTTTCCGGAGAAATACTGGATGCAGTTGTCTCCGGTCAGACCGCCGTTTGAGAATCCGGCAAATGCCACGCGGTCTTCCGGGATGCGGTACTCGGCGGCATGCGCACGGACGTAGCGGATGGCACGTGCCGTATCCGCACCGCTGTCGATGGCATTCCAGGGATTATGATTGACGCGGTTCAACAGAAGGAAGCACTGATAGCCACACGCGTTCAGATCCTTTGCGGACTGATAAGCCTCCGTTAACACCGTGTTTCCGTGGTCGCCGCCGGCGCAAAGCACCATCGCGCCCTTCGGCGTAACATCCTCCGGAAGGAGCATTTCATAAAGATACGGGCGGAAATCCGGATCGTGATTGAACATATATTCCGAATTGTCCGAGTATTCTGTTGTGGTCGGAACCTTGATATCTGCAGGCCAGAGATAAATACGCTCCGGAGAATTTGGCTTTTTTTCCATTGCATCACGCATTGCTGCAAACTCCTTGATCAACGCCGGACGATCCTCCGGTGCCGCCTGCTCAACAGCGGTCTGCTTCCGTGAAAGTGCCGCAATGGCCTGCTCGTCATAGCAAAGCACATCTTCGTAGATCGGTACCGCCAGGAAACGTTCCTTACCGAACACCTTGCGTACCGCTTCTCCGCGTTTTCTCATTTCCAGAATACGGTCATCAAAACTCATTCTCTTTCCTCCTTAATACGATCATCAAAGCTCATTCTCTTTTCGCCTTAATACGATCATCATAGCTCATTCTCTTTTCGCCTTAATTATGCGATGCCAGACACGCGCACGCCGCATGATGCGTTCCGAACATTCGGTCGCAGTCGTTCGTGATCCAATCCATGATCTCAAGCTGGCGGGTCTCCCACGCCAGATCGGCCAGCATTTTTTCCTCCGTCGGTTCCGTTTCCATCGTCGTGTCGATCTCATCGTAACCAAAAATATACTGTCCGTCACTCCAAATGGTGAAATTAGAGTCCGGCCCCGGGTCGATGCTCTCTCCCCGCGCCGCAACGAGCGCGTCATGCCGCCTTTTATACTCCTCCGCGCATCCGTCCTTCAGCTTCGTCATAAACATACGGTGACGGATATTTTCCTTATCCTCCCGGACGATACCAATGTCATGATACATGAGCCGCATCTGTTCTCCGGGTGCCGAAAGCCACGTGATACAGCCTTCCACCGGCGCCAGGATCTTTTTAAGCCGCACGCGCTCCTCTTCCGACAGCCGGTTCCGGCCCATGCCTTTTGCTGCCTCCTCGACGCAGACCGTCTCTTCATTCTCACTGACCGCCCCCGTCTCACCGTAGACAAACACCCACGCATCCGCATTCCAGATGCTGAAATTCCGGACACCCTTTTCATCAAGAAACACCGTAAGCTCCGCCATACAAGCTTCCGTACCGGCATAAAAATCACTTCTCTTTTCTGCGTTGATCCTAAACGCAGCTGTATGTCTGATCATTTCAATTTTTCCTCTTCCACATTTCAGAAAACGTATGCTGCCGGGTGCTTGGGCGCTCCGTATTTCGAGATCCTTCTGTTGTCATTCCCCGGCATCCTCTCCGGAAAATCACAGCACCAAAAGATCGTACATTCCCAGATATTTCTTCGTGTTCTCACACATTTCCTTGAACATCTTCTCCGCATCCCTGTAGCTGCAGGTGACCAGCGGATCATTGACGAACGCGGAGAATATCTTCTTAAGATCACGCTCGGCAATACCTTCCGACGTCAGCTCCTGCACGGCGCAAACGCGCTTTACCATCGGGGCGATGGAGGCCGGAAGCTCTCCCGCCGCGACCGGACGGACCGATCCTGCGCGGAAGACCGCATTGGTCTCGACTACAGCGCCGAACGGAAGATCCGGTGCCTGTCCCACATTCGGCATATTCACGTTTGTAATCAGGTCGCCGAGACCCAGGATCGCACGCATCTGGCGCGTTCCCTCCTCGCCGGTCTCGCTGATGACGACCTGCTCCGCACCGGAAGCCAGACGTTTTGCGCGCTCCAGACGATTCTTCAGGTCCTCTTTTCTCCAGAACACCGGCGTCAGATTGAAGTGCATTTCCTTCACCCGCTCCGGATCCTTTAAGAACCAGTTGCCCGGGCAGAACTCCGCAAGATGACGGTCGCCGGCCGCGGCGATCACGTTAAACTGCAGGAACAGCTGCATTTTAACAAGCTCCTCGGACGCAAAATGATTGTTCATCCAGTTATTATCGACCGTACCGCCCTTGTGTCCGTCCGGATGGGAAAGACAATAGTCACGATAGATCGGGAACAGATCGATGCCCTTGTAATTTGCCTCCGTGAGCCAGGTATAATGGTTGACGCTGACCGGATTGACCTTAATGTCACCGCGCTCCACATTCTCAATTCCGAGCTTTTCTTCCACGATCTTTGCCAGGAACTTCTGGGTGCCAAATACCTCGTGGCAGCAACCAAACGCCTTGATCTCCGGGAACACGCGGTACAGCGTTTTCACACAAAGCGTCATCGGATTGGTGTAGGAAATGACCCAGGCATCGGGACAGCACTCGCCGATCTTCTTACCGATCACTTCATACATCGGCAGGGTGCGCATCGCACGAATGATTCCGCCGGGACCGGTCGTATCGCCGACAGACTGATAGATGCCGTACTTCTCCGGCCAGTGCACATCGCTTTCCATCTCGTCAAAGGTTCCGGGAAGGATCGAGATCACGACAAAATCCGCGCCGGTCAGTGCCGCTTCAATGGTCTCGACCGCCTGATAATCCCAGAAGCCCACACAGCCCTCAGCCTCATTGTACTTATTTCCGATGATCTCGTTATTCTTCGCTGCTTCAAAATCAATATCATAAAGCGCTACGGTACCGCTCATATCCGGGCAATGTGCAAGATCGCTCATAAGGCCCCATGCCCAGCCGCGGGAACCGCCGCCGATGTAGGCGATCTTCAGCTCTTCCACCCGATTTCCAAGATGCTTCATCTTTTTCTCCTTCATGCCCGGTCGCCCCGGTTCGTTTTCTTACTTCCTATCATAATCCCGCAAAGCCTCATCTGTAAACATAAAAATAAGGCCTCCGGAACCGGAGGCCTTCCAATGTGTTTTATTTACAGATATTTCCGAGGACGTTCATGGTCGGGGTATCCGAGATAGCTTCCAGATTGTTCAGGAAGATGATATCCGTGACATTCTCCGTTTTGCAAAGCTCCGAAACCGGATCCGTATAGTTACGGTAGTCCACGATGATGACCTTCTTGTAATGATCGACCAGGAACGGTACAAAATCATTACCGAAGCTCTCTTTGATCACGACACAGACCTCATCGTTCCCGCAGTTCGGATTCTCCACATAACTGTACGGGTTATCGCCGTAAATGAATCCGTAATACTTTAACGTCGGTGCGAATTCACTCATATTGCGGATGATCTTTCCGGTTCGCATGCCCTGCAGATCCACGTCATAGAAATGAAGCTCGTTCGTGGAGATCGGAATGTACGCGGTCACATTGTCCGGGTTTCCTTCCAGCTGGGTGAAACCGTTTGCTGCGTAATAGGAGCCCAGGAATGCGCCGGAATCGACCGCCTCATACTCGCTGAGGTCGTGCGCGGTAATGCCCTTCTCCTTGCAGAATTCCTGATATGCGTAGTAAGCGGCAAGCTGCGTCCAATGGTGGTCGGTCTTGAAATACAGGTACTCATCGGAATGAGCTTCCAGTGTATCGTAAACGCTGACCTGACGGACCGCTGCATCCAGCGAATTGATCTTGGCCTGATAATAAGCGATGACCTTCCGTTCATCGGAAAGCTTCCACTCGGCCTTGGTCGCCTCATCGAGAGTGATCGCGGAATTGTCCGGAACCAGAATGTCGTAGACATTCACGTCGTCACCGACTGCCGCTTTCATGCTTGCCACATCCTGACAGTAAACGTCCGCGGCGCTCAAGTTGAAGCCATAGACGCAATAACCGACCAGATCCTTGATATTGACGCGTCCGGCCTCCTGCGGGTTCATGGCAACGATGTCCTTGCCATCGACCGCTTCATAGGTCTTTTCCGCAGTCGTTTCTTCCGTAGACTCTGCGTCCGTATTTTCACCGTCCGCCGATGTACTCTCCGTCCGGTCAATGCTTGCGGCCTGCGTGCTATCCTCCGTGGAGATGCCGTTGATCAGATCATCGATGTCCGGAATATCGTCACCGCCGCCCACATTCTGAATGGAATCGGACCGGATGCCGTATGCCGTCTGGATCCGCTGCTCGGCAAGGACCAGATTCTCACGGAAGGGGAACGTGTCCGCGAACCACTTTTCAATATTCTCCGTGTAAGTACCGTTCAGCAAGTCCTCCGTATTAAAGGTCGGGAACTTGGTCAGTTCACGTTTCTCAAGCTCCGACTTTTCCGGACGAAGCTTCAGAAGGAAACAGCCCGTGATGAATCCCGCGCCCATAATGAGCACAAAGGATGCAATCAGAGCGATCCGCCACGCAAACTTGCGGTCTTCATTGATTTCCATGTCTTGTTTGTTCATAGTATCAACCTATCATCAGAATCTAAAATACAGGAACGGGTTGTAGCTCTCGCCGACCAGGGCAAGAACCGCAAGGATGATCAGCACGAACGGAGTCAGTGCATCGATGCAGTACATGATGTTCAGAACACCAAAGCTTTCGGTCTTCTTCGCTCTCTTGTAAATACCGCTGCGAAGCGTCTTTCCGAGCGGTACAACGGAAAGGAGGGCGATCGCTATGAAGAACATGTTGTTCTTCAGCGTAGAAAGGATCTCAATGGAGGTCCACTCATGTCCGACGCCGAAAAGTCCCTTTAATACTTCGATCAGGGAAGCCGTATCCGTAAAGCGGAACAGGACCCAGCCAAAGTACACAATGATCAGCGTGTATACGTGGCCGATGCCGCGTGTGAGTCTGTTCTTGTCCAGGAGCTTTCCGAGGAACAGACGCTCAATGACAAGGAATACAAAATAGAATAATCCCCACAGAATGAAGTTCCAGCTTGCGCCGTGCCACATACCGGTCAGGAACCAAACGACCAGCATATTCAGGATCGTGCGGAACTGACCTTTACGATTGCCGCCCAGCGGAATGTACACATAATCGCGGAAGAAGGTGGACAGCGAAATGTGCCATCTGCGCCAGAAATCCTGTACGGAATGTGCAATGTAGGGATAATTGAAGTTTTCAAGGTAATGGAAGCCGACCATACGGCCCATGCCGATGGCCATATCGGAATAGGCGGAGAAGTCCAGATAGATGAACAGCATGTAGAACAGCATTCCGAGCCAGAGCCCCGCGGTGGATGCGCCGGTAAGCTCATTCAGTGCTTCCGGAGCCAGCGTATCGGCCAGCTTGGCGCAGCCGTTCGCGAGCACCGCTTTCTTTGCGAGACCGATGGAAAAGCGGCGGATACCCGCGGCAACATCGGCCGAGGTGACCGAACGATGATCGATCTCCTCTTCCACCGTCTTATATCGGACGATGGGGCCCGCAATACACTGGTGGAAGAGACTCGCATATAACAGCACCTTCCAGTACCGGGGCTGTGCCTTGACCTCCCCTCGATAAACATCGACCACATACGAAACCAGCTGGAACGTATAGAACGAAATACCGATGGGAAGCGCGATCTGCGGAACGATCTCCGGCCATCCGGTGAGCTGCTGAAGATTCTTGCAGACAAAGCCAAGGTACTTGAAGACCACGAGCAGCCCGAACATGATCAGGCACTCCATAAAGAGCCAGCGCTTCTTCATCTTATCAAACCCGGACCGGCCGATCTCTCTTGCGATGAACCAGCTGACGAACGCTTCACCGACCAGAAGGATCAGGTACCGCGGTCCGCCCCAGCTGTAAAAGATCAGCGAGAAGGTAAGAAGGACGATGTTTCTGGCCGTCGTTTTACGGACCAGGAAATAAATCAGAAGCTGTGGCGCCAGAAAGGCGAATAAAAACAACAGACTGGAAAATACCATGTCTTTTCCCCTTAAATCTTTTGAAAATCAGTTAACCATAAAGTCTGCGGACAGTGATGATGGGCAGACAGTACAGACTGTCAAAACGGCACTTGCGGCCCGGAGCCGGCTCGTTGACGATCATTCCTCCGCCGTAATAAATGCCGACGTGGCCCGGATAACATACCAGATCGCCCGGCATGATCTCACTGACGGAGACCGCACGTCCGACGCTACGGAAAGCACTTGAATCGTACGCATGCGCATTGGCCGCGCCCTGGCTGATCAGCCCGAAGTGTGCGTAGATCTGACCGCAGAAACCGGAGCAGTCCGCACCGCTTGTCAGGCTCGCACCACCCCATACGTAGGGCAGAGTTCCGACAAAGGAAGCGGCGTAGTCCGCGATGGAGTTACCGAGAGCGGCTTTCTCATCCTTCTTACGTTCCTCGATGGCCGCCGCGATCTGCGATGTGAAATCCTGCTCGGTCTGACCGGTCGTATCCTCCAGATTCTCACGGGTCAGTTCGATGCTGTAAATATCAAAGTTACAGGAAGCCAGCGTTTCCGTCAATCCGTATTCATTTGCGATATCGCGGATATGCTGGTAATTCTCAAGCAAATAGATCAGGATCGAGTACATGTTCAGATACTCTCCGCTGGCCATCTGCGTCGGATACTCGTTCTTCAGGCAGTAATTGATCTGTCCCTGATAATCGAACATGTCCTTCTGGACATCCTCCGGGACCTCGGAAAGATCGTCATAGATCTGAAGGCTTTCCGGAAGTGTCGCAGCCTGCTTCTCATTCTCATGCAGCTGCGCGTAATAAGCATCGGCATCATCGCCGTACTTGATATAGGATGCGGAGCAGTAACCCTCCGCTTCGTCCACACGGACCTTGAACCAGATGTGACCGCCGGCCTTCTTCTCACCGATGACATAGACCTCCATATTCCGGTAGATCTTTGCAACGATCTCCGAAAGCGCACTGGTGGATGCACGCACGTTCAGCGAGCTTTCCACGCAGACCTTTCCGACCTTGGCATATTCATAAAGGAGTTCCTGTCCCTCTTCCAGTTCCGCTTCATTTTCCACAGAGTCCGTGTTATCGCCCACACCGGCAATAGCCACGATAGGAGCCAGCGCCTTTACGATCTTGCTTCCGGCCTCCTCGTTGGATTCATAGAAACGGCTGATGGCCGCGGACGCACCGGCATCGGCACTGCGCCGGTCCAGATCGTCAAATGTAACCGCTCCGGTCGATGCACTCGTGCTGCCGCAAAGAAGCGCGATCACGAGAAGCAGGGATAGTTTTCGGATATGTCTTTTCTTCATAGAACCTCATATTTTCGTTATAATCTCCGAAAAGGGCCCGCCGTATAAACGCGAGCCCTTTCCTTTTACCGATGATCCGGTCAACCGCCCAGTCTGCGTACGCACACAATGGGTGCTAAGTACAGGCTGCCGAATTCAATATCTCTGCCGGCTGCAGGTGCATGTACGATCATGCCGTTTCCGTAGTAGATGGCCACGTGACCGTTGTAGCAAACCAGGTCACCGGGCTGAATGTCTTCAAGTGCTACCGCACGTCCCCAGCTTCTCTGGCCGGTCGATGTGGTATAGCCTCCTACCAGGCCGTAACTCAGGTAAACGTTGTACGTAAAGTGTGAGCAGTCTACATAACCGCCTTCATAGAACTGATTTGCGCCCCAGCCGTAATGGATCTTTCCGACCCAGGTCGCTGCAAAGTCCGCAATGGCTCTGCCCACGGTATTAGTGCCTTCCGCTGCACCTGCCGCGGCCTGTGCTGCCTGCTGTGCTGCGGCTGCTGCGGCGGCCTGATTTGCGGCTTCCTGCGCTGCGGCTGCTGCTGCTGCTGCGGCGGCGGCTTCCTGACGGAGGCGTTCCGCTTCCGCTTCGTTCGCGGCGGCTTCTGCTGCGGCCTGTGCGGCTGCTGCGGCGGCGGCGGCTTCATCCGCGGCTCTCTGCTCTTCCGAGATCATGTCAAAGAAATCCGACTCACTGTTTCCGGTAAGCTCGGAAAGCTTCTGACGGTTCAGTTCAACTGCGGTGATATCGGTATCCGCCTGAGCAAAGGTATTGGTCAGGTTGTACTCTGTAGCGATATCCTGTACCGCCTGATATAACTCCAGAAGGTATACCAGAACGGAATACGTGTTGACATATTTGGTATCCGCTGCGGCTGCGGGGTAATCCTCGCGAAGGACCCAGCTGATCTCTTTTGCATAATAATTCAGGGTATCCTGTACATCCTTGGAAAGTCCGGTGATATCATCGGCCAGAACAAAATCCGTGGGCATTTCCGCCGGATCCTTGCGCTCCTCCGCAACGATGGCACGGAACTCATCCGCAGCCTGATCAAACAGGATGTAGGTACCGGCGACATAACCTTCCGTAGTGCCGACGCGGACCTTATACCAGAGGTTGCCGTTGACATAGCGCTCACCGACCACGACGATATCATCGCCACGAACCAGATACTCAACGACGTCCGATAATGTGGACGGCGCCTGACGGACGTTCAGCATACTTCCGACACCGGCAACACCGACAAGCTCCTGTTCATAAAGAACTTCCTCATTCGTTGCGACCTGCGGAGTCTCCGCACCGGAAACCGTCTCCGTATCGGCGGCGATCACCATGATGGGATTCAGCGCCTGCGCAATGCGGGCAGCGTAATCTTCATTGGACTCCATATAATTGCGCAGTGCGGCTGACGCACCCGCTACAGCAGAATTCGCATCAAGGGAATCAAAGGCAGCGGCACCGGACTCATGGGAATAAGTTATAGTGCCGAACGCAAGCAGCGCGGCCATTATGAATGCTGTGATACGAGTAAATCTTTTCATCTATTCTCCAAACTACCGCACAGGGCGGCGTGATTTGTTACATAAATATTAACGCATCATCAGTATACCAATTATACGCCTTTTTGTCAATATCGAATGGCCGGTGCAACCCCCTGTTTTGTAACAAATCCGTAATAAATTCCGTGAATTTTCGATGAATCCCGCGTGTCTTTACATCTCCTCTCTTTTACGCTATACTTGAGCGCAGAAAGGATGTGTGACATGAACAGAACGATCATCATCACAGGCGCTTCCCGCGGCATCGGCCGGGCGATCGCGCTGCAGTTTGCAAAGGAAAAAGACCGCCTGATCCTGGCCGGTCATCACAGTACGGATGCGCTGGAAAGCCTCAAAAACGAGGTGCTCTCCCTCGGCGCGGAAGCCGCCGTTTTTACCGGAGACCTCTCTTCCGCTCCCGTTTGCGAAGCGCTGGTGAACTATGCCACGGAATGCTTCGGCACACCGGATCTTCTGGTCAATAACGCCGGCATTTCCCATGTGGAGCTCTTCCAGGACTCCTCCGATGAAAACTGGCTCTCCATCCTGCACACGAACCTTTCCTCGGTCATCCGGATGTCCAAAGCCGTCGTCCGGCCGATGCTTTCCGCTCACAGCGGCCGCATCATCAATATTTCATCCGTACACGGACTCTACGGGGCCTCCTGCGAGACCGAATACTCCGCAACAAAGGGCGGCATCATATCCTTCACAAAAGCGCTTGCCAAGGAACTGGCGCCTTCCGGCATCCAGGTCAACTGCGTGGCCCCCGGTGCCATCGATACGGAAATGAACCGTAACCTCTCCGCAGATGAACGCGAAGCGCTCTGCGAGGAGATCCCCTGCGGCCGTTTCGGCACGCCGGAAGAGGTCGCGGAACTGGTGGCCCTTCTTGCTTCCTCTCCGCTCTACCTGACCGGCGCCGTCATTCCGATCGACGGGGCGTGGAACTGAGCCGGAGCACTGCCCCCTCTCATAAAAAGACCGGAAACAGCCGTATCCGTTGCAGAAAAGGGACATCGATTGCAGATAAAGGTGTATTTTCCAAAGAAAACAAAAAGATCCCCCGGATCACTCCGGGGGATCTTTTTTATACTCGATTCATTTCCGGCATCCGCACGGGATCTCCGGTCCTTTCTCTTATTACCAGGCCATCTTCTCTTCGAAGTACTTCACCAGTTCATCGATCTTCACGCGCTCCTGCGTCATGGTGTCACGGTCACGAACGGTGACACAGCCATCGGTCGCGGAATCGAAATCGTAGGTAACACACCACGGCGTGCCGATCTCATCCTGACGGCGATAACGTTTACCGATGGAGCCGGCTTCGTCGTAATCGACCATGAAGTTTTTGGCAAGTTCATCGTAGATTTCGCCCGCCTTATCGGAAAGTTTCTTGGAAAGCGGGAGGATCGCCGCCTTGAACGGTGCAAGTGCCGGATGCAAATGCATAACGACACGGGTGTCGTTCTTTTCGGCGTCAACGACCTCTTCGTCATAAGCCTCGACGAGGAACGCAAGCGTGACACGGTCGGCACCGAGGGAAGGCTCGATGACGTACGGGACATAATGCTCGTTCTTTTCCTGATCGAAATAACTGAGATCCTGGCCGGAGGTCTTTTCGTGCTGGGTGAGGTCGTAGTCGGTACGGTCGGCAACGCCCCAAAGTTCGCCCCATCCGAACGGGAACAGGAACTCAAAGTCCGTAGTTGCCTTGGAATAGAAGGCGAGTTCTTCCTTTTCATGGTCACGCAGACGAAGGTTTTCTTCCTTTAAACCGAGAGTGACAAGCCAGTTGCGGCAGAATTCACGCCAATATGCAAACCATTCGAGGTCGGTACCCGGTTCGCAGAAGAATTCAAGTTCCATTTGTTCGAATTCACGAATACGGAAGATGAAATTGCCCGGAGTGATCTCGTTACGGAAACTTTTTCCTACCTGGGCAACGCCGAACGGGACCTTTTTACGGGTGGTGCGCTGAATGTTTTTAAAGTTGACAAAAATACCCTGCGCTGTTTCGGGACGGAGATAGACTTCGGTGGAATTGTCTTCGGTGACACCCTGATGCGTTTTGAACATCAGATTGAATTTGCGGATGTCGGTGAAGTCGCTCTTGCCGCAACCCGGGCACGGAATTTTGTTGTCACGGATGAAGGCGACCATGTCTTCATTGGTCATGGCTTCGACATTCACGCCGTCCATCGGGTTTTCTTTGAGCCAATCTTCAATGAGTTTATCGGCACGATGACGCATTTTGCACGCTTTGCAGTCGATAAGCGGATCGTTGAAGGTTGTGACATGACCGGAAGCGACCCAAACCTGCGGATTCATCAAGATCGCGGCATCCAGACCGACATTGTACTTGGATTCCTGAACGAATTTTTTCCACCAGGCACGCTTGACGTTGTTCTTGAATTCAACGCCGAGAGGGCCATAGTCCCAGGAGTTCGCAAGACCGCCGTATATCTCACTGCCGGGATACACAAAGCCGCGGCCCTTGCAAAGGGCAACAATCTTTTCCATTGTCTTTTCAGTGTTGATCATTTTGATTACACCTCGTTGTTTTAATTTATAAAATTACAATCAGTAATTTTCGTCCATGTGTCCGAATCCGTCGTCCAGCACGCCGACAATGGGCGTCGGATCAATGCCCTGCCGTTTATAATAGTCGGCGACGGATTGCTTGATCGCCTGCTCCGCAAGAACGGAACAGTGCATTTTTTCCCACGGAAGACCGTCGAGTGCATTGGCAACATCGTCATTTGTCAGTGCAAGCGCATCTTCGATGGTACGACCTTTGATGAGTTCGGTTGCCATAGAGGAGGCGGCGACGGCGGCGGCACAACCGAAGGTTTTGAAGCCGACATCGGCGATTTTGTCATCTTCGATTTCCAAAAATATCTTCATGACATCGCCGCATTTCGCGTTGCCTGCCATGCCCATTGCGTTGAACTTTTCGGGCTGACCGGAATTTCGCGGATTGCGGAAATGTTCGAGAACTTTTTCACTGTATTCCATGAACTTATCCCCTATTGTGCGAGAATTTCTTTTGCTCGTATTTTGTCGGCTTCAATTTGTGCCATAAGAGCCGCGGTATTGTTGAATTTTTGTTCGGGACGAAGGAAATTGACAAGTTCTACGCGAACTTTTTTTCCATACACATCGGCGGAAAAGCCCAGAATATTCGTTTCGGCATTCGGAATATCGGTTTCGACCACGGTCGGGCGAACACCGATATTTGTCACCGACGGATATGCAACGCCGTCGAGAACGGTTTTGGAAGCATAGACGCCGAATTTTGCACGGACGAGATCGTCGCCGATCGCTAAATTGATTGTCGGTGCGCCGAACTCCGTTCCGCGGTGTGCACCGTGAGCGATCACGCCGGTGTAGGCGAAATTGCGCCCGAGAAATGCCGCGGCACACGTCATTTCCCCCGCCGCTACCATGGAACGGATGGCGGTGGAACTGACGACGACGCCGTCGCTGACGACCTTGTCGATTACCGCGCATCCTATGCCGCGCCTTGCACATTCGTGCAATAAAAGGGACGCGTCACCTTCACGATTGCTCCCGAAACGGTAATCGTAGCCTGTGACAAAATATGCGGCAGAGAGATCTTTGATCAGAATATTTTCAAGAAAATCCTTCCACGGGGTGTTGCGCAATTCATCCGTGAACGGCAGAATGGTGACGTCGTGAATTCCAAATTCGTCATGAATGATGCGAATTCGTTCCTCGGTCGTGGTTAAAAGAGGGACATTGCCCGGCTGACGGTCAAAGGTCAGTACGGCGGGCGTGAGCCCTTTTTCAACCGCGATTGAAACGGTTTTTCGGAGCAGGTCCGCGTGTGCGATGTGAACTCCGTCAAAAAAACCAAGTGCGTAAACTTTTTCAGTCATGCGAAACCTCGAAAAAGCTTTTTTCGGTATGGATCGTTTCGCCGTCTTTGACGGCGATCGCCAAAAATTCACCGTTTTCGCCGTAAAGGCGGCATCTTCCGTCGTCAATGTCAAAATCGGCGGATGAAATATCACCGCCGCAACGGATCAGTTTTTCCGCCTTTCCCGACAGTTCAATGCGCGGAAATTCGGCAAACAACGAATCTGTCGGTAGAATACAACCCGTCGGATCGGATTTGATTTCGTCGATCGTATGGGCGTTTTCAAGCAAAAACGGACCGGTTTTTGTACGAATCAGTCCGGAAAGCGTGGCACCGCAACCGAGCGTTTGCCCGATGTCATAGGCGAGCGAGCGAATATAAGTGCCCTTGGAGCAGGCGACGCGGATGCGGTAATCATTGCCGTCGTTGCCTTCCTGCGTGATCGAATAAATATGGATTCTGCGTGTTTCGCGCTCGACGGTTTTCCCCGCACGAGCGAGATCATAAAGTCGCTTTCCGTCGATTTGAATGGCGGAATACATCGGCGGAAGTTGATTGATTTCGCCGACAAAGCGATCGCAGGCAGAAATAAAGTCGTTTTTTGAAATATTTACCGGGCTTTCGTTGATGACGGTGCCGGTAATATCATAGGTATCGGTTGTCACACCGAGTCGGACGGTGGCGATATATTCCTTGTCCCACCCGGAGCAAAAGTCGGATGCGCGTGTGGCGCGACCGATCATCACGGGCAAAACGCCTTCCGCCATCGGATCGAGCGTTCCCGCGTGACCGACTCGCCGTTCATGCAAAATTCCGCGGAGTTTTGCCACGGCGTCGTGGGATGTCCACCCACGGGATTTATTGATAATGATCAATCCCTGCATGGCAGTCTGCTTTCTACGGCACTCTTAATATCTTCCGTAACCCATTCGGCTTTTTTACCGGAGGTAAAGCCGGCGGCACGGGAATGCCCCCCGCCACCGAATGCGGAACAGATTTCAGCCGCGTCGATCGGAGATGAAGTACGGAGCGAAACGCGGATGCAACCGTTTTCGAGTTCGCGCAACATTGCACCGACGACCACGCCTTCGATGTCCTTGGTCAAGTTGGAAATATTGTCAAAATCATCTTCGTTCGTGCTAGCAGTCTGTTCTTCTTCCCGGGAAACGAAACAAATGGCGAGCCTTCCGCTGAAATAAAATTCGGTATGACTGCGCACAAGGGTTTCCACGGCAATCCGACCGCGTGTTTTCACGGCGAAATGAGCGTTGTTGATTTCTTTGACTTTCGCACCCGCTTCCGTAACGGCAGCGGCAATACGATGAGTGCGTGCGGTGGTATTCGAGAAAAGAAAACATCCCGTATCGGTCGAAATTGCGGTGTAGATCGCGGAAGCCATCGCTTCGTCAAGTGCCACGCCGAGTTCTTCGATCAAAAGAAATGCGAGTTCTCCCGTTGCCGCAGATTCGGGCTCGACCACGCTTCCTGCGGGAACATCCGACGAGGTCGGATGGTGATCGATGACCGCGTTCAGCACCTGATTTTCATAGGCGACGGTGGCACGGGATGCAGTGCCGAAATCGACGGCAAGGATGAAATTCGGCTGAAAATCCGTGGGTGCCAGTAAACCGTCGGTCATGACCGAAAGGCGTGCGGTAAATGCGGGATCGGGCATGATATATGCGTTTTTGCCGATGGCGCGGAGTGCGCGGCAGATCGCCGCAGCACTTCCGACGGTATCGCCATCCGGGCGACGGTGCGTCAAAAGCGCAATATTATCGGAAGCACGGAGTAAATTTGCAAGATCAGTCATTTGGTTCATCGGAATTCTCCCGGGGCGGTTTCACCTGCGAGAGCAGGTCGAGAATATGCGCACCCTCTTTGATGGAGTGATCCTCGCGGAACAGAAGTTCCGGGATATAGCGAAGTTGTAATTTTCTTCCAAGTTCACGGCGCAGATATCCGGCGGCACTTTTCAGCCCTTTCAGGACATCTTTGTTTTTTTCTTCGTCGCCGAAGGTGGAGATATACACGGTTGCATAGCGCATATCGGGCGTCACGCTGACACTCGTAATGCTGATAAGCCCGTTGACACGCGGATCCTTGACCGTTCGGATCGCCACGGAAAGTTCACGGCGGACTTCTTCGTTGATGCTGTCAATTCTTCCTGCCATGTTTTCCTCCGATTAGGCTTTGACTTCTTCGGTAGCAGTGGCTTCGATGATGTCGCCTTCTTTAAGGTCGTTGAAACGATCAATGGAAAGACCGCATTCATAGCCGGAAAGAACTTCTTTGACGTCGTCTTTGAAGCGGCGCAGGCTCGAAAGTTCGCCTTCGTGTACGATGACGCCGTCGCGCAGGAGACGGATGGTGCAGTTGCGGACGATTTTACCGTCCTGAACATAGCAACCTGCGATGGTGCCGACCTTGGAAACCTTGAAGGTCTGGCGGACTTCGGCGTGACCGAGGACAACTTCACGGAAGGTCGGTGCAAGCATACCCTTGATGGCGGCTTCGATTTCTTCGATGCAGTCGTAAATGATACGGTACATACGCATATCGACGCCGGCGCGTTCGGCGGCATCGGAGATCGCCGCAGACGGACGGATATTAAAGCCGACGATGATGGCGTTGGAAGCGGTGGCAAGCATAATGTCGGATTCGTTGACGGCACCGACGGCGGCGTGAATGACCTTGACGCGGACTTCTTCGTTGCCGAGTTTTTCAAGAGATGCCTTAACGGCTTCGACGGAGCCCTGAACATCGGCTTTGACAACGATATTCAGTTCCTTGACATTGCCTTCCTGAATTTGTGCAAACAGATCGTCGAGGGAGACCTTGGCGGCGGTGTTGCCACTCATCTTTTCCTCATACTTGCGCTGTTCGACAAGTTCACGCGCCATTCTTTCATCCTCGACTGCGTAGAACAGGTCGCCCGCATCCGGAACTTCGCCCAAACCGGTGATTTCGACCGGCCACGACGGATAAGCCTTTTCAATGCGGTCACCACGGTCGGAACGCATGGCGCGGACACGACCGACGCTTTTGCCGGCAATGATAACATCGCCGGATTTGAGGGTACCGTTCTGAACGAGAATGGTTGCGACCGGACCGCGACCGGCATCGAGTTTTGCTTCGATGACGGTACCGCGTGCGGTGCGGTCGGGATTGGCTTTGAGTTCGAGCATATCCGCACTCAAAAGAACCATTTCGAGAAGCTGCGGAATACCGTCGCCTTTGAGTGCGCTGATCGGGCAAACGATGGTATCGCCGCCCCAGTCTTCCGGGACGAGGTCATATTCCGTTAACTGTTGCATAACGCGATCCGGGGTTGCGTCGGGTTTATCCATTTTATTGATGGCGACGATGATCGGAACTTTGGCCGCCTTTGCGTGGTTGATCGCTTCGATGGTTTGCGGCATGATGCCGTCATCCGCGGCAACGATCAGGATTGCAACGTCGGTGACCTGTGCGCCACGGGCGCGCATGGAGGTAAATGCGGCGTGTCCCGGTGTGTCAAGGAAGGTGATATACCTGTCTTTGAGTTTGACGCGGTAAGCGCCGATGTGCTGGGTAATGCCGCCGGCTTCGCCGGAAACGACATTGGTCTTGCGGATCGCGTCAAGCAGTGAGGTTTTTCCGTGGTCGACGTGTCCCATAACGACAACGACCGGGTCTCTCGGTTTGAGGGTGGCGGGATCGTCTTCGCTGACGTCGATGAGGCGGTCTTCAATGGTGACGACGACTTCTTTTTCGACCTTTGCGCCGAGATCCATGGCGATCAGCGCGGCAGTGTCGTAGTCGATGACTTCGGAAACGGATGCCATAATACCCTGCTTGATGAGGGCTTTGACAACGTCGGTGCCCGTTCTTTTCAGACGGGACGCAAGTTCGCCGACGGAAATTTCATCGGGAATGGTGATCTTGAGTTGCGGCTTTTTGGCGGCGGCAGCGGCAAGACGAGCCATCTTTTCCTGCTCCTCCTGACGACGCTTCTGACCGAAGTTGTTTTGCTGACGACGGTCGGAATTGCGTTTGATCTTCTGCTTGGCGGAGGAAATATTCTGTGCCTTGTCCGGGACAAGTTCGTCGACGTGTTCGTCGTAACGTCCGAGGTCGACCTGACCGCCTTTGCGGGTGTCGACAATGACCTTAGTGCCCTTTGCGGGAGTCTGACGTTCGGGTTGCTTCGTTTCGACCTTCGGCTCTGCGACTTCCTCCTTTGTGGGTTCGGCGGCGGGAGTTTCCTTTTTCGGGGCAGGCTCGGCGACCTTTTTGGGGGTGAGGAACGCCTCAAGATCTGTGACCTGATGCGCCTGCGTCAGGGTTTCGAAGATGACGTTCAATTCGTCATCGGAAAGCACCTGCATATGGTTTTTCGGCGTAGTCAGACGCTCGGTCATGATATTCGTAATATCTTTTGTGGCAAGACCGAAGTCCTTTGCCACCTCGTGTACTCTGTATTTATTGTCCATACTCAAATAAAAGCCTCCTCATAAACTCGCGTTCAGTGTTTGCCGAAGCGTTTGTTGCGCTCTTCGTTTTTCTTGTCCGCGGCACGGCGTCTTGCGGATTCGTCGAGTCTTGTCGTATCCTCGACGGCGTCGGCAAAACGCTGGGGATTATCCTGCGCAAGGCGTTCGGCGATTACACGCGCAAATCCGGTATCGCAGACCGCGATCATTGCGACGGGTTTTGTGCCGAGGGCTTTGCCGATTTCCGCCTTGGTGTGCGGAACGGTCACACAGTGGCGTTTGGCAAAGCCGGAAAAATGCGTTGCACGCGAAAATGTATTCTCGGCGGCGTCGTTTGCGACGAGCACGAGTTTAGCAGTTGACGCACGGCAGGCGGCACCGACTTGCTCGTCACCGAGTTCAAGTCGGCCGGCTTTTCGTGCAATGCGTAATGTAGAAAGAATTTCTGCCATTTATTTACCGTCACTTTCTGAATAAAAGTAACCTTTCTTTGGAAATCTTCGTTGCGGAGCAAACGGTTACTCCGGCTTGTGTTCGACGAGCCGCATGGAAAGATCCGCATAAACCGCGTCGGGAATTTCACATTCGAGAGCGCGTTCCAAAGCACGGGATTTGCGGGCTTTCAGGAAGCAGGCTTCTTCGGGGCAGATATATGCGCCGCGTCCGGGTTCCTTGCCCTTGAAATCCAGCGTAATAGTGCCTTCCGGTGAACGGACAACACGAATCAAGTCACGCTTCGGTTTCTTTTCACGGCAACCGAGACATTGACGTTCGGGAACTTTTTTAACTTGCGGCATAGCGTCCTCCGATGAAATTATCGCTCGCTCATAACACCAGCGGGCTTTATGTCGATCTTATAGCCGGTGAGTTTGGCGGCAAGACGGGCATTTTGTCCCTCTTTGCCGATGGCAAGCGAGATTTGATCGTCCGGGACGAGAACGGAGCACGCCTTTTCATCGGGATCGACGGTGACGCTCACGACCTCAGCCGGGGAAAGCGCATCGGCGACATAGACGGCGGGATCCTGACTGTATTTAATGATATCAATCTTTTCGCCACGGAGTTCATCGACGATGCCGGCGACACGGGCACCGCGCATACCGACGCAGGCGCCGATGGCGTCGACGTTTGGATCGTTGGAAGCAACGGCGATCTTGGTACGGCTTCCGGCTTCGCGGGAGATGCTTTTGATTTCGATGATGCCGTCGTGAATTTCCGGGACTTCCATTTCAAACAGACGCTTGACAAGACCCGGATGAGTTCTCGAAATGAGGACTTGCGGACCGCGAACGGTCTTTTTGACTTCGACGACATAGACCTTGATGCGTTCGCCCTCGGTCAGTTTTTCACCGGGGACCTGTTCACCGGCGGAGAGGAACATTTCGTTCTTTTCGCCGTCGCTGATAATGTCGAGTACGGCGCCACCGTTGAAGGGATCGACGCGGTTGACGATGGCGGTCACGATTTCACGCTCCTTGGAGGTGAAATGCGCAAACACCATGCCGCGTTCGGCTTCACGAATACCCTGAATGATGACCTGTTTTGCGGTCTGGGCGGCAATGCGGCCGAACTTTTTGGTTTCGATCGGGATGCTGACGACATCGCCGACAGTGGCTTTTTTGTTGTAGGCGACCGCTTGCTCGACGAGCATTTCAAGCGACGGATTTTCCACCTGCTTGACAACGGTTTTTTTGACGTACATGGCGATCTCTCGCTTGACGGGATCGACGACGACGTCGACATTATCGGTCACGCCGTCGTTGTCGCGTTTGAACGCGGTGATCAGGGCCTGCGAGATTTTTTCGATCATGTATTCCTTCGGGATGCCCTTTTCCTTTTCGATCAGTTCGATTGCTGCAAAAAATTCTTCGTTCATTTCCAAAAATCTCTCCATTCATGTGCCCGAAGGCTTGTTGTCAGAATTTTACGTACAGTCGGCAAAGTGCCGTGTCTTTGCGGGATACTTCAAGAACGCCGGCGGGGGTTTCGACGCCGATCAGATCATCTTTCAGTCCGAGCAGTTTGCCTACGACCTCCTTTGCGCCGTTGATCGGCTTGAAGAAGCGGAGCAGTACATCACTGCCGACAAAACGATCAAAATCCGATTGGCGTTTGAGAACGCGTTCGATACCTGCGGAGGAGACCTCGAGAATATAACTGTCGGGGATCGGATCAACGCGGTCAAGTTCCGGATCAATGGCGCGGCTCATTGCTTCGCAGTCGTCGATGTCGACACCGTTTTCGCGGTCGATGTAAATGCGCAGATAATTTTCGCCCGCTTCTTTGACGTATTCGATATCCCAAATCTCCAAGCCGAGCCGTTCGGCGATGGGAGCAGCCAGTCTTTCAACGGATTCGGTAATCTTACTCAATGCTGTGTCACCTCCGAATTTTTCCGAATAATCAATCGAGAGTGGGTCGCCCCACTCTCGGAAATTGAATCTCTGTGCTTTCACACGCGTGTATTATATCATTAATTTGTAGAGATTGCAAGGGCTTTTCGCTGAAAATAAGTACAAAAATCCGAAATAAATCGCTCGATACCGATATTTTTTCACCAATTGGACAGACTATACGTGGGAGGAATGAATATGGGCGTCATATTTTCAATCATTGCGGGAGCCGCGATGAGCATTCAAGGTGTGTTGAATACGGGCTTGTCCGAAAAGGCGGGATTGCTCGAAAGCAATGTCTTTGTGCAGGGAACGGCGTTTATTTTTTCACTTGCGGCGATGCTTTTGTTTGGAAAAGGATCGTTCCCGGAGGTCTTTGGGGCAAACTGGATCTATCTGACGGGCGGCGTTTTCGGGATCGTCATCACGGTGACGGTGATGCTTGCCATCGGGACGCTGAGTCCGACGGTCGCTGTCAGTATCATCCTCATTTCGCAACTTGCCGTGGCGGCGGTCATCGACGCATTCGGACTTTTCGGGGCGGAAAAAGTGACCTTTGGCTGGACGAAGATCACAGGTCTTTTTTTGATGACCGGCGGCGTGATTTTATTCAAGTTGTGCAAATGAAAAATCTTGACTTTTGTCAAAAAAAATGTAAAATTAGAAGTGTCCAAATGAGTAAAAACAAAGGAGAAATGAGCGATGTTTGACCATGCAAAATGGATATCTCCCGCCGTAGATTACGGCCGCGCCTGCCCAGTTTTCCGCAAGCAATTTTCCGCAAAAGCGGTAAAGAAAGCGACGCTTGCCGTTACTGCACTCGGCATCTATGCCGCAAAACTGAACGGTGAACGCGTGGGCGATTATGTGTTCGCCCCGGGCTGGACACAGTATGAAAAGCGTCTGCAATATCAGCAGTACGATGTGACGGAAATGATTCGCGAACAAAACGAGATCTCCGTCACCGTCGGCGAAGGTTGGATGCGTGGTGAAATCAATGCAAATTTCCGCCCGGAACGCGACGGAACCGATCAGTTTAAGTGTGCCGTTCCTGCGGGTGTTCTTGCCGAGTTGACGCTTGAGTATGCCGATGGCAGCCGAGAAATTATCGCCACCGACGAAAACTGGGAGACCGCTAAAACGGGGATCCTCTTTTCAAGTATCTATAATGGAGAAACCTATGAAGCCGGCGTTGTACCGACCGATTTTGTTGCCGCAAAACCGATCGATCCGACATTGCTCCCCGGCTTTGAACTCATCCCGCAGCAGGGCGAAAAAATCATCGAGCAGGATCGTATTGCTGCGGCAAAACTGATCATTACTCCGAAGGGAGAAAAGGTCATCGACTTCGGTCAAAATCTCACGGGATATGTCGAATTTACCGTGAATGCGAAAAAGGGTGACGTGATTCGTTTTCACCACGGTGAAGTATTGGATAAAAACGGCAATTTCTATAATGAGAACTACCGTGAAGCGGACGCAAAATTTGAATACATCTGTGCCGAGGGCGAGCAGACGTATCACGCGCAGTTTGCCTTCTACGGCTTCCGCTACATCTGCATCGAATCATGGCCTGGTGAGCCGAAGGCGGAGAACTTTACCGCCATTGTCGTTTGCTCGGATATTCGAAGAATAGGTAAACTCGAATGTTCCGCACCATTGGTTCAAAAACTTTTCGATAATATTTTCTGGGGACAGAGATGCAATTTCCTCGATGTTCCGACCGATTGTCCGCAACGTGATGAACGCCTTGGATGGACGGGCGATGCGCAGGTCTTCGTACGCACGGCGTCGTATAACTATGATGTCGAAAAATTCTTTGAAAAATGGCTTTGCGATGTCGAAGCAAGCCGTGGTCGTTACGGTATGCCGGATAATGTCGTACCGCGTGTTTGGAACGGCGAGACCGCATCCGCCGCATGGGGCGATGTCTGTTGTATTGTACCGTGGACGATTTACCAAACCTACGGAAACGCCGAATTGCTTCGCCGTAATTTCAACCTGATGAAGGATTGGGTGGACGCGATCGGCAAGGTCACGCACGATGAATTCCTTTGGACGGGATGCGAACACTTCGGCGATTGGCTCGGTCTTGACGCGGAGCCGGGTTCTTACACGGGATCTTCCCGCAAGGACTTCATTGCGTCCGCGTTCTACATCTACTCAACATCTCTTGTCATCAAGGCGGGCATGGAATTGGGCGAGGATGTAGGACGGTTTGAAAAACTTTACGAAAAAGTTTTGGCGAAGTTCCGCGAAACCTTTACCGATTACCGCACGCAGACCGAACATGTTTTGGCGTTGCATTTCGGAATCACGACTGAACCTGAAAAGACCGCCGCTTCCCTTGCCGATATGATTCGCAAAAACGGAACCGCACTTGCAACGGGATTTGTCGGAACGCCGTATCTGCTCCATGTTCTCTCGTCGAACGGGTACACCGAACTTGCCTATGATCTTTTTGTCCGCGAAAAGTTCCCGTCTTGGCTTAATCAGGTTAAACTCGGTGCGACCACGATGTGGGAACATTGGGATAATATTCGCGAAGACGGCGAATTTTGGAGCAAGGACATGAATTCCTTCAACCACTACGCCTACGGCTCCGTGGCGGATTGGATTTATGAGGTCGCCTGCGGTATCAAGCCCGCGAAGCCGGGATTTGCCGAAGCGGTCATTGCACCGAAGCCGGATGCAAGACTCGGTCGCCTCTTTGCCTCGATCGACACCCGCCACGGGCAGATCTCGTCGGGCTGGACTTATGCGAATGGACAGTTCCGCTATGAGATCGAAACCCCGGTCAAGACGGCAATCACAATCGACGGAAAAACGAAAGTCGTAAATGCCGGAAAGTATATTTTCTATTCAAAATAACGAATAGTATATAAAGGAGATACATAAATGAACTTCAACAAATATCCCGAAAATCCGATTTACGGTCAAAATCTCGGCACCGCATTTGACGCTTATGTCACCAAAGTCGACGGCAAACTCCGCATGGACTTCTCGTGGAGACCGAAAAAGGCGCTCGCCGTCAGTTTTTCCGATGACGGTATTCATTGGACTGAACCGCAGATCACACTCGCTTATAATGAAGAAAGCGGATTTGAGGACAACGTCAACCGCAACTGTGTCCTTCGCGTCGACGGAAAGTGGAAAATGTGGTACACAGGTCAGGCGCACGGTGCGTTTAGTTACATCTGCTATGCCGAAAGCGACGACGGTATCCATTTCCATCGCGTCGGTGACGAGCCGATCATGGTGCCCGAATATCCGTATGAAAATGCCTCCGTCATGAACCCCTGCGTTCTGTTTGAGGACGGTGTTTATAAGATGTGGTATTCCGCCGGTGAGACCTATGAGCCGAATGTTCTTTGCTATGCGGAAAGCAAGGACGGTATTCACTGGACCAAGAGAAAAGCGAACCCGATCTTCATCCGAAATGAAGAAAAAGAATATGAAGCAAACCGTGTCGGAGGTTGTCAGATCCTCCGCCATAAGGATCTCGGCTATCTGCTGTTCTACATCGGCTACAAGGATATCAACACCGCGTGCATCTGTGTTGCGACCTCGAAAAACGGCTTGACCGGCTTCCGTCGCTTCAAGGGCAACCCGATTGTTTTCCCGAAGCCGGGCGATTTCGACAGTGAAGCCTGCTACAAGCCGACGGCTCTTTACAGTGAAGAAAAAAAGGGCTGGGATGTTTGGTATAACGGCAGAACCGGCGCAGTGGAACTCATCGGCGGTGCATTTGCCGAAGGTGATTTCAAGGACGAAGATTTCGAATAAGATGATATAAGAACAACCCCGGAGAATTTTTCTCCGGGGTTGTTGAATTTCGGTGATTATTCGGTGACTTTTCTGCCGCCGATGGCGTGCATGATCCGCGGGATGAATACTGCGCCGAGCAGGGTGATTGCAAGTTCCGGCCCCATGAAAATTCCGTTGTATGCGGCGGAGTAGATCGGCAGATTGTCGCCGACAACGGCGGCGATGTCTTCGTTGATCCACGCGGAAAAGACGACAATGCCGGAAAGCCAGTGGCAGAGAAAACGAACAAAAACGGATGCAATTGTGCCGAAAACGACGGAATACTCCTTTTTACGAAATAATCCGGCAATTCCGATCGAGGTGTACGCAAGCAGATAGTCGAGCAGAATACTGCCGAGCAACGCCTGCCAATTGAGCCCCCACCCCATCATTTCGGGAAGCGAGATCGCCGCCTGAATGATCGAATACGCAAATGCACTAAAAAACGCCCATTTGCGGTCGTAGCGCTGACCGATCAAAATGATCGGCACAAGCGAAAACGGGGTGACGGTTCCGCCGAGGGGGAGTTTGATCCCAAGTGGGATGATACTCAGCACGGTCGCAAGTGCGATCATCAGTGCGGTTTCCGTCAGTCTGCGGGTGGTAAATTTCATGGGAAAGATCCTTTCTGCGGGAAAAAAAGAACCCGCTTTACAAAATAAAGCAGGCACGCTCCCTTCGTCGGTACTAACCGAATCAGGTTCAAAGGGTTGAGGGCATTCCTCTCTCAGCCGTGTACGGCACCCCTGCTTTTCGATGATATTTTAACGCAAAAGAAGAAAGAAATCAAGAGTTTTTGATTTCCGCGCTTTTTGCTTGGCCTGTTTGATTGTTGACAAAATAAGGACAGAGGCTTACTTTATTTTCCCCTCGATATAGTTTTTAGCGATCAAAACGCCGGAATTTGCATCGAGATTGCCGTTGATGACCATATCCGCGTGCCAACGCGTCGGCTCGACCAATTCGTCGTGACGGAATGAGACCGTGTCCATATAGCGTTCGGTGACCTGCTCATAGGTCTGTCCCCACGCCATATGCTTTTTGATGCGGCGTACCAGACGGGCATCGGGACGGAGGTCGACGAAAATCTTCAAATCCGCCGCTTCACGGATTTTGTCGAGATACAGTGCAAAAAGCCCCTCAATGAGGATCAAATCAAGGCTTTCGTCCCGCAATGCAGCGTCAAAATCGGCAAAAAGACGATCGAGTTCCAAAGTATCGGGAGAATTGTGTTCGACATATACTTTGCGTGTAATCGGCGCAACCGTTGTCGGAGGCTCCTTTTTGAAATACTTGTCCATATTGAAAATACGGGTATTTTCGGGGAAATGTTCGCCCAAACGCTCGGTCAGGGTGGATTTGCCCGAACAGGTTCCGCCCGCAATGGCAACAACGAAAGGCTTATGATTCATAAAATCGCTCCTTTTACCAAACATTTGTTTGCGTTTTTTTCAGAACTATGTTATGATACTATTATAAAACAATTATTTGACGAAAGGAAGTAGAACCGTGTCCATCAGAAATAAAAAAGTATCTGCCAAACAACAGCAGATCTATGATTTTATTGTGGAGTTCACATCGGCTCACGGATATCCCCCGTCCGTGCGTGAAATTTGTGCGGCGGTGGATTTGAAATCTCCGTCCACCGTTCACTCCCATCTGAAAACACTGTCCACTCTCGGCTATATTGATAAGGATGACCGTAAAACGCGTGCGCTATCCGTGTCAAAGCCCGCGGACAGCGCAAACTCGGTCGAGCAAACGGTTGTCGTTCCGGAAACTACGCAACAGATCCCGCTGGTCGGTCGCGTTGCGGCGGGATCTCCAATACTTGCCGTGCAGGAAGTGGAAGATTACATCACCTTTGACCTCGGAAGTGCGTCGGGTGTATTTTTTGCCCTCCGTGTGCGCGGTGATTCTATGATCAACGCGGGTATTTTCAACGGCGATGTTATCATCGTGCGAAGCCAGTCCGACGCCGAACACGGCGAAATCGTTGTCGGTATGATCGGTGAAGAAGCCACGGTCAAGCGGCTGTTCAAACAGAACGGCAAAATCATGCTTATGCCGGAAAACCCGGCGTATTCCCCGATCGACGGCGATGAAGCCGTCATTCTCGGCAAGGTTTACGCGGTCATTCGGCGTTACGCCTGATCGAACTGGGCGTTGTAAAGTTCGGAATAGAAGCCCTTTTTTGCCATCAATTCGGTATGAGTCCCCTGCTCGACGATCTCGCCACCGTTGACGACGAGAATACAGTCGGCATTTTGAATGGTTGACAGTCTGTGTGCGATGACAAAGCAGGTACGCCCTTTCATCAGCGCGTACATCGCATCTTGAATGGCGCGTTCCGTACGGGTATCGACATTCGAGGTCGCTTCATCGAGGATCAGCATCGACGAATCAATGAGCATTGCGCGTGCGATCGTCAGCAGTTGACGTTGTCCTTTTGAAATATTGATTCCGTCATCCGACAGAATTGTGTCATATCCCTGTGGCAGGGACATGATGAAATTGTGAATTTTCGCAGCCTTTGCAACACGGACGACATCATCCATTGTGACGCCTTCCCGTCCGTAGGCGATGTTTTCGAAAATCGTTCCGTAAAAGAGCCATGTGTCCTGCAATACCATTGTGTATGAAAGGCGCAGGCTCTTTCTTGTTATTTCACGAATGTCGGTGGCGTCAACGCGTATTGCGCCGTAATTGACATCGTAAAAACGCATCAAAAGGTTGATGATCGTGGTCTTTCCCGCACCCGTCGGACCGACAATTGCGATCAGTCCGCCCTGCGGGACTTGAATGGAAAGATCCTTGATGATCAGTTTTCCTTCGTCGTAGCCGAAGTCGACGTTGTCGATCTCGACCCGCCCGTTTGCGTGTTCGATGACCTTTGCATCGGGGGCGTCTTCGGGCTCCGGATGTTCATCGAGAAGCATAAACACGCGGTTGGCGGCGGCAATGGCACTTTGCAATTCGGTCAAAATATTAGCCGCTTCATTGATTGGGCCGGAAAATTTACGCGAATAGAGGATGAACGACGAAACATTGCCGAGTGTAATGCCTCCCGCAAGATACATAATCGCACCGAAAATGCTCACGCCCGCAAGTGAGAGATTGTTGATGAAATTGACCGTCGGACCAACCATGCAACCGTAATAATCCGCCCGATAATACGCGGTCACGGCGGCCTCGTTTTTGCAGTCAAAGCGGGAGATCATCACATCCTCACGACCGTATGCCTTGACGGTACGCTGACCGGAAACAATCTCCTCGACATAGCCGTTCAGTTCACCGAGTTTTTCGGAACGACGATGAAAAAGGGGGCGAAGTTTCTTTGTTTTGTATTTTGTAAAGAGGACGGACATCGGTATCGTCACAACGAAAACGAGTATGAGAAGCGGCGAGATCGTAAGCATCATGATAAAGGAACCTACGACGGTGATGATGCTTGTGAGGATCTGCACGACATCGGTCGAAAGCGACGCCGCAATGGTGTCAATGTCGTAGGAAATGCGGCTGATGATGTCGCCGGTCTGGTGACGATCGAAAAAACCGACGGGCAAGGTCGAAATATGGTCGAAAACATCCTTTCGCAGGCGGGACGAAAGCCGCTTGCTGATGTTGACCATGATTGCGGAGAGCAGGTAGGAAAGCACCGACGAGATGAAATAAAAGAGAATCATGATCGTCGCATAGCGGTAGATCAATTGAAACTGAACCGGCGCATCACCTGTACCGATCGCATCAATGGCGGCGCCGGAAAGTTTCGGACCGACAAGAGCGAGCAGATTTGAGGCAATGGTCATGAACAACGCAAGCACCATGAGTAGTTTATACTGATACAAATACTTCCCCAAACGAAGCAAAGTCTGTGTTTTTGTCGCCTTTTTGACTTTTTTTTCGTCAGTTTTCATTTTCGTCGCCTCCCATCTGGAATTGCGCGGTTTCACGGTAGAGGTCGCAGCGTTTCATCAGTTCCTCGTGTTTTCCGCAACCGACGACCTTGCCTTCGTCGAGGACGAGGATCACATCGGCGTTGCGAACGGAACTGATGCGTTGTGCTACGATGATCGAGGTAAGACCGCCGCATTTTGCAATGGCGGAACGCAGACGCGCATCGGTTTTATAGTCGAGTGCGGACGACGAGTCGTCGAGTATAAGGATTTTCGGATTGCCCGCAAGTGCGCGGGAAACAAGCACGCGCTGACGCTGACCGCCGGAAAGATTGGCGCCCCTGATGGTCAACGGATGCTCAAAACTATCCTCAAAGCCTGCGATGAATTCCATAGCCTGCGCGGTTTCTGCGGCACGGAGGACGGTATCGTCGCCCATTTCACGCCCGAAGGCGATGTTTTCGCGCAAACTGTCGGCAAGCAAAACATCATTTTGAAATGCGACGCCGAACATGGCATGGAGTTTTTCAGATGGAATGGAACGAATGTCGTCGCCGTCAATGCGAATACTGCCGAAATCCGCATCATAAAAGCGAAGAAGTAATGCGACAAGCGTGGTTTTGCCCGATCCCGTCGAGCCGAGTACTCCGAGGGTTTGACCGCGCTTCAGGCGGAAACTGACGTGTTCGATGTCGTTTGAAATTTTGTTGTAGGAGAAGCAGAGGTCTTCGACTTCGATGTGGTATTCGGTGTCACGGTGATCTGCCGGAGAAAGGGGCATATCCGACGGAAGATTCAGCACCTCGTTTATTCGGTCGGCGGAAGCCGATGCGCGGGAATACATCACGAAAATTCGGGTAACCGAGAGCATTGCGTTCAAAATGATCGTAAAATAGGTCAAAAACGCCGTGATTTTTCCCGGCTTGGCAAGACCGGCATCCACGCGGAATGCACCCACGATGATAACAAGAACAAGACCGGCATTCAGTAAAAAATTGATCGTCGGGTTGGAGATCGACATGATGAGATTTGCCTTTTGTTCGCGTACGGCGACCTCGGAATTAACTTTGTCGAAGCGGTTGCGTTCGTACTCCGTCTTGGAAAGTGCTTTGATGACGCGGATGCCGGACGCGTTTTCACGCACGATACGGACAAGTTCATCGACGGATTTTTGCATCCGATTGAACAACGGGATACCGTTTTTCGACACGAAATATACGATCAAACAGATCAGCGGCAACATCGCCACCTGAACGAGTGCAAGCACGGGGTCCAGAATAAATGTCAGTGTCAGTCCGCCGATGAGAAGAAGCGGCGCACGGACGCCCATTCGCTGCATCATGCTGATGAAACTGTGGACATTGTAGGTGTCACTTGTCAGTCGGGAGACCATACTAGGAACGGTCAGATGATCGGATTGTGTACAGGACAGATACAAGATTTTCGTAAAAAGATCGTGACGCAATCTCCGCGTGCAGTCACGTGCAACGCCGGATGCCATACGGTTTGCGGTGACATTTCCGACGACCGCAATGATGGCGCAAATGATCATCACAACGCCCCATGCGTAGATCATCCCGGCATTGCCCGTGGGTGCGACTTCATCGATCATATGCGCAAGGATCATCGGCAAAAACAGATCCATCACAGAGCCGAAAAGTTTGATGGACAGACCGAGCGCCATGCGCCAGACATAGGGACGCAGATACTTGAACACATTTTTCACAGTGAACGCCCCCTTGCCCATTCCGATGCACGGTCAGCCATTTTTTGCATGGCGGAGGTAAGACTTTCGCGTTCCGGATCTGTTAATCCGTCCATCAGGTATTCGTTCCACTCACCTAAAATACGGTGAATGTCATCGTAGATTTTTTGCGCTTTTTCGGTCGGAAAAACGAGGATCTCACGCTTGTCGTTTTCCGACGGACTGCGTGTGATAAAGCCGGTATTCTCCAAATGGGCAAGTTGACGGGCGACATTGCTTTTGTTGACGTAGATCATACGGGCAAGCGACTCCTGCGAAATGCCCGGATTACGGCAGATATTCGAAATATAACTGTGCTGGATCCCGGTGATCCCGAAGGGTTCCATTTTTTCACTGTAATAAAGCGTCGAACAACGCGAAGTAATATTGATTGCCTTGATGAGTGGGAGCATATTGCGCCTCCGATATCGTTGCTTGCGCAACGATTTGTTTTAATGTAAGTATAGCCCCTTTTTTTGTTGCTGTCAACGATTGAAAATTGCAAAAAAAACTTGCCAAAATGCAGGAATATGATAAAATATTGCTGTGAATATCTTTGCAGCCCGGGTTGGAATTTATCAAGGAAGAGGAAGTGTAAAAATGACGAAAATAAAAAAGGAATTACACGGCGAACTCAACGGAAAGCCGGTGTATCTGTATCATTTGAAGGCGGATAAAATCGAAATGTCCGTTTCGGAATACGGTCTTGCCATCACCGAAGTTATCGTGCCGGACAAAAACGGCAATCCGACCGACGTTGTCCTCGGTCACGGCGACCTCGACGGATATGTCAACAACAATGCCGATTGCTTCGGCGTTGTTATCGGTCGTGTTGCGGGCAGTGTTGAAAAGGGAATTTTGCAGGTTGCTGATAAGACCTATCAGTTGAAGACCTACAACGGCTCCCACGGTCACGGCGGACACAATGCGCTGAACCGTCAGCACTGGTCTTCGCGTGAGGTCGAAAACGGTGTGGAATTTTACCACTTTGACCCCGACGGAAACGAGGGCTACCCCGGAAATCTCAAACTGACCGTCACCGTCAGCATCATTGACGGCTGCGGCTTCCGGCTTTCCTATCGCGCCGAAAGCGATAAAGACACCTATATCAGTGTCACCAACCATTCCTATTTCAATCTCGGCGGTCACGGAAGCGGCGAGGCAATGAACAATCTTTTGCAGATCAATGCCGATCGCTATATCCCGGTTGAGCATCATTTGCCCACCGGCGAGATCGCACCCGTTGACGGTACGCCGTTTGATTTCCGTGAAATGAAAGCCATTGGGCGCGATCTTTCACAGAAGCATCCGCAAAACGAAGTCGTCGGTCACGGCTATGACCATTTTATGGTGCTTGACCATTCCGATCCGGCGTGTGATCTTCACGCGGAAAGCGCCGAGACCGGCATCGTGATGGAAATGAAGACCACCATGCCGGGGTTCTATTTCTACACCGCGAATTTTACATCCAAAGAACGCGGAACGGGCAAAAAAGGCGTAATTTATGATCGATATGCCGGGTTTGCCGCCGAAACACAATACTTTCCGGATGGGACAAAGCACCCCGGCTTCGTCGCGCCCCTGCTTTTGAAGGGCAGAGTCGTCACCGAAGAAACCGAGTTCAAGTTTTCTGTAAAGTAGGCGCCTGAATGTTTGATATCGTCCTGCAATTGAATAAGATCAAAAAAAGTTTCGGTGCAACGGAGGTATTGCGTGGCATTGATCTCAGTGTGGAGAGAAGCGAATTTGTCACATTGCTCGGACCTTCCGGCTGCGGAAAGACCACGACGCTTCGCATCATCGGCGGCTTGACCGATGTTGACGAGGGGCAGGTCATTCTCAATGGCGAGGATGTCACCGCACTGCCGCCGAACAAGCGAAATGTCAATACGGTGTTTCAAAACTACGCGTTGTTTCCGCATATGAATGTCGAGGCAAACGTCGGGTATGGGATGAAGATCCGTGGCAAAAAGAAGTCCGAAATCGCCGAACGCGTTGAAAAGATGCTCGCGCTTGTGCAGTTGGAAGGCTACGGCAAACGCAGACCGGAGGAACTTTCCGGCGGTCAGCGCCAGCGTGTGGCGATCGCCCGCGCGCTCGTTTTGTCGCCGGATGTCCTGCTTCTCGACGAACCTTTGGGCGCGCTTGATTTGAAACTGCGCCGTGAAATGCAGTCGGAACTGAAATCCATTCAAAAGTCCACCGGCATTGCCTTTGTTTATATCACTCACGATCAGGACGAGGCACTTGCCATGTCCGACCGTATCGCCGTAATGCAAGACGGACATTTTGTTGAAATCGGAACGCCGGATGAAGTATATTCCAATCCGAAAACGCGATTTGTCGCGGAATTCATCGGATTTTCGAACTTTTTGCCCGTGAAAAACGAGAACGGAAAGACCGTTTTCGGCGGACAGATCATCCCGGATGCAAAGGGTGAACCGAGTGAAACACTGTTCATCCGCCCGGAAAATGTCCGCTTCGGACGGAACGCAGAGGAAGGATTTGCCCTGAACGGCAGACTTTGCGAACGAAATTATGTTGGAGGTGTGATGCGCACATCCATTGAATTGAAGGGCGGCATAAAGATCGTATCGAGCAGAATAGACGATGTGGAACTTTGCCCGGGCGACTCTGTTTTTGTCAGTTGGAGGCCGGAAAATGCCGGATTCATCCGATGAAAAAAAGAAAAGGTAAAAATTGGCTTGCGGCATTGCCGATCTATCTGTTCACGCTGATCTTCGTCGCTCTGCCGCTTGTCTATGTCGTGGTGATCAGTTTTTTCGAGCGTGAAGCCGTTTGGGGCGTGAGTAACCGTTTTACCCTTGCCAACTATGTACGAATTCTCGATCCGACCTACTTAAAGGTATTTTGGGATTCGATCAAACTTGCCGCGGCAACGACGGTACTGACGATGTTCGTTGGATATCCGTTCGGCTATTTCACTGCAAGATTACCCAAAAAGAAACGGGGCATTGTCTTGCTTTTGGTCATCGCTCCGTTTTGGACGAATGCTCTCGTCCGCATTTACGGGTGGATGATCCTGATGCGCACGGGCGGACCGATCAACGGCGTCATCATCGGACTCGGTTTCAGCGATGAACCCGTCAAAATGCTCTACACTTATGGGGCAGTACTTGTCGGCATGGTCTATGCCCTGCTTCCGTATATGATCCTGCCCGTTTATACATCCGCCGAAAAACTCGATCGCACATTGGTCGAGGCATCGCGGGACCTCGGTGCGGGGCCGATCAAATCGTTTTTCACCGTAACGCTTCCGTTGACGATGCCGGGTGTGATGAGTGGGTGCGTGCTGGTATTCGTTCCGTCGATCGGGTTGTTCTTTTTGTCCGATCTGCTCGGTGGATCGAAACTCATGCTTGTCGGAAATCTCATCAAAAACGAGATGCTGACTTCGCGTGATTGGCCGTTTGGTGCGGCACTTGCCATTGTAATGCTTGCGATGATGATGGTCTTTTTGGGCATTTATCGTCGTGCGACGGGCAACCGTGAATTGGAGGGCGGATTTTGATGAAAAAGAAACATCCACTTTCCGCGCTCTATTTGGCGGCGGTTCTGATTTTTATGTATTTGCCCGTGACGGTCGTCGTCATTTATTCGTTCAATGCGTCGGAAATCGACTCTGTTTGGGGCGGGCTGACGCTTGACTGGTACCGAAAACTATTCGGAAACGGCTCGATGTTACAGGCATTGCGAACAAGCCTGCGCGTTGCAATTTGGTGTTGTCCGATCTCCGCGTTGATCGGGACGCTCGGGGCTGTATTTATCCCCGATTCCCGTTTGCCCGCGAAAAATGTCGTCGTCGACATTTCAATGATTCCGATGATGATTCCCGAAATCATTCTCGGTATGTCTTTTTTGATGTTTTTCTCGCTTGTTGGGATTCCAAGCGGAATGTTCACCCTCGTTGTTGCTCATTGCAGTTTTTGTATTCCCTATGTGTATGTCATCGTCCGCGCAAGATTGAACGGCATTGATCCTTCGATCAATGAAGCCGCACGCGACCTCGGCGCAAGTCCCGCACGCGCTTTTTTCGATATTATCGTACCGATGATCGCACCGGGAATTGCGTCGGGTATACTGCTCTCGTTTGCAATGTCGCTTGACGATGTGGTCATCAGTTTCTTCGTCAACGGCCCGACCACCAACACATTGCCGTTGAAAATTTATTCTCAATTAAAGACCGGCGTCACGCCGGAAGTCAACGCACTTTGCACGATCATGCTTGCGGTGACCTTTGCGGTGGTGGCGTTGTCACGCATCAATGTGTTTGGGAAGAAGGAAAAAAAGAAAGGAAAATCGCTATGAAAAAACTCGCATCCATATTCCTTGCAATGGTCATCCTTGTGTCATTTTGTACTTTTACGGGATGTTCGAAGGAAGACAAGACGCTCAACATCTTCACATGGGAAGCATATATTCCGCAAAATGTGATCGACGACTTCACCGCTGAAACGGGCATCGTCGTCAATTACTCAAACTTTGAATCGAACGAAGAAATGCTTGCGAAATTGCAGGCGGCAAAGGGTGGGACATACGATTTGATCGTCGCGTCGGATTACATCATCGACATCGCCGTGCGTGAAGGCGGACTCGTCGGTGAGATCGACAAGTCGAAGATCCCGAATTATTCCAACATCAGCCCTGATTTCCAAAGTCAGTATTACGATCCCGACAACCTTTATACCGTCCCTTATGTGGCGGGTACACCACTGATCGTTTATAATCCCGATATGGTTGATTTTGAGATCAAGGGGATCAGCGACCTATGGGATGAGTCGCTCGAAGACTCCGTCTGCGTTCTCGACGACTCGCGCAATACCATCGGAATGGTCAATCTTTCGCTCGGTTACAGTTTGAACGAAACCGATGACGCAAAACTTAAAAATACCCGCGAAAGGCTGATGGCACTGTCGAAAAACATTCGTGCATTTGACAATGACACGCCCCAAAATCTGTTGATCTCCGGCGAAGTCGCTGCCGCATATATGTTCACCCCGAATGTCGTCGAAGCCCTTGCCGCCAATGAAAACTTCAAGGTCGTCTACCCCGAAGAAGGAATGGGATTCGGCATCGACAGTTTCTTTATGGCGGCGAATGCCCCGCATAAGGACAACGCATACGCATTTTTGAATTTCGTCCTTGACGCAGAACGCGGCGCACATATTTCAGAAGAAGTCGAATATATCTGCACCAATGCCGCGTCCTATGAATATCTTTCCTCCGACTCCACCGAAAATCAGGCGCTTTACATTCCATCCGAAGTTCTCGGAAACGCGGAATTTATGATGGATGTCGGCGAAAAGACCACGGTCTACGATGAAATGTGGACAGAATTCAAGCAAATGTTCAATTGATAAAAAAGTTCGGTGAGGGTATCCCCACCGAACTTTTTTACGGGTTATTTTATTGCATATCAATGGAAAAACCGTCTTTGATGAGAAGTTTTTGTGTCCCTTCACGGGTGAAAATATCGCGTGCGACGACATTTTTTGTGAAGTCGGTATCTCTCATGCAACGGAAGTCGAGCGCACAACCCGGGAAATGCTCCCCGGGGAATGCGATCATATCGTAGTTTTCCGTCGCGGAATCGTCGTATTCCGAGGTGCCGTAGTAGTGAATGTTGCTTATGACGACATTTTCAAGGGAAACACCGCCACTGATCTTACAATTGTTTTCCCAAAAGATCGTTTCCGGCGCAAAAGAGGAGATTGCATATAGCGATGTACCGCCCGCATAGACGTCGGAGATCACGGAGTCACGGAGCGCGGCACTGAGAAATACCGTCCCGCGGCACTGTGAACGGATGTTGCGGATGGTGATGCCATAGGTGTCGCCTGGGCGTGCCGGGTGATCGTGGTAATAGTTATTTTCGCCGAGACGGATGATGCCCCATGCGCCGAGGTCGCCACCGACATCGGTGATGTTTTCGACGTTGATGTTATACATTTTCGCACCGTCGGTATTGCGAAGTGCGACGACGCTTTCGTGCGTATGCGCCTGAACATTGCGGATGATGATGTCGTGAATGTCGGGTAGGCGTCCTTCCGGCAAAAAATCATGGTCGCCGCCGAACGGGAATGCGGAAAGAGCGACAACATCGTCGCCGGTGCGACCGGAAATATCCTCGACCTGCATTTCGTAGCAACCGATGCGGAAGTTGATGCCGTCCTGATTCGGATGACGCACGCCATTGAAGAAGCGGATCTTGCATACGCGCCCACGGCGGCAGGCGATTTGATTGATCGCCCAGTAGCGCATATTGATGCACTCGAAGTTTTCAAGCGAATAATCGCACACGTTGTTCAAAAGGATGAGGTTTCCCGTGCGCGGATGCGGAAGATTCAACTTGCGCCAATTCTGTTCGCGCACGCCGTTATCCGTGCCACCGTCGAGAATGGCATTTCCGCGTCCGATGATATGAATGTTGCGTTGCTCGCCTTCTTCGGTCAGCGCGAGAGGCGAATACATATTTTTATTGCGGAAGATATTTTCATAAACGCCGTCAGCAAGGCGCAAATGACAGTCATCGAGAATGACGGTGACATTGTCGGGCAAAAGGAGTGTTTTTTCAATTACCCATTCATCTGCACCGGTGCGATCGCAGTGGTGCGGGATCGAAACGGTACGGATCGGACCGTTTGCGGCGGCGTCAATGGCGTTTTGAATGGATTTCGAATCGGTTTCCGCGGAAAAAGCAGGATCGTTCGGGTTGAGAAATAACATAATTATCCTCCGACATCAGAATTTAAGTCTATTATACACGAATCATTCCCGAAGTCAATACTGCATAAATCGGGAGTTTGCGGTCAATACTACCCTCGACGCAAGTGGCGTCGGAAAGGGCTGATTGACATGAAAAAAGGGAATTCTTTTGTTTCGTTCCTTGCAAGAAACGGTTTCTATATCGTGTTGTTTCTGTGTGTGGCGGCGGTCGGAACGGCGGGATATGTGTTGTTTTTCCAAAAACAACCTGCCGAGTCCGAAAACGACGAGGCAGTATTCGATTACGAATATCAGGATTTTGTCGAATCCACGCAGACCAAAGAACCGAAAGCGACGGGCAATATTGAGGATGCACCCGTATTCAGCGAAACGGAGTCGCAGGATGTGTCGGAGGATGAGCCGCAGGATATCGAGCCGGTCACAGTGACGGAGGAATTGTATGTCGCTCCGGTCTCAGGCGAGGTGATCTTTGATTTCTCCGGGGATGAACTCGTCTTCAACCGAACGATGGACGACTGGCGTGTTCATTCCGGCACGGACTATGCCGCCGATCTCGGCACACAGGTCAAGGCGATCACGGACGGTGAAGTGACGCGTGTGTATGATGACGCACTTCTCGGCAAAACCGTTGAAATCGTCCACGGCGAATATACTGCAAGGTACTCCAATCTCTCCGATGCGGTGACGGTCGAACCGGGACAAGCGGTCGCCTGCGGTGCGGTCATCGGTTGCATCGGCGATACCGCCACGGCTGAAACAAATGAGCAGGCACATCTGCATCTCGCTGTTTTATGTGACGACAGATATGTTGATCCTTCGGAAATCATCGGAAAATAGGCAAAACAGCGGTTTCGGACAACGGAATCGCTGTTTTCACATAGTTTCAAAAAAACTGTTCCATTCTGCAAAACAGTATGATATACTTGAACCAATCCTATTTTTCGTCGTTTTGCGGGAGGTATTCATGAAAGATATTTATTTGGTTTATCCCAAAAAGATCGGCAACATTTCCCCGGAGATTTACGGTCATTTTTCCGAACATATCGGCGGCGTGTTTTACGACGGACTTTGGGTGGGAAAGAATTCCGAAATCCCAAACATTCGCGGTTTCCGCAAGGATCTGATCGAAAAACTTCGTGTGATCAAACCGGCCGTTCTGCGCTGGCCGGGCGGATGCTATGCCGAAACCTATCACTGGCGTGACGGGATCGGCAAAAATCGCCCCACCCGCATCAATTGGTGGACGGGATTTGATCATCGCATGGAAACCAACGATGTCGGCACGCACGAATTTCTCGATCTTTGTGAACTGATCGGCGCAAAGCCGTATTTTGCGGCAAATTTGACCTCTATGACGCCGATGGACATTCGCAATTGGATGGATTATTGCCTCTCGCCACGTGGCTCTACAACGCTGGCGCTTGAACGCGAAAAAAACGGACATCCTGACACCTTTGACATTCCGTTCTGGGGTGTCGGAAATGAAAACTGGGGCGGCGGTGGAAACATGATGCCCGAATTCTACGGCGATGAATGTCGTCGTTACGGCGTGATCATGCGAAATGTCGCACCGAATGCCGAACTGTATGCCTGCGGAACGAACGGCCCGGAGTTCAGTTGGACGCAAAAACTTGCGCCGAAACTTGTGAATGCGGACGCAAAATTCAACGGCTTTGCGATGCATTATTATTGCGGTACCAAACGATGCGGACCGCTTGAATTCGACAAGGCGGCATGGGATGAGTCGTTAAAATCCGCTTCACAGATGGAAACGATTATCAACCGCAACTGGAATATCCTTTCGGGCTATGGTCTTGATAATGTCAAACTTATCGTCGATGAATGGGGCATTTGGCACCCGGACGGAACCGGACCGAGCAAGGGCTATAATCTGTTTGAGCAACAGAGTACGATCAACGATGCAATGATCTCGGCGTTGACGCTCAATATTTTCAACAATCACTGCGACAAGGTGCGCATGGCAAATGTCGCACAACTCGTCAACAACCTGCATTGTCTGTTCCTTGCAGGCGGCGATCAAATGATCGTCACGCCGACTTACCATGTCTTTGATATGTTCAAGGAACATCAGGGTGCGGATGCGATCGAAAGCATCGTCACCGATAACGATGACATCACGCACCGTGTTTCCGTATCCGCGTCGGTGAAAAACGGCAAAACCCTCGTCACGCTCGGAAATTTCTCGTTTGACGAATCGGTTGAGATCCGAATTTGCCCGTTTGGAGCCGAAATCGGTAACAAGGCGACGATGACGCTTCTTTCCGCCGACGATCTTCGTGCGCACAACACCTTTGACGCGTCCGAAGCCGTAAAGCCGGTCACGATGAGTGTCGATCCGACAAAGCCGATCGTTCTGCCGAAGGGCGGAATAGCCGCAGTTTCCTTTGAATAAACAGAAGCGAGGATTGTTCAGTGTTTTCGGAACTTATTACACAAATTAAAAATATAGATGTTTTCACCGACTCGGTCAAGGGGATCATCGAAAATTTCTCGATCAATACGGCAATTATGCTTTTGATGATGATCTTTACCGTCATTGCGGCGATCGACAAGATGCGCGGTAACAAACATGGTTACGGTGCGAAATTCGACGAAGCCTTTGGTTATCTCGGCACACTTGCACTTGCAATGGTCGGCATTATCACGTTGACGCCGGTGTTAAAAATGGCACTTCAACCGCTGATCACGCCGATCTATGAATTTTTCGGTGCGTCCCCTGCTATGTTCGCGGGTACAATATTTCCCCTCGACGGCGGCGGATATACGCTTGCGATGGAACTTGCGGGCGATGACGCCGTGATGGGGCGTTTTTCGGGCGTAGTCGTGGGAAGCGTGTTCGGCAACTTGATCACAGGCTTAATCCCCGTCACACTCAGCATCATACATAAACGCGATTACCCCTATTTTTCGGCGGCGGTGCTGATCGCCGTGGTCACAATGCCGATTGGATGTATTGCGGGCGGTCTTGTGATGAATTTGACGCCGTATCACATCGGATTTGCCGAAATGCTGATCAACCTCATTCCGATGCTGATCATTGCGGCATTGATCGTAGTCGGACTCCTTTGGAAGCCGAACGAGGTTATGAATGGTTTTGTCGTGTTCGGACGATTTATGCAGATGCTTTTGGTGGTCGGAATTCTTCTGTCGACCGTTCAGTCCGTTACGGGGTTGCGCCTGCCGTTGTTTTCGGTTATGGTCGAACCCGGAGCCGACGGAAATTCTCCGCTGACGAATGCCCTCCTCGCCATCGGAAACATTGCGCTTGTTCTGTCGGGCGCTTTACCGATGATGCTTTGGATCACGAAAAAATACGGCAAATCGATCGCAAAATTTGCCGGAAAATTCGGTTTGGATGAGGCAAGTGGCGCAGGTATGGTCGCGGGATTGGCGAGCATATTCCCTCAACTTGACCTTATTGACGAAATGAACCCAAAGGGGAAACTTCTTTCGTTGACATTTGCGATTTCCGCGTCATTTATTCTCGGCGATCATCTCGGATTTGTTGCGGGTGTGGACACGGAAATGATCTTTCCGCTGATCGTCACAAAACTGACGGCGGGACTTTCGGCGTTGATCCTTTCCAATATTTTCAGCGATAAACTTTTGCCGAAGATTGAAAAGAACGTACAAAAACAATTGCAACAGGAATTGACGGAGGTTAAGAAATGATGGATAAAGAATTCTTTGCGGCGGTGACGCAGGCAACAAATCTCGCCGATAACAACGAATGTGATCTTGCGCGTGCCGAACTTGTCGGCATCGGCGGACGCGGAAACTATGTGATGCCGGGCGCGATCATTCGCACCAAACCTGAAAAGATCGGCTCCGGCTGCGTCATCGGTCTGTATGTTTATGTCAACGGCGATGTGACCATCGGCGATCATGTGCTGATCGGTCCGCATTGTTCCGTTGCCGCGGGAAATCATAAATTCGATCCCGCAACGGGCTGGTTTTCCGCCCGTACCGAGCCGGACGGTGACGATAGCATTGTCCTCGGTGAAGGCAGTTGGCTTGCAAGCAATGTCACCGTCACGGGTGGCGTGAAACTCGGAAAATGCAATCTTGTCTGCGCAGGCTCGGTCGTGACGAAATCCACCCCCGATTATGCGATTATGGCGGGCATTCCCGCAAAGCAGGTCGGGCGCATTGATCCCGAAAGCGGCGAATACATCTGGTTTTCTCACGAAAAGAAATAAAGAAGGCGTGTATTATGAAAAAACTTCCGCAGGAGCGTATGAATACATCGAATTTGTTCCCCTCCCCTGCCGACGGTGAAAAGATATGGGAAACGCCGCCAACGCTTTCATGGATTCTTGTTGACGGTGTCCGGGAATATTCTGCCGTCCTTTTTGATGAAAACGGGACGCAGGTTTGGATGGGAAAGACGGATAAAAACTACATCGTGCCGGACCTGATTTTGGAGCCCGGGAAATATTCGTGGAATTTGTTCGGAGACGATATGGAGCGTGGCGTGCAGACCTTTGAAATCGTCAAAGAAGCCGTCCGCTTCCCCCGTCCAAATGCGAAAAAAGTGCTGGATTCCGTGCCGAATGTGCATCCAAGGCATCTTTTCTATGCACAGGATGTGGAAAAAATCAAAGCCGCTCATCCGCGTGAAGTTGAAACACTGAAACGGAATATCACCCTCGCAATCAGCCGTGAAATGCCGAAGCCACCGATGTATCACCGGGATCCAACGGCACTTCCGATGCGCGAATACATCAATTATAATCGCGACTATGTCGACCGCGACTTGGTTGCCTGCGCCCTCGGTTGGGCTCTTTTGGGTGATGAAGCCGCCGCGTCACACGCAAAAAACCTGCTTCTTGATGTTTGCGACCGCACGCCGAACGGCACTAGTTCCGTCAATGGTCCGTGGGGCGACGAAGTCGGACTCAGTTGTGCGCGTTGTTTGCCGAGCGTTTATGATTTGATGTGGACATATCTAGATGAGCGTGAACGAATCTATGTTGCCCACACCGTCGCATCTTTTGCACAACAGTGTGAGGATCGCCTTCGTGACCTCAATTTCTGCAATAATCCGGGTGCGTCCCACGCAGGACGAATTCCGGCATATATGGGCGAAGCGGCACTGGTACTTGTTGACGCGAAAAATACGCAAATTCCGCGGGAAAGACTTGAAAAATGGCTCGATTATGCCTTTGATATTTACGGCGGCATCTTTCCCTTTTTCGGCGGACCTGACGGAGGATGGGCAGAGGGCGTATTCTATTCGACGAGTTATACGCGCTGGTACCTGCCGTTCTTCTGTGCAGTCGAACGCTTTTCGGGCGCGAGTTTCCTCAGCCGTCCGTTTTATCAGCGATATACGCAGTATCTGTTGCATTTTGCCGCGCCAAAACAGGAAATTCACCCGTTTTCGGACGGATATTGGTGCAAGACCGATGATGACGAATGGCCGGGTTTTTTTGCGCAAAATCCATGCCGTCTTTATGCCGCTAGATTCGGGCCGGATTTGGCAAAAAAGCGCGCCTATGAAGCCGCCGCACCGGAAATTTTCAAACTTCATTTGCTCGATGTGTTCATCCCGGACGGAAAGACGCCGACGGAACATATTACGGGAAAATTGGAAAATACGCGTGTTTTCCCCTATGAAGGTCTGTTAAGCGCACACTCGGATATTGAAAACACGGAAAACGATATTGCTCTTTTTGCGCGTGCAAGCCGTTTCGGATCTATGAGCCATCAGCATCCCGATAATGGATCGTTTGCTCTGTTTTCCAAGGGAACGGCTTTGATCTCGCCCTCGGGATATTACGGTCGCGGCTACGGTACAAAGCATCATCAACTTTGGACGCGTTCTTCCCGGGCGCATAATATGATCGTCGTTGACGGAGAAGGTCAGGCGTCGTATAGCCATAAGGCGGTCGGAAAGATCGTCAGTTGTGTTGATGACGGCAAGATCGTCACGGCAATCCTCGATCTTTCGGACTCATATGAAACGCTTACCAAGTGGACGCGTGAATTGATTTTTGATAAACAAGGTGTGCTAATCGTTCGTGACCATGTCGAAGCCGACCACGAAGTCGGTCTTGACTGGTGCCTGCATTCCCTTTCACGACCGACCGAGGATGGTGTTTTCGTCAAACTCGAACGAAACGGCGAACGGCTTGAAATTTTGCCACAAAAGGGATTACTGCCGGGATGTAAGATCGACGATCAATTTGCCGTCGATCTCAATGAGGGCGAGCCGAAGGAATACTGGGTGGAGATGCCTCAACAGTTCCATATGGGCTGGAAAACCCAAAAAGCAAAGACGCACGATGTTGAGGTCAAACTCATCATCAACGGATAATAAAAAACGCCTTCATTTCGAAGGCGTTTTTTTAACTATTATTATATATGTAGGAACTTGCATTATTTGAGTTCGCCGAGATCGTACGGCGTACCCTGATAAACGAAGTAATTCAGCCAGTTTGTGTAAAGCAAGGTCGCGTGCGAACGCCAGCGCACCGTTGGATTTTCGTTCGGATCGTCGTTAGGCAGATAATTTTCCGGCACGGAAATATCCAACCCCTGCGCACGGTCACGCTGATATTCAAGCAAAAGTGTGTCCGCATCGTATTCCGGGTGCCCCGTCACATAAACCTGTCGGCAGTCCTTCGTCGTAAAAAGGAACACTCCTGCTTCATCGGATTCCGCGAGAATACGGAGATTTTTCAACGCCAACAGATCGGCTCGGTTGATTTGCGTATGTCGGGAATGAGGCGCGTAGAAAACATCGTCGAATCCGCGTACCAACGGTGAAACATGGTCACAAAGTTTGTGGCGGAAGATACCGAAGATTTTGGAATCAGTCGTGTGCTTGTTCACGCCGTATCTGTGGTAAAGTCCGGCTTGCGATGCCCAACAGATGTGAAGCGTCGAATACACATTGTGTTCCGTCCAATCCATGATCTCGCAGAGTTCGTCCCAATAATCGACATCCTCAAAGTCGAGTTGCTCCACCGGCGCACCCGTGATGATACAACCGTCAAATTTGCGATTTCGCACATCGTCGAATGTTTTATAAAAGGTATTCAGGTGGGACAACGATGTGTTTTTTGACGCGTGCGAGTTCATATGCAACAGTGTGATCTCGATTTGAAGTGGCGTGTTGGAAAGACAGCGCATCAGTTGTGTTTCGGTCACGATCTTTTTCGGCATAAGATTAACAATCAAAATACTCAGCGGACGGATATCCTGCGAAATTGCGCGAGTTTCCGTCATAACGAAGATATTTTCCGATTCAAGCGTTGCACGCGCAGGCAGATTATTCGGAATTTTGATTGGCATTTCGGCACCTCCGATCCTATTGCGATAAAATGTAAATTCGTATTAACCTACATTATATAATAAGTGTGTTTGTTTTTCAATGGGAATAAAAGAAGAAAAAAGAGAATTTGAAAAAAATATCCCCAAAAATGAAAAAAAGTGTTGACAAA
>DCHF01000039.1:20384-21333 GCA_002315555.1 Lachnospiraceae bacterium UBA1759 | reverse complement strand
TTCCTTAGAGCTCAGGCTGATTCTTAGCCTTGTGGTGTTCGGCCTTCGGGCGATCCCCGATAGACTGCTGTTTTTCCTTCAGGGCACCCAGAACGGAGCCTTTTTCTGCTTCGCGTTCTGCAGATCGTGCCTCCCAGCTTTCGCCAAGCTCGAATATTCTTGCTTCGGCATCATAGTGATAAACGCTGTCGGTCAGACGATCCGCTGGTGCAACCTCGCTGGCATTGATGCTGGTGACCATGTCTCTCAACTCACTCACATTCATGTGGCCATCATCCGGGAGAAACAGCATTTCATGCACGGACGAAGGGAGAATGAAGAAGTTGCCGCCCAGCTCTTTGGCTGCGTTATCCATGAAATCGCGATAAAAAGCAGCTGCGGCACCGTGGAAGCCCTCCTCATTCGTGACCACATACATCTGCGGACCGGACATATCCATCGGGAAGTCCTCAACGCTCATGCCCATCATCTGAGCCATGACCTCAGCCATGGTTCTCATACTGGCAGGGCGTACCACCTCGGAGTTTGCCATGGCATCCGCGTGAAGCTGCTCCTTGGTAACGCCCATTCTGTTCATCAGATCATTGGTGATGAGGACGGTGGCGGCTCCGTCGGAAAGCTGCTCTAGCTGCATGCGGTAGACCATGGAGATATCCTCCATGTCGGTGTGAGGAACCTTGGCCAGCATTTCTGCATTAACCTTGGTGCCAACCACATCCACGAAAAGCAGATCCTTGGCCGTCTCATAGGAGCTGAGCTCTGCCACATCGAAGCGGGGCATGTTGGAAAGATGCTCCTTTGCCTGATCCACAGCTGCCTGCAGAATGCTGTCGTAGTCTTCGCCGCGCTGCATCCTGTCGTAAAGCTGATTGAGATTCAGGTTCATACCGATGTTGGTACCCTCCGGAGTGAGAGTGATAGCCGTATAGGATTCGCCCTGCAGCTTTTC
>DCHF01000039.1:0-20329 GCA_002315555.1 Lachnospiraceae bacterium UBA1759 | reverse complement strand
CGAATGTCCTGTTCGGCCCTTGTGGTGAATTCCTTGAAATCCATCATTGTGTATCCTCCTTGAAAATAAAATTAGCCCATCCACATACCGCCGATCTGGCAGATACATGAATGGGCTATGTAACTAAGGAAGACTTCACTCCACAGGATATTAGGTATTTCGCGATGGATTTTTTGCTGATTCTGCTAATATTCCATCGACTTTTTTAGAAAAACAGGTCTGTCGGTATTTTCGTATCCTTCGGAACAGACGACATTGGAGTCGGAGTCTGTCGAAGCGTGTCGATTTATGCAGGCAGCCACACAGAGTCTCTTTTAGAAGAGGGCATTTCAGCCGATTCCCGGAAAATGAGGGAAAATCGCTCAAAATTCAGAATTTAGAAAATGGATATGTCAAATTAGCGGTCATGCTAAAAATCAGGTGTCAAATTAGAAGAAAAACGGGAGCTTGACCATGTCAAACTCCCGCCTTGATGGCGTCCGTAAAGGAACTCGAATCCCCGACCTACTGCTTAGGAGGCAGTCGCTCTATCCAACTGAGCTATACGGACCTATTGTATTAAAACCCGCGATTTCACGCGGTTTAACACCATATATTGTGTTTTTTGGTTTGGATAATATCCTCTCAGAAGAAGGGATAATCCATGGTTTGTTGCTGTCGATCTACTGTCGCGTCGGGAGCCATTTCTCAAGACGATTTGAACTCACAACAGAATTACAGTTTTTCAGCAGACTCGTGCTCGCCCTTTTTCTTAGGAGGGGCCTGTTCTATCCATTGAACGATGCGAGCATTTTATTCGATACGGCTCCGATAGGCTATGATTCAGCAGTGAGCCATATCGGCAGATCGATATTAAACAGTATAGCAAAAGATGAGCGAGTTGTCGATAATCAAATCGCGCAAATATTTCGGTCGTTCCTTGCATCGGTTGCCGCTTTTCTGCGGCGTTATGGGCTTTATTATTGTCACGGCAAATCAAGCAACGCTTGTTTACATAACTGTAAACGATGTTGTATTATGTTTACAGGACAACGTGAGAGGACAACGGTAGAATGATTCGTCGCGATGTTCTTTTTCAATGCAACAACTGTGGCCTGAAAAGCAGGCTGCATTTTATTGATCATGATTTCCTGAAGCATAGAAGCTCCCTCACCCATGGCTATCCCTCGAGCACTTTTCCGCATCGATCGCCAGGACGAACATCAGCGCGTTCAGTGCATCGGCCGGATCCGCCACGTCGATCACGTACGTGTCCGTCCAATTGAACAACTGCTTGCTGATTTCTGCGACCACAGCACCGTTCCGGTCATTGATCTGATAGTCCCACTCCATGAAGGAGCCCTCCGCGTGCCAGCCGTTATAATCGATGTTATACGCCGGCCGGAAGAAGGAAAACTCGCGGCTCAGGCATCCCAGATAACGGCCGTGCACCGTGATCTCGAACTTCGGAAGGAAGGTGAAGATGCGCTGCTCGATCATGCCGACCTCGTTGCCGTAGCAATCGTAGACGATCATTTTGTGGCCCCATGAAAGCTGGCTCTTCACGCGATACAGAACCAGTCCGGTCTCATTATAAATGTCATAGCTGTCCAGCCAGGAAAACATACGCTGTTTGAATAAAAGTTTCATAAAAATCTCTTTCCGGCGCGCGTCATTTCCGCGCCTATAGGAATAATTATACGGCTTTTGACCAGGAAATAAACAACGAAAACGGGGAAATACCGCGCGTTATTCCGCCGTGAGAGAACAGGAGGTTCCACTATGCCCAAAGCATCCAAAGGTCTTACCATTGCTGCCATCATTTTATTTGCCATCGGCTGCGCCGTCGATGTTGCCTTTGACCTGCTTGCCATCCGTTACGTCGCGACGGTCGATCAGCAGTTGTACGCGGTCATCACGTTGGCCGGTGTTTATTTTTCGATGATGCTCCTGAGCATCGCGGCGAATCTGGCGATCGTCGGCATGATCCTGGGTGGCATCGGCCGGAAGAAATACACGGAAGAACGCGGGAGAAGGACGTGCCTGTTTGCGATGGTCGCATCGGCAGCGGTCCTGGTCTTCAGCATGTGGAGCATGGTCGCGCAGGTGCTGTCCGTGGCAGGGGGAATGCTGAAATAAGTCCCTCAAGGCGGTCGGACAACACGGAAATGAGTATGAAAGAACGGTCGGGAAACTGTGATTCGTGCAGGAAAATAAACAACGCCGGGGCTGAAAGCGGTCCCGGCGTTTTGTTATTCATTTCGTCAAATCGTTTCGATCTCCGGATCAAAGATCGGCATGATCTGCAGCTTGAACAGGTTGCGCACGTGCATCGCATCGATGCGCGCCTTCTTCTCCATGTCATCGATCACGCCCTCGCGAATATACTTGTCCAGCATCGCGTAGGTGAAGCCGAGGTTGTCCTCATCCGTTTTGCCGCACAGACCGTCAATGGGTACCTTATCCACCAGTACATCCGGCAGTCCCAGCACCCGGCCGATGGCCTTGACCTCCGTCACGGTCAGCATGGAAAGCGGGCTGAAATCGCCCACGGAATCGCCGTAGCGGGTCGAGTAGCCGACCCAGTCTTCGGAAAGATTGCAGGTGTTTGCCACGCGGCCGTTCACGGCCTGGCTCACCGCGTAAACTGTAGCCATACGGATTCTGGGCGGCAGATTGGTGCGGGTCAGCGTGCCGACCTCCACATCCACGCCGTTCTTCACGCCGTTCTCAATGGCGCCGATGACACTATCGACCGCAGCGCCCACATTGACCTCCACATTTGCGATGCCGAGGTGTGTGCAAAGCAGCCGAGCCATGTCGATGTCCGCCTGCTCGCCCTTGGGCATCAGCACGCCGATGACCCTCTCCTTGCCCAGCGCTTCCACGCAGAGCGCAGCAGTAACGGAGCTGTCCTTGCCGCCGGAAATACCGAGCACGGCGTTGCATCCGGGGCCGTTATGTTCAAAGAAATCGCGGATCCAGGCGACGACCCGGTCCTTGGTCTGTACAGCGTCAAATGTATAATTCATGGCGTGTCCTCCTTGGGAATTGCTTAGAAAAATATAGCACGGTAAGGGGAGAATGGCAAGGGGGAGGGGGAGGGATTGTGAGATGCTTTGACATGCAATTAAGTACATATAATTGGACAGTATCGGGATTGTTATTTATAGAACCCATAATTGATGAAAATGTATAATAAAGTTGATTTTGTTCCAAGATTAGATTAATATAAATGACAATAAACCAGTGATATTCAGAGAAATACCAGTTTTGCTGTAAATCTTGTGCAAAGATGGCATCAATGAGTCTGTATATTAGTGCGTTGTTATTACAACGTGATAAAGAGGGGAGAACAACATGAATGTCGAAAAGAAAAATGGATGGGGAACTTGTTTAGAAAGGCTGGGGATTCAGCTAAAAGTATTTTTGATAAATCAATAGATTATGCTGTAAATATTGCCGATCAAAATGATGATGGCAAGTTTGATAAAGAGGATATGGCTGCTATTGTTGGGAATGTTGGTAGCGTAATGAAAAAGGGCGCTACGGCTGTGAAGGAAACTGCTGAGGAAAGCAGTCGAAAATTGGAACTGAAGCTTTTGCAACCCTTTTTCCCTGAGAATCTTGACGAAGCGGATTTCTTTATGTCCAAGTTCATCCGAGTGACGGATCGTGATAAAAAGCATGCAGAAAGCGAAGTCTGTCAAGGGTCCATTGGATATCTGTCTGAACAAAAGGGCATGAAATATGTCAATATTTTTAAGGATTCTTTGGGCGCTTTTGGTCTGACATTCATGCCGGATGCAGAGAGTGAATTTTATTATATCGATCCCAGCGACAGAGATCGTTATATTGCATTGGACGATTATTTTGGTCATATGAAGGTAATGCGTATTAATGAATTACAGCGAATTGCGCAGGATCTTGGAGCTAAGCATTTTCGCGTAACGTTCAAAGAAGAGAAGAAAACGTTAATCGAATTGAATAACGAAGTTAAGGTAAAAGTTGGAAAGGTCGGAGGTGTTGACGGAGAGCATGAGGCTTCTGAGAAGAAGTATTCGACGATTGAAATTGCTGCTGAAATGGACTTCCCCGGACATGCTCCAATCAGACCTTCGTTACGATATTTAAAAACCGATCCGAGTATTCTAAATCTTGTTGAGATGAGAATGAATGAAAAAGCACCCTTGATGCATCAGCATTATGTGTTAAAAATGAGCAATTCTTCTGGAATCAAAGTAAGTGATGCGGTGAAGATTGATGCAGTTATTAAGGGCGTGAAAATGGCCGGAAATGTTTCTGTTGAGAGTGAAGTTCAAAGTGAAGCAAGAAGGTACTTGGAGTATGAAATTGACTTTATTTAAATTCCCGGGGAAACCGCAAGACCAACTATGAAAACTATTCACGTAGTCGCCGCCGTCATCCGCGACGACAACAAAATTTTTGCCACCGCCAGAGGATACGGCGAATTTAAGGGCGGTTGGGAGTTCCCCGGCGGCAAGATCGAGCCCGGCGAAACGCCGCAGGAAGCGCTGATTCGAGAAATCCAAGAAGAACTGGACACGGAAATCAGTGTTGGTGAATTGATCGATACGATTGAATATGATTACCCCAAATTTCACCTGAGCATGGATTGCTTCTGGTGCAGTATTATCAATGGCGACCTGACACTGAAAGAGGCAGAAGATGCGAAGTGGCTTACTGCTGATGAACTGGATAGCGTGGAATGGTTGCCGGCGGATGTGACGATCATTGAAAAAGTCAAAGAAGGGTTAACATTCACCCCTTGACGTCCTCATCATTCGCAACCCGGAGAACGACAACTCCGAACTGCTCTGGCACTGCGGCCCGTTCCCGTATTCCTTAAAGGATCCGTCCTGCCCGGCATGCCTCGAATCGAATCAGGAGCACTTTGAACTGAAGCACGGTCCTCCTTCATGGAGGGCCGGCTTTTTTGTTTCGGAAGTCCGGTAAGCTGCGCAAATCTTAAATTTCGAACATTTTTCAGGCATTACTAAAACGTCCCCTCACGGTTGACCACAAGTGAAATCGGATGTTGTAGAATAGGGCCATAAGGAAAAATAACAAGAGATTTGGGAGGGAAAAAGATGTACGGAGCAATTTTTGGCGACATTATCGGCAGCAGATTTGAGTTTGACAGGGGCGGTAAGACAAAGGAATTCAAGCTTTTCACGACTGCGGACGATTTTACGGATGATACGGTAATGACGGTTGCAGTGGCGGACGGCCTGCTGCAAGCGGGCAAGGAGGCGACGCTTGCGGAGATCCGCGAGTCCGTGACCCGGACAATGCGCACCTGGGGCCGCAAGTACCCGGGTGCGGGCTATGGAGGCCGCTTTAACAACTGGTTATTCGAGGCGCGGAATCCCAAACCCTACGGCAGCTATGGCAACGGTTCCGCGATGCGTGTATCGGCAGCGGGCTGGCTGTACGACTCGCTGGAGCGCACCCGCGAGGTCGCGCGCGCCACGGCCGATGTGACCCACAATCATCCGGAGGGCATCGCCGGAGCGGAATGCACGGCAGCGGTGATGTATCTGGCCCGGACGGGGCACAGCAAAGAGGAGATCCGCGCGTACGTGACCCGCGAATTTAACTACGATATTTCGAAAAGCCTTGAGCAGCTCCGCGCGCGTCACGAGCACGTGGAGACCTGTCAGGACTCCCTTCCGAAGGCGCTGGTGTCCTTCTTTGAGGGCGAAAGCTATGAGGACGTGGTCCGGAGCGCGGTCTCCCTTGGCGGCGACACGGACACGCTTGCGGCCATCGCGGGCGCCATGGCGGAAGCGTTCTACGGCATTCCGATCGCCATTCTGGCGGAGGGAAATGCCTACCTTCCGGAGGATATCCGTGAAGTGATCAAGGCGTTCAATGCAGCGATCGGCCGTGGCGGCGGAGACGAAAAGACGGACAATTACGCGGACAACCGCCTGATCAAAATGGCGGTCTCCGCGGTCTACAAAAACAGTTCCCGGGAGGCGCTTCTGATGCTCCTGGACGTTCTCCTGGAGCGCATGCTGGCCTGCGGAGTGGCTCCCACCCCGATGGTCGATGTGAACGGCGCCATGGACGCCTTCGACTTCAATGCGATTAAGGTCGGGGATCGGGTGACCATCGACCGGGAAATGCGCCTGGTCTTTGACACGATGACGGACGGCAAGGGCGGCCGGTGGTTCCCGCTGTTCACCGATGAGGAGGAGCTGAACAAGGGCCTGACGACGAATGTCCGGGTCAATGTTGCAATTGAGAGCGTTCTGGCAAGCGGGCTTGCGAGCGAGCGGGTCAACGGCGTGGTGATCAATCCGTTCGGGGAGTCGCTGACGCTGAATAAGGAGATTCTGAAGGTGATGATGGATCACTATAAGGGTGTTGTAGAAGAAAAGAAGTGAGGGGCACAGAAAGGAGAAAACACATGGAAAGAACGATTAAAGTAACAGGAAAAGGCAAGTTATCTGTAAGACCGGACACGATCCGGCTTCTGATCACGCAGACGGATATCTGCAAGGCATATGAAGAGGCGGTGAAGGCCTCAGCGGAAAAGAAGCGTGCGCTGAACGAAATCTTGAGCAAACTGGGCTTTGAGACGGCGGAACTGAAGACGCTGTATTTCAATGTCGATACCGAACGTGAAAGCTACCAGGCCAAGGACCACAGCTGGAAGTCGCGGCTGCTTGGCTACAAGTTCGTGCATCGCATGAAGCTGGAGTTCCCGGCGGACAATGCGCGCCTCGGCAAGGTCCTGTACGCACTGGCGCATTGCCCCGGAATGCCGGAGTTTTCCATCCGGCATACCGTCGCGGACCCGGAGGCGGTGAAGAATACACTGCTATCGAAGGCGGTCGCGGATTCAAAGGAAAAGGCGGGCGTGCTGGCATCGGCAGCGGGCGTCACGCTCGGCGCGATCCAGTTGATCGACTACTCCTGGGGCGAGGTGGAGTTTGTTTCCCAGCCGATGAATTCCATGCGCTTCATGGAGGAATCCTCCATGCTGATGAAGGCAGAGGCGGACAGCTATGACATCGATATTGAAGCCGATGATATTGAGGTGGAGGATACGGTGACGGTGGTGTGGGAGATTGGGTAAAGTCCACAACCCCGGCCTCACGTTCCGGTCCCGGATCCCGGACTTGACCCCAACTCTCCCACAAGAGCACAACCAAAACGGTTGTGCTCTTGTGTTTAGACTGTCATTATTCACATATTTTTGTCATTCAATTGTGTTTTATGCCATGGAAAATTGTGAATTCTGACAAAACTGCAAAAAAATCGACTTTTTTATTGACATTGCCTTTTCAGGGTGCTATTTTCAAGATAACTTAATACTGTTTTTGGCAAAGCATTCGAAAGGATGTGACGCAAAGCTATAGGGCCTTTAAAATGGCAGCCAGTTACCGTATACGGCGTTCCGTATTTTTTTGTACCCTTTTACTCATAAAAGGTGTCGTTTCCGTACCCGAGGTGCACCCTGCACCCGGCGGCGACCACACCCGAAATGAATCGTGAAGGTATATTTGTGTTACACAAAGTCCCGGAAGAAATTTCGAGGCAGGGTACAGAAAACACATGCAGACCAGCGTGTTGTCCAAAAACGTAAGGTATGGACAATGCGCTTTTTTGTTTTTCAGGGGTACATCGGCAGGAGGGAACCCTCCGATCCCCGAATTACACAAAAAGCGCAAGAGCCAAGATGGGAGACCTTTCATGGAGATGATCTTAAAAGCAATTTTCGGACTGGTGATCGGTTTTGGATGCGGGTTCCTTTCCCGTTTCTGGATCCTGAAGCTGTATGAAAAGCGCGACCTGACCTATGAACTGAATAAGAAGACAGAGATACTGTTCTTTGCGGCCATGAGCATCGTGGGCGCGGTGATCGGAGCCTTCACCTCCGGTCCGATGGACATGATCTCCGCATATCTTTTGCTTACCATCGCAGGCACCGTCACAGTGACGGACTGGACATACCGGGTTATCCCGAATCCCACCGTTCTCGCGGTGATCGGCTTACGAATTCTCTTATGGATCGGCTCCCTTTTCGGGGCCACGACCCTCTTTACACCGGGAATTCTTCAGTCGCTCCTGGGATTCGCGATCTGTTTCATTTTGTTCTCCATCTCAGGCCTTTTCGGCAAGAAGGTGGGGGCAGGGGATGTCAAGCTCGCAGCCGCCATGGGATTTCTACTCGGCGCTTACGGTTCACTCGTAGCGGTCGTTTTCATGGGTATGCTGATCCTTTGCTACTGCGTCATGCAGCAGAAAATGAGCTTTATGACACTCCTGAGGACCAACGTTCCGATGGGTCCCTTCATAACCCTCGGAATGCTTGTTACCTGCATCGGCATGCCGTACATCGCATGACCGGGCAGAAAGAAAACACGGAGGTTACAGTATGAAGAATTTCTTAATGGATGAAAATGGACAGGGCATGGTCGAATACGGCCTTATTCTTGCACTCGTTGCAGTTGCGGCAATCGCAGCATTAAAGCTCCTTGGTCCGAAGATCAGCAGCCTGTTCAACGCAGCAAGCGATGAACTGAACGGCGCAGTTACCGCAGCTCCGGCAGCAGGCGGCGCAGGCGGCGGCGAATAATCAGATGATTTTTCGTGCCGGCAACACGTGACCCGGCTGACGATAAATTGATCTGAAGCTTCAGTTTAAGAGGGGGCGAGTCCAAGGCTCGCCCTTTTTTAAATAAAGCAAACGAAGCGCGGATAGTGCGGTGAGATTTCGGGAAATACTCAGCCACGGACATCCCGCAGTATTACACTAAAATCTACTGAAAGGAGTATGCACATTGAAACGGTTTTTGAAAAATGAAGACGGCCAGTCCCTTGTGGAATTCGCGCTGGTGCTTCCGGTGCTTCTCCTCCTGTTATGCGCCATCATCGATTTCGGATGGCTATATTACAACCAGATCACCCTGAACAACGCGGCGCGCGAAGGCGCCCGCTATGCGGTCATCCACTATGATCCCTCCACCGACTGGCGGGCGGAGACGGAAGAGCGCATGATCGGGTCGATGGTCGGCATCCGCAGCGCCACGGCGATCGTATCGGACCCGGTGGCACAGCAGATCACCGCGACGGTAACATCGGACACGCCGATCCTGACCGGATTCACATCGACCATTCTCGGAAAACGCACCATGGAGCTGCACGCGACATGCACGATGCGGCTTGAGAATTAGCATTTTTGGAGACTTCACATGAAAAGAATCAAGCTTGTTGCAATCATTGCCGCGCTCATTGCCGGCGTGGGCATCTATCAGCTTTTAAAAGATATCAGTAAACCGCAGGAGGTCCCGCGTACGCAGGTCGTGGTCGCTCTTGTGGATATTCCCAAGAATAAAGTGGTGACCGCGGATATGGTGGCGCTGACCCCCGTTGCGACGGAGGCCCTGCTGCCGAACGTGATCAAGGACCCGGAAAGCATCATCGGTAAGGTGCTGTCATCGGCCGTTTACACCGGCGAGCAGATCACCATCAACCGCATCGTGCAGGAGGAACAGACGGATAATCTTTCCTATCGCGTTACGCCCGGCAAACGTGCGATCTCTCTGGCCGTCAGCCAGGTCAGCGGCGTCGCCTATATGGTGAAGCCGGAGGACCACGTGGACATCGTCATGACGTACAACGTGGAAGAAGAGGTCGAGACAAAGAAGGCGGAGGATTCCGCAAAACGTGATGCCGACGCCGGGGACAGCGAGGATGATGAGGCCGCTGAAGGCGCTTCAAACCGCGCAGGATCGGAAGAGGAGGAGACCGGGGAACCGGAGACGGTGACCGTTACGTACACCCGCTATTTGATCCAGGATGTCCGCATTCTTGCGGTCGATGCCGTTATGTCGGAATCCGGCCTTTCGGAATTCACCACCGTGACACTGGAGCTGGATCCGGAGGACGTATTAAAGATCATTAACGCGGATCTGCAGTGCAGTCTGCGTCTGGCACTTCGGAACGGCCGCGATACGGAAATTCAGGAAACGATCGATGTGGATCTTTCCTACATCGTCGGAAAGGAGGACACGCCGTGATCAATGTTATGATCGTCAGCCGGCAGGAAGCCGCGATCCGTGCGCTTCGCCACTTCATTTCCGAGGACCCGGAACTGGAGGTTTCCGCAGACTCCCGCGGTGGTGAATCCGCACTGGAGAAGGTGGAGACCGTCGCTCCGGATGTACTGATCATCTGGGCCGATGAAAACGACCCGGACGCAATCAATCTGGCCGAGCGCATTATTCTCCGGAAACCGCGCACCTTTGTCATTCTTCTGGTGCCGGAGCTTTCCATCGATATTTACACGGCAGCCGCGAACGCGGGCTGCCATAACGTGTTTCCTTACCCGGATGAGGGTAAGGAGCTCACCGACCTGATCCACCGCGTCTACAACGCGGAAAGCGGCCGGTTGAGCGCACTGACTACGAATCAGCGTGTCACATGGACCTCCCGCGTCCTCACCGTTTTTGGTGCCAAGGGCGGCCTCGGCAAGACCACGATGTCCGTCAACCTGGCCATGAAGCTGGCCTCGATGAAGAAGAAGGTGGCCATCGTCGACCTGGACCTCCAGTTCGGTGACGTACACATTTTTATGGATATGGACCCCAAGGACACCATCTCCGATCTGATGCAGGACATGGCGAATCCGACCATCGACACCATCCGGTCCTATATGACCGTTCACCCGAGCGGCGTGCATGTTCTCTGTGCACCCAAAAGCCCGGAATACGCGGACCTCGTGTCCGCGGAGAAGCTCCAGACCGTCCTCGGCCTGCTGCGTTCCTATTATGATTTTGTTATCATCGACACCGCGGCGAATTTTACGGACCCGATCATTACCGCACTCGAGGCCTCCACGACCATCCTGTTCCTGACCGGCCTTGATGTTTCCATCCTAAAGAATTCCAAGGTCGCGATGAGCATCCTGGAATCCCTCGGGCAGAAAAAGAAGGTTCGCGCCGTCATCAATCGTGCGGTGGAGATCAATTCCATCACGATCGCCGATGTACAGCGCATCGTGGACGCGCCGATCCTTTCCCGCATCCCGAGCGATTATATGATGGCCGTGGCCGCACTGAACCGCGGGCAGCCTTTTGTACAGAGCGCCCCTCGCTCCAAGCTCAGTCTGGCGGTTTCCGACATGGCGGAAAAGCTGGCGGAGGGAAAGGATAATTTTGATATGCAGCAGCTTTCAGCCAGGGAGCGGAAAGCGATGATGCGGAAATACCGGACCAGGGACGCTTCGGAAAAGAAGGGGTTGTTTGGTCGAAGATAAGGATTTGGAGTATTCATGAGTCTTCTGGAACGTCTGGAAAAACAAAAGAGTATTCAGAAAAGCGATGCGGAATCCGGAAAGACGCTGCGTGACGCGCGCTCTTTGCAGAAGAGTGAGGCGCCGGCGGAGGAGTATGCGGAACTGAAGATGGAGGTGCACCGCGAGGTCATCGACCTGATCAACCGTGAATCGGAGAAACTCGCAGAGGACAATGAGGAGCGTGCGGAGTTTATCCGGAACGCCATCGATTCCGTGCTGACCATCAAGGGAAGCGAGATACCCCGTGCCGAGCGGCCGCGCATCGTGAACGAGCTTTATAACGACATCGTCGGTCTGGGCCCGCTGGAACCGCTTCTTGCGGATCCGACCATCAGCGAGATCATGGTCAACGGTTATGATCACGTGTACGTGGAAATGAAGGGTAAGATCACAAAGACGCAGGTCCGCTTTCGCGATGACGCGCATGTGCTGAACGTGATCAACCGCATTGTCACATCGGTCGGTCGTCGTATTGACGAGTCCAGCCCGATGGTCGATGCCCGCCTCGCCGACGGCTCCCGTGTCAACGCGATCATCCCGCCTTGTGCCCTGACCGGTCCCACCATCACGATCCGTAAGTTCAGCAAGAACCCGCTGACCGTGGCGGACCTGATGCGTTTCGGTTCGGTTTCCCCTCACATGGTCGCCTTCCTGGAGGCCTGCGTTAAGGCCCGTCTGAACATCGTCGTCTCCGGCGGTACCGGCTCCGGTAAAACGACGCTCTTGTCCGTCCTCTCCGACTATATTCCGGAGACGGAGCGCATCGTCACCATCGAGGACGCCGCGGAGCTCCAGCTCCGTCAGGAGCACGTCATCACACTGGAGAGCAAGCCCGCAAACGTCGAGGGCAAAGGAGCCGTCACCATCCGTGACCTTGTAAAGAACGCCCTGCGAATGCGTCCCGACCGTATCGTCGTCGGTGAGGTCCGTTCCGGTGAGGCCCTGGACATGCTTCAGGCCATGAATACCGGCCACGACGGTTCCCTGACCACAGCCCATGCAAACTCGCCCCGCGACCTGATGTCCCGTCTTGAGACGATGGTCCTGATGTCCGGCTTTGACATGCCGGTCAAGGCGATCCGCGAGCAGATCGCATCGGCCCTGGACCTCGTGGTACAGCAGTCCCGTCTCCGCGACGGCACCCGTAAGATCACCAGTATTTCCGAGGTGGTCGGCATGGAGGGCGATACCATCACCCTTCAGGACATTTTCGTTTACAAGCAGCACGGTTACGGCCCCGATGGCACCGGCGGCGCCTTTGTGGCTACCGGCGTCCGCCCCAATTTTGCAGGCAAGATGCTGGACAACGGTGTGGCTTTACGAGACGAATGGTTTATTACCAATGATTAAAAAGGAACTTCAATGCTGGTTTTAGTGATCACGATGGCAGCCGCGCTGGTCATTTACGCCTCCGTTCTCATTCTGTTCAGCGACAATCCACGCGCCAAAGTCAAGGCCCGGGTCAATAAGCTGGCGGAGAACGTGGAGATCGAGTATATCCACACCGCGGTCCTGAGTGAAAAAAAGAAAAACAGAAAGAAGAATAAAAAAGAGAGCCGGATCATCAGCCGGCGGTTCGAGGACAATCTGGCCCAGTCCGGCCTGAAGATCAGTGCCCGCGAGTATGTGATGCTGTGGGGCGTGCTGACCATCGGTCCGGGGCTGGTGTGCAGCCTCCTCCGCATGAACACGATCGCGATCCTGGGCATCTGCATCATCGGCTTTGCGATCCCACCCGTCATGGTCCAGCAGGCTAAAAACAAGCGCGCGCTGTTATTCAACAAGCAGCTTGGCGAGTCGCTCACCATCATGAGCAACTGTATGCGGTCCGGTTATTCGTTCCAGCAGGCGATGGGCAGCATCGCCCGTGAAATGCAGCCGCCCATTTCCACCGAGTTCTCCCGCGTGGTCCGCGAGATGAGCTACGGCGCGTCGATGGAGCAGGCCCTGAACAATATGAAGACCCGCGTCAACAACAAGGATCTGGACCTTCTGATCTCAGCGGTCCTGACCTCGCAGCAGGTCGGCGCCAACCTTTCCGAGATCCTTGATACGATCTCCGAAACCGTGTCCGACCGTATCCGCCTTCGCGAAGAGGTCCGCGTATTCTCCGCACAGGGACGGATGTCCGGCATCATCATCGGCCTGTTACCGGTCGCAGTCATCCTGTTCCTGATGATCCTGAACCCCACGTATTTTACGGATTTTGTGCAGAATCCCATCGGCCGGATGATGCTCATCGGCTCGGTGCTCATGGAAGCCACCGGCTTCCTGCTCATTCAGAAGATCGTTGACATTAAGTACTAGGAGGTTTGCATGCCTTTTTTGATCGCTTTTTGTATCGGCGTGATCCTATACGGATTTATCGTGTCCCTGTTTGGCCCTCGGGCCTCGCGGAAGGACGCGGTCCGAAACCGTCTGGAGAAGATCGGTAAGGATGCTGAAAAATCCCGGCTCCCGGAAAACGAGGAGCTTGAAAAGCCCTTTACCGAGCGTGTTTTGAAACCGGTTCTTCAGAAGATCACACAGCTGTTTACCAATCTCGTACCTTCCAAAAAGGGAACGAATAAAGAAAAACTGCAGCAGATGCTGAATCATGCGGGATGGACGCTGAGTCCGGATGAGTACACCGCTATCCAGATGATCCTGATGATCGGCGGCGGCCTTCTGGGTGTTATGCTCGGGGTCGTGCAGCACGCCTCCTTCAGTGACATTTTGTTGTATTTCTTTGTCGGTGTTTTTGGGGCGTTTGCCCTTCTCCGTTACTTCTGTACATCGACCGGCACACGCCGCAAGGAGAAGATGGAGAAGCAGCTTCCCGATATGCTGGACCTTTTGTCTGTCAGTGTGGCAGCCGGCCTCGGCTTTGAGCGGGCGATGCTCCACATCGTTGAAACGATGGACGGCCCGCTGATCGATGAATTCGCGGTCGCCTACCGCGAAATGTCCATGGGACGCTCCCGCAAGGACGCGCTGACGCTGCTTGGCGAGCGCTGCGGTGTGGAGGAACTGTCATCGGTGACCGGGGCCATCGTCCAGGCAGGACAGCTGGGTATTCCGATGAAGAACGTCCTTCAGTCTCAGGCCGCCGCGATCCGCCGCGGACGCCGTGCGAAGGTCCAGGAAAAAGCCGCGAAGGTCTCCACGAAGATCCTTCTGCCGATGGTCGGTTTTATCTTCCCGGTCCTGATGATCGTCCTGATGGGGCCGTCCCTGATCACGATCATGGAGAATTTTAAGTAAAACAATGCGGCTGACACCCGCACGGAGTATTCGATATGAAAACCTGTACGATCTACGCAGGGGATCTTACTTTTTCCCCTGTTTCCATAGCCGACTCTTTTCTTTCCCGCTTCCGTGGGCTCATGTTCCGGAAAAGCATGAAACCCACGGAGGCCCTTCTCTTGAAAAACTGCTCGTCGATCCACTGTATGTTCATGCGGTTCACGATCGATGTGATCTACTTAAGCGATGACTTTTCCGTTGTGGCTGTGGAGACCGTGAGACCCTGGCGGGTGGGCGGGATCCATCGGCACGTGAGACATGTGCTGGAGGTGCCGGAAGGCATCGGAAGCGCCCTGAGACCGGGCACAAGACTTATGCTGAAGGAGTAATGCGTATGAGCGAATTCTTGGACAATATTCGTGAGATCACCCGGGAGGATGACTACAACACCATTTTGAAGAGCAGCATGGGCGGTTACACGAAGAAAAGTGTTTTGGAGTACCTAGCATCCGTAAAGGAGCAGCAGGAAACGCTGCGTGATGCCTATGTGGCGGAGGTCTCCGAGCTGAAGAAGCAGCTGGAGCTTTTGCAGGCGGATGCGGCCGGTTCACAGGAAAAGACCGCGCGGATCATCGCGCTGGAGACGGAGCGGGATGGCCTGCTTTCAGAGAACGGGACGCTGAAGGAAGAACGGGACGCGTTGGAAAAGGACATGGACGAAGCGGTGGAACGCATCGCCTCGGACAGTGCGAAGATCGAAAAACTGGAAGCCGAGCTCAGTGATGAGCGCGCGCGAAATGAAATGGCAAAAAGCAGCTCGGCAACCTGCAAGCTGATGCTGGATGCGGCTGAGGATAAGGCGGAAACGCTGAGCGTTGTGCTCCGGAAAAAGGAAGAGGAGATCGCGGAACTGACCGCGGAAAAGGCCTATTTGACGGAGCACATCGCAATTGAAAAGGTGAACGAACTGAATGACCGGATCACGGTGCTGCTTTCGGAAGCGGAGCAGTTGCAGAACGAAGTGACGGTCCGCAGTGCGGCACTGAAGGACCGGGAAGCGCAGATCGCGCAGCTCCTGGAGGCACAGGCAGCGGAACGCGCGGCCATGGAAAAGCTTCAGGAGGAGCTGGAAGCCCGCCGCGAGCAGTGCGAGTGGCAGGAAGGCATCAGCGCGGATCTCAGCAACAGGCTCATGAATCAGATGGAAGAGAATCTGTCCCTCGGAAAGGAGAACTCCCGTCTTCGGGCGATGGAAACCATTCTGAAAAGAAAGGCGGATATGAATGCGTAAATTCGGAAGAGAAGAGGAAGGCTCCGTTGCTGTTATCGTTGCCATCTGCATGGCAGTTCTTTTCGGCATCAGTGCCTTTGCGGTGGACTTCGGTATGCTGGCCTCTGCCAGAGGTAATCTTCAGAATGCGGCCGATGCCGCGGCGCTTGCAGCGGCAAAGGACCTTGGCGCGGGCGGAAACTCATTGAATATCGGAAACCGCGTGACCGAGTACTGCGCAGCGAACGGCTGCGACCCTAACGATTCGGATTATTCGGTGACCTGGTCCACGTCCGGCAAGACCGTTACAGTGAACGTCTACCGCGAAATGAGCATGGGCTTCTCCGCAGTCATCACCGGGGAGCGGACACGTACCGTCAGCGCGACGGCAGTCGCGGAAGCCACCAGCATTTTTGGCGGCTGTCCGTATGCGATGTTCGCCGGCAAACGCATTGAAGAAGACGGTACCGGTATTACCATCACCGGTAATAACATTCAGATCAACGGAAATATTCACAGCAACAGTGACATTTCCATGTCGCATGCGGTGCTGGGTGACGGTGTCACGGCTACGGCGGTACGCAACACGAACCCGTCCACAACGGGCTGGAACAATAACGCCATTGCCCTGGACATGCCGTCCTTCCGAAGCTTTGAAAGCGCACTTGCCTCGGTGGAACCGGTGGTGGAGTTTTCCGGAAATATTACAAAAAAGAGCAGAAGCGGATTTCAGGAGCTGATCGATGAGGCACTGACAAAATACCGCAGCCTGATGGGCAGCAGCGATGAATACCGCTACAAGGGACTGTACATCCACATTTCGGGCAGCCTGACCTTTAACGGGAATAATTCAACGATTTATTACGCAGACTTCCCGATCATTCTGATCGTGGACGGGGATATCGATCTGAACGGCGCACCGCTTACAAGCACCGTGGATTATCCGGTATCCATCATGTCCAAGAACGGAAACATCACGGTCAATGGCGGCGGTGCCAACTACACCGGCATCCTGTACGCCCCCAAGGGCGATATCACCCTGAACGGCAACGATGCGTCGTTTGTGGGAAGCATCGTCGCGCAGAACATCCGCAAGAGCGGCGGTAAGATCACCGTCAGCTATAATGAGGATGTGGACAAGTATCTGCCGGCGTCCAAGGTACATTTGATTGATTGATAAGGCTATAAAAGTGTGAGAGAAAGCTCATATTCGTGACGTGACGGGTCATGAATGTGAGCTTTTTGGTTTTTCAGGTTCTTTTTTCGCGGAGGAAGGAGTATAATGATAAAATGCTTATGATCAGTTCGCACTTGAAGAACCTGCGGAGGTTGAGGTGGATTGCTGTTCCGCGAGCAGATGAATAAATTGAAAAGAAAGTGATCATGAAAACAGAAGGTCTTTTGAAAAAGTTCATAACCTATGTAACCGCGGCGATCGCATCGTTTGCGGTCTTTTCGCTGTACAGCATCATCGATGGTATTCTGGTGGCCCGCGGCGTCAATGAGATCGCCATGAGCGCCATCAATCTGGCCTCCCCGTACATCAGCTTCCTGTTTTCCATTTCCGTCCTGTTTGCGGTTGGAACATCGACCATTATTTCGATCATGATGGGTGAGGATCGCCGGGACAGCGCGAATGCGCTATTTTCCCAGAATACGGCACTCCTTTTTATCCTGGGCTTTACGATCTCTCTTTGCGCGTACATTTTTGCGGAGCCTCTTGCCAAGGTTTTAGGCGCGGAGGGAGAAACGCTGCCCTATGTCATCGACTACATCCGCGGCATTTCACCGTTCTCGTTCTGTTTCATCGTGTCCTACAATATGGAGATCCTGGTCAAGGCCGATGGTTACCCGCAGTACGCCCTGTTCACGGTCTCCTTTGGCTGCATCATGAACTTCATTCTGGCAGTCCTGGCGATCTTCGTCTTTAAGACGGGCATTTACGGCACCGGCCTCGCGACCGGTTTTTCGCAGTTTTTGACCGTTGTGCTTTACCTGGCCCATTTCTTCGGAAAGAAGGCCACGTTCCGTTTCCGGAGATTCGTCCCGGATCTCCGGATCTACGGTAAGCTCCTGCGCCTGGGCCTCCCGGACGCGTCCGTGGAGCTCTGTAACGGTATCATGATCTTCCTGTTCAATCACATGGTGCTCCGGTACCTCGGTGAACAGGGGCTGATCGCGTACACGATCATCGCTTACCTGAACACCCTGCTTTTAAATGTGGCGATGGGCGTCTCCCAGGGCACACAGCCGCTGATCTCCTACCAGTTCGGCGCGCGGCGTCCGGATCGCATCCGGCAGCTGCTTCGCTATGAATTCATCGCCGCGGGCATTCTGTCCGCGCTGGCGCTTCTTGTATTTGAATGCTTTGCACCCGGAATCGCGGCGATGTTCTTAAAGACCGGCGGAACCGCGGATGTATCATTTGCCGCACGCGCGATCCGTCTGTACAGCCTGAGCTTTGCGCCGGTGGTGTTCAACATCGTCATCGGCGGGTTCTTTGCCGCCATCGAAAAGCCCGGAAAAGCCTTTGTTATTTCCTACGGCCGCGGCATCATCGTCCAGGCGGCGGTCTTACTGCTGCTCTGTGCAGCGACGGCCGGCCACGGCATCTGGTTTACCCCGCTGATCTCGGAGGTGATCTGCCTCACGGTGGCATTGATCTTTTTAAGAAGTATTCTGGGAAGAAAAGACGGACTGCTGCATCAGACATCGTCCGCATCGGAAGACAGGTGACAGGCCCGTGGAATACAGAGATATTTACACAAAAGATGAGGAATTTACGGGCATCGTCCGGGAGAAGCACGCGGAGCGCGTGGCGGGGGAGTACTATCGTCATGCAATCGTGATCCTGCGGAACCGGGAGGGCCTTTATGTGCTGCAGCAGCGCTCCCCTAAGGCACGGTATTTCCCCGGAAAGTGGGACGTGACAGGCGGCGGAGTGGCGCACGGGGAGACCCCGGAGGAGGCTGCGGTACGAGAAGTGAAGGAAGAACTGGGGCTGGATATCGACATTGCGCAGCTGGTCTTTCTGTTCAAATACCGGGTCGAATTTGAAAAGAAGGACGGCCAGTTCACGTATGTGTTTGCTGCGCCGTGCGATACGTCCAATGGATACTCCTATGACCCGTATGAGGTGAACGGCGTGAAAGAGGTTCCGTTCGAGGAGTATTTTGAGACCGTCATGTTCAATAAGAATGAGGAGTTCGGGAAAGCGCTGCGGGCGTATGAGGCATCGGTCCGGAAAAAGGCGTATTATCATCTGCCCGGACTGTTTGAGTTCTTTGATCTGTACCGGGCATTTTTGCCCGTATACCGGGAGCATCGCGACTGGTTTTATGACTGGTGCGAGATCGGTTCCGTGTACGGCGCCCCGGCCGATTGTATCTTTGGCGGCGGTCGTGCCGGCTATGGTGAGGACGATCCCCGTGATGTCCTCGCTCTGATGCGGGAATACGGCATCTCCGCGCGGCTCACCTTCAGTAATTCGCTGCTTCGCGAGGAGCATCTTGCGGACCGGAAATGCAACCGGCTGCTTCGGGAGCTTGCGGAGGCCGGGACATCCGTGGAGAACGGGGTCATCGTACATTCCGACCTGCTGCTAAACTACATAAGAGAGCGTTACCCGGAGCTTTACACCGTCTCCTCCACCACAAAAGTGATCACGGATGCCGATGCGTTCAAGGAAGAACTGGCGCGCCCGGAGTTCCGCTATGCGGTCCCGGATTTCCGTTTGAACAAGCGGATGGATCTTTGGGAAGGCCTGCCGGTCGCACAGCGCGCCAAGGTGGAGCTTCTCTGCAACGAGTGCTGCTGTTTTGGCTGTACGGAACGCCGCGCCTGCTATGAAAATGTCAGCCGGAAGAACCTCGGCGAACCCTGTGAGGACCATGTCTGCACAGCGCCGGGCGGGCAGGAGGGGTACCGTTTCTCGCGGGCTATGAAAAATCCGGGCTTCATCGGTGTTGAGGATATTCAACGCACCTACCTGCCGATGGGCATCTCCCACTTCAAGATCGAGGGCCGCAGCCTGGGCAGCGCGCTCGTGCTCGAGTTCCTGCTGTATTACATGACCAAGCCCGAGCATCAGCTGGAGGTCCGCGAGGCAATCTATCTGGACAGCATGCTGGATCTGTTTTAAACGTGAGGCGGGGAGGCTTTTTATTGTTTCTCCGCCTTTGTTACGTAGCGGATGATCTTCATATGGGTGATGGAGAAGAGCTCGTAGGAGACGGTGACACCATTGTCCGAGAAGTCAAACACGAAACTCCGGGTGGAATCGTTCTCCGGCCACATAAGCTCCAGACGGAAACGGGTGTCGGTCTCAAACCAGCCGTTTGCCCAGCATTTGGAAGCATATTCCCACGGGGAGCGGAGGCGGTTGTAGCGTCGCGAGCCGTCCATGGAGAATTCCAGGGAAACGTGGCTCCGGTCCTTGCCGACCCATTCCAGCGTGCCTTCCATCGTCCCGAACCTGGTGGACACGTTCACCCTCCGCTTCGGGACGATGGAAGGCACGCTGG
>DCHF01000006.1 GCA_002315555.1 Lachnospiraceae bacterium UBA1759 | reverse complement strand
CCGGCTCATAACCGGTCGGTCCCGGGTTCGAGTCCCTGAAGGTCCACTCGGTAACTGACAAAGGTTCAAATAAAGAGCGTTAGCTCTTTTTTTTGTGTCTTCGGCACAATTACTCATACATGTCCCCGATCAGTCAGGCGGCGGTTTTTCATTGTGGATAACTGTTCAACTGCTCGTTTCGGGGACTTTATTTTTTATAAAAAGTACGTTATAATACTGAAATATGCAGGAAATAGATCAAGGGACACCTGGATTATATAGGCCCCGTGAAAGAATATTGAGCGTATTTCCGTGAATCGAAAGGAAGAATATGAAAGCTAAATTTATTCTTAATCAGGCTGAGTTTTCAGCCGATCTTCTGAAAAAGACGTATAGCACCGAAGAGAATGTTCTGGTATCTCCGCTTTCGGTTATGCTGGCATTGTGCATGGTTGCGACCGGCGCAAAGTATAAAACACGTAATGAAATGAAAAAGGTCCTGTCACATGGAAAGTCTCTTTCCGGACATTGGAACGATCTTTCGGAGTATGTGAGATCCCTTCCGTCTTCCGATGGGTGCAAATTCCATTTTGCGGATTCACTGTGGTTCCCGGAAACAACGGAGGTTCTCGAGAAGTTCCGGACTTCCTGCAAGAATCTGTTTGATGCGGAAGCGGTTACGCTTCCCTTTGATGCGGAGGCGGTTAAAAAGATCAATTCCTGGGTGAGTGAGCATACCTTTGAGATGATCGATTCGGTAATCGACAGTGTATCGCCGGAAGCACTCATGTACGTGATCAATGCGCTTGCATTCGATGCGGAGTGGGAGCGGATCTACCGTGAATCGGAAGTCGACGATGTGGAATTTAAAAATGTGGATAACTCTTCAAGTACCGTAAAAGGTATGTATAGTGAAGAGGCCGGCTACATCGAAACCGAAGACTGCATCGGCTTCCTGAAGCCTTACAAAGGCCAAAATTACAGCTTTGCGGCACTCCTCCCCAAGGATGGTGATCTTACCGGATTTGTGAATAAAATGGACGGAATCCGCCTTTTTACGACGCTGGCACTGGCTCAGAACGAAGAGTGCGACGCCATGCTCCCGAAGTTCAAGGTCGAGTACTCCAAGATGCTGAATTCCGTATTACGGGCATTGGGTATCGAAACAGCATTCGGTAGCGAAGCGGATTTTTCGGGTATCACCAAGCAGCCGATGAGTATCGGCGAAGTGATCCATAAGACCTACATGGAAGTGGATGAGCGCGGCACAAAGGCCGGGGCGGTCACAGCCATCATGATGAAGATGATGTCTATGCCGATGCCGAAGCCGCAGGTCTATCTGGACCGCCCGTTCGTATACGCGATCGTGGATAATCGCACCAAGCTTCCGATCTTCCTCGGAACGGTTGTAAAAATGTAAATAACACCGGCTGGTACAATGTGTACCGGCCGGTATGTTTTTCGGGAGGCAGAATAATGTACGATAACGGAAAAAAGATACTTGAGACTGAACGACTGGTCCTGCGCGAGATGACGATCGAGGATTTCCCCTTCCTGTATGAGATCGTGTCGGATCCGGAAACGATGCAGTATTACCCGGCACCCTTCAGCGAGGAGAAGACCCGCGCATGGATCGACCGGAACATCGAACGTTATGCGAATGATGGCTTTGGCCTTTGGGCAATCATACTGAAGGAGACCGGAGAGTTTATCGGTGAATGCGGACTGACACTGCAGGACATCGATGGGGAACTGCTCCCGGAAATCGGTTATCACGTGCATAAGAAACTGTGGCGCCGTGGAATTGCGAAGGAAGCGGCACGCGCGGTACGCGATTGGGCGTTTGTCCATACGGAATACGATATACTCTATTCTTACATGAAATACACGAATATCGGTTCATACTCGACCGCTATTGCAAACGGTATGAAAAAGGTGAAGGAATATCCGGATCCCAAGAACACGATCTCCTACGCCTATGCCATCACGCGCGTGGAATGGGAGCAGCTGAAGAATCGTTGATCCGGTAAATTGTTCAACACTGAACATTGACTTTCCGGAATTCTTCCAGTACAATAAAAGTTGTCATTAGTTTAATGTTAAACAGTTAAACAAAAAACTGTTAAGAGGCGAACGGTTTGATCACGAACCGTTCGCTCTTTGTGACCTTGGACTACGATGGTACAGGAGGCATTATGAATAAACAGTCACGCATCGGGCGGTTGATCGCATCCGATTTTTACAGATGGCGCAAGCTTGTCATTCACACACAGACCAGTTCGGGAATCGATCACGATACGATCGCATACGGCCGTATCCTCGGTTACCTCGAGATGAACAGTGATCACGATGTTTACCAGAAGGAGATCGAACAGCACGAGGAACTCAACAAATCCACGGTTTCCATGATTCTGACATCCCTTGAAAAGAAGGGGCTTGTCCGGCGAGAAAGCGTTAATTTTGATGCGCGTCTGAAACGGATCGTGCTTACGGAGGAGGGCCGTGTGGTCAATCGTAAGCTGGTAAAGGCATTTGACGACTGCGATAATGAGATCTACGGCGGCAACCTGACGGAAGAAGAGATGGATACTCTGATTCTACTGCTTGAGAAGGTGGCAAGCGGGATAAGACAGAAGGAGGAAAATATCAAACATGATTAAGAAGCTTCTTCATTCCCTTCGGGAATACAGGACGGCCGCGATCCTGACGATGCTCGTCATGACCGGTGAGGTCGTCATGGAAACGCTGATTCCGTATAAAATGGCAGATATGATCGACATCGGCTTTGGTGAAGGTGACATGAGTTATATCATCAAAACCGGCATCCTTCTGATCCTGTTTGCGCTGGGCTCCTTTGCCTTCGGCGTGCTCGGATCGCTGATCGGCGCCAAGGCCGGCACAGGCTTTGCCAAGAATCTCCGTTCTGACATGTTCCGGAACGTTCAGACCTTCTCGTTCAGCAACATCGACCGGTTTTCCACCGCATCGATCATCACTCGACTTACCACGGACGTTTCCAACGTACAGAATACGTTCACCATGGCGATCCGCATGGCGATCCGTACCCCGATGATGATGCTTTTCTCCACGCTTATGACATTCTTCATCAGCTGGAAGCTGGCGCTCATCATGCTGGCGATCGTTCCGGTACTGACCGCCGCGCTCATGCTCCTGACATGGAAGGTCTTCCCGATCTTTGAGCGCGCCTTTAAGATCTTTGACCGTCTGAACAACATCGTCCAGGAAAACCTTCACGGCATCCGGGTGGTGAAGAGCTTTGTCCGTGAGGACTTTGAGACGGAAAAATTCGAGAAGACTTCCGGCGAGATCTTCCACGATTTCAGCATCGCGGAAAAGATCCTGGCCTGGAACAACCCGATCATGATGGCATGCATGTACGGGGCAATGTTAGTCATTGCCTGGGTCAGCGCACGTTTCATCGTCGGTCAGGAAGCCGTTACGGTCTCGCTTATGGGTACCGTGTTCACGACCGGTCTTCTGAATTCCGTGCTGACTTATTCCATGCAGATCCTGATGAGCTGCATGGGCCTTTCCATGATCTTTGTCATGCTGATCATTTCCCGTGAGAGCATGCGCCGTATCGCCGAGCTTCTCAGCGAGGAAGCAACGATCACGAATCCTGACGCTCCGGTCACGGAAGTGAAGGACGGTTCCATCGAATTCTGCGACGTGGACTTCAGCTATGCGGGCGATATGAAGCGTCTCTGTCTGTCCGACGTGGATCTGAAGATCCCGTCCGGTGCGACGGTCGGTATCATCGGCGGTACCGGCTCCTCCAAATCCACGCTGGTCCAGATGATCCCGCGCCTTTATGATGCAACAGCCGGCAAGGTCCTGGTAGGCGGCGTTGACGTTACCGAATACGATCTGTTTACCCTCCGCGATGCGGTTTCCATGGTCCTTCAGAAGAACCTTCTGTTCTCCGGTTCCATCATGGATAATATGCGCTGGGGCAATGCAAACGCGACGGATGAAGAGATCATCCACGCCTGCAAGCTTGCCGCGGCCGATGGTTTCATCCGCGAATTCCCGGACGGCTACGATACGCACATCGAGCAGGGCGGCACCAACGTGTCCGGCGGTCAGCGCCAGCGTCTCTGCATCGCCCGTGCGCTTCTTAAGAATCCGAAGATCCTGATCCTGGACGACTCCACATCCGCGGTCGATACGGCGACCGATGCCATGATCCGCCGCGCGTTCCGCGAAGAGATCCCGGATATCACGAAGATCATCATCGCTCAGCGAATCAGCTCCGTACAGGACGCGGATATGATCATCGTCATGGAAAACGGCAAGATCGACGCGATCGGAACCCATGAAGCGCTCCTTCGCTCCAACGCGATCTACCGGGAAGTATACGAATCTCAGCAGAAGGGAGGTGCGGACCATGAGTGATAAGAAAAAAGAGACTGTGAAAAACGGTATGCCGGACTTGAAAAAGCAGAAGATCGACTTTAAAGTACTGGGCCGCGCGCTCCGTTACATGGCGCATTATAAATGGCAGTGTGTTTGTGCAGTCCTCTGCCTCAGCCTGAATGCGATCGTCGGCGTTGTCGCGGCATCGGCGCTCGGAACACTGGTCGATGACTACATCGCCCCGATGGCTGCAGCCGGTCGTGTGGACGCACCGGTCCTCCTCGGCTACCTTTGCCGGCTCGGCGCTCTCTTCCTGGCAGCTTGCCTCGCGACCTACTTCAACAACCGTATTTTTGTCACGATGACCCAGGGCATCCAGCGCGACGTGCGAAACGACCTTTTCGCACACCTGCAGACCCTGCCGGTCCGCTATTTTGACACGAACACCCACGGCAACATTATGTCGCACTTCACGAATGATACCGAGACCCTGCGTCAGTTGATCTCCCAGACCATCCCGCAGACCTTCAGCGCCGTGATCACCGTCGTCGCAACGTTCTACGCCATGGTGCGCTGCTCGATCTGGCTTACTCTTTTCGTCATCATTTTTGTCGTTCTGATGTGGCTTATTACGATGGCGGTCGCCCGGAGATCCGGCATGTACTTTGTAAAACAGCAGGAACGCATCGGCTCGCTGAACGGCTTTGTGGAAGAAATGATCAACGGCCAGCGCGTAATCAAGGTCTTCAACCATGAGGAGGAGACGTTACGCGGCTTTGATGCGGAAAATGAGGCCCTTTATTTGGCCGGCCGCAACGCGAATGCCTTTGCATCCCTGATGGGGCCGATCATGAACAACATGGGCCATCTGCAGTATGTCATGCTGGCGGCGCTCGGTGCGCTCATGGTCTCCTTTAAGGTCTCCAATCTGACCGTTAACGGCTTTGCGGCACTCACGCTGGGCGGCGTCGTTGCATTTTTGCAGCTGTCCCGCTCTTTCACGATGACCGTGAGCAACATCGGCCAGCAGATGAACGCGATCGTCATGGCCATGGCCGGTGCGAAGCGTATCTTTGATTTGATGGACTCCGAACCGGAAGAGGACGATGGTACCGTTACCCTGGTCAATGCCAGGGAGAATCCGGACGGAAGCGTTACCGAAACTGCGGAACGCACCGAAGTCTGGGCATGGAAGGTCCCGGAAGCGGACGGAAGCTTCCGCTATGTGAAGCTGTGCGGTGATGTTCGCCTCAGCCACGTGGACTTTGGCTACGTGCCGGACAAGCAGGTCCTGCACGACATCACGCTCTATGCGAAGCCCGGTCAGAAAGTGGCCTTTGTCGGTTCCACCGGCGCCGGAAAGACCACGATCACAAACCTGATCAACCGTTTTTACGACATTCAGGAGGGTGAGATCGTTTACGACGGTATTCCGGTCCGCAATATGAAGAAGGACGACCTCCGCCGTTCGCTTGGCGTCGTTTTACAGGATGTCAACCTGTTTACCGGCACCATCCGCGAAAACATCCGCTACGGTAAGCTCGATGCCACGGATGAAGAGGTCATTGCGGCGGCAAAGCTTGCGAATGCACATGACTTTATTTCCCGTCTTCCGAAGGGGTATGACACCCCGGTCGACGGTTCCGGTTCCCAGCTTTCCCAGGGCCAGCGTCAGCTGATCTCCATCGCCCGCGCAGCGATCGCCGATCCGCCGGTCATGATTTTGGACGAAGCGACCTCATCCATCGATACACGTACGGAAGCCATCGTCCAGCGCGGTATGGACTCCCTGATGCACGGACGTACGGTCTTTGTTATTGCACATCGTTTGTCCACTGTCCGTAATTCCGATGTGATCATGGTGCTGGAGCACGGAAGGATCATCGAGCGCGGTACACATGAACAACTGATCGCCGAGGGCGGTAAGTATTATCAGCTTTACACCGGCGCTTTTGAACTGGAATAACACCCGGTTTTCCGGCTCCGGGGGTTTTGAAGGACGTTTTTGTCCGGTCATTCCGGGAGGGGACATATGGCTGAAAGGAAAAAATATACCGTCGGGCTGACACGGGAGGCGGAGGAGAAGCAGTTTGAGCTTGTTCAGGGCGCCAAGGCGCGGCTCGTGGAAGGGTTGAAGAAAAGCATTGAGCGGAGAAAGATCGAGTATCGCGAGATCGATGAGGAATTCGATGCGGAGGACCGGCAGAAGCTCGGCATGCTGCGTAATCTGAAGCTTCTGATGGAGCAGGATGCGCGGCAGCTCGCGGTGGAGTCGAAGATCGCGTCAAAACCGTACTTCGGCCGTATCGACATCCGCGACCCGAAACAGAAGCATGATGAGACGTTTTACATCGGAAAGAGTGGCATCACAGGGGAAGATGCGCGGCCGATCGTCATTGACTGGCGCAGCCCGATCGCTTCGGTCTACTACGAAAACCATCTCGGGAAGGTCGAGTATTCGGTCAAATCCGAGGGCATTCAGGAGGTGGATCTCAAGCGGAAGAGAAGCTATGAGATCGAAAACGGTAAGCTTCTGGATTATTACGACGTGGAGGTCGTGGCGAATGACGATCTTTTAAACAAGTATCTGGGCCGCAGTAAAAAGAAGGTCCTGAACGAGATCATTGCAACGATCCAGACCGAGCAGAACCGGATCATTCGCAAGAATCCGCGGCATAACCTGATCGTTCAGGGCGCGGCGGGCAGCGGTAAGACCACGGTCGCCATGCACCGGATCTCCTACATTCTGTACAACTATCCGCATCTGTTCCGCCCGCAGGATTTCTACATCATCGGCAGCAACCGGATCCTGTTAAACTACATCACCGGCGTTCTGCCGGACCTGGATGTGGACGGCGTCTCCCAGATGACGATGGAGCAGCTTTTCACGAATCTTCTTTACGAGGATTGGAATGTTTCTCCGGGAAAGATCCGTCCGCTCACGAACGACCCCGATGTCACGATGAAGGGACAGACGGCATGGTTTGAAAAACTCCGGGATTGGTGCGACCGTTATGAAAAGTCGCAGATCCCCGCGCGCAATGTATATGTGAAGAACGGCGGAGTCCAGCTTTTATCCAAGGATGTGGTGGAAGAGGTCATTCGCGAACGTACGAGGCTGTCCATGGAGGAGAAGATCATCATTCTGAATGAGATCCTGATGGGCAAGCTCGAGAATGAGATCGGCGATAAAAACGTCCTCTATTCCGAGGAGCAGAAAAAGGACCTCATCAAGCTTTGCAGGTATTATTTCGGACGCGGCGAGTTCAAGGGCTCCATCTACGATCTTTACGAGGATTTCCTGTTTGAACGGAAGATGGAGGGGCAGGAGGCCCGCTACGAGCGCGGGACCTACGACCTTTATGACCTTGCAGCGCTCGCATTCCTCTACCGGCGCATCAAGGAAACGGACGGGATCCGGGAGGCCAGTCACGTGGTCATCGATGAAGCGCAGGATTTCGGCATGATGGCGTACCGCGTGCTGAAGTATTGTCTGCGTTCGTGCACCTACACGATCATGGGCGATGTTTCCCAGAATATCCATCCGGGCTTCGGTCTGAACGACTGGGAAGAGCTTCGCGAACTGATGCTGAGTGAGGAGTACGACAGCTTCAGTGTGCTCCGGAAGAGTTATCGTAATACGATCGAGATCTCCGAAACCGCAGTCGGCATCCTGGAGCACGGCCGTTTCCCGATCTATCCGATCGAACCCATCGTCCGTCACGGTGCACCGGTGGAGATTCAAAAGTGCGCGAGCCGCGAAGCGCTGATCGAGCGGACGGCGGATAGTATTGCCGCGTTCCGGGAGAAGGGACTCGATACCATCGCGGTCATTTGTAAAGATCGTGCCGAAGCGGACGAGGTCACCCGCGCACTTTCCGGGTACACCGACGTGCGCAACTGCGACGAGGCGACCGTGGAATTCGGAAGCGGCGTTATGGTGCTGCCGATCGACCTGACCAAGGGCCTGGAATTCGATGCCGTTGTGATCTTTGATCCGACGGAGGAGAAGTACCCGTCCGGTGATGAAAACGTCAAACTGCTTTATGTAGCCGCGACTCGTGCACTTCATGAGCTGAAGATCTTCCACTGCGGCCCGTTGTCGGCGATGATCGCCGAAAAGGCGGATCCGGAGCTTGCAAAGAAATACCGGAGAGAGGTCGAAGAGGATCCCGAGATCCTGAGGCGTGAGGAATATCATCAACGGCGGATGATGGAACCGGAACGGGTCTATACGGACCGTGACGGCATGACTGCCCGGGAGTTCTTTACGGAGGCACGCATCATAAAAGATGCAATGAAGAAGGAGTATGAGGGGCCGGAGGAGAAGTCCGGAACGGACAACACCGGAGCTTCAAAAGCAATGCAGACGGCAGCGGTGTCTTCAGCTTCAGCAAAAACAGCTTCGACAGTGTCCGTTAACAAGTCCGCATCCGTCAAGAAAGCCCCTGCAGCCGAACGCACCGATCTTCCGCTGAACCCGAGCAAATACGCATTCGGCACCATGATGGAACCCGGAAAGATGCGGCCGAAGGGACACGGGACCATCGATCTCCGCGTCCAGTGGATCAAGCGGAATCCGCTGTCGTTAGACATTGCCTGCAGCTACGGACAGCTACGGTTGACCCCGGTATCCGACCGGATCCTGCACGTCCAGTTTCGGAAGGGACAGGACAAGAAGATAAGGGGCAACCGCTTTGACCTCCGCCCGGAGGAAAAGGTGGACATGAAGGTCCGTGAAAGCCGCGAGCAGGTCCTGTTATCCACAAAGGAGCTGAACGTTTACATCGACAAGGCGACCGGAAGACTGACGTTTACGGATCCCAAAAACAAGGTCCTTCTTGCCGAAAAAAAGACCGCCGCACGGCAGTGCGACGGTATGGACAACTGGATCTATTTTGACTGGGAAAAGAAGGAGAAGCTGTTTGCGAAGGGGCTCGCGACCGAGGCGTTTGAACCGCTGACCAACCGGGCGATGTACATCTCCTACGGCGGTAAGCGTCTGCAGCTTCCGATGGTCTGGTCGGACAAAAACTACGGGATCGCGGTGGCCTGCGAAACGACGGCAAGCTGCTGCGCGATCCCGATGTACGGCCCTTATATTTACATGGAGGGCGATGAAATCGATTACTACTTTATTACCGGCCCGTCAAGAGCCGACATCGTCACGGATTACAAAACTCTGAGTCCCTGACGCATGAGCTCCTTTTGGAGCGCCTGGATATCCACCTCCGCGGAGGCCTTGTCCTCCCGGATGGAGAGCGCGGATGCGGCACCTGCCGCCTGACCGGTGACCATGCAGAAATCCATCTGCCGGGTGGTCGGAATGGCGGCGCGCTCGCCGGAAATGCAGCGGCCCGCGGCCAGAAGATTCTTTACGCCCTGCGGGCAGAGAATACGGAACGGGACCTGGAAGTAAGCATCGGTGAAGGGGATCTCCTTGACGCCTTCGCCGTCGGCATAGACCGGGAAGACACCGATCGTATCTTCAAAACGTGCCCGTTCGTAAATGTCCTTCTTGGTCAGCGTATAACCACCCAAAATGCGGCGGGTCTCGCGAATGCCAACCTGTGTCGCAAAGTTGCGGAGCCTGGCTTTTTCAAAACCGTCGCCGTACAGGCGGAGACGGCGGAGGACCTCCAGCGATTCCCTGCGGAGGCGGATCTCGCTGTCCGTAAGACTCTGAACATCCGTACCGTTCAGCTCGCGGTCGTATGTAGCCAGATTGATATTGATCTCATCGGGCTCGATGCAGGTATAGAAGATCGTGTTCATCGAATACTTGAGCGGCTCCTCGCCGGCGGCTTCCGCGCGTTTGAAGGGCTGGTACAGAAGGCGGTGGATCAGCGGATGGCGGGATTCCGGATCCTCATCCATCAGTTTTTCCACGCGGGCGATGTCCACGTTATTCGCAAAGAACTTGAGCGTTCCGCCCTGCATGGCGCCGGTCACCGGATCGCCGAGGAAGCAGGGGGCACCGGAGCGGGAAACGAGGTCGGCATCGCCGGTGGCATCGACTACACGTTTTGCCAGGATCACCATACGTCCGGATTTGGACTCGGTGATCACACCTTTCACCACATCACCGTCCATGTACGGGGTCACACCCATACAGTGATAAAGCGGACGGATCCCCTGGTCGATGACATAGTCATCGGCCATTGTTTTATAGATCTCCGTATCATATGCGAGACCGGTACTCGGGCGGAAGGCTACCGGCTTTACGGCATCCAGAGCCACCATACGGTCCTCGATCTCTTTTTGTACACCACCGGGCATCGTCGTCTTTTCCTGACGGTACCAGCTGGGCGGTTCCACCGCGCAGACCGTAATATTACCGCCCAGGAATCCGTAGCGTTCCACGATCATCGTGTCCGCACCCGCCTTCGCAGCGCCTGCCGCCGCGGCAATGCCCGCAGGACCTCCGCCGATGACCAGCACATCGCATTCGTAAAGCACTTCGATCTTCTTTTCCGGTTCCGAAATAAACTTTGCCATGTTGTTTCCTTTATAAGCCGCTGTTGTGTGTGGGACGGGGAATCCCGTTGTACGGGATGCGCTTAAGCTCGTCCATCATTTCGTTCAGATAGATCTCGTAAATACTGCGCGGGCGTGTGTCGTGGCGGAGGCAGAGGCTTGCCGCAAGGCCGATGACTTCGCCCATCATACCGCAGGTGCGCATAACGCGGACGGTGCCGAGGGCATCATGGGAAACGGACACGTTGCGTCCGGCCATGAACAGGTTCGGGACGTTCCGCGAGTACAGGCAGCGGTAGGGGACCCAGAAGGGCTTGTTGAAGCGTTCATGGTAATCGTGGGTCAGGAAAGCATCACCCTCACGGAAAGCACCGTAGAAGCGCGGGTCCGGATAGTGGACGTCAAAATTCCAGAAGGACGGAACGCAGCCGTCCGGATAGTCGATACCCTGATAGACCTCGGATTTTGTGAGGAGCACATCTCCGAACAGGCGGCGGGATTCGCGCATGCCGCCGATGACCATCGACTCACCGAGCTCCCACGTGTCATAATCGTGATCGTGATTCTTCAGCGCGTCCCAGGCACCGTACATGGCGCGAAGATTCAGGTCGCGCGCATATTCGCCCTTCAGAATGGGATCCTGTTCCATACCGACCTCCCAGAACCAGCCGCCCAGGCTGCGTTCGCGAAGACCGCCGTAAATGTCCGGCACGCCTTCGCGTCCGGGAATATCCACACCTGCAAGGTCGATGGCCCACGGACACGCCGGAAAATCCCGGTGCTCGCCGGTATCACGCACGTACCAGACATTGGACTTGCCCATGTGTCCGTTGGTCGTGACTTCGTGATCCGCACCGGCCAGTGCGCCGACCGTACCGTCACCGGTGCAGTCCGCATAGATCGGAGCTTTTACGGTGAAGACTTCATCGGCTGTGGTGTTCCAGATGACCAGAGAATCGATGGCGCCGTTTTTCATCACCACATCCTTGACGGTACAGTTCAGAAGAAGTTCGACACCCGCCTCGCGGATCACCTGCGCCTTGCGTTCATCCTCGTAAATGGGGCCGCAGTTTTCCGGGCCGTAGTGACCGACCTTTTCCTGCTCGAATTCGCCGACGATGTTTCCGATGCCCGGCATCGGTTCCGCATTGCGGCTGCCGCCCAGCCATACGCGGGCCTCCGAGGAATTGTTGCCGCCCACGACCGGACGGTCCTGGATCAGGAGCGTTTTCAGTCCGCGGCGCGCTGCCATGACAGCGGCGCACATACCGGAAAGACCGCCACCCGCGACCACGAAGTCCGCGTCGATGCGCGTGCTTTTCGGGTTGCCGGTGAGTTCCCGGTAAAAATCAAAAAAGTTATTAGCGTCCGGGAGAAGGACATTGTCCTCGTCCGTTAAGAAAATACAGCCGATACGCCCGTCAAAACCGGTCAGGTCCCGAAGAACGACGGTGTGGGTGCTTCCATACAGCGTGATATCCGTTCCGCGGACAAAGCCCCATTCTTCCGGAGCATTACCGAAGGTACCGGCGTCCGCACCGTCCATCAGAATGCGGAACACGCCCGGAGCATATTCCTTTTTCCACGGTGCGACCCAGTTGAAGGTATATACGTAAAGGTGATAGGTTCCCGCGGGAGCCGAGAAGGAGGCGGAGGCATCGGCCACAGGTCTTCCGAGACCGTGTGCCATCAGGTACGGCATTCCCATGACGGGGATGAAGTCCGTATCAAAGGTCCAGCCGCCTTTGTTAAAACTGCCGGAGGTGATCAATTTTTTCATAGGAAATCTCCTTTGTGTAGATACTTCAGGTATAACACTTTTTCCGTCCCCGTACAAATGGATTTCTATTGAAAAAACGTTCCAATTTTACACAAATAGTGATAATATTGTCCTCTGTGGGGGGAGTTGATCAAATATTGACTTTCTGGAGGAACGATGGCAAGAATTCTGGTCGTTGATGATGAAAAAATGATCCGTTCCGTCGTACGGAAGTACGCGGAGTTTGAGGGCTTTGAAGTTGAGGAAGCGGATAATGGCGAAGAGGCGGTCCTTCTGTGCCGCAGGAACCGCTTTGATACGATCGTAATGGATATCATGATGGAGGGCGTGGACGGCATATCCGCCTGCCGGAGGATCCGGGCATTTTCCGATGTGCCTGTGATCATGCTTTCTGCGCGCGTTGAAGAGTATGATCGTATTCACGGGCTGGAAGCCGGTGCCGATGACTATGTGGTAAAGCCGTTCTCACCGAAGGAACTGATCCTTCGCATAAAAGCGCTGACGGCTCGTTATGATAAGGCACGCAGGACGGAAAAACAGGTGGAAGGTCTGCAGGCGGCGGACGATGCCGCAAACGCTCCGGACAGTGTTTACCGGTACCGGGGACTGATCGTGAATCCGACGGCGCGCACTGTATTTGTGGATGAAGAACCGCGCGAACTGACCTATAAGGGGTTCGAGCTTCTCCTTATGTTCATCCGGAACAAGGGCATTGCCCTTTCACGCGAGCAGATCCTGACGGAGATCTGGGGATTTGATTATTACGGCGATGACCGGACACTGGATACACATGTAAAAATGCTGCGGAATCAAATGGGACCGTACCGCGATCTGATCGTCACATTAAGAGGAATGGGGTACCGATTTGAAGAGAAAGAAGAATGACGCGAAGATGACACTGAGAACAAGGATGTTTCTGGACCTGTTAGTTTATTCCGGCATCATGATCCTCTGTCTGCTCAGTGTACCGGCTGTTTTCCGTCCTTTTGTACGGGATCCGGAAATGATCCGTGAGATACAGCTGACAACATTCGTGACCATCGTACTAATGGTTCTCGTTTCACTTATTATGGCAGCGCTGTATGCGAAAGGGAATTCAAGAACGCTTGCGAAAATTACGCAGCAGGCAAAGCTCCTTGCGGAAGCGGACTATGATCTGGAACTTCCGGAAAACCGGATCCGTGAGTACGATGAGCTTTGCAACGCACTGAACTACGCTTCGGCGGAACTTAAAAAAACGGAACAGCTGCAGCGTGAACTGGTCTCCAATGTATCACATGACCTCCGGACTCCGCTGACGATGATCCGCGGTTATGCGGAGATGATGCGGGACATTCCGGGAGAAAACACCCCGGAGAACCTGCAGGTGATCATTGATGAAACGGTCGCGCTCAACGAGCTTGTCACGGATATCCTGGATCTCAGCCGGATCGAGGCGGGGGTGGCTGTACCGGAACGCAAGGTGCATTGTCTTACGGTATCCATTGAGAGTATGATCGAACGTTACCGGAAGCTGCTTGAGCCGGAGGGCTTCACCATTGAATTTAATAAGGATGAGCCGGCTTTTATTAACGCGGATCCCGCAATGCTGTGGCAGATCATCAGTAATCTGATCAACAATGCCGTCAATCATTCGACGGATGTCAAGAAGATCGAGATCGAGCAGAAGACAGAGGACGGTACGGTGACAGTCGTTGTCCGTGACCACGGCGCCGGTATTCCCGAGAGCGAACTTGCCATGATCTGGGACCGTTATTATAAAAGCAACACCGCGCGTGAAAAACTGCGCATGGGTACCGGCCTCGGTCTTTCGATCGTAAAGCGGACCCTGGAACTGCAACAGGCGGAGTACGGGGTGGAAAGCACCGTCGGAAAGGGCAGCGCCTTCTGGTTTAAAATGGCGGTCGTACCGCAATATAAAAAGGAAGTGTGAACATTCACACTTCCTTTTTATGTTTATATCAGGGATCATTGCGGTGTATCGGTCAGTTTTCCGAGGTGTTTCTTCAGTGCTTCGAAGGTGGCATCGCTGATGTCGTGTTCGATCTTACAGGCATCGGCGACCGCTTGCTTTTCATCGACCCCAAGGCGCGTTAAGCATTCGGTCAGAACGCGGTGGCGCTCGTAGATCTTCTCGGCGATGGCACGGCCCGTCTTCGTGAGGCGGATGTGATCCATCTCATCGACGATGCAGTAACCTCCCTCCTTAAGGTTGGAAAGCGCACGGCTGACACTGGGCTTTGAAAAATTCATATATTCGGCAAGATCGATCGCATGGACACCATCCTTTGTCTGGGACAGGATCAGTATGGTCTCAAGATACATTTCACCGGATTCAAGCAGCTTCATGGGCACCTCCTGTGCTTTCATAACCGCATCGTATCATATTGCGGGAAAAAATGCTACAAAAACGGCCGGATTTATCGTAGAATATAAAAGATAACGTTTATCGGAAAGTGACGTGAGAGATAAGGAGCATTCAATGAAGGAACGCTGGATCGAATATACAAAAAAAGCGGATTTTGACTTGTGGAGCCGTGAACTCGGCATTTCACCGATCGCCGCGCGGCTTTTACGAAACCGCGATGTGGAGACGCTTGAGGAGGCCCGTATGTTCCTTTACGGGACCATGAAGGATCTTGCGGATCCGCTTCTCATGAAGGACCTGGAAAAGGGGGCGGATATTCTCACGGAGGCGGTGAAAAACGGCGAGACGATCGCCGTGTCCAGCGACTTTGACGATGACGGGATCTTTGCGGGAGAGATCCTTTATGAGGGAATCAAGCGCATCGGCGGAAATGTGCTGTTATTCACGCCGCATCGCGTCATGGAAGGCTACGGTATCAACCGGCGTATCATCGATGAGGCAAAAGCGGCCGGATGTACCGTGATCCTGACCTGCGATAACGGTATCGCGGCAAAGGAGGAGACTCTTTATGCAAAGGCGCAGGGGCTGAAGATCGTGATCACCGATCATCATGAGGTGCAGGAGACGGTGCCGGAGGCCGATGCAGTCATCGACCCGAAGCAGGCGGACTGCAGCTATCCCTTCAAGTCTCTTTGCGGCGCCGGCGTGGCGTTCCGGCTGATCCAGGTGCTTTACCGCCGGTTCGGGCTTCCGGAAGAAGCGGAGGAAGCACTGTATCAGTACGTGGCCATCGCGACGGTGGCGGACGTGGTGGAGCTGAAGGGCGAAAACCGCATTCTCGTTAAGAACGGGCTTGAAAAACTGCGTCATACAAAGAACATCGGGCTGTCTGCCCTGATCGATGCCTGCGAGCTGGATCCCGAAGAAATCGATTCGTACCGGCTGGGTTATACCATCGGTCCGTGCTTCAACGCGGTGGGACGCCTTTCCGATGTCCGCATGGCATTTGATCTTCTGCAGACGGAAAATGAGGCGGAGGCAGCGGAGATCGCACAGAAGATCCGTGCGCTGAACGAAGAGCGGAAGCGCATGACCGATGAAGGGACGCGGCAGGCTATCGAGCTCGTGGAGAATGAAAAGCTTAACGAAGAAAAGATCCTGATCGTTCGTCTGGAGGGCGTTCATGAGAGCGTGGTGGGCATTATTGCCGGACGGCTGAAGGAGAAATACGGCCGTCCCGTATTTGTGTTTACGGACGCGGAGAGCGGGTTGAAGGGTTCGGGAAGATCCATTCCGGCATATCATATGCTGGAGGGCCTGATGCGCTGTAAGGACATTTCGGAACGCTTTGGCGGTCACGCGATGGCAGCGGGGCTGTCCATCCGGGAGGACCGGCTGCAGGAATTCCGCGACCGGATGAACGCCACCTGCGGACTGACCGATGAGGATCTGATCCCCGTCGTGAACATCGACGCCCGGCTTCCGCTGTCGTACATTTCGGAGAGACTCATCGAAGAATTGAACTGCCTCGAGCCCTTCGGTACGGGAAATCCCAAGCCGATCTTTGCGCGCCCGCATGTCGCTGTACATCAGATGCGTGTCATCGGCCGAAACCAAAACGTTCTCCGTATGACGGTCTCCGAAGCCGGCGGCCCCAAAATGTCCGCCGTCATGTTCAGCGACGCGGAAGGCTTCCGGAAATTCATCACGGAGAATTATGGCGCATCCGAGCTTGCGAGAGCGGAGCGGGGACTTGAAAACCGGATCGATGCCGCCTTCACCTTTTATCCCTCGGTCAATGAATACATGGGTACAAAAACGCTTCAAATAGTATGTAAGTCCTATTGCTTAATCAAGCGATAAATAGTATAATATTTTACTATATTTTATCAACTTTTCGAAAGAAAGAGGGAACGTAAAATGTCAGAGAGAAGACCTGCGAATCTGCTTGCCGAAGAAATGATCGAAGAAGCACTTGAAGCAGAGATCGGTATCATCAAGCCTGCGGACAACACTCCGGAAGAAGAACTCTATGCGATGCTTCTCCGCACGATCCGTAAATATCATCCGTCCGATGATCTCTCGCAGATCGAGAAGGCCTACCATATCGCAAAGGATGCGCATGAGGGGCAGAAGCGAAAGAGCGGTGAACCCTACATTATCCATCCGGTCAATGTCGCTATCATACTGGCGGAACTGGAACTGGATAAGGAGACCATCATCGCCGGACTTTTACACGATGTCATCGAAGATACGGTCATGTCCTATCAGGATATCGAGCGCGAATTCGGCGGCGAAGTCGCGCTTCTCGTCGACGGCGTCACCAAGATCACGCAGACCAACTGGGGCATGGATAAGGAAGAGGTCCAGGCGGAGAATCTTCGCAAGATGTTCATGGCCATGGCCAAGGATATCCGCGTCATCTTAGTCAAGCTGGCCGACCGCCTTCACAATATGCGCACGTACCAGTACTGGTCTGTGGAGACCCAGCGCCGTAAGGCCAAAGAGACCATGGAGATCTTTTCTCCGGTGGCTTCCCGTCTCGGTATCTCCAAGATCAAGGTGGAACTCGATGACCGTTCACTCGCCATCCTTCACCCCGATGTTTTTGCCGAACTCACCCAGAAGCTTTCCTACACACAGGACCGTCGCGACCTCCTGATCCAGGACAAGCAGCAGGAGATCCGTTCGCGTCTTCTCAAAGAAGGCGTCAAGGCGGACATCAACGGCCGCGTCAAGCATTTATTCAGTATTTACAAGAAGATGGTCCAGCAGCAGAAGACGCTGGAGCAGATCTACGATATTTTTGCGATCCGTATCCTGGTCGATACCGTTATGGACTGCTATGCGGTCCTCGGCATCGTTCATGAAATGTATACCCCGCTTCCGGGCCGTTTCAAGGATTACATCGCCATGCCGAAGCCGAATATGTACCAGTCACTTCATACCACGGTCATGAGCCCCTCCGGCACACCCTTTGAAATTCAGATCCGCACCTACGAGATGCATCGTACGGCGGAATACGGTATTGCCGCGCACTGGAAATACAAGGAGCAGGGCTCCGTTACCGCCGGCAAGAATGCCGATGAAGTCAAGCTGGCATGGCTCCGTTCCATCATGGACTGGCAGACCAGCGACAGCCGCGAATTCGTCAATCTGGTCAAGGAGGACTTTGACCTGTTTTCCGGCTCGGTCTATTGCTTCACCCCGAACGGAGAGGTCAAGAACCTGCCGGCAGGCTCAAACTGCATCGACTTTGCTTATGCCATCCATTCCGCGGTCGGTAACCGCATGGTCGGCGCCAAGGTCAACGGCACGCTGGTGCCCATCGAATATACGATCCAGAACGGTGACCGCGTGGAGATCATGACGTCTCAGAACTCCAAGGGTCCGTCGATGGACTGGCTGAAGATCGTAAAATCGGCACAGGCCAGAAACAAGATCAATCAGTGGTTCAAGGCGCAGAACAAGGAAGACAATGTTGTGCGCGGAAAAGAAGCCGTTCAGAACTATTGTCGTCAGAAGGGCATCAATCAGGCCGATATCATGAAGCCGGCCTATATGAATGCCGCTCTGCAGAAGTACCGTTATCCAGACTGGGATAACCTTCTGGCGTCCGTCGGTCACGGCGCGCTGAAGGAAGGTCAGGTCGTCAACAAGCTGCTTGATGAATTCAAGAAGGATAATGCCTCCCGCATGACGGACGAGGATATCTTAAAGAGCATCGAGGAGAACAGCAGGGTCCATGTCCAGACCTCCAAGCAGGATACCGGCATCGTCGTAAAGGGCCTTCACGACCTTTCCGTGCGCTTCTCGCACTGCTGCAATCCGGTTCCGGGCGATGAGATCATCGGCTACGTTACCCGCGGCCGCGGTATTTCCATCCATCGCACCGACTGTCCGAACATTATGTCTCTTCCGGATTACGAGAAGGAGCGCATGATCTCCGCCGAGTGGAGCTCGGATCTTAACACGAGCCCGGACGGCGCCAAGTATTCCACCTCCATCCAGATCTTCTGCAAGAACCGCATCGGCTTGTTTGCCGATCTTTCGCGCGTCATGATGGAGAACATGGTCGATATCCAGACCGCAAGCTCCCGCGTGAACAAGCAGGGCAACGCGACGATCGAAATGTCCTTTGAAGTATCTTCCGTCGAGGATCTGCAAAGACTGGTCGCAAGACTGAGGACCGTGCCGGGAGTCGTGGACATTCAGCGCTCCGCCGGTTGATAAGAAAGGTTTATGAAGCTTTTACTGAATTCCGAACTTTTTGAATATGATATCCGCGGTCTTCTGATGGCCTTTTATCCGAAGCAGAAATTTGAAACGGATGAGGCGGCGGCGGACAGCGACTTCCTTCGGATGCAGTATACGGAGACCGATGCCTGCCTGCACCTTGAGATGACGCTCTGTGACGGCGGAAGGACCGCTGAAAAGGACATCGACATCACACCGGAAAAGGACCGCGCGGCGGCAAAGACCGCGGTCAAGCAGGCACTGTACACACTGCTTTCCGGGCATTCGGGAAAGACGCTTCCCTGGGGAACGCTGACGGGCATCCGCCCGACCAAGATCCCGATGGCCATGCTGAAGGCCGGCGCTTCCGAAGAAGCGATCCGTGCGCACATGGAAGGGGAACTGTACTGTTCACCGGGAAAGACGACGCTTGCAACGGAGATCGCAAAGCGCGAGTTGGCGCTGCTTGATACCATCGACGCTGAGAACGGCTACAGCCTGTATGTGGGTATTCCGTTCTGCCCGAGCATCTGTCTTTATTGTTCGTTTTCCTCCTTTGCGCTTTCCGCATACAAGGACCTGGTGTGGGATTATCTGCACGCGGTGGTCCGCGAACTTGCGTGGGTACAGGAAACCTTTAAGGGAAGACCGCTGAATTCCATCTATTTCGGCGGCGGCACACCGACCACACTGAGTGCGGAGCAGTTGGATTTCCTTTGTAACGAGATCGTAACGCGTTTCGATCTTTCCGATGTCCGTGAGTGGACGGTGGAAGCCGGACGGCCGGATTCGGTGACGGAGGATAAGCTGCGGGTGCTGAAGAAATATCCCGTGAGCCGCATTTCCGTAAATCCGCAGACCATGCATCAGAAGACGCTGGATCTGATCGGAAGAAGGCACACGGTCGATGAAGTGCTGAACACCTATCGCCTTGCACGGGCGCAGGGCTTTGACAATATCAATATGGACCTGATCGTCGGACTTCCGGGGGAGTCGAAGGAGGACGTGGAGGAGACTATCCGCCGCGTAACCGAACTTGATCCGGATAATGTGACGATCCATTCACTGGCGCTCAAGCGGGCGGCGCGTCTGAATCTGCATCTGGATGAATATGAGGGTTATCTCATGGAGAATTCGGATGAGATCATGGACATGTGCCGGGAGTATCTGCGGGGCATCGGTGAAGAACCGTACTATCTGTACCGGCAGAAAAACATGGCCGGCAATCAGGAAAATGTGGGATATGCGCGGCCCGGTAAGGAAGGCGTGTACAACATCCTGATCATGGAGGAAGTGCAGACCATCGTGGCCTGCGGTGCCGGCACGGTGACTAAGAGAGTATATCCGGACGGACGCATCGAGCGGTGTGATACCGTGAAAGAGGTCCGGCTGTATATCGATAAGATCGATGAAATGATCGAGCGAAAGAAAAAGCTTTTTTCGGAAGATTGAAAGGGGATTATATGAAGATCAAGAATCCGGTTCTGAGAGGAATGTATCCGGATCCGAGCATTTGCCGGGCCGGGGACGATTTTTACATCGTCAATTCCACATTTGAGTTCTTTCCGGCGATCCCGGTCTCTCACAGCAAGGATCTGGTGAACTGGGAAAACATCGGCTATTGCGTGGATCGTAACGATGCACTGTCCATTCAGCCGGCAGGCATCGGCCGTCAGAGCGCCGATGGTATCTATGCCACCACCATCCGCTACAAGGACGGCATCTTCTACATGGTCACCACGAACATGCATCAGGCCAAGGATGCCGGAAATTTCTTTGTGACCGCAACCGATCCCGCGGGCCCCTGGTCCGACCCGATCTTCCTGGACGTTCCGGGCATCGACCCGTCCTTCTTCTTTGATGATGACGGCAAGAACTATTACGTCGGCACGGCATTCGGCACCATCTACGTCGTAGAGATCGATCTCACGACCGGTAAGATGATCGGCGATACCCACAAGCTTTGGCGCGGTACCGGCGGTGCTTATCCGGAAGGTCCGCACCTTTACAAGAAGGACGGCTGGTATTATCTGATGATCTCCGAGGGCGGCACCGAACGTTCCCACATGATCACCATGGCCAGAAGCCGCAGCCTGTTCGAGGGCTACGAGGAATGTCCGAACAACCCGGTATTCACGAACCGCAGTCTGCTGCGTCCCATTGAAGCTGTCGGCCACGCCGATCTTGTTGAGGATCAGAACGGCAACTGGTGGGCTGTATGCCTGGGTACCCGCACGTTTTCTTATCCGCCCAAGCACAACCTGGGTCGCGAGACGATGATCGCTCCGGTCGACTGGTCCGGTGACTGGCCGGTATTTGGCAACAACGGCACGCTGGATATGGAATTTGAGGTCGATAACCTTCCTGCGGTTCCGGAAGATAAGGACCGCAATCAGGATTATCACTGCAGTTTCGATACGGAAAAGCCGGATCTTTCCTGGAATTATCTCTATAACCCGGAAGAAGAGCACTACAGCTGGGGCAACGGCCGCGCCATGCTGACCGGCAATGAGCATGCCCTTCACGACTGGGCGGTCTACACCTGGCTCGGAAGACGCCAGAGCGCGCATAACACCAAGGCGTCCGTGACGATGAGTTTCCCGACGGAGCAGGAGCGCGAAGAAGCCGGATTTACGGTCTTCATGAACTACAAGCATCACTACGCCGCAGCGGTCATCTGTGAAGACGGCGTGCGTAAGATCGTGTTCAGAAGACGCATCGGTTCGCTGGAGAATACCGAGAACAGGATCGTCCTGAACGGTGAGAAGGTGACCTTTGAACTGGAGTCCGACAAGGATCTGTACACCTTCTATTATCGTGTGGACGGCGGCGAGCGTGAATTTTTGGGACAGGGTGAGACCGTTTACCTGACGACGGAAGTCGGCGGTTCCTTCACCGGAAACTATTACGCGCTGTATGCCATGGGCAACGGCAAGCCGGGCGTGACGCCGGCGGTATTTACCGATTTTAATTATGTGGAAATGGACTGATCCGTTTCAAATAAAACACCCCGAGGGGCCGGAAAGGCGCCTCGGGGTGTTTTTGTTCTAAAACAAAACTGCTCCGGGGGGGACCGAAGCAGCCTTTGGAAGGGGTGACCCGATGTACGGGGATACACGGGTCGAGTATGAAAAAGCGGTAGTCAGGCGACGGGGGAGTCGACCTGACATACTTATTCAGTACAGGTGTAGTATAAAAAACGAAAGTGAAATCCATGTGATACAGAAGTTAAATTTGTGCTTTAAGTCAAAGTTTTCCGGCCGCAGGGATTCGGCCGTGTTTTCCCGATTGTTTTCCGGAAGGATCTTCAGGGACCCGGGGAACAAGAAAGCGGCCGGCTGAACCGACCGCTTCTTCAAAAGAAAAGGGGAGCCCGACTAACGGGCGTGAGTATGAAAAAGACTTACGGGCCGACAGGGATTACAGCCCGAGTACTTTTCAGTACATAAGTAAGTTTATCGGAAAACTGTGTTTAATGTGTGAAGAAATTTCAAACAAATCGTGAAATAAAAAGATCCCGCATCCTGTTTTGGAGCGGGATCTTATTGCAGGGCATAAAAAAACAGCGCTACAAGGATTCGAACCTTGAAAATGACGGAGTCAGAGTCCGTTGCCTTACCATTTGGCGATAGCGCTATATTGTCATGTCGACAACAAATGTATTATAACAGATGATTGGGAAATTGCAAGCATTTTTTGTAGTTTTTTCGAAAACATTTACAATGATATCGAAAGATGGTATATTAGATGCATGTTTACTAAAAATGATATTAGAGCATTGATAAACAAAATACGGGACATTCTGACCGGCCGGAGCCGGGAAGAGAGTGCCCCTGTTTCGTATGCTCTGAGAGTACATGAATTTGATGAAGGAGATGACCAAATGAGCGAACAGGTATGGGAAGCCCCGGAGAACGATCAGACTTCCACCGTCGTACTGAGTGATAAAAAAGCAAAGCAGGAGATCACGGACTGCTTTGAAAACCGTGAGCTTTCCTGGCTGCGTTTCAATGAGCGCGTACTGGAAGAAGCGGAGGATCTCGATAACCCGCTGTGCGAGCGCCTGAATTTCCTTTCGATCTATCAGTCCAATCTGGATGAGTTTTTCATGGTCCGTGTGGGTTCCCTGCATGACCAGATGGTCTTAAACGACAACGCCCGTGAGAACAAGACCTTTATGAGCCCGAGCGAGCAGATCGCCGCGGTCTGCAAAAAGGTCCGTAAACTGGCGGTACGAAACGGAGAGGCTTACCGCATCCTGATGAAGAGTCTGGATGAATACGGGATCCATCTCACGGATTTTGCATCGCTTGAGGATAATGAAGCCAAATATCTGGAGGCTTATTTCAGAAATGAGGTCCTTCCGCTTCTTTCCCCGGTCACGGTCGGAAAGAAGACGCCGTTCCCGTTTATGGACAACAAGGATCTGTATGCCTTCTGTGTTTTAAAGAAGAAAGGGGAAAAGGACCGCATCGGCATCGTCCCGTGCAGTTTAAAATCCCTGAACCGTCTGATTCAGATCCCGGCGCACAAGGGCGAATACATGCTGCTCGAGGAACTGATCCTCCATTTCCTGCCGCTTGTTTTCAAGCAGTATAAGATCGGTGACAAAGCGGTCATCCGTATCACGCGTAACGCGGATATCGATGCCGACTCCGTATACGATGAGGATCTGGATTACCGTGAGCTGATGGAACAGCTTATCCGTTCCAGAAAGCGTCTTTCCCCGGTCCGCCTGGAGTATTCCAGACCGCTTGAAAGAAAGGTCGTGGAGCGCCTGTCGGAGCTTCTCAACCTGGACCCGGCACAGGCCTTTTTAACGGAGACTCCGCTTAACCTGTCGTTCTTCTCCCAGTTTAAGAACGATCTTCACGGTCAGGCGGCGCTGTTTTATGAGAAGCGCCAGCCGCAGAAGGCCCCGCTTATCGATGAATCACGGCCGATGCTCGACCAGGTCGCCGAGCGTGACCTCCTTCTGTATTATCCCTACGAGCGCATGAACGCGATGATCCGCATGCTGGAAGAAGCGGCGCGCGACCCGGAGGTCGAGTCCATCCGCATGACACTGTACCGCGTGGCAAAGAACAGCCAGATCGTGGCAGCGCTGGTTGCGGCATCGGAGGCCGGTAAAAAGGTCGATGTTCTTGTGGAGCTTAAGGCTCGTTTCGATGAAGAAAACAACATTCACTGGTCCCACCTTCTGGAGGACGCGGGATGCAATGTCCTTTACGGTCTGGGACGCTTCAAGGTCCACAGCAAGCTGCTCCTGATCACCCGGAGAAAAGGCGAAGAGCTGCAGTACATCACGCAGATCGGTACCGGTAACTATAACGAAAGCACCGCGCGTCTTTATACGGACCTCTGCTTTATGACCGCAAAGAAAGAGATCGGTCTGGATGCGGAGAAGGTCTTTGAAGCGCTTTGCGAGGAGCGGATCCCGGATGGCTTTGACCATCTGATGGTCGCGCCCTTATGCTTGCAGAATCACGTGCTCGAGCTGATTGAGCGGGAGACGGAGAAAGCAAAGAACGGCGAAGAGGCGTACATCGGCCTGAAGTTGAATTCCATCACTGATAAAGCCATCATCAATGCGCTCATCGCGGCATCGACGGCCGGCGTGCGCGTGGAAATGGTAGTCCGCGGCATCAACTGCCTGCGCTCCGGCGTGGACGGCCGCACGGAGAATATTTATACGGTCTCCATCGTCGGACGGTTCCTGGAGCATGCGCGTATCTACATTTTCGGCACCGGTGCGGATGAAAAGATCTACATTTCCTCGGCCGATTTCATGACCCGTAACACGGTTCGCCGCGTGGAGGTGGCTGCACCGATCGAGGATGAAGCGCTCCGCGCAAAGATCCATCACATTTTTGACCTGCAGCTTTCGGACAATGTCAAGGCCCGCGTTCAGAAGAAGAGCGGAGCCTACAGAAAGAAGCATACGGAGGCCGGCGGGGCGAAACTGAATTCGCAGGAAATGCTGTATGCGGAGGCGTACGAAGGAAAACTGTGATTACAGGACGGGTGCTGACGGAATGCGTGGCTGATGACTTGGCAACGAAAGGCTATATAAAGAAACCGGGAAGGATCGTATGGACCCTTCCCGGTTTTTTGTTCGGATTCTGCTTGACAACATACCCCTTGGGGGTATATAAAGAAGACGGAGGATACCCTGTGGGGGTATACAAACTTCAAATAACATAAGGAATTGAAACGATGAAGGAACATACAAACGAATGCCGTTTCGCGATTGAAGCAAACGAGGATGCGGTGCTCACGCAGGAGAACGAAGACGGGGGCTGCCCGCACTGCCGAACCAAGCATCGCTCGGATAAGGAATACCGCGATCTTTTGAACCGGCTGAGCCGCATCGAAGGACAGGTGCGCGGCCTCAAGGGCATGGTGGAAAACGACGCCTACTGCATCGATATCATTAATCAGGTGTCTGCGGTAACATCGGCGCTGAACAGTTTCAACCGCGTGCTTTTATCCGAGCACATGCTGACTTGCGTGACGGAAGACATCCGCGAAGGCCGGGAAGAAAAGATGGACGAGCTTGTGCGCACCGTGCAGAAGCTTATGAAATAACGGAGGGGCCAGTGACGAAATTTGAAGTGACAGGCATGACCTGTGCCGCGTGCCAGAGTCATGTGGAACGGGCGGTCCAAAAGGTGCCCGGGGTGACATCGGTAGCGGTGAGCTTATTGACAAATTCGATGCAGGTCGAGGGCGATATCGACACGGAAGCGGTCATCCGTGCGGTCGATGAAGCCGGATACGGTGCGTCGTTAAGCGGCGGAATGTCCGCGAAGAGTCGCGGAGCGGCCTCGGAAAACGGAGGAGCATCAGCTGGTAGCGGCGCGACCGCAAACGGAAAAGGTCAGAAGAACGGGGGAAAACGGGGGGACAGCCTGAAGGACCGCGAGACGCCCAAGCTCATCAAGCGGTTGATCGCGTCGCTTGCCTTCCTGCTTCCGCTCATGTATGTTTCCATGGGGCATATGATGTGGGACTGGCCGGTGCCGGCATTCCTTTCGGAAAGCCATGTGAACGTAGGCCTTTACGAGATGCTGCTGACCATTCTTGTAATGCTGATCAACCGGAAATTCTTTATCAGCGGATTCCGCGGGCTGATCCACAGGGCGCCCAACATGGATACGCTGGTCGCCCTCGGAAGCGGCGCGGCTTTTGTATACAGCACGGTGGTCCTGTTCATGCTCGCTTATTCGGTGGAGACCGGAAACATGACCGCCGCGCATACCTACATCCACGATCTATATTTTGAATCCTCTGCGATGATCCTGACGCTGATCACGGTCGGAAAGACGCTCGAGGCCTATTCCAAGGGCCGCACGACCGACGCCCTGAAGGGCCTGATGGATCTGGCACCCGAGACTGCAGTCGTTGTCCGGGACGGGCAGGAACTCACGGTACCGGTGGAAGAGGTGGAAAAAGGGGACGTGTTCGTTGTCCGGCCGGGGGAGAATATCCCGGTCGATGGCATCGTCCTTTCCGGAACAGGTGCGGTGAACGAAGCCGCGCTGACCGGTGAAAGCCTGCCGGTCGATAAAGCGCCCGGAAGCCGTGTGTCTTCCGCAACACTGAATCAGTCCGGCTTCCTGACCTGCAAAGCCACGGAGGTCGGTGAAGACACCACGCTTTCCAAGATCATTCAGATGGTCAGTGATGCTTCCGCGACGAAAGCGCCCATCGCCAAGATCGCGGACCGGGTCGCCGCAGTATTCGTACCGACGGTAATGGGAATTGCACTCGTGACATTCCTTGCCTGGCTCATCATCGGCCCGATGACCGGTGTCGCGAACATGGAGGTCATCGGTTATGCCATGGCCCGCGGCATCTCGGTCCTGGTCATCAGCTGCCCCTGCGCGCTGGGTCTGGCCACGCCCGTCGCCATTATGGTCGGAAACGGGAAGGCTGCTAAGAACGGGATCCTGTTTAAGACGGCTGCGTCACTTGAGGAGACCGGACGCGCGGACATCGTGGTGCTTGACAAGACCGGCACGATCACGGAGGGCCGGCCACGTGTGACCGATGTGGTCCCCGCACGCGAGAGTGTGGAATACACGCTCCTTCGTACCGCGGTGGCGCTCGAAAGTAAAAGCGAGCATCCGCTTGCTGCTGCGGTGTGTGAGTACGCCGCTCAGCGCAATATTCGGTCCGAAGACACGGAGAACTTCAAAGCGCTTCCCGGAAACGGACTTTCCGCGATCCGGAACGGTAAAAAGATCCTGGGCGGCAACGCGGCTTTTGTGGGCCGGTATGCCGCGATCTCCGAGGAAATGAAGGCCGTTGCGACGCGCCTTTCGGAAGAGGGAAAGACGCCGATGTTCTTTGCGGAGGACGGAAAACTGACCGGAATCATCGCCGTTTCCGATACGATCAAGGAAACGAGCCGCGAAGCGGTCCTGGAACTCAAAAAAATGGGCATTTTGACCGTAATGCTGACGGGAGACAATAAACGTACCGCCGCGGCCATCAGTCGCGAAGCGGGCACGGATACGGTCGTGGCGGGCGTCCTGCCGGACGGCAAGGCACGCGTGGTGAATGAACTCATGAAAGCCGGAAACCGGGTGTTAATGGTCGGCGACGGCATCAACGACGCACCGGCACTGACCTCCGCCGATGTGGGCGTGGCCATCGGCGCGGGAGCCGATGTGGCCATCGACGCCGCGGACGTGGTCCTCATGAAGAGCGATCTTTTGGACGTTTCCGCCGCGATCCGCCTGAGCCGCCGCGTCATCAGGAACATCCGCGAGAACCTGTTCTGGGCGTTTATCTACAACTGCATCGGCATCCCGCTTGCCATGGGCGCCCTGATTCCGCTCGGCATCACCTTAAACCCGATGTTCGGCGCCGCCGCGATGAGCCTTTCCAGCTTCTGCGTCGTAACGAACGCGCTGCGCCTGAACCTGATCCGTGTGCATGACACACGGCGTGATAAAGCAAATAAAAAACAGGCTTCACTGGAGGCCCTGGAAATTTTCAATCAAAAACAAGGAGAAGAAGAGATGAAGAGAACTGTGATCATTGAAGGAATGATGTGTATGCACTGCGAAAAGCATGTGAAGAACGCGCTTGAAGCGCTGGGCCTGACCGTTGAAAGCATCAGTCATGAAGCAAACAACGCGGTCATCATCGGCGATGCACCGGCTGATGCCGTACAGGACGCCGTTGAAGAAGCCGGCTATGTATTTAAGGGTATTGAATAACCTGCCTGCATAAAAAAAGAGGCTGCCCGGGGCGGCCTCTTTTTTATTTTGCGATCAGCTCATCCGGATAATCCAGCTCGTAGGTCTTGAATCCGTTGATGATCGTGGTCTTTTTGTAGGAGTCCTCCCGCTTGAACTTTCCGCCGTAATTCTGATGAACATGGCCGTGAATGAAGTAGCGGGGCTCATATTTATCCATCAGCTCCAGAAAACTGCGGAAGCCGAGGTGCGGGAGATCCGGGCCATCGTTGATGCCTTCCGCCGGTGCGTGCGCGAGCAGGATATCAAAGCCCTTATTCCGCCACAGCGTAAACCGCAGCTTGCGGACGCGGCGTTCCATTTCCTTCGGCGTATACATATTGACACCCGTGCGGTAACGGACGGAACCGCCCAGACCGAGGATACGGATGCCCTTGTAGTTGATCAGCTTTCCATCGACGCAGATGCAGCCCTCCGGTGGGATCTTCTCATATTTATCATCATGATTTCCGTGCACATACAGCACATCGCAGCGGGACATGGTGACCAGAAACGAAAGGTACCTGGGAGACAGATCTCCGCAGGAAAGTATCAGGTCATATTTATCCAGCATGCCCGGCTCAAAGTAGTCCCAGATCTTCCGGGACTCCTCATCCGCCACTACCAGTATCTTCATTCAAGTTCCCCTCTGTCCGTCAGGTTTTTGCCCTGGACGATCATGATTGCTCTTCCGTCCGGAGTCAGTTCATCGATCTCCGGGATCCGGCCGATGACATTCCGGTTCAGCCAGTTCATCTTTGTGATCTCACGCGGAGTGAGCACGCCCTTCGGGTCGTCGCACACCACACCGTTCTGGGAATAGATCCTTCCGTAGAACGGAGAATATTCGTCATTCACGATGTGCTCGCGCATGAAATCCACCAGTCGCATGACCGGCTCCGGCACGTTTTTTGAGCAGATGATGTCGATGACATCGCTGCCCATTCCCCACCAGTAGTTCAGGGCACGGCGGTTGCCGGCTTTGTCGATGTCCGTATAACTGCCGTTGATGATGGAATCGATCAGCTTCCGGTACAAAACGCCCCAGTTGAAGAGCGGCATTGCCAGATTCTCGCGTCCTTCATCCGTGATCCGGTACAGTCCGAACTCACGGTTGTCATCATTCAGTTTGACGAGCTCACGGCCGGAGATGATCCGGATGTTGTGATCCCGGAAATAAGCCTGCGGATCGGAGCCTTCCACGGCTGCCCACTGAACATGCACGTGGGCTCTCGGGTTGACCATTTCGACGCCGCGCGCGAATGCATTCAGGTTGGCGAGGTTCGAGTGGATCGGGTAATCCGCGAAGTAGCCGATCTCGTCATTGTCCGTCATGGCACCGGCAATCATTCCGCTCAGGAACTTGCCTTCATAGATGCGGGCATAATAGGTGCGGACATAACGGTGCGAGGAATTGATGGCGCAGTCCAGGATCTTGACCTCCGGATGCTTTGCCGCTGCCTTCAGACAACCGCTGAGGTAAATGGGGGTCGTGGCAAAAATGATATTTGCACCATTGGAAATGACTTCCTCCAGCACTTCTTCGAGCCGATCCACACCGACATTCTCGCGGGTGAAGGTCTCGATCTCATCGCCGTAAGCGTCCTGCAGGGCCTGTCGGCCGAGCTCATGACCGTAGATCCAGCCGGATTCCGCCGGCGTCTTGGAATAGATGAAGGCCACGCGGAGCTTGTGATCCGGCTTCTGTGAACCGAAGATCATGGAGAACAGGGATTTTTTCGGCGCTTCCTCGGACTCCAGAACGAGTTCGACCGGCTCCTTTTCCGCTGTCAGGACGATGTCGTCCCAGACGCGCGCCAGATCGTCCTTTAAAAGATACGGCACCTTTTCGAGGACATCCTTGTATTCGTAATAGTGCAGGAAGGCGAGGAAGGCATCGGCCGATGTCAGATCCGCAGGCCTTTCCGCGGGATAGTTTTTATACACAGACTCAAAGCGCAGGAAAGCGGCCTCGAGGTCCATCTGTTCATCCTTGGACCAGCGTTCGCCTTTGGCCTTGCCGGTGAACTCCAGAAGCTCCTCATAGCTTCCCGGCCGGGTGAAGACGATCAGGCTGGTCGGACAGCATTTATAAAAGTCCAGAAATTCAAAATAAGCACGGCTTTCCGCGGAATCGTTCCGTTCCGGAATGAGGCGCGTGACATAACCGGGAACGGCAGCGGCGCCGGAGTACTTCAGGATACTGACGCGTTTGTTGCCTTCCACGATGTAGTAGCGGTTCATGTATTCGTAAGCGATGACCGGATCCTTGATGCCTTCCTCCAGATGAGACTCGTAAAGCGAGGACCATTTGGATTCAAACTCTGTACGCGGCGCAAGAAGCGGCATGAAGTTCGGCGCAAAGGCGCCTCTTCTTCCGGCGGTGTAGGTGCCGTAGATGCGGTCGATGGGAATCTCGACAAGCCCCAGTTTGTTTTCCGCGACGATCGTCACGTGATTTAACATTTCATCCAGTACCTGCAGGTACGGATATTCGCCCTTCGCAAGGGCTTCTCTATAGGATTTCAGGCCAAGCTTCCGGGCCTGTTCGTATTCATTGATCATCAGGACCTCCTTCATGAAAAAAATGGAACTCCAACATGTACGATTCAAGTATAGCAAAGAAAAGAGGGGGGTGCAATATTGCAAAACATACGAATAAAACCGCTTAAATGTGACAATTGTTGGCGGATGATTTTCACTTTACATTTTCACGGTCCTTCACTAAGATGAAGGTAAATAACACAGGGAACGGTCCGGCTTTTCCGGAAGAGCCGGAAGGGGATGCGGATCCCCGTAAAAATGGATCGGGCACAGCCCGGGAAAGAGGCTGACGATATGAGAAGTCTTGCTGCACGATACGCCGATGTAAAACTGAAGGTCGGCGGAAACCGTGAGAAAACACGTTATGAAGATACGTTCGGCATGCCGAAGGAGGAAGTCCAGCACATCACACCGCCCAATAAGTGGAACCGCAGGATCCTGTCCGAAACGGAATTTGCCATCCGGCTGTCTGCGGAAAACGGCGGTATGTATGATGCCGATGTTTCCGCCGCACTCGATATTCTGGAGCGGGCCATGGCAGAGGACGGCGTCCTTACAGCTGCCACCTGCCTGAAGGCGGAAGAGAAGCTGCTGCCGCTTGCCGGAAAAGCCAAGGAGTACAAACTGATCCTGGCGGGCCACGCACACATCGACATGAACTGGATGTGGGGCTGGCAGGAGACCGTCTCCATCACGCTTTCCACCTTCCGTACAATGCTTCACATCATGGATGAGTACCCGGAATTCTGCTTCTCCCAGTCGCAGGCTTCCGTTTACCAGATCGTGGAAATGTACGACCCCGAGCTGATGGACGCCATCAAGGCGCGTATTAAAGAGGGGCGCTGGGAGATCACTGCGTCCGCGTGGGTCGAAACCGATAAAAACATGCCGAATACGGAATCCCTGCTGAATCATATCCGGTATACCCGGAAATACCTTGAAGAGCATTGGGGAGTGGATCCGAATTCGCTGACCATCGATTTCTCTCCGGACACCTTTGGCCACAGCCGTCATCTGCCGGAGCTCGATGCTCAGGGCGGTGTCAGGTATTACTATCACTGCCGCGGTCTGGAAGAGCTGTACGTGGCTTATCGCTGGCGCGCGCCGTCCGGACAGGAGATGCTCTGCCATAAAGAACCGTACTGGTATAACAGTGCCATCGTGCCGGATACGGGCATCGGCGCCATTGAGATATCCAAACGCTGCGGCGGCCTGAAGACAGGACTTGTAGTCTACGGTGTAGGCGATCACGGCGGCGGACCGACCCGCCGCGATGTGGAACGGGCCATCGAGATGGATTCATGGCCGGTATTCCCGCAGTACAAGTTCGGCACGCTGCATCAGTATTTTGCGGAGCTGGAAGCGGTCCGCGACAAGCTGCCGCTGGTGGATCACGAAATGAACTTCCTGCTCACCGGCTGCTACACGACGCAGAGCCGACTGAAGTTGGGCAACCGCCATGCGGAATCAGCGTTAAACAGTGCACAGGCGTGGAGTGCGGTAGCGAACCGCGCACTGGGGCGCTCTTATGCGCATACCCGTTTCGAAAAGGCATGGCAGGACGTCCTGTTCACGCATTTCCACGATATTCTGACCGGCTCCTGTGTGCAGGAGAGCCGCGAGCACGGTATGGGACTCATTGCCGATGCCATGGCCATTGCCCATACGGAGCACGGCAATGCAATGCGCGTGCTGAGTGAAAACATCGACACGTCTTTCGCGGTCACCGAGACCGATCCATACAACCAGGCGGAGGGTGCAGGTGCGGGCTACGGCCTCACCAATTACGCCGGCGTGCCGAACCCGGAGCGCGGTTCCGGAAAGACCCGCATCTTCAATGTGTTCAACCCGTCCGCGCATACCCGCACGGACCGTGTGGAGATCACCTGCTGGGACTACACCGGCGATCTCCGTTATCTGACGCTCAAGGATCCCAAAGGCAATGACGTGCCCTTCCAGTTGTTGGATTCCGATCTTGAAAAGTATTGGGATCACCGCTATTTCCGCTTCCTTGCGGAGGTGACGGTCCCGGCGCTCGGCTATACCACGATCGTGCTGTCCGAAAAGGACCGCGAGGTCTATGACGTGCAGATCAACCTGGAGGACCGCACACAGCATGCGTATGAGAACTTCGTGCTTGAAAACGAGTTTATCCGTGCCGAGTTTGATTACATGGACGGCGGCCTCATTTCCTTCATCGACAAGGCCACCGGAAACGAGCGCGTAAACGGCAAGGCTTCTGTGGTGCTTCTCAATACGGAAGACCGGACGTCCAGTGCGTGGAACATCGGCCGGTATCTGAACCGTATTCCGGTCTCCCGCACCATCACGATCCACAAGACGATGGACGGAGAACTGCGTAAGGGCTTTGAAATGGAGCAGGAGATCCTGAGATCCAAGGTAAAGACGAGTGTTTCCCTGGATCACGGTTCCAAGGCGCTGACCTACAGCTTCTATGTGGAATGGAACGAGAAGGGCGAATACGGCGACAACATTCCGGTCCTGGCATTCTACATGCCCCTTGCGGACGATATTGTCGAGTATCTCTACGACGTTCCGGGCGGCAGCATGATCCGCGGCGACCTGCGTCAGGAAGTGCCGGGTCTGCAGTACGGTGCAGCCCATATGGCCGATGGCCGTGCCGTGGCGCTCATCACCGACTGCAAATACGGCTACCGCGGTGCGGACAACAGCCTGACATCCACCTTCATCAACTCCGCTACTAACCCGGACCCGGATCCGGAGCGCGGCGAACACAAGATCACTCTGCACATCGCAGCGGAGGATTTCTGCCCGAAGACACTTGAAGAAACCGCTTCTGAAAAAAATCATGCCATGAACTACGAGCCGGCAAACAGCCACAAGGGTGTTCTTCCGCCCGTAGGCTCGTTCCTGACCTTTGACGGCGGTACGGCGGTGATCTCTTCCATGACGCTTGCGGAAAACGGCGAAGTGGTCTTCACGGTCTATGAGACCTGCGGTGAGGATACCGTAGTCACGCTCGGTATGCCGGGCATGACGGAAGCGCGGATGACGGATCTGAACGGAAATGTGATGGAAGTGCTGAGTGTGAAAGATGAAAAGACGGTATTCGCGCTTCTTAACAACACGATCCGCACAGTGAGAGTGAAGTAAATTAACTAATAAAGGCGGGCCTCCCTATGGGGGCCCGCCTTTATTAGGAAGTATGGGTAATTAAAGATGCTTATGGACTGAGGCCTCAAGGTTCGACTTATTACCGGCGAGAAGAAAACATTGAAAAACTACATAACTGTGTTCGTTTTGCAGTAAATTTATCACTTCATTAAATGACTTAAGTTGTTCGGAAGAGAGCGTCTTCCTATGACATTCAATTGCAGCATCAGTGATTTGCTGCAGCTCATGATATTTCTGTGAATTATAACAGTTGTCCATTATCAGATCATACTCTTCATCAAAAATGTTGGAAATATTCATAAAACTCCTTAACAAATGTAAAATATAACATAGGGTTACGTTATGAAGTACATTTGTTAAGTGACACGCCTTGATGCTGTAGGATTATTGTAAATCTTTGCATCAATTTACATATGTTCTGAGAATAAATCGATTTTATGATCAAATAATGAATTTGTATTATTTACTGAGTGAGTTTGCACACTATACGGAAAAAACGAATTGCTTGAGGCAACTGAGTAAACCCACAATTGTCAGGGAAAAACTCATCGCTTATGTTGTCTTCTAAATCCTCTAAGATGTCAGCTAATGGCGGACGGGCGATTTCATCCATAAGGATTATCGCTTCGATTATTTTGCTTATATTAAAGACAACTACACGTTCCTCGACGGCCATAAGATCTCCTTTTTAGTTATACGATATGTATTAAGTATCTCCTTCAATAATAGCGGCAATAAGTGCGCTTTTTTGGCGTTGTGTCATTTGAGAAGCATTTTTTGAAATAGAACGCAGGATACGATAGTATTCAGTTTCGAAATCATTTTCCGGAGTTGAAGTGTCCATAAGTTCTTCGGAAGTGGTATGTAAAGCAATGGCAATTCGTGCGAGAACAGGGGCTTTTGGGATTCGGACTCCGGTTACATACCGAGACATAGAGACCTCGTTGACGCCGACAGCTTTAGCAAGATCGCGCTGTGACATACCCAACTCATTTAAATGATCTGAAATATTGTTTCCAAGTGTTCTGTCCATTATTACACCTATAATATCCTTGTGAGTTTTCGTATCCTTTTTCTTGAATAAGGTAAATTTTAATAATAACATATACCAATCGGGAATAAAAATCAAGCAGTTGTTTGTTTAAAAATTTTTGTATTTGTATTGATAATGCTCTATGGGACGTGTATTATAATGATACAAACGGTTAAAATGGATAAATACAGCAAACATAGAATAGCATAATAAACCAGAAGCTCCTCACGAACTGGGGCTATAATTTATCCTTGAAACTTACCGATTGTATAATGCAAACGTGTAAAAAATAACTAAAATGAAAGGGGATGGTGGGATATATGGCCGCAAGAAAGATTTTGTAACTAAAGAACTCAACATCATGATAGTATGACTATCAGAAAGGGCCAATATGACCGGAATAGAAGTTGCACGTAATGCTCGTGCCGTGATTGATCAATACAAATATATTTATGGAGCCAAGGGCGAATGGTGTTCGGTCGCCCATGTAGAGGAACTCATCAGGAATAGTCCCTCATACTTTGATTCAGAATCCAAAAAGGCTGCTGCGAGAGCTAACGCAGGATATTCATGTGCGGACTGCTCTGGCTATGTAAGTATCTGTTGTGGATTATCAGCTCAGAGCACCTATAGTTTATATGAAATGGCATATGAGCGCAGAATATTGACGTTTTCGAATGGAACGTGGCTTGCTGATGGGCACAAGATCCCCTATGGGGCAATTCTATGGAAAAATAAGCACGTTGGAATCTATGTGGGTGGCCAACAGGTTGTTGAAGCGCGAAGTGAGGAATTGAATGTTACCATGAATTCTCTGGATGGTAGAGGATTTACTCATTGTCTGTTATTGAGGGGAATTCAATACGAAGAACACACAGGTGATGAAGTTGTGATGGCAACAACAGCCGAAGGGTATATTCCGTGGATTGGGAAAATTATCAACGTGGATCAAGTAACTCCGTCATTAATGTATCCCCCTACATCTGTAGCTGCAACTACGGGAAGTTTGCATAATGGGGTTCAAATTACGATTGTAGGATCAATTGGTGAATACTATAAGATTCGTGCAGTCAATGGAAATACGGGATATGTTCATTCGTATTACGTGGGATATTTGGATGCGCCTGCATATGAGAATGAGTACCTTAGTTGGAATGGTACGGTTCACGGTGCAAATGATCATGTAAACGTGCGGACGGGGCCGGGAGTAGAGTATTCGTTACATCCTTTGATTCAGGAACTGCCCAATGGATCAATTGTAACAGTCATGGGTGAAAACATTGGAACTAACGATCACAGAATCTGGTATCATGTGACATTTATGGGAAATTATGACGGCTATATCAGAAGTGACCTTATTTCAGCATATTCTGTGGTGAACTATTCGAATTGGTATGGTATGGCAAACAGTTCGACAGGAATTGTAAATATTCGTGTTGAAGCTACGGTTAATTCTTCAATGTCATCACTTCATTCAGCACTGTCAAACGGTGATAAAGTCACTGTGGTGAACGAAATTAGTGGTAACGATGGTTATCGTTGGTATCAGATTGAAATCGATGGTGTAAATGTGGGATACTGTCGATCGGATTTGATTACTCCATATGTGGAAGGCTATTATAATGAGTGGAACGGTAAATTGAATACGACAACCGGTTCAGCAAACATCCGGAAAGGACCTGGAACAGGATATACACTTGTAGAGGGGAGTCCATATGCCAACGGCACTTCGGTGCATGTGGTGGGAGAAGTCTTATCAACAGATGGTTATATATGGTACAAACTGACTGTTGCAGGGGTATATGCAGGATATGTTCGATGCGATCTGGTGAGGACGACGACTGGTTATGATCCGTGGTATGCAACTGCCAATACTGAGACGGGAACATTGAATATTAGAATCGGTCCAGGAACTAATTACAGCCTGCATGGCATCGTTGCTAATATTTCCAACGGGACTAAAGTTAAAGTTACGGATCAAATGTGTGGAACTGATGGTAGGGTTTGGTATAAAATTCTTGTGAGAGACATGTACATCGGTTATACAAGGGGAGATCTCCTGGAACCTGTTAATACGTTCGCTTATCCGGTATGGACGGGAACTGCAAATAGTACCACAGGAGTTGTTAACGTGCGTAGTGGCCCCAGCACTACATCAGAAGTCATTGGCAGTTATCCTCAGTTGGTGAATGGGGATCAGTTCGATGTGATCGATCAGGTGTCTGCGGCGGATGGATATGTCTGGTTTAAAATTCGAATTTTAAACAGATATGTGGGATTTGTACGTTCTGATCTTGTGTCACATGGAATGACAATTACTTCAAGTCGTGATTATGCTTCCTGGGGCGGATATGTTCAGGCCGGTGGTGGAAACTCTTATGTTAATATCCGTACCGGAGCAGGAATCGGTTATTCGATTGTGTGCTCCATCGATAATCTTACTCACGTGGAAGTGATCGGGACAGAAAACGGCGCTGACGGATATTCTTGGTATCGGGTGCAGTACAACGGTAATGCCGGTTACATCCGTTCGGATCTTGTGCATCATGTTGCATCAACAACAAGTCCGTATGTTGTCTATTCAGATGGACGAAAAGGTGTTATACTGAATTCAACCTTTTTAGTGGAGCGCGGTGTTCTGGAGTATGAAGGACCTTATCTTTCGGCTGAAACTCTTCAGAAGCTTTACAAAGGGCAGTATGTGACTGTACTCAATCAAGTACAAGGAATGGCGACCGGAAAGTGGTGCCAGGTTACTGCTGAAGATGGAAGCCGGGGATTCGTGCCTTTTGGTGTGCTGAAACTGTTTTTGAAAGAAGTTGATTGTGAGGCGGATGCAAATGATACAGAAGGGCATCGATTGACGTATCCTGATTATGCCTTTGCAGAGTGCTCCAAGTGTGGATATCATATCGAATATAGGAAACCGAGTAAACAGTATGATCCAAACAGTTACAGGATTATGGCCTCCATTGCAGATGTTATCAATAGTGATGAAAATTATGCTAATATCGTGTTGAGTTTTGAACTGTTTATCCATATGGTTGAAGATATCGAAACTGCGTTTTACAGTTATTATCGGCAAATTCGTTTGATGGAACCCACTATTCCGTGGACTCCTTATGGACAAAAAGTTACGCACTTATTCTGTGGGCTCGCGCGCCATTTGGCGTATGATGATTTGCCGTGGACTATTGTGATGTTAGGAAATGATTTTGAGTCTGGCTTTGTGAATTCTGTAGAAAATGGAACACTCTTGGAAAAAGAAATCAGAATTCTTTCGACGGGGAACGATAAAGATAACTGTCCACTCGTGGATTTGGGAAATTGGGGATACTTCAAGTGGAAGCATTTAATGGCAACGCTGCAGGGGTATTATCAGAACGTTATTGGGGCATTTGATTATTGGTGCGGTTGGGGTGCAGATTTGGCAACGATGACTAATAACGTAGTGGTAAATGGAGCAGGCGATGAATTAAATTGCGCCAGCACAGTGATGGGACAATCCAATTCTATCCGTGATCCTTATCTGACATATTCCTCTGTTGACAGTAGATTTCATTATGAAGATTTCATTTCTGATGTTGACGCAATAGGCCTTGCAAAAGAGTTAGACGTCGTGCGATCGAGTGAAGAATGTCATGTGTTTTCACGATGCTTTAGTCATTATTATAGTGAAAAAGTGACCGAAAGAAAACGAAATTTATTACAGGATATTTTCGGTCACGACTATAATGGATATCCGAATTTAGAAGAACTGGCTAATGCGGTAAGAGTCAAGGAAACTCATGAGTTTTATGATTTGACTTTATTGGGGGTTCCGGAGGAATACTACAGAGATTATACGGGGGCACCGATAGTAAGTGTAATGAGTCTGTTTGGCAAAGGTCAACTGATTGGGGGAATAACACCAACGGTAGAGGCTATTAATGCGGCTTGTTTTGCATTTGCAAAGTATATTCTAACTGAAACAGATGACATGCGAATGAACTAAATGAGGTTTTGAGGGCACATGGCGCATTTGCCATGTGCTCCAAGGAAGGATTTGTTATGGAAAAGAAACTGATAAGTTGTTTCATTGCATTGGTCGTTATAGGGGCTATCATCGGCGGACTGAAACTTCATGATATACGATATTATAATCTTCAATGCAGAAACGAAGAGTACCTTTCTATGCTCAGTGATGATACAAAAACAGACTTTATCTTACTCGATACGTATTTCTGTTTACCTTGTCCGTTAAGTGATTTTGAACAACAGGGATGGGTAATTGAAGCGCCTCAGCGTGTGTTGCCTGCCCGTTCAAAAATGAGCATAAAGGTAACTAAGGGCGAACGGGAAGATTGGTGTGAGCTTGCGAATTTGAGCTATGCAAATATCGATGTCAGTGATGCAACTGTTGTAAGAATGCGTTTCGGATTTATGGATATGAATGATATAACCTATGGTCTGTTTGGAAAGCGCGGAAATGAAGTGATTATTAAGAGAGGAATCAACCTATGCACAGCAGATTCAAAGATGCGCGACCTGCTTACTGACATGGAAGGCTTTGATGGGACTCCCTATTTATTTATGGATCGGACACCAATCAGGGTGTGGAAAGATGATATTTGCAGAATTCGGATCAGTTCTCATACGAATAATACTAATCAAAACATAATAGTTTTAAGCGTTATTTCTGATAAGGAGCTCAATGCCTTAGCAGAGGCACGGTAAGCTAAAGATACTTGACTATTTGATTCGATGACGTTAAATATCATCAAAGATGAAAGCACTTTCGGCGGGGGTGCGCTATAAAAATCTGACATAGTTTTTATGAGGTTGTCCATTAAGGCAACCTTTTTTTGTTAAGTTGGATTGATTATTTGGATGAGGTGCCACTCTTTTCTTGCTGAAGTAAGCGCGAAAGAGTCTTGACTATTCGGATTCGATAACGTAAAATGTCATTAAAGACGGAAACGTCTTAGGTGAGCTGACACCTTAAAAATCTGACATTTCAGCCAGTTCATAGGCTGGCAAGCTGGGGAGCAACAGAAAAACTCCACATTTTAGTCGTTTCGTCGGACGGCAAGTTGGCAGACAACAGAAAAATCAGCTTTATTTGTTTATTAAAGGTTGTCCATAAGGGCAACCTTTTTTGATAAGGAGGTACATGAAAAAATATACGATCCAAGAAGCGTTAAAGATCATAATCGATGCATCCGAAGAATACGAAAAAAAGTTGAATGATAAGCATTTTTTAATAATTTATCAAACCGGGAAAGAAATCAAAACCACAGAGGTGGGTTTTCGAGATATTAACTTTTTGCATCTGACCGAATCACCACAAAATTATCTGCATCCATGTTCTATTCTGCTTGTCTTTCGCACAAATTATCCATTAAAGACATTTCGCTTGACATGAAAGGCAAAGCACATCAAAAATTGATGGTATTGCCTTACCTGTCAAACCTTTTATATAACAGCTGTATGATTGGTGATTTCATCGACAGCGGGGTTTATATAAAAGCCGATTACTTTGTCGGAAATACCAAAGCCGTACTTAGTGTAGGATTTCGGTTTGGTAAGTCCATAGATTTCCCCGTCACATTATATAACGAAAGTATTAAGACACTTGTACGACCCGTAAACAAAGTTCTTGCCATCTATTCTAAGAAATATAACGAATCCCTATACAACATCTGTACATATCTGTCAAAAAATCAGGATCCTAACACATTCCCGATAGAAGTCAAACAAAAGATCTTTATATAACCATTCGTCATATCAATGATGTATCAAAATCCTCAAGTGCATGTCTTCAGAATTGCTTCGGCCGTTTAAAGACAATGTTGCAGGGTGATTGCGTTGAAATATACTGTTTACTCATCATTATGTAAGCGCTTTCTTTATCGCTTTACCTTGACAAAGCGACAGAAAATGGTAAAATTGACCTATTATACGATTGTTCTGCAGAAGCGTTCTTGACAAGATTGACAATAATTTGTTTCAAGGGCCGTGAAACATAACGGCATCGTCCGCAGAACACAGGAGGACAACTTATGAATAAACTGATGCTGGGTAACGAGGCAGTCGCCCGCGGCTTATACGAAGCCGGCTGTAAACTGGTCTCCGCTTATCCCGGAACGCCTTCCACGGAGATCACCGAAGAGGCTGTAAAATACAAAGAGATCTACTGCGAGTGGGCTCCGAATGAAAAGGTCGCTACGGAAGCGGCATTCGGTGCGTCCCTTGCCGGCGGCAGAAGTGCCTGTGCAATGAAGCACGTCGGCCTGAACGTTGCCGCAGACCCGTTGTTCACCATTTCCTACACCGGTGTCAATGCCGGTATGGTCATCTGCGTTGCGGACGACCCGGGCATGCATTCCTCTCAGAATGAGCAGGATTCCCGTCACTATGCCATCGCTTCCAAGATCCCGATGCTGGAGCCGGCGGACGCCCGTGAAGCCAAGGAATTTGCAAAGATCGCGTTTGATATTTCCGAAGAGTTTGATACCGCTGTTCTTCTCCGCACCTGCACCCGTATCGCACATTCCCAGTGCACGGTGGAAATGGAAGAGAGAGAAGAGCACGAGCTGAAGGAATACGTCAAGGCGCCGCAGAAATACATCATGGCTCCGGCCAATGCCATCCGCAAGCACCCGGTCGTTGAAGAGCGTACCGCGAAGCTCACCGCTTATGCTGAGACCTCTCCGTTAAACCGTATCGAGTATGCGGAGGACAAGGCACTCGGTATCATCACTTCCGGTACCTGCTATGAGTACGTCAAGGAAGTATTCGGTGATTCCGTCAGCGTATTAAAGCTCGGCATGATCAACCCGCTTCCGGTGGAACTGATCAAGACCTTCGCAAAGAACGTGGAGCGTCTTGTGGTCATCGAGGAGCTGGATCCGGTCATCGAGACTCATGTAAAGGGCCTGGGCATTACCTGTGAGGGTAAGAACCTGTTCCCGGTCATCGGCGAATTCTCACAGACCACCATCGCAAAGGCGCTCGGCGCACCGCTTCAGGACCACATTCCGGAGCTTCAGCTTCCGGGACGTCCGCCGGTCATGTGTGCAGGCTGTCCGCACAGAGGCCTGTTCTACACCCTGTCCAAGAATAAATACACCGTCATCGGTGATATCGGATGCTACACTCTGGGTTCCGCTCAGCCGTTGAATGCGGTCGATATGGTCCTCTGCATGGGCGCGTCCGTTTCCGGCGTTCACGGTTTCAACAAGGTCCGCGGCGCGGAGTCCGAACATAAGACCGTAGCGGTCATCGGTGACTCCACCTTCATGCATTCAGGTATGACCGGACTTGCGAATATTGCTTACAACGGAAGCAATTCCACGGTCATCATCGTGGACAACTCCATCACCGGCATGACCGGTCATCAGAATAACCCGACCAACGGCAAGCGTATCAACGGCGATCCGGCAACGGCTATCGACCTTGTGGCGCTCGTAAAGGCCATGGGTATCGACCACGTGGAAGTCGTGGATCCGTACGATCTCAAGCAGACCGAAGCCGTGATCAAGGCCGAGGTCGCTTATGACGGTCCGTCCGTCGTCATTTCAAGACGCCCCTGCGCACTGTTAAAGACCGTGAAGCACGCTCCGGCACTTCATGTGGACAGTGACAAGTGCAAGAAGTGCAAGATGTGCATGAAGATCGGCTGTCCGGCCATCAGCCTGCATGACGGCGCACCGGTCATCGATGCGACCCAGTGTACCGGCTGCGGCGTTTGCAGCCAGCTCTGCAATTTCGGTGCCATTACGGGAGGTAGCAAAGAATGAAGACTGTTGGATTCATGATCGTCGGCGTGGGCGGACAGGGTTCCCTCCTCGCAAGCCGTCTCCTGGGACAGGTGCTCCTGCAGACGGGAAAAGAAGTTAAGGTTTCAGAAGTGCACGGCATGAGCCAGCGTGGCGGCAGCGTCGTGACTTACGTGAAATACGGTGATGCGGTGTACAGCCCCATCATCAAGGAAGGCGAAGCGGACTACATCATCTCTTTTGAGAAGCTGGAAGCGGCACGTTATGCGCATTGCCTGAAAAAAGACGGTCAGATCGTGGTGAACAGCCGCGAGATCGACCCGATGCCGGTCATTATCGGCGCAGCGGAATATCCGCACGATGTACTGGACAAGCTGACGGAACAGGGCCTCAAGGTCGACGCAATTGACGCCCTTACTTTAGCGGAGGAAGCCGGTACGTCAAAAGCAGTAAACATCGTCCTCATGGGCAGACTTTCACGCTATTTTGACCTCGACGTGGAGGAATGGATGAAGGCGATCGACACCGTGGTTGCGGAGAAGTTCCGCGAGGTCAACAAAAAGGCATTTATGCTTGGAAGAAATTTTGAGGAGTAAACGAACATGGGCAAGTATTACCAGGAAGAATTTGAGACCATGCCGCTCGAGGAGATCAGAAAACTTCAGTCCGAGAAGCTGGTCGAGCAGGTCAAGCACGTCTACAATAATGTAGAGTACTATCGCAATCTGATGGATGCAAAGGGCGTTAAGCCGGAAGACATCAAGGGCATCGAGGATCTGCATAAGCTGCCGTTCCTTTCCAAGGCGGATTTAAGAGAAGCATATCCGAAGGGACTCCTTGCAGTACCGCAGGATGAGGTCGTTCGTATCCAGTCCACTTCCGGTACCACCGGCAAGCGCGTTATTGCTTACTACACACAGGACGATATCGATATCTGGGAAGATTGCTGCGCACGTGCCATCGTTGCAGTCGGCGGTTCCGAAAAGGATGTCTGCCAGGTCTGCTACGGCTACGGCCTGTTCACCGGCGGCCCCGGTTTAAACGGCGGCTCTCACAGAGTCGGATGCATGACACTTCCGATGTCTTCCGGTAACACCGAGCGCCAGATCCAGTTCATGATGGACCTTGAAGCATCCATCATCTGCTGCACCCCGTCTTACGCTGCATACATCGGCGAGACCCTGAAGGAAATGGGCTACAAGCCGGAAGATATTCCGTTAAAGGCCGGTATCTTCGGTGCAGAACCGTGGACGGAAGAGATGCGTCACAGCATCGAAGAGACCATGGGCATCAAGGCTTACGATATCTACGGTCTGACCGAGATCTCCGGCCCCGGCGTTTCCTTCGAGTGTGAAGAGCAGACCGGTATGCACATCAATGAAGACCACTTCCTGGCAGAGACCATCGATCCCGAGACCGGTGAGGTCCTTCCGGAAGGCTCCGAAGGTGAGCTGGTATTCACCTGCCTCGACAAGAAGGCATTCCCGATGCTCCGTTACCGCACCCGTGACCTTTGCGTTCTGTCCCGTGAAAAGTGCTCTTGCGGCCGTACCTTCGTTAAGATGAAGAAGCCGCAGGGCAGAAGTGATGACATGCTCATCATCCGTGGCGTCAACGTATTCCCGTCTCAGATCGAAACCGTTCTGTTAAAGGAAGGCTACACCCCGAACTATCAGATCGTTCTGGATCGTGAGAACAACACCGATACTTTCGATGTATACGTAGAGTATACTCCGGAAGAAGGCGACGATGTTGTTAAGAACATCACCGCAAGAGAAAAGAAGCTCCAGGAAAGAATGAAGACCATGCTCGGTATCAACCCGAAGGTCCATCTTGCAGAGCCGAAGTCCATTACCAGAAGTGAAGGCAAGGCAGTTCGCGTCATCGACCGTCGTAAGCTGCACTAAGGAGGTTTATCATGGCAGTTAAGCAGTTATCCGTTTATGCGGAGAATAAGAAAGGTGTTCTTGTAAAGACTACCGCAGCGCTTGCAGCAGTCGGTGTCGACTTAAAGTCCATCATGATCGCCGATACGGAAGAGTTCGGCATCATCCGTATGATGGTTTCCGATCCGGAAGCAGCAAAGACCGCTCTTAAGAATGTCGGTTTCAATGTCAGTGCCCGTGAGGTCGCAGCCGTTGCGATCCCGAACGAAGCCGGTGAACTGAACCGTGTGCTTCAGCTGATCGCCGATGAAGGCATCAATCTGGATTATATGTACTCTATCGTTAACGATAAGACGGACAAGGCGTACATGGCACTTCGCGTGAAGGATAATGCCTTAGTGGAAAAGATCCTTGCGGATAAGGGATATGAGATCCTGACTGACGCGGATATCTGATAAAAACATGCTTCCCGGCAGCGGGAACGATTAGTCAAGTCCTCTGTATTTTTGATACAGAGGATTTGGCTTTTAGGATGAAAGATCCTGAATCAATAAAGCCAACCGGCTTTAAGAGGAGTAATTATGGCAGTTGTAAATGAAAAAATGGAGGCACTCGGCAAGGTCCGCAGTGCGATCCGTGATCTTTTTGAATATGGACTTCAGCGCGCAAAGATCGTCGGCGCGGAAAATGTATATGACTACAGTCTGGGTAATCCCAGCATTCCGGCTCCGGACTGCGTAAAGGATACCATGATCGAACTTTTAGAGGGCGATAGCGTTGCGCTTCACGGCTACACTTCCGCAGCCGGTGCGGACGATGTCAAGGAAGCCGTTGCGGCAAGCATCAATGAGCGCTTTAATGCAGGAGTGACCAAGAACGATATCTATATGACCTGCGGGGCGGCGGCATCTCTGACCATCAGCCTGAACGCGCTGGTCTGCCCGGGCGATGAAGTTGTGGCAGTTGCGCCGTTCTTCCCGGAATACCGTGTATTCGCGCAGGCAGCGGGTGCGGTCTTCAAGGTCGTTAAGGCAGATACCGAAAAGTTCCAGATCGATTTCGATTCCTTTGAGGAGACCGTCGGTCCCAACACCAAGGCCGTGATCATCAACTCACCGAACAACCCGTCCGGCGCGGTGCTGTCAAGAGAAACCATCGACCGTCTTTGCGACGCCCTTCGCAAGAAAGAAGCCGAATATGGTCATCAGATTTTCTTACTCAGCGATGAGCCGTATCGTGAACTGGTCTATGATGACATCGAGGTTCCGTACATGATCAACGAGTACGATGACACCCTGGTCTGCTATTCCTACAGCAAGTCTCTGTCCATGCCGGGCGAGCGCATCGGTTACATTGTCGTTTCCAACCGCATGGAAGGCAATACCGATGTCTTTGCGGCCGTTGCAGGCGCAGGTCGTGCGCTGGGCTTTGTCTGCGCACCGTCTATGATGCAGAAGGTCATCGCAAAGAATCAGGGCAAGACGTCCGATATCAATGCATACCGCGTCAACCGCGACATCCTTTACAATGCATTGACCGGTATCGGTTTTGAAGCGGTCTATCCGGACGGCGCGTTCTACCTCTTTGTAAAGTCTCCGGAACCGGATGCCAAGGCATTCTGTGAGAAGGCAAAGAAGTACGACATCCTGATGGTTCCGTCCGATTCCTTCGGTGTGGAAGGCTATGTAAGACTGGCTTACTGTGTGTCCAAGGATAAGATCGAGCGCTCCATCCCGGCTTTTGAAAAGCTGATGGCGGAATACAAATAAGCCGTTGACGGACCGGATACGGTTTTGTTTACGCGAGGTGATAAGCCTGCGGGGATCCCGGCGATCTCCGCAGGCTTTTTGCATATAAAAAAGTCAATGTTTTCATTGTACAAACAGCCCCCTTATGCTATAATATTACGGCTAATGACTAAGATTTGTTTTCATGCGGCCGCTGCCGCAGACCTTTATAAGGAGGCCCCATGGGTTTATACGATCAGGAGATTAAGAGAAGAAGAACATTCGCCATTATTTCTCACCCGGATGCCGGTAAAACGACGCTGACCGAGAAATTCCTTTTATACGGCGGTGCCATCAATTCCGCCGGTTCCGTTAAGGCAAGAAAGACTGCAAAGCATGCGGTCTCCGACTGGATGGAGATCGAAAAGCAGAGAGGTATTTCCGTTACTTCTTCGGTACTGCAGTTTGAATATGACGGTTACTGCATCAACATTCTGGACACCCCCGGACATCAGGATTTCTCCGAGGATACCTACCGTACGCTGATGGCAGCGGATTCCGCGGTCATGGTCATCGACGGCGCAAAGGGTGTTGAGCCGCAGACCATCAAGCTGTTCAAGGTCTGTGTCATGCGTCACATTCCGATCTTTACGTTTGTCAACAAGATGGACCGTGAGATCAACGATCCGTTCGAACTGATCGATGAGATCGAGAGCGTCCTCGGCATTCGCACCTGCCCGATCACCTGGCCCATCGGTTCCGGTAAGTCGTTCCAGGGCGTTTATGATCGTACAACGGACGAAATCACAAAATTCTTTGCTGCTGATGCCGGACGTCATGAGTTGGATACCGAAGTTGTAGCAATGAATGATGCCGAAGGTGTTATCGGAAATGCAGCGTACGAAAAGTTGAAAGAGGATCTCGAGTTACTGGACGGCGCAGCGGAAGAGTTCGATCAGGAGAAGGTGTCCGCAGGTCTCCAGTCTCCGGTGTTCTTTGGCTCCGCGTTAACGAACTTCGGTGTGGAGAACTTCCTGGAGCATTTCCTGGACATGACCTTCCAGCCGCTTTCCAGACAGTCCACCGGGGGCGAGGTCTCTCCCTTCGATGACGACTTCTCCGCCTTCGTTTTCAAGATCCAGGCCAACATGAACAAGGCACACCGCGACCGTATCGCATTTATGCGTGTGGTTTCCGGCAAGTTCACCGCCGGCATGGAAGTCTACCATATGCAGGGCGAACGTATGCTGCGCCTTACCCAGCCGCAGCAGATGATGGCCGATGACCGTAAGATCGTCGAAGAGGCTTACGCCGGCGACATCATCGGTATCTTTGACCCGGGCATCTACCATATCGGCGACACATTGGTGGGCGGAAACAGGAAATTTAAATTCGGCGGTATCCCGACCTTTGCACCGGACCACTTTGCACGTGTCCGTCAGACCGATACCATGAAGAGAAAGCAGTTCACCAAGGGCGTTTATCAGATCGCGCTGGAAGGCGCCGTGCAGATCTTCAAGGAGATGAACTCCGGTATGGAAGAAATCATCGTCGGTGCGGTCGGCGTGCTGCAGTTCGACGTTCTCAAGTTCCGGCTGGAATCCGAGTATCATGTCGAGATCGGCCTGGAGCAGCTTCCCTACGAGTACATCCGCTGGGTCACGAATGCGCATGAGGTCGATGTTGCCCACATCCAGGGTACGTCCGACATGAAGCGTATCACCGACCTGAATGACAACCCGTTGCTGCTGTTCGTCAACAGCTGGTCTATCGGTATGGTCCAGGATCGTAACCCCAAATTACAGCTTTCCGAATTCGGCAATATGTCCGAACTCACCTGATAACAAACAAGGCCTGCGGGCCGGAGGTCCGCTCCGGTTTCCGCAGGCTTTTTTATGATTAGCGGTTTCATCTGTCCGTGGGCAGGGAAGCGTAAAGAAAGGATCCATTATGATCAAATGCGAGGGATGCGGCGCGTCCATGATATTCGATCCGGAAAAGCAGATGCTGGTCTGTGCCTTCTGCGGAAGCGCGCAGTACGTGGAGAATCTGAAGGCGGACCAGTATTATTCAAAAGCCGGAGAAAAGCCGTTCGATGAGACGACGGATCAGGAAAAATGCTACGATGCGATGGTCTATATGTGCCCGGACTGTGGCGGCGAGTTGGTCTCCTATGATGAGACGGCGGCTACCTTCTGCAGTTTCTGCGGGGAGTCGGTCCTTTTGGAAAAGCGTCTCATGCGCATGGAGGCACCGACCTACATTATTCCCTTCAGTCAGACCAAAGAGGATTGCCGGCGGGAATACAAGAAGAAGCTGCGCGGGGCGATCTTTGCGCCGAATGCGCTCCGGAGGGAGGCAGACATCGCCCGGTTCCGCGGTATTTATATGCCGTATTGGACTTATACCAGTAATATTCATACTAAGATCAGTGCGACCGGGATGAAGGAATACCGGAACGGAAACTATGTGACCCGGACCTCGATCCGCGTGGACAAGGATATCCACGGAATGTATGAGGGGCGTTCCTATGACGCGGCATCGGACTTTGACGACGAGCTGTCCGGCGCATCCGGCCCCTTTGACGTTCGTGAGGCCCGTCCGTTTTCGCCGGCGTACCTGAGCGGTTTCTATGCCGACGCGGGCGATGTTTCCGCGAGCATCTACGAGGGCAATTCCCTGGATGAGGCACGGGATTACTTCACTGATGAGATCCAGAAGGACCCGATGTTCAACCGGAACAACGTGACCCGGGCGGATCTTAAGAAGTCCGTGTATCCCATCGCCCATAAGGCTGTCATGGGGCTGTTCCCCGTCTGGTTCCTTGCGATCCGCACACGTGATCAGAAGCGTGTCAGCTACGCGGTCGTCAATGGTCAGACCGGTAAAGTCGCAGCGGATCTTCCGGTCGATTACTTCAAATATGTGCTGGGCTCCCTGCTCCTTGCCGTTCCGATCTTTTTCCTTCTCAATCTGGTCCTGACCCTTTCTCCGGTCAAGATGCTGCTCGTTGCGATGTTCCTCTGTCTGTTCAGCATGTATCTTCTGAATATGCAGGTCAATCGCACGTTCACCAAGGAGAACAACCTGGACGATGCGGGCGTTCTCGCGGCGCAGGGTATGCCGGAAAGCATGAAGGGCGTGGAACTGAAGCGCGCGAACCTGGAACTCCGGCGCTTCCTGATATCCCTCGGATGGTTTGTGATCAAGGCGATGGCCGTCATTGCCGTCATCTATCTCGGGATTCTGGCCATTGCGCTGGTCTCCTTTGTGTGGGACAGCGGCCTGGTCTATCTGATGGGTATCGCGGGTATTGTTTTCGGGTCGATCGCTGTGGTGAAGTGGATCAAGAAAAGACGGCTCCAGCTTGGTGAAAACAAGCAGGAGGTCATTTATCAGGCACCGAAAAAGGTGCGGATGAAGACTCTGATGAAGCCGATCTCCGGCCTGATCCTCGCGCTTGTTATTTATACTCTGAATCCTGCACAGGATGTGACATATTATACCGCGGCCGCGGTCATGCTTGCGCTGATCGCCTGGTCGGTCTTCGATATCATCGAGCAGCATAATCTGCAGACCACAAGAAAACTTCCGCAGTTCGGAAAGCGAGGTGGCGACCATGCGTAAATTCATGAAGAGCTTTGCGGCGATCGCACTGATGGTCTTGCTGATGTCCGTATTGTTCATTCCGGCAAAAGCGGAAGCGCAGGAAACGGTAGTAGCGTTTGACGATGCGGCGGATATTCTTACCGATGCGGAAGAGGAAGCACTGCGGGAACATATGGCGGCGGTACTGCCTTACGGAAGCGTCGGGTTCGCGACGGTCGCCGTGAACGACATCGGCAGTGTTCGGGATTTTGCGGAGCGGTGGTATGTGGAAAACATCGGCTTAAGGGACGGTGTGGTGCTGATCATCGACATGGATAACCGCGAGATCATCGTCCATTCGATGGATGCCGTGGCTGATGTCATCACCTCCTCCAGGGCCGATACCATTACCGACAATATTTACAAATACGCCTCCCACGGCGATTACTACAGCTGTGCGGCCGAGGGCTTTGATGAAATCGCGGCGGTGCTGCGCGGAGAGAAGATCGCCCAGCCGATGAAGTATTTAAGCAACGCGTTCCTCGCGCTGATCCTGGCGTTCATGATCAATTTTGTGATCATTCGTGTGGTGAGTTCGATGAAGAGTCCGGGCGACCGCGAAATGATGAAGACGGCGGAGCGTTTTCTGGAAGGCGCGCCGGCAACGGCGACGGAGATCGGGAAAAAGACGATCTATGACCCGATCACGACATCGACATCGTCCTACCATTCCTCGGGGCATTCCTCATCCGGCGGAAGAAGCTACTCCGGCGGCCATTCCGGCAGCCATTCGAGCAGTCACTCCAGCAGTCACTCGAGCAGTCATCACTCCAGCAGCGGCAGTCATCGCTTCTGAAAAACGTGCTGCTTGACGATTTCGAGTTTTTTGTCTATACTGGGATTAATCTGAAGAAAGAGGTACAATTCGTTGAGATGTCCGTTTTGCAACAGTGAAGATACCAAGGTCATCGACTCCCGTCCGGCAGACGAGCAGAATGCCATCCGCCGCCGCAGAGAGTGCATTTCCTGCAATAAGCGTTTTACCACCTACGAGCGTCTGGAAGCATTCCCGATGATGGTGGTCAAAAAGGATGAGACCAGAGAACAGTATGACCGTCAGAAGGCAGAAAAGGGTATCCTTTTAGCGTGCCATAAGCGTCCCGTTTCCGCAGAGCAGGTCCAGGAACTTCTGGACGAACTGGAGAACCAGCTGTTCAATACCGGAAGAAAAGAGATCCCGACCACGCTGATCGGCGAGATCATCATGCAGAAGCTGCGCGAACTGGATGAAGTCGCGTATGTTCGCTTTGCAAGTGTTTATCGTGAATTCAAGGATGTGGATACTTTTGCGGCTGAAATCACGAAGCTTCTGAAGAAAGGTTCTTGATTAGCAAATAAGCACTTGAAAAATCATTCAAGTTGGTATAAAATATTTTAGTGCTATGTGCAAGATTTGAAAGAATTAGGAGGATAATCCAATGCAGGCAGGTGAAATCAGAAACGGTAACACTTTCGAACTTGAAGGTAACGTTTTCCAGGTTATTGAATTCCAGCATGTAAAACCGGGTAAGGGTGCTGCATTCGTTCGTACTAAATTAAGAAATGTTATCAACGGCGGCGTAGTTGAAAAGACTTTCCGTCCGACTGAAAAATTAGAAGATGCTTTCGTAGAGCGTGTTGATATGGCATACTCTTTCGATGATGGTCTGTTCTACAACTACATGGATTCCGAAACCTTCGAAATGGTTCAGGTTCCCCATGAACTGGCTGAGAGCGCAATGAAGTTCGTTAAGGAGAACGAGATCTGCAAGATCATGTCTTACAAGGGCAATGTATTCGCAGTTGAAGCTCCGAACTTTGTTGAACTGACTGTTACCGAGACCGAGCCCGGCTTAAAGGGTGATACTCAGACCAACGTCATGAAGCCCGCTACCGTTGAGACCGGCGCTACCATCAAGATTCCGTTATTCATCAACGAGGGCGAAGTTATCCGTATCGATACCCGTACCGAGGAATACCTTGGCAGAGCTTGATCCGCTCATAATCTTTAAATGAATATGCACGCCGCTTTACGGCGGCGTGCGTTTTGCGTCTGTAGCTCAGTGGATAGAGCACCGGCCTCCGGAGCCGGGTGCGGAGGTTCGATTCCTCTCAGACGCATTTCCCGTTTTCATACGCTTTTCCTCTGCATGGAAGGGTGTATATGAACTATTTATCTTTCACTTCTGAGATCCTTTCCCGTATCCGGGAATATCTCCCCGATGGCTGTGAAGCCGACATTCGCAAAATTGAAAAGAATAACGGTGTCGAATACATCGGCATCTATTTGAAGAGGGACACACCGGAAGGCGCGTCTCCGCTTGTTTATGCCGAGCCGTACTATCAGAACTATGAAAACGGCACGGACCTTGATGCGATCGCTGCGGAGATTGCTGCGATCCTGATCCGCCCGGTCCCGGCCGATATCTGCGCCAACCGTTTTTTGGATACGGATTTTCTCCGGAAAAATATTATCTTCCGGCTGGTAAACCGCGAGCGGAATGCGGCGCTCCTGCCGGAGCTGATCCATCGTGACTTCATGGACCTTGTAGTGACGTACGGAATCGTGATGAATTCCGCGGCGGCGGGAAGCGGCATCGTCCTTGTACGGAAGAGCATGGCCGCAGAGTGGGATATAACGGAGCAGGAAATGTTTGAGCTTGCGATGCAGAATACGCCGCGCATCATGGGCGAGGATCTGAAGAGCATGTCGGAAATGCTCGGACGCGCGGCGGAACCGGTGGAGGACGGCATGTATGTGCTCTCCAACAGCGAGGCCTTCTACGGCGCGAGCGTGATGCTGTATACACGTCTTCTCAAGCTTCTTGCGGAAAACCTGGCGTGTGATCTTTACATTCTTCCGTCCAGCGTGCATGAGCTGATCATCACTCCGGGGGAGAGCGAAAACGAGGAGTTCCTGAAGAAGCTTGTACGCGAGGTCAATGAACTCGAAGTGAGCCGCGAGGAGGTGCTGTCCGATTCGGTGTATCGCTACCGGAGAGCGGAGGGTAGGATCGTGATGGTGTAATCGGCGGACCCTCCTTGACTTTTTTTTCTCGTCATTTATAGTAGAAAAGAGTAATGACAGAGTCACACCAAAGTTTGGAGGGAATGAATATGACTGAAAACAAACTTGAACTTCATCGTATTTACAAACACTTCAAGGGCGACTACTACCTCACCGAGGATCTGGCCACGGATTCCGAGACCGGAGAGCCGGTCGTGATCTATCGTAAGCTGTATGAGGACGGAGCGCTTTGGGTGCGTCCGCTTTCGATGTTCCTTGAGGAAGTGGACCGTGAAAAATACCCGGAGGTCACGCAGAAGTACCGGTTTGAGCTGCAGGAGGTCCGTTCCGTAAAGGCGTAACGGCGGCGGAACGAATGCCCCGCAGTTGACAGAAAGTGTGAATTATAGTAAAATACCGTTTATGATGCGTGATTTATACGCGCAAAATCCTGTTTTTAGAAGGGAAAATATATGACACGTAAAACGCAGAGAATGATCCGCAAAGTGTTTCCATATATCTCGGTCCTTCTGATTGCCGGACTGATCCTGCTCGGTGTTCTGCTGTTCACAAAGAACAATGATGATACAGATTCCACCAGTGAAGCGGATACGTCCAGCGTCGATGTGATCGAAGTTACCGAGACTACCACAGAGGAAGAGACCGGCCCGACGATCTCTGCCGTAGACGCTTTACACGTAGATGCACTCGTGGATCGTTATTATGAAGCCAAGATCAATGACAACGCCGAGGAATTAAACAATATTGTGGATACCGACCGTGAGTACAACGTTGCGGACCTGGCCGATGAAACACAGTTTATTTCCAAGTACGATAATTTCAAGACCTATTCGCTCCCGGGACCGACCGATAATTATTTTATCGTTTACGTCACCTACGATATCTACTTCAACGGTATCAACACCGGCGCGCCGTCCCTGAACCACTTTGTGATCACAAAGGACAGCGACGGTTACTACTACATCTATGACCGTGAGCTGAGCGGTGAATTCCAGGCATATCTGGAGGAGACCGAGCGCAGTGAGGTCGTTATGGCGTTAAAGCAGCAGGTGGAAACGGATCTGGAGGAGGCCTGTGAAGAGAATGAGGACCTGAAGTATCTGATCGCCATGCTGAATGAGCAGCCGGTTGAAACGACCGCGGCTCCGGAAACCCAGGAGGCAACGGAAGCGGAAGCGGAGACGGAAAGCTCCGGGGAATAAGACAAAATAGTAGCAATATAATGCTGCCGCGCTATTGCGGCAGCATTTTTTTTATGCTATAACTAAATTTGACTTACTTTACAGGGGGCATATCATGAGCATTGCCAAACGGAAAAACATCGATATGACGGAGGGAGAACCGCTAAAACTGCTTCTCACTTTTGCCATCCCGATCCTTTTCGGCAATGTGTTCCAGCTTCTTTATAATATGGCGGACAGTATCATCGTCGGCAGGTTTGTCAGCTCCGATGCCCTCGCGGCCGTCGGCACCTGTGCATCCCCCTTCGGCATGTTTGTCAGCCTGAACATGGGCGCAGCCACCGGCGTCGGAATCCTTGTGGCTCAGTTCTTCGGCGCGCATAAAGAGCGCAAAATAAAACCGCTCGTGATCAATGCGCTCCTCATCATGTCGATGACCTCCATCGTCTTTGGAGTGCTCGGCATACTCCTTGCACCGGAGATCCTCCGGCTCCTCGGCGCTCCGGACGAGGTCTTTCACGACGCCGTCACTTATCTCAGAATCATTTACCTGGGCCTTCTGGGCTCAGCCGTTTACAATATGGAAGCGGGCGTTCTCCGCTCCCTCGGCGACTCACAGATGCCGCTGTACTTTTTGATCTTTTCCAGCATCCTGAACACGGTTATGGACCTTCTCTGTGTCACCGTGCTGAAGCTCGGCGTCCTCGGCGTGGGCCTTGCAACCGTCATTTCCCAGTATGTGGTCGCGGCCGTCACCTTCTTCTTTGCCCGGAAAAAATACGTATATTTCCGTTTCTCTGTACGGGAGCTTCATTTTGATGGTGATCTTGTCAAAAGAATCCTGACCGCAGGCGTTCCGCTGGCCCTCCAGAATTCGACGATCTCACTTTCCAATGTTTTTCTTCAGCGCTTCGTCAATTCCTTCGGCGCAACGGTCATGGCAGCCCATACCGTAGCGACTAAATTCGATAATATCGACAATCTGCCCCTCGGTGCGATGGCGATGGCCCTTTCCACATACACGGGTCAGAACATCGGCGCAAAGAAGCTGGACCGTATCAAAAAGGGTTACCGCGTTATGTGGATCTTTGCGATCGGCTTCTCTGTTGTGATGTTCCTGTTCGGCCATTTGGGCGGCCGAGCCTTTATGAGTCTGTTCTCCACGGAAGAGACCGTCATCGGCTACGGTGTGATCGCCATCGGTATCTACTCAAGCTTTGTGCTGTTCCTTTCCAACATTTACATCAACCGCGCCGTCATCAACGGCTCCGGAGACACCCGCTTTTCCATGTGCGGCGGTTTTATGGAGGTGCTTGGCCGCGTGGGCTTTGCCCTGTTGTTCATTTACGGACTCAAACTCGGTATGCGCGGCATCTGGTACGCCTGCATCGCGAACTGGGGGACTACCGGCGTTTTCTATCTGGTGCGTTACCTTTCCGGAAAGTGGAAAAACAAGGCGTTTACCTGAACATAACGCTGTGCGCGTAAATAATAGACCTGTGAGGTGGACATGAGAGAGATTCTGAGTAAATGGAGCAACGGTACGTATACCGTCTGGTATGTGCGGGACAATGACTGTGACTCGTATTGCCGCGGTGCGGTCGGCATGATGATGCTGCCGACGGCGCTGGAGGATAAGTTTACGGTCGATGGCCGTTATCGCGTGGAGAGTCTGGTGCAGGTAAAGCTGGTCGGCGATCCCTACCCGGGCGACTATTCCATGGGCCGCACGATGCGAAATAGTGCGAGCAGCTGGAACCTGAAATTTGTCCGCCAGGATTGCAGCATCCTTCCGGATTTTGACGGCCACGACATCGTGACCGTATTGGAAAGCGACCGGATCCGCGCCTATCACCATCTGATCATGAAGAACGGCGCGCCTTATGCATGGTCCAAGACCGAGGTGCTGAACATCTCCGGAGAGGATCAGACGCTTGAAATGCTGTCGTCCTTCTCTCTTTGCCACATTTCGCCCATTGAGACGGAAGAGCGCATGCAGGACCTGAATTTCTACCGTCTGCAGAGCCGCTGGGCCCAGGAGGGCAAGCTCTTAAAGCAGAACCTCATAGATCTTCACATGGAGCCCTGCTGGCAGCTGATGAGCTGTCAGGTCGAGCGCTACGGCCAGGTCGGTTCGATGGCTGTCCGCGGCTATTTCCCGTGGGGCGCCGTTGAGGACGCCAAATATGGCTATATGGTCGGCGCACAGCTGTACCATCCGGCTTCCTGGCAGATGGAGCTTTACCAGCGTGACGACACGGTGGCATTCTCCGGCGGTCTTGCCGACCGCGAATTCGGCCATTGGACCAAGGTGTTAAAGCCCGGTGATTCCTACGCCGCTCCGGACGCCGTCATCTCCGCCGTGATGGGCGGTGTCGATGACATCGCGTATGCGCTTTGCGATTCTCAGAACGAGGCCATGGCAAACATCCCGGAATCCGAAGAGGAGCTTCCGGTCATCTTCAACGAATACTGCACGACCTGGGGCAATCCTACGGAGGAGAACCTCACAAAGATCGTGAATAAAATAAAAGGTAAGGGTTTTAAGTACTGTGTCATCGACTGTGGATGGTTCTCCATTGACTATCCGGGCGAGTGGTGGAGCGAACAGGGCGACTGGGATGTCAATGCTGTCCGTTTCCCGGAGGGACTTAAGAAGGTCACTGACATGGTCCGTGCGGCCGGTATGATCCCGGGCATCTGGTTCGAGTTTGAGTGCATCGGCCCGCTTGCGCATTCCTACAATACCCGCACCGACATGATGCTGAAAATGGACGGCCATGTCCTGACCGAGGGCGGAAAGCGCTTCTACGACATGAAGGATCCCAAGGTCGTGGAATTCCTGTCCGAAAAGGTCATCAAGCTCTTAAAAGACAACAACTTCGGCTATTTGAAGGTCGATTACAACGGCAACTACGGTATGGGCCCGGACGGCGAAGAGAGTCGCGGTGAGGAACTGCGGAAATCCATGCTCGCAACGCAGGCCTTCTTCCTAAGGATCCGCGAGGAGATCCCGGATATCGTCATTGAAAACTGTGCATCCGGCGGCCATCGCGAAGAGCCGTCCATGCAGGCGGTCGCATCCATGAGTTCCTTTTCCGATGCGCACGAGCCGGTGACGATCCCGGTCATCGCAGCGAACCTGCACCGGGCCATCCTCCCGCGCCAGAGCCAGATCTGGGCAGTCATGCGCGCGACCGATTCCGAGCGCCGCGTGATCTATTCCGTTGCCAATACGTTCCTGGGACGCTGCTGCCTGTCCGGCGACATTTACGATATGAGCGACCGTCAATGGGAACTCATTGACGAGGGCCTGAAATTCTACAAGGAAGCGGTCCCGGTCATCCGGAACGGTAAGTCCGTCATCGAACGGAACGAGACGATGAACTACAGCAAGCCGGACGGCGCGCAGATCGTGAAGCGTACCGGCACAGAGGACGCGGAAGGCACGATGCTCGTCGTGGTCCATCAGTTCCTGAATCCCGGGGACGCGGTCATGACCAAGGTCCCGGGCGCAAAGGAGATTCTGAAGGTCTACAAGGAGGACTGCGTGAACATCGGCATCGACGACGGCAGACTCGTGATCTCCGGAATGGAAGAGTACTCCGCATGCGCGGTGCTCCTCCGTATGTGATCCGGCGGCCAAGAATAGCTGCAATCAACCAAAACCTAAGCGCAAGAGGCGAATAAGAATAACGAAGGGTAGGAAACATATGGCAAAGTATATTATGGCACTGGACTCAGGCACCACATCCAACCGCTGTATCCTCTTCAACGAGAGAGGCGAAATGGTCAGTGTAGCACAGAAGGAATTTACGCAGTATTTCCCGCAGCCCGGCCTTGTCGAGCATGATGCGATGGAGATCTGGCTGACACAGTACGCAGTTGCATCGGAAGCGCTGAGTAAGGTGGAAGCAACGGCAGAGGATATTGCCGCGATCGGTATCACGAATCAGCGTGAGACCACGATCCTTTGGGATAAGAAGACCGGTGAGCCGGTCTGCCATGCCATCGTCTGGCAGGATAGAAGAACCGCACAGTTCTGCGATTCCCTGATCGAGGAAGGCCTGGTCGATACGTACCGCGAGAAGACCGGTCTGATCATCGACCCGTATTTCTCCGCAACGAAGATCCGCTGGATCCTTGAGAACGTGGAAGGCGTCCGAAAGAGAGCGGAAGAGGGCGAGATCCTGTTCGGTACCGTCGAGACCTGGCTCATCTGGAAGCTGACCGGCGGAAAGGTCCATGTCACGGACTATTCCAACGCTTCCCGTACGATGCTGTTCAATATCAACACTCTGGAATGGGACCGCGAGATCATGGAAAAACTGAATATTCCCGCGTGCATCCTTCCGGAGGTCAAGCCGAACTCTTATGTGTACGGATATACCGATCCCGAGCTCTTTGGCGGCAAGATCGCCATCGCCGGTGCAGCCGGTGACCAGCAGTCCGCACTGTTCGGTCAGACCTGCTTCCGCCCGGGCGATGTGAAGAACACCTACGGTACCGGCTGCTTCCTTTTGATGACGACCGGTGACAAGCCCGTGTTCTCCAAGAACGGTCTGGTTACGACCATCGGCTGGTGCATCGGTGACAAGGTCACCTATGCCCTGGAAGGCTCCATCTTTGTGGCAGGTTCCGCAATCCAGTGGCTGAGAGATGAGCTTCGTGTCGTTGAAAGCGCCATGGATTCCGAATACTTCGCAAAGAAGGTCGCTGACACGAACGGCTGTTATGTAGTTCCGGCGTTTACCGGCCTCGGCGCACCCTACTGGGATCCGTACGCAAGAGGCTGCATCGTGGGCCTGACCCGCGGTGTTAACCGTTATCATATCATTCGCGCGACCCTGGAGTCCCTGGCTTACCAGACCCACGATGTTCTTCGTGCCATGGAAGCGGATTCCGGTATTCCGATCACGACCCTGAAGGTCGATGGCGGCGCATCCGCGAACAACCTTTTAATGCAGTTCCAGGCCGACATCATCGGCGAGACGGTCACCCGCCCCGCATGTGTCGAAACGACCGCAATGGGTGCTGCATATCTGGCCGGTCTTGCCGTCGGTTACTATAAGTCCACGGAAGAGATCGCGCAGAACTGGAGATTCGGTGAAATGTTCAAGCCGTCCTATACGGAAGAACAGAGAAATAAAAAGCTTGCCGGCTGGAAGCGTGCGGTAACGCGTGCACTGGCATGGGCAAAGGAAGATGAGGAGTGAGAAACATGTATGATGTCGTAATCATCGGCGCAGGTGTCACGGGCTGTTCCATCGCCCGTTATCTGTCGCGTTACCAGGTGAACGCATGCGTCATCGAAAAGGATGAAGATGTATGTACCGGCACCTCCAAGGCCAACAGTGCGATCGTGCACGCGGGCTTTGATGCCGCAAACGGTTCCCTGATGGCAAAATTCAATGTGAAGGGCAGCGAAATGATGCCCGCACTGGCAAAGGAACTGGACGTTGCATATGATATGTGCGGAAGTCTGGTCGTCTGTGTTGCGGAGGAAGAGCTTCCGAAGCTGCAGGAGCTTTATGAGAACGGTGTAAAGAACGGTGTCAAGGGCCTTGAGATCGTGGACCGTGCAAAGCTTCTGGAAATGGAGCCGAACATCTCCGATGCTGCGGTTGCCGCACTGTGGGCGCCGACCGGTGCCATCGTCTGCCCGTTCGGTCTGACCATCGCATTTGCAGAGAATGCAGCGGTCAACGGCGTGGAATTCAAGTTCAATACGGAAGTCGCAGGCATCGAAAAGCAGGCGGACGGAAGCTTCAAGGTCACCGCGAAGAACGGAGAGGTCATCGAAGCCAAGGCGGTTGTCAATGCAGCCGGTGTTTACTCCGACGTATTCCACAACATGATGGCGGAAAAGAAGATGCAGATCGTCCCGAGAAAGGGTGAGTATCTGCTTCTCGATCACAACACCGACGGTTTCGTCAAGCATACCGTATTCCAGCTTCCGGGCAAGTACGGCAAGGGCGTTCTGGTTTCCCCGACCGTTCATAACAATACGATCGTCGGTCCGACCGCGACCGATATCGATGATCCGGAAGGCACCAACACCACCGCAGCGGGACTTCAGGAGGTCATCGAGAAGTCTGCGATCGCCGTTAAGGATGTTCCGGTCCGCCAGACCATCACCTCTTTTGCAGGCCTTCGTGCACACGAAGTCAGCCACGAATTCGTTCTGGGCGAGGTCCCGGAGAATCCGGGCTTCTTCGATGCAGCCGGCATTGAGTCTCCGGGTCTGTCCTCTTCACCGGCCATCGGCGAATATCTGTCCGATCTGATCGCAGAAAAGCTGGGGCTTGAGAAAAAGGCCGATTTCGTTGCGGAGCGCAAGGGCATCGTCAAAGCTGCTGAACTCACCAAGGAAGAGCGCAACGCGCTGATCAAGGAAAATCCGGCATACGGCCAGATCATCTGCCGCTGCGAGAGCATTTCCGAGGGTGAGATCGTCGATGCGATCCGCCGTCCGGTAGGCGCAAAGTCCTTAGACGGTATCAAGCGTCGTGTACGTGCCGGTATGGGTCGTTGCCAGGCAGGCTTCTGCTCACCGCGTGTCATTGAGATCCTGGCTCACGAGCTGGGTGTCGACCAGTCTGAGATCACCAAGAACGGCGGAGAATCCAGGTTCATCGTCGGCGTGGTCAAGGACCGCATTTAAGGAGGCGCGCTATGGAAAATTATAATATCGTGATCATTGGCGGCGGCCCCGCAGGCCTTGCCGCAGCAGTAGCAGCCTATGATGCGGGCGAAAGAAGCATCCTGATCCTGGAAAGAGACAGCCAGCTGGGCGGTATCTTAAACCAGTGCATTCATAACGGTTTCGGTCTTCACACCTTCAAGGAAGAACTGACCGGCCCCGAGTATGCAAAGCGTTATGCGGATCAGGTCGTTGAAAGAAACATTGAATACCGTTTGAACACGATGGTCATGGACATCACCGAAGAAAAGGTGGTCACCGCCATGAACCGCGTGGACGGTATGTTTGACATTCAGGCCAAGGCCGTGATCCTGGCGATGGGCTGCCGCGAAAGAAGCCGCGGTGCGCTGAACATCCCGGGCTACCGTCCGGCAGGTATCTATTCCGCAGGTACCGCGCAGCGTCTGGTCAATATCGAAGGCTATATGCCCGGCCGTAAGGTCGTCATTCTGGGTTCCGGTGATATCGGCCTGATCATGGCACGCCGTATGACCCTGGAAGGCGCGGAAGTGCAGGTCGTAGCCGAACTCATGCCGTATTCCGGCGGCCTGAAGAGAAATATCGTCCAGTGTCTGAACGACTTTGGCATTCCGCTCAAGCTCAGCCACACCGTTGTGGACATTCAGGGCAAGGAGCGCGTGACCGGTGTTACGATCGCCGAGGTCGATAACCGCATGAAGCCGATTCCGGGCACCGAGGAATTCTACGAGTGCGATACCCTGCTTCTTTCCTGCGGTCTTCTTCCGGAGAACGAGCTTTCCAGAAACGCAGGCGTGGAGCTGTCTCGCATCACGAACGGCCCGACCGTTAACGAGAGCCTTGAGACCAGCGTTCCCGGTGTATTCGCGGCAGGTAATGTACTTCACGTGCATGACCTCGTAGACTTCGTGTCCGAAGAAGCGGCGGCAGCCGGACGCAATGCAGTGGCATTCGTGAACGGTGAACTGGCGCAGGGTACGGACGGCGAGATCGCGCTGACCGTTGAAGGCGGCCCGCGTTATACCGTGCCGAGCACCATCGACCCGAAGAAGATGACCGATCAGCTGACGGTCCGTTTCCGCGTGGGTTCCGTCATGCAGAACAAGTGGGTCAATGTTTACATCGACGATGAGAAGGTCATCCGCAAGAAGCGTGTCGTCATGGCACCGGGCGAGATGGAGGAAGTCGTCTTAAAGAAGAGCATGTTTGAAAATCATGCGGATGCAAAGAGCATTTCCATCCGCGTGGAGGAGGCGTAAAATGGAGACGCGTAATCTGATCTGCATTAACTGCCCGATGGGCTGTCCGCTGGAAGTGACGATCGAAAACGGTGAAGTGACGAAGGTCACCGGCAATACCTGCCCGCGCGGTGCGGCTTATGCGAAGAAGGAAGTCACTGCGCCGACCCGTATCGTGACCTCGTCCGTGCACGTTTCCGGCTCAACGACCGGCGCCGTTATGGTATCCTGCAAGACCGCGTCCGACATTCCGAAGGGCAAGATCTTTGACATCTGCCGCGCGATCAAGGACGTGACCGTGGCTTGCCCGGTACACATCGGCGATGTGGTCCTCGCGAATGTGGCCGATACCGGCGTCGATATGGTTGCGACGAAGGAAGTGCTGTAAGCGATAAGTAATTGAAAAGGCTATGGAAGATCCGAAGGCGCTTCCGTAGCCTTTCTGATTTATACGGCCACACGCCGCACAACCCTTGAATTTGCCCCAAAAGTGCTGTTTTAGCCACGGAAACACAAAAATCGCACAAGTCCCCGCCCTTTTCGGAGCGGCGCTAAAAACACTTGTTTTTGCCCTTATATGACGAGTTTTTTCCTTGAAAACCCGAACCGGCTATGATAAGGTCTATTCAAGCGCGTTTTGTGAGAGGAGATAAGAATGAAGCAGCGTTTCAACTGGAAAGAATTTCTGAAAGCTCTTGCGGTACTCGGCATTCCCGTAGCATTCCAGAGCCTTTTGACAACGACCGGTTCCATGCTGGACACCGTTATGATCGCATCCATGGGTGAAAAGACTGTCGGCGCCGTAGGTCTGTGTGCACAGTTTTCATCCCTGATGTTTGCCTGCTACTGGGGCTTCTCCGGCGGCGGTATGCTGTTTATGGCGCAGTACTGGGGCGCGGAAGATGAGGATGGCATGGAGCGTTCCTTCGGCATGATGTGGGTGTTCATGATGGCCATCGCCCTGATCTTCAGCGCACTTGCGATCTTTGCGCCGGAACTTGTCATGAAGATCTACACGGATAAGGTCAATATTCAGCAGCTGGGTATTCCCTATCTTCGCATTGTCGGCTTCTCATACCCGCTTACCGTCATGTCGATGGCCGCGGCAAACATGCTACGTTCCGCAAGCCGCGTTAAGGTTCCGCTGTACGCATCGATTCTTTCTGTTTTTACGAATATCGTCCTGAACTGGCTTCTTATTTTTGGTCACTGGGGCTTCCCGAGATTAGGCGTGCAGGGTGCCGCGATCGCGACCGTCACTGCAAGTCTCGTAAACTATGTCTTCTGTATGATCATGGCCAAAGTGGGCGGATTCGAGCCGCTTTTCCGTATCAGAAAGCATTTCACCTGGGACCGTGCGCACACGAAGGAGTATGTTGTTAAGTGTCTGCCGATCATTGCGAACGAGCTTCTGATCGGTGTTTCCGGTGCCATCATCAGCATCATTCTGGGCCGTCAGTCCGAAGAAGCCATCGCAGCCATCGCCGTATTTGCAACGATCGAAGGCGTGTTCATCGGTTTCTTCTCCGGCTTTACGAATGCGGCATCCGTCCTGGTCGGTAACAAGGTCGGTGCGGGCGAACTGGACACGGCCTACGATCGCGGCTGGCGGCTCATTTATATCTGCGCCATCGGCATGCTGGTGCTCAGCTTGATCTTTACAGCAATCAAGACACCGGTGCTGACGGTCATGGGCCTCTCCGGCGAGTCGCTCCGGCTCGGCAAGGGCATGGTCGCGATCTTCTGCGTGGTCATCGTCATCCGTATGTGTAACTGGCTGATGAACGACACTTACCGTTCCGCGGGCGATGCCACTACCGGTACCGTTCTGGAGATCGTCTTTATGTACCTTCTGGTGCTTCCGGTCCTGGCCTGCGCGGCATTTGTCTGGAAGCTGCCGTTCCTTGTCATTTTTGCATCCCGCTATATTGATGAGCCGATCCGCGTGATCCTCATGCAGATCCACATGTTCTCCGGAAAATGGATCCGTCCGGTTACGGAAGAGGGCCTGGCAGCGCTGCCGGCATTCCGCGAAAAGCACCACATTAAGGTGAAAGCTAAATAATTTTCAGAAATATTTCGCAAAATTTGATCCGGGATATTCCGAATAAAGCCGGGAAATTCCCGGATCTTTAGATTGCCAATATTGAAAAAAGCAAGCAAATTCAAGGGCTTCAGAACCTCTTGAAAACTTTCTGAAATTTTTAAAAAAAGTGCTTGCATTTTATATTCCGTTGTGGTAAAGTATTTCCTTGTCAGGACGACACGGGCGAATTCCCGAGTGGCCAAAGGGGACAGACTGTAAATCTGCTGCAAATTGCTTCGGTGGTTCGAATCCACCTTCGCCCACTCCCGTAAGGGTTTTTAAAACCCTTACTGCTCTGGCCCGCCGGCGTGGCGGAACTGGCAGA
>DCHF01000054.1 GCA_002315555.1 Lachnospiraceae bacterium UBA1759 | reverse complement strand
CGCAAACACCGAAGCCGCAGCCCATACGCTCTTCAAAGCTGAACTGTCCGGAGGTCGCAGTCGCTCTGTAGACCGCCTTTAGCATCGGTTCCGGACCGCAGGTGTAGAAATACGTGTACTCCTCCGGAAGCGCGTCGGTGACAAAGCCCTTGACGCCGTAGCTTCCGTCCGCAGTGGTGACGATGGTCTCACATCCGATGGACTTGAATTCCTCTTCACAGAACACCTCTTCCGCGGTGTTGAAGCCCAGGATCACCGTGACCTTCCTGCCCTCGGCGATCAGTTCCTTGGCCAGCTTGTAGAGCGGGGGAACACCGACACCGCCGCCAAGAAGCAGCGGATGGCTTCCGGACAGGGAGGTATCGTATCCGTTTCCGAGTCCGGTCATGACCTCAAGCTCCGTACCTGCAGGCATTTCCGCCATCTTTTTAGTTCCCTTGCCGACGACCTTGTAGATCAAAGTCAGCGTGTTTTCCGTCGTATCATTCACAGAGATGGGACGGCGAAGATACAGACCGTCCAGACGGATATTGACAAAGGTACCCGGGCGGCGGATCTCGGAAACATCGCCCGCGAGGACCATGCGGTATACCGTTTTCGTGAGTGCGGTATTCTCACGGATCGTAAAATTACTGATTTTCATAAAAACCTCTATTCCAAACTGCTGCCCCGGAACGTCTGAATTCCGTTGTTTTTGCAGTTATGATCTTTCGTATACGACCTGCCCGTTGCAGACGGTCATCAGGCATCTTCCGTAAAGCTCCTTTCCGGCAAAGGGCGTTGCGTGGCCCATGGAAACGAAGTTCTCCGGATCCAGCGTGTAATGCTCGGAAAGGTCCCAGACGGACCAGTCGTCGCCGAGCGGAATGTTGAAGCGCTTTCTCGGATTGTCAATAAGAAGCTCAAGGATCTTCTCCATCGGGACGATTCCCGGCTTGATCAGATCGGTATACAGGACCGGGAATGCGGTCTCGATGCCGGTGATGCCGAACGCGCTCTTCTCCAGTCCGCGGGACTTCTCCTCGGCACTGTGCGGCGCGTGGTCGGTCGCGATCATGTCGATCGTTCCGTCCAGAATGCCCTGAAGCAGCGCCTCCCGGTCCTCCTTTGCACGGAGCGGCGGATTCATTTTAAAGCGTCCCGCTTCCTGAAGATCGTTTTCATCCAGGACCAGGTAATGCGGGCCGGTCTCGCAGGTGATGTCCACGCCGCGCGCCTTGGCATCGCGGATCAGCTGAACACTTTCCTTACAGGAGATATGACAGACGTGATACGGTGCCCCGGTCTCCTCCGCCAGGCGGATGTCGCGTTCGATCATCTTCCACTCCGATTCGGAGCAGATGCCGCGGTGCCCGTGTTCCTTTGCGTAGCTGCCGTCGTGGATATAGCCGCCGCGAAGCAGTGAATTGACCTCGCAGTGCGCGGAAACGATCTTGCCGAGCGCCTTGGCCCGCAGGAAGACTTCACGCATCATGGCATCGTCCTGGACGCCCTTACCGTCATCGGAGAAGCCGATGACGTCCCGCGCCATTCCTTCCAGATCCGCGATCTCCTCTCCCGCTTCGTTTACGGTAACGGCACCGAAGGGATACACGTTGATCACGGCGTCGCTTTCGATCAGGGAAAGCTGCTCGTTAAGATGCTCTATACTGTCCGGTACCGGCTTCAGATTCGGCATGGTGCACACGGCCGTGTAGCCGCCCGCTGCCGCTGCGCGTGAGCCGGTCTTCATTGTCTCCTTATAAGAAAAACCCGGCTCACGGAAATGCACATGCACATCACAAAAGCCGGGAATAATATAACACTCATCAGAAAAAACGGAAGGAAAATGGGAATGCTTCGCCACAGGATCAAATGTCGTGTAAGCATTGGTTTTCATCAGTTTCAGCTCGCCTGCCATTTTTGCCTCCGAAAGAATTCATTTCGGTTATTGTACCCTATGAGAGAGGGAAAATCAAGGACTTCACCGGCGCTTTTTTCAGTTTTGACATTCTGACGAAAAATGCTTCTTTAAACGTAAAAAATGAGCATTTTTCATAATTGATATCGGCGCGGGCCTATGTTATCCTTTATCTATCAATTCAATCGCGCGCTGCAACTGACGGAAATCAGTGGAGCACCACAAAGGAACAGCGTGTGACATTAAGCCGACCGTCTGGGCGCACTGATCCAACAGGTCAGGTGTGTCCTTTTTTCTTTCTTTATTAAGCAAGGAGGCAAAATGAAGCGACCGGTTTTGAATATGAATACGATGCTCGCATCGACAGGCTTTTACGCTGCGCACGGGACTGCTCCCACGCGGCTGTATTTCTGAGAGCTTGCCGGTGTTTTTTTATTTTCATCGCTTTACCGCGTGATTAACAGCACAAGAGAGGAGACATTATGGGAGGATTTTTCGGTATCGTTTCCCGCGAAGATTGTCTGCAGGACGTTTTCTTCGGCGTTGACTACCATTCACATCTCGGCACACGTTCCGGCGGACTTGCCGCTTATGATCCGGAGATCGGACTTCAGCGTAAGATCCACAATATCGGCAACGCTCCGTTCCGTTCCAAATTTGAACGTATTTTTGAAGAAATGAAGGGAACCGCGGCCATCGGCTGTATTTCCGATACGGACCCGCAGCCGATGCTCATCCGTTCCAGCCTGGGGACCTACGCGATCTGCATGACCGGCGTCATCAAGAATGCCGATCAGCTGATCGGCCAGTACCTTTCCTTCAGCGGCGGTCATTTCGATTCCATGACAGGCGGCCGCGTCAATAACACCGAGCTTCTGGCGGCACTCATCGACCAGAAGTCCAACTTCACCGACGGCATCCGTTTTGCGCAGGATGAGATCGAGGGCACCGCTTCCGTTTTGATCCTGACCGAAAAAGGCACCATCATCTGTGCCCGCGATAAATTCGGTCGTCTGCCGATGCTGATCGGCAAGTGCGGCGAGGATTACGCCGTCACCTTTGAATCCTTCGCTTATGAAAAGCTCGGCTTCACGGCAGAGAAGGAACTCGGCCCCGGCGAGATCGTTGAGATCGGTGTGAACAGCCTGGAGGTCCTGGCTCCGGCCCATAAGGAAAAGCGCATCTGCTCCTTCCTGTGGAGCTACTACGGCTATCCGACTTCCACTTATGAAGGAAAGAACGTTGAAGTCATGCGTTACAAAAACGGCGAGATCCTGGCAAAGAACGACGCCGGCAGAGAAGGCATGGACGAGCTCGATTACATCGGCGGTGTTCCGGATTCCGGTACCCCGCACGCCATCGGATATGCGAACGAAAGCAAGACGCCTTTCGCGCGTGCTTTCATTAAATATACACCCACCTGGTCCAGAAGCTTCATGCCGACCAACCAGGCGGACCGCAACAAGGTTGCGAAAATGAAGCAGATCCCGGTCACGGAGCTGATCAAGGACAAGAATCTCCTGTTCGTCGATGACTCCATCGTCCGCGGTACCCAGCTTCGCGAGACCGTTGAATTCCTGTATGAGAACGGCGCCAAATCCGTTCACATGCGTTCCGCTTGCCCGCCCATCATGTACGGCTGCAAATACCTAAATTTCTCCCGCTCCACAGGCGATATGGAGCTGCTCACCCGCCGTACCGTGTTGGAATTGGAGGGCGAGGAAGGGGAGAAACATTTAGCGGAATATTCCGATGGCACTACCGCAAGAGGAAAAGCCCTCCGCA
>DCHF01000030.1:65810-73971 GCA_002315555.1 Lachnospiraceae bacterium UBA1759 | reverse complement strand
TTCTTGATCAAGCAGAAGAATGCGCAGACTATTATTCCGAAAGTGATAGAAAAGATTTGTGTGGATTCCTGTTCCGCATCAACCTGAATGATAATTATTTATGGATTTATCAGCATGTGTATTCTGTCTCTCGGATTGACCGGAGTAAGCACATTTTTGCCTACCTTGTAAAGAATACCTATGATGAATTTGATAACGATATTGTCCAAATCGATTCCCGCGCAGATGTAATTATCATTGGATCTAGCATAATTACCGCTAAAATCGATCTACTTCAGCGATTTTTTGGCTTTGAACAGTACATACGAGCTGGCGCACAAAAAACCATAGAGATTATTGGGTCTATGGACATAGTTACAGGGCTTGAGAAGTTTATTGCACTGGAGAACAAGAGTCGATTAACTAACGCAAAGAAATTGCTTAAGGCTAAGAACTCACCGGTACTGAAAATGGAAAAAGACGTTCTTGTAGGGCGTTTGAAGAATCATTCGCGATATAAGACCATGTTCAAATTCGAGGGAGATCATATTGTTATCGATTCACAGAAAGATGCTGCGGCATTCATAAAGATGGTTAATGACGATATCGTGCGTTCTGAATTAACTGGTCAGGAGTATGATAGTTCTTCAAAATCTATTCTGGAACCAACTGATGAAAGTATCGGAGCATAATCATGGGATTATTTAGCTTTGGAAAAAAGAACGACCTTCTCTCCTGGCAGAAGACCGTTATAGAAAATAGTCCGGATCATGCTGCTCAAACCGAAGAACAGCTGCGTAAGATGACCGATATCCTGGTACAGAACGATGTCCGTATCATCCGCGAAAGCATGGATATCATTTTATCTACAAAGAATCCGGAAACAAAGAGATCACGGCAGCAGATCATGGCCGATAGAATCCGTCATTTGGAAAAACTGGAACCGTTTGCAGCGGCTTCCAATAAGGCCTTGCTACAACAGGCAAAGAAGCTGCTGAAATAACCATTGGAGGCAACTATGAGACCGCTAACTTGGGACGAGTATTACGAAAAATTTGATACATGGTCTGAGTCTACGCGGGCGCAGTATGTCTCTAGATTATCGAATGTCGGGGATCATAGCCAGATTGCAGATATTGCAAACCGGCTCTATAACCAAGGAGCCTCCGATAAATTGATTCGAATGGCCTGTGATGCTGGGATCCGCTTCACTGCCGAAGATGTATATCTGATAGAGTTTTCCGTTAGTCCGGAGGTTCTACAGATGGCAAAGGATACGATTGACACACGCGCTGCCCGCCGGAAGCAAAAGAAAGCCAATAAAGAAGCCTTCTGGACAGGCGCAGCAGAGACAATGTTCTTTGATACGCTAATAGATGATCTTTTCCATAAGAAAGGTGGTTGAGATAATGATGGATATTGAATATGCGAAAAGCCTTACATATAGCAGTATTCGTAAGCAGTATAAGAGTTATCTTCAAAGCCTGGAGCTGGGACGAAATACAGTAGGAACGGTTACTGGTGATACATTTTACTTATGGAACAATGTAAGCCAAGAGGAGTTCTGGAGAGTTGTCCTTTCCGATGACTTTGAAAAAGAAGCCAGAGAATCCCTGTTGAAAGCATTGACGGAGCATTCAACCGGCAATGTTAGTTCTCTCATCAATGGCTATGTTTCTAATTTAAGAAGATTCCGTACATTCATATTTTCTGCAGAAACAATTGAAGACGAAAAAGATGACGCCACTGTATTGAAGGAATTCCTGCTTGATATTGATTGTCTGGATCCATTGGCGGAATGGACCAGTAAATTCAATTTGTTTGATATTTTGAAGATATCCAGAGTTGAAATCAGACATAGCAATATGCTGTCCTGGCTGCTGAATCCAAACGAAAATCATGGGCTCGGAGAAAGTGTGCTGCGTGGATTTATCCAGTATGTTGTTACTAATTTTTCTGAGGACACGGATGTCTTTTCAACATTACTAATGGACTGTCACGGATTCTTGGTCCAGCGTGAATGGCATCATATAGATGTTCTTGCAGTGTCTTCTGATGAGAAATTTGTTCTGTGTATAGAGAACAAAATAGACTCTGGCGAACATGACAATCAGTTAAATAGATACAGGAAAATCGTTGAAGAAACCTATCCTGACTATAAGAAAATGTATATTTACCTTTCTCCAGATGGTGGCGAATCTACAGATACAGACAACTGGTGTTCCATGGGATATCAGGATGTGCTGAGTATTGTTGAGAACGCTCGCAAGAAAGTTAAGTTACTACCGGAAGCGGAACTTCTTATTCAGAATTATGTAGACACAATCAGGAGGGATATTGTGGGTGATGAGAAATTGGCGCAGATCTGCGCAGAAATATATGCCAAACACCAGAAGGCACTGGATTTGATTTTCGAGAATAGACCTGATCGGGCATCCGATTTGGCTGCAATTCTGCTCTCCTGGGCAAAAGAAAAAACTGAATCCGGAGATATCGAAGTTGTGACCGATAAATGTGTGAAATCTTATACTCGCTTTAAAACAAAGGGAATGTCTGCACTTCTCCCGGATTCAGATAGTTCATTGAGTGGCTGGGGTACTCCAAATTATTATTTCTATGAAATTAGAAACAATGACGGTAAAGAATTCTATGTTCAGTTATCTCTCAGCTCCAAGGATATTCCGGATGAACTTCGAGATATGTGTGACAGAATCAATGAACATTATCCAGCTCGTCAGAAGAAGGTGAATTGGCAGTGGCGTTCGCCATTTTCAACCAAGCATTCCAAGGTTGAAGAAGAAATGTCTGAAGAAAAGATTTTTGAACAGCTGGATAAGAAACTGTCCGAGATTTTTGCTTTTGAGGAGAAACTAACAAAACTGTTACAGCAGGAAGAGTGATCCGTATGTTTGGATTTGGTAAAAAGCTGCGGAAGGATCTTCCGGCAATTGATATCAGCAAAAAGAAAGAAAAGGGTCTCTTTGGCTGGGAAAAGATCGTGCCCCGCAGCAAGAAGGAACAACGAAAATTGAAGGCGGAGCTGATAAAGCAGTATCCTGACCGGTACTTCGTTGATGATCTCGGCGAGTACAATTCCATCAAGCCTAGGGACGAGCTCTCTTGGATCGATGATATCGAAGCCTTCGATGCTTTTATGAACGATTAAAGAACTACAAGAAAGGAACCATTAACCATGACATTAGCTGCAGAGAAAAATTCTGGCATCTAATGCCCATTTTGCTCTCGATGGAGCAAAATACCACAATTCAGCACAAATGCTGCTGAAAAAAACAGATTGCTCAAAATATCAGACATATGCTCTATGACGAGAACTGATATCAGAGCCCCTTTTTCCTATAATAAAAGTAACAAAGGAGAAAGGAGGACGGCTCGATGAGCAAGGATGTTTCACCAACAAACCGGGATCGGTTTATCGAACTTGGTATCAAAATCGGAGCTCTTCGCAAGATGCGAGGCATGTCGCAGGAACAGCTTGCAGCAGAAGCAAAAATGAGTCGATCCCACCTTAGTTCAATCGAGGCACCGAACTCGGTTAGACCTTTCTCTCTTGAGGTTCTTTTCAATATTGCAGATGCACTGGAAGTTGAACCGAGCGAATTGCTTATATCTTCCTTCCCTGCACGAAAAGAGAAATAATTTCAAAGTTGGCAAACCCGGAGAAATCCGGCGACGCAAAGCTATAGGGCCTGTAAAATGGCAGCCAGTTGCATCATATCGAGTTGTATCTGACTGTCAGGCCTGTACCGGTCTGGCAGTTTTTGTTTCACAGGGGGTGATAATCATGATCTATACCATATCAAGCATCCAATTGATGAGGACGGATTCCCACCAACCTGAATGCCGCGAAGGGGCTTGACCCAAATCAAAAGCAACTTGTCAACTCATCAAATAGGATGCTGCTATCGTTCTTCTACATCGAACGGCAGCAGATATACGTAACCCGCAGAGCTGCCGTAGGTGTACTACAGGTATGTTCTGCGGGCTTTTTCATAATACGAAGGGAGTAATGCATCGAATGACAATGAATTCTGAAAACAATGGTAATCCCGTTATGCCCTCTCAGATGGTCCTGCCAACAGTGGATATGCAGTACCTGTACCGCTTTGAACGCACGCTGGCAGGACTGGAAAAGGGCCTTCACAACGACGATGATCCGGAAGAAATTGCCATGCAGACAATAGAGGTTGCCCGTGATTTTTACGATGCCGACTGGTGCGGCCTGATCAGCGGCGACCTGGATGCAGGAATCTTCTATCCCTACTGGTGGGTAAACAGAGCTGAAGGAAGGATGGCGCAAACCAAATTCGATGAATTTGAGTTTCTGAAGGACTATGATACCTGGACTCATGCGCTCCTTCATGGGGAAAATGTGGTGCTGAATGGGCTCACACAGCGTAAAGCCGGAGTGACCGGCAGTGAGTTCCGGCACTATCAGAAGATGGATGTTCAAAGCGTTATCGGTATTCCGCTCTTCTACCATAAACCCTGTGGCTTCATGATCATCAAAAATCCAAGGCTCTATACAGATCAGCCTACTATGCTGGCCATTCTCGGCTATGTGGTTTTGAATTGCTGGAAGGAGCAGCAGAATCTGGAGGCATTGAAGCTGCAGATGAAGCAACCCTGCGCAGAGCTAACCTCAGAAAAAGATGTCTACATCCGTCTATTTGGTGAGCCGGAGATCCATACCCTGAAGGGACAGCTTTCTGCACAGACATTGAATTCTCCGAAGGGCTGGCGATTGATTTCCTATCTGGTGATTCACAAAAGACCTGTGCCGATTCGAACCATTGCAGAAGCTCTCAGCAATGATTCAGAATCCGAATATGCACAGAATGCATTGCGTGTGGTAATGAGCCGCATGAAGCCGAAGCTGGAGTCTATCCTGGATCCGAAGAATTCTCTCGTAGTCAATGCGGGCTATGGCTACCGGATCAATGATTTCTATCATCTCATTACGGATCTTCAGGAATTTGAGCGCTACATTGCCAACGCAAAGGCGCAGCCGGATATCGCTCCCCGCATTGAGGAATACAAGAAGGCCGTCAAGCTGTATCGCGGTCCGGTTTATCGTGAAGCATCTCATGAACATTGGCTTCTTGCCACAGCAGAGCACTACGCCATTGAATATCTCTTTGCCGTAAATCAGCTGCTGAAGGATCTTGCAGAGCTGAAGGATTATCAGTCCGTTCAGCATTTTGCCTCCAAGGCGCTGGAGATTGAACCGGGCAATGCGGAAGCTGTTTACTGGCTGATTGCTGCCCTGATGAAAATCGGATCCGTGCAGAGTGCGCAGGCGGAATATGACCGTGCGAAGCAAATGCTGCCGGAGCCTGCCTTCAAGGAGCTCCAGGAAAAGCTTTTGGTAGAACAAATCTATCTGAAATAAGCTATGTTATGTCTGGTGTAACGTAAATGACTGCTGTAATACCCGGTGAAATATTCAGGTTATTGACAGCGTAATAAAGTAATAGGCCGTGCAAGGCCACTGATATCAATTCAAAAAACCCCCGAAAGGTAGACTTTAACCAGCTTAAGCGCTTGAGCTGAAAATCTACATTCGGGGGTATTGTCATGTATTATGACCCAAGTTCATGCGGAAAAAGAATCCGCAAGCTTCGTAAGCTCTCCGGCTATACGCAGGAGGCTTTAGCGGAAAGATTAAACAGCTCACAATCTCATCTCGCAAAAATTGAAAGCGGAAAAGAAGGTCCTTCCATAGATCTGCTGGTAGAAATGGCATCTGTTTTCCATACTTCCCTGGATTATCTGGCAATCGGTATGACTCCGGAACGAGATATCTTAAAGCACAAGATCCATGCCATGATTGAATTCCTGAGTGCCATTGATAAGGAGCTCTAACATGCGAATGGCAATATGGGAAAGTCCCATAAGAATATGGGCGGTGCGTCATAAAAAGAAGCGGCAAAAAATCGTACACTTTAATCAGACAGAAGGAGCTGCTGGTTCCGCTGTCTCCGAACCTTGAAAGCTGAATACACATTCTCCCAGGTAAATCCTCGAAGCAGTAGCCTTCGTCAGCTCGCCGTGACGCTCATCGGAGCAGAGCGATTCGCTGAAGCAAATGCCGGACAGCAACCGGCGGTGGCAGTGACTGCAAGAGGGATAATGATACTTCCGTAAGACGCGGCCCGGCCACAGTGAAGGCGGGGAGGTTAGATTCCTANNCCCGTAAAATCAAGGTTTTCTTGAGATTACGGGTTTTAATTTTACCATATAATACTATCTTAATATCTTCCCTTTAAGTTCGATTCTCAAAGGAGACATGAGTAGTTCTCCTTTATTTTCATATAATGATTCTTGCTAAAATCCCCTTCAAAAAGTGTTAGGAAAAGTTACGATAAATGAGCTCCGTCTCTAACAAAAAAGAAACTGCGACTAACACATGGGATTTTCAATTAGAATTCCCTTTATTTCATTTGGAAATCGAACTCAAATATGCCACATTTCATACCTATAGAGAGAAAAACTGGGATTTACGGTTCAAAAGAAATGATTTGTGCATCAGCATCTACTACCGCATGCACACCAAACGGAATGATACATCGAGGAGTTGCATGACCAACATTGACATTTGCCAAAATCGGCAACGAATCATCAGAAACAACATCACATATAATACGTTTGTATTCTTCAAAATACTTTTCATCCATTGGCTTGCCAAGGAGAATTCCTGAAATCACACCAAAAATGCCCGTAGACTTCAATGCTTCTAACTGTTTTCTATACAGTTCAGGTTCTGGCTGTTCCTCACTGGTTTCCAAAAGCAGTATTCTTCCGCCCCAATCCTCGCAAGACGGAAACAGGTTGTACTTTCGACAAAGCGCAACCGTATCTGGATAGCGGGTGTTATCGAAGAAATCATAGAGGCTGTCAATGCATCCGCCCAGTATTTCTCCTTCAAACCGATGTGCTCCCTGAAGAAGCTGGAATCCTTGATTTCTATGACTTGGACTTATCGTACCCAGTGCTTCCGCTGACCAGTCAGTTCTTCCTTCGTACCACAGATCTGCCGGCCTTATCTCTCTGATAGTGCCTGTTTGGATAAGTTCCTCAAAGTGTTTCTTTGAATATGGAAGCATTGTAGGGGCCATCTCACAGATGTCGGCCAGAAAGGATTGTCCGTAAAAGGTCTTAAGCCCTAATTTATGCAGCATGAAATGGTTCCATGTAGTATCCGAAAAACCAAGAAAGATCTTCTCAGTTATCGCTTTTTGAAGCTCGCCATTGTCAAAAAGATATGGCAGCAATCGATAGGTATCATCGCCGCCTATGGCGCATAGGATCATATCCACATCAGGATCGCTGAACGCAGCCAGCAGATCTTCTGCTCGCTTATCCGGGTTTTCTTTTATATATGTAATCCCCTTCATAGCATGAGGCATCATTTTAACCTTTAAACCATAATCTTCAAGCCGTCTCACTCCCAGTGATACTTCATGAGCAACAAAATCTTCCCCAATGGTACCAGCAGAAAGGCTTACAATAGCCACGGTATTTATCATGTACTACCTCCTTGTGAATTTCGCAAATCAGAATTTTCATCTTGATATCGAATACTGTACGCTAAAATTGCTGTGCCTGTCCATCTTCGATAGCTTCCAGCCTAAACACGACCGGTCTCACACCATCGTTACAGCATGCAATATGCACGTCATCATGCCCAAATACTTTTCCTCCACCCGCAAGAGTAGATGCCTGAATACATATAGCCTGCCAGGCCATATCGCAGAACCCTTCCGGCATTTGATTTCCAAATGGACCTCCGGTAATAAATACATCTCCTTCTTTCATCATATGACAAGGACCAAAGTCAGGGAATGGAATGTATTCATCTGCCAGATCCTTATAAAACTCTCTCTTAAGGACTGTAATCTTGCATTTTATCATTTGGAATAAGCTACTTTTCTATTAGCGTTCGCAACAGTTTAGAATTGCTCTTTGCTTCCATTCTGTTCCCATACCACGGTAGCGTTTATGTCTATCACACAATCATTATACGACATCGCATTTGAATAATCTACGAATCATTTTCGAAAAAGAGACCCATGGAGCCGGTAAGCTGCCCCCTTGCCCTCCGCCCCTCTTTGTGCTATCATAATATCAAATAATAACAGTCATCGGAGGACAGTACGCCGTA
>DCHF01000030.1:0-65789 GCA_002315555.1 Lachnospiraceae bacterium UBA1759 | reverse complement strand
GTAGCGTAGGGGATCGTAAAGCATGAGCTTTGCAGGCCGCCTGTTGGATAAGATGTCGAGTGAGCTCGGTACAATGATATGGAATCATTGTGACTGGGCTTTTTGATTGGAGGAAAAACATGAAAAATGTAACTCTCACTCGACTTGAGGACAATGACAGGGAACAGTTCATTCTGGATAACCAGGAGGCGTTCCGCTACGGGGCGATGCAGGAATTCGGCCTCCGGGATGACCATTATGAAGAGGACGGTGAGATCATTTCCCGGGAGACGATCGAGCGGTCCATCGATGGCGGTACCGCTTACCGGATCGTTGTTGACGGCGTAGTTTACGGCGGACTGGTTCTCAGGATTAACGGGGCCCACGGCGAACTGGAACTTCTGTTTGTCACGCCCACGGCGCACAGCAAGGGCATCGGTTATGCGGCCTGGTGCGCAGTGGAAGCCCTGTACCCGGAGGTCACGGTCTGGGAGACCTGCACGCCCTATTTTGAAAAGCGAAACATTCATTTTTACGTGAACCGGTGCGGGTTCCACATCGTGGAATTCTTCAATGAGAAGCACCCCGACCCGCACGATCCGGACAGCGGAAAGGGCGGGGACTTTGACGGAATGTTCCGGTTTGAGAAGTACATCGAAAGATGAATCCTGCGTTTTTCCGCCGGTCAGCCGGTACACCGGATACGAATCGATCGTCCCGTGACAAACGCGACCTTCCACAAATAAAAAGCGCCCCGGCGGAAATTGACAGAATATTAGCACTGGTGATACGTTTCTTATCCTTAAGAAAATACATCATCTGAGAGGTTGCATTTACAAGGCTCTTGTAAACTTCATAACCAACAATCTCCGGACGATTCATCAGCTTACGAGTCTCTGCCTCAGATACAACATAATATTCATTCAGGAAATCTACTCCGCCCAAACGATAACAATCAACACCCTGGTCAACAAATTCAGGAATCAGTGTGACCTTCTCCCAATTCGTAATCATACTCTCTCCCCCTTTAATTACTCTGTGATCCCTTTATAGGCACCAATACCACCGATATTTTTCACATTTGTGTATCCAAGTTCCACCATACGAGCCACCGCCTGACTGCTTCGTACACCGCTCAGACAGTGAACGAACAAAGGCGTCTTCTTATCCGGCACGACCTCCAGAATTGCATCAACCTCTTTCAGCGGAACATTCTTGCTTCCCGGAATATGGCCCTCTTTGTACTCTCCTGCATTTCGCACATCGATAAGCACACCTCCTTCGGTATTCTTCCATTCCTCAACACCCTGATTGATATCCGGACTTTTGAATATATCTAATAAACCCATGTCTGACTCTCCTGCCCCTTGCTGTTATTTTTCGAACAATCCTATTTCATGCATTCTTGTTTCATACATTCATGCATTCTTGTTTCTTTCAATCTTATTTCATACACCGAATAATAATATAACGTAGATTCTTCCTGCGACAAAGTGCCCCTTTTGCATATTGATTTTGAAACTTGCTATTCGTTATTGTTTCATAATTCTTCCATTGCCAACCGCCTGGAATCGTGCTAAAATACCTCTGTTTAAAAAGGACAACGGCGTCTTATGGATACCGTTGTCCTTTTTTGTATTCCGCAAGCGAATATATTTTCATTAGAAATAGCTATAGCAAAACATTCATATATCATCAGAAGGAGAACATACAATGAAAGACGGATTCATACGGGCTGCAGCGGCATCCATTGATGTGACGGTTGCAAATCCCGAAAAAAATGCCGAGAAAATATTAGAGGCTATCGAAGAGGCCAAGGGCCGGGATGTGAAGATTCTGGTGCTTCCGGAGCTTGTGCTGACGGCCTACACCTGTGGAGATCTTTTCCTGCAGCGGGTGCTGTTAGAGGAAGCATTAAAGCAGTTAGATGTGATTCTGGACAAAACAAAGGACACGGATATGCTCATTGTCCTCGGCATGCCGCTAAGGGTAGACAGTAAGCTATATAACTGTGCTGTATTCATGCATAGGGGCACGCTGCTGGGCATTGTCCCGAAGCGCTATCTTCCGAATTATTCCGAGTTCTATGAGGCGCGCCATTTCACGCCTGGCAAGGAAGCTGTACGAAATATCACGGTTTTAGGCCGTACCGTTCCTTTCGGTATGAACCTTTTGTTTTGCTGTGAAAATCTGCCGGAACTGGTCGTTGCTGCAGAGCTCTGCGAGGATCTGTGGGTACCGGCTCCGCCATCTGTGAAACATGCCCTGGCGGGTGCCACCGTCATCTGCAATCCATCTGCAAGTGACGAAATCGTTGCGAAAATGAACTACCGCCAGGGACTGGTTTCTTCGCAGTCGGCCCATCTTGTCTGCGCATACATCTATGCTTCTGCAGGAAATGGAGAATCCACACAGGACGTGGTTTACGGCGGCCATAACCTCATTGCTGAAAACGGCACCATTTTGAGCCAGTCAAAGTTATTCAGCGGTCAATGTGCTATGGCAGATCTTGATTTAAGCCGCCTTACCGCAGACAGACAGCGCGCGACTACCTTCAAACCGGACACTGAGACACCATATCTTCGAGTGCCATTTTGCTTAGAGACCGTCGACTTAAGCCTGGCGCGTACATTTTCACCTACTCCATTTATCCCATCCGACCGCGGGGACCGAGATATTCGTTGTGAAGACATTCTTTCTATCCAGGCTATGGGTCTGAAAAAGCGTTTGCAGCACACGCACTGCAGCCACACGGTTATCGGCATCAGCGGCGGTCTGGATTCCACACTTGCCCTTTTGGTTACCGCCAGAACCTATGATTTGCTGGGACTTGACCACTCCGGAATCCATTGCGTAACGATGCCATGTTTCGGAACTACGGATCGAACCTATCAGAATGCACTGAAGCTGACCGACGCTTTAGGCGCCTCCTTAAAAGAAGTACGTATCAGTGCCGCCGTTATGCAGCATTTTTCCGATATCGGCCATGATCCGGCAGTGCATGATGTCACTTACGAAAACTCTCAGGCCAGAGAACGAACCCAAATCCTCATGGATATCGCAAATCAAGTCGGCGGCCTGGTCATTGGTACCGGTGATCTGTCAGAACTTGCTTTGGGATGGGCTACCTACAATGGAGACCATATGTCCATGTACGCGGTTAACAGTTCTGTCCCGAAAACTCTTGTGCGCCACCTGGTACGCTATTGCGCAGACTGCGCGGACCAGGCTTTGAAAACCGTGCTTATGGACGTTCTGAATACACCGGTAAGTCCGGAGCTTCTGCCGCCGGAAAATGGCGTAATTTCGCAGATTACAGAGGATATTGTCGGCCCTTACGAGCTGCATGATTTCTTCCTCTACTATACCCTTCGTTTCGGCTTTCCGCCTCGGAAGATCTTCCGCATGGCGCAGCTTTCCTTCGCCGGAGTCTATAATAAAGAAACAATTTACAAATGGCTTCGCACCTTCTATTACCGCTTCTTTTCACAGCAGTTCAAGCGTTCTTGTCTGCCGGATGGACCAAAGGTCGGTTCCATCGCCATCTCACCGCGGGGCGACCTTCGTATGCCAAGTGACGCAGATTCCGCGCTGTGGATGCATGAAATGGATTCGCTAAAATAAATGGGGCATCGTGATTCCTAAAACTCATCCGCTGGCAGAGAAAGCACTGATTTGTGTCGATGATCTGATCGGGCTTCCTTTATTCTGCTCAGAGCAGTCCTGGCATGCGGATATCCCCCGCCGGGCAGGCAGTAAAATAGACCAGCTGAAACTCGAAGGTTCTTTCCAGCTGGCCTACAACGGATCAATATTTGCCGCAGAAAATCTTGGTGTTCTGCTTACCTTTGATAAGCTCGTTAATACCAGCAACGAAAGCCCACTGGCCTTTCGTCCATTAACCCCGACACTTGAAAACAAGATGTATCTTGTATGGAAAAAGTATCAGGTGTTTTCGCCAATCCATTAGTGACAGTGCTCATTGTTCAGTCCCTACTGTTTTATGAACACTGCCCTAAGCCGGAGCGTTTTTTATTCAACCATCAATTACAGATCACCCTGCGGGCCCTGATACTGAGAATCATCGAATGCAAGGATCGAAAGGAATACGACACCGAGGAAAAAGATACCAACACCGAAGCCGGTAGACTTTCCGAACGCCTTTGCAAGACGAGTGGAGGTCTTGAAGTAGAAAATGATGCCGTATACCGGAATCAGGAACAGGAACATCTTCGCGCCGCAGCCGGGGCCCCAGACCAGTTCACATAAGGTCCAGATATTATAGCCCGGAACGATGGCTCTCCAGCCGGCAAATCCGGCCTTTACAAAGATTCTGTACATAATGAAAATGCTATATGCACATACTGCCAGCGAAAAAACATTTGAGAAAAACTGACTTACGCTTTCCATTGAAATACCTCTTTTCTTTTTACTTTATGCGGAGTTTGGAGCTCCGCGCAGCCACACGGCCACTCTTTATTGATTATATCACATGACGGACAGAAGTACAGTGAATTCTCACACGCCTTCTCCCATCAGTTTCAACCGTTCGACCACCGGAAGAATGTGACTTGCCGGACGGACAAGCTTCATCTTGATAGCGCCCGTGGGGCAATGCGTCACGCAGTTGCCGCAGCCGTGGCAACGGTCTTCATCGACGACGGCGATACCATCGACCACGCGAACGGATTTCTTGAACGGACAGATCTCTTCGCAGGCACCGCAGCCGATGCAGCTCTCCTCCTCATCCATATACGCCAGGAAACGGCTCTTTTCGTAGAAATCCTCATCTCCCAGTTCATACGGCGCACGGATACCGCACTTACAGTCATCACAGCAGTTGCACAGCCCGCCGAATTCACGGGCATTAAAAATGCTGTAGTAGCCACCGCCTGCTTCGATCTCCCGAATACGCTGCTCGAGTTCTTCCTTTGTGGGATGATACGCATCCAGGTACTTGGTGAAATACGCGGAACGTCTCTGCGCCAGCATGCACAGTCCTTCCTTCGGCGTATGGCCTTCCTTTAAACCGGTGCGGCACATATCGGGCCGGATCTCTCCATACCGGACGATGCTCGTCACCGCTCTGCAGGGACACCGCGTGAAAGCGACCGTATCATCGTTCCGCAGCATTTCAGGCATGTTTTCGCAGGGCATAACACCCGGAATATCCTTGATGGACTCCCACTTCGGGACGATGCGCATGAACTTCTCCGTTGTTCCCGGCAGGAGACCGAAGAACGCATCACCGACATAGTCCCAGGCATCCATAATGATCGCCGCATTGCGATCGTACTCGCAGTCGTATTTTTCCTGCGCATACACCCAATCCTTGAAATTGCCAAGGTTATTATGACGTGAGAAGACCTCCTGATCATCCGCCAGGATCTTGCCGCGATACGTCATCTGCAGCAGACGTTCCCGCGTCGTTTCCACGTCCATCCCCATCTTTTCCGCGACCTCTTCCGCGGTTCCGGGAAGCGCCATCGCAAGACGCGCATCGTCTGGGGTGAAGACCTTTTTCATCATATACGGCGCCAGCTCCGGACGGCCCTGCGCGTATTCCTTACCCATTTCGATGTACTCCGGCTCCAGTTCGGGAAGCGGACCACCCCAAAGCTTTGCAATTTCTTCTTCAGTCAGCGGAACGTAATTCTCAAGTTCTCTCATCACGGACCTCCTATAAATCATAATCCATCTCTGCCTCGTCAAACATCAGACAAGCGAGATTCTTAACGTTTTGATATGCTTCTCCCTCCGGGATCATCGCTCCGGTCAGGGCCGATAGACTGATCTCGGAACTGAGCGGCATCGTGCCGAGGTAGCGGATATTGTGCTCTTTCAGTAATGCACGCATCTGTTTTTCCGTGGCTTTGTCCGGGATCTTATTTAAAATTCCGCGGATCCGGCGGATGCCGAGGCCTTCGGACATATACTGCACTTTAGCGGCCACCATCAGGGAATCCAGCGTGGGCTCAATGATCATGATGATCGTATCGACGCCCTGCTCCATTCCGCGGCCAAAGCTCTCTACACCGGCCTCCAGATCCGTGATCACAAGCTCCTTCTCATCCGGAACATAATTGACCATCAGATTTCGCGTAAGGTCGCTCATTGTACATGCACAGCCGATCAGCGGATCGTCGATCTTTCCGGAGCACATGAGACTGAGCTTATCCCTGGACACGACCAGCCGCTCCGGGATGTCCTCAAAGCGGATCTCATCGCGGTCGAGCCAGGCGGCTTCGATCGGCGCGGCTTCATCGGAAAAGCGTTCCAGAATGGAAAGAAGCGGCTCCGGTTCTTTCCCGATGCCAAGTCTCCGATGCATGGACGGGTTGGACTCGTCCGTGTCGATGACTAATGTCCGGTATCCGAGCGAGACTGTGCTCGCGGCGAGCAGCGCGGAGAACGTACTCTTCCCGACGCCGCCTTTTCCGCAGACCGCGATCTTCTTTATCACACCGGCCCGGGTTCCGGCCGTCGCGCGGATGTATTCGCGCATTCGATCGGCTGCGGCGATCCGTTCCGCCTTGGTGGCCGCGGAACAGAGTCCGCAATCAACGCACCCGGTCGTTCCTCTGGACGCTGCGCCTATCGGACAGTGAAACGTTCCCATTTTCTTTCTCCAATCCGTTTACTCTGAAAAAAAGTATGAAAGTGACTTGCTGTATAGCGTAAGTCTTTTGATCACAGTTTGAAAGCCGTTCCGGTGAACACCGCGCAGGTGCGGTCGAGCGCATCCTTGACCCGGACCTCGCAGAAGGTCGTGGTCTTTCCGGTGCGGATCACCTGTGAGGTGGCGATCAGCTTGGTACCCTTGGCCGGTACCAGGAACGTGATGTTGGAATCCATGCCGACGGTAATCTTATGGACGTTATTAACAGAGACCGCAAAAGCAAAATCGGCCAATGTGAAATATACGCCGCCCATAACGGTTCCGTTTGCGTTGAGGTGGTTTTCCGTAATATCCATGCTGCAGACCGCGTAATCTTCACCGATCTCATCGACAACCATTCCGTTCGTGGTCGCAAAACGATCACCCTTAAAAAACTCCTGTGCTTCCGCTACGTTGGCAAATTCCATAATTTCCTCCTCTTTGAGTTATCATCCACTCAGTCCGTTTAAAAAACAGTATTTGCTATCATATTAGCACTCTTATTTATGTACATCAAGAATTCCGTCAATACTTCAAAAAATAAGCGAAAAATCGAGAATATTAACATGTTTCCGAAAAAGGTATGACACGTTTTCGTCTAAGGATTATAATTTAAACATCAAACACACTGAGAGATCATTGGCAAGGGAGGTAATGTCATGAGATTTGTAGATGAAAGTGATCGTTTTATCAGTATTCTGGACTGCCCGTTCGGCAGAAAAGGAAGCTATCTTTTGTTTAAATCAACCGGGGCCGATCGTTTTGGCAAAGCTTATCTGTACCTTGCGACCGCGCATGGCATGAACACGCTCACCGGAAAGCAGAAACTGTTCAATGTGCAGCCGTTGTATCAGGGCGAGCGCATTCCGTACGCGATCGTCATCCACACGCCCACGGAAATGATCCTCCGCACGCTGTACGGTGATATCCGCATCTGCATCGCAGAGGAAAAACTGATCCTGTTCGAAAGCACCGCCGGTCTCGGTCTACGCTTTGCTTCCACACCGGAACGGCTGGATCGCACCTCAAAGCCGCGCGGAAAGAACGCCTGGGAGACGCAGTTCCAGATGCTGTTCTCCACCGTGATCCATTCCATCACCGGCTCGATCGAAGCCGCCGCCCCCTGGCACTGGGACGAACTGCGCATGGGCCACACGGAGATCGACCTGCTGCCCGATGAAAACGGCGTGATGTACGGAAGCCTCGAGGAATTCTCGCATTCCGGCTATGTACGCGAAAACTACCCGACCTATGAGGAAGGGCTTGCCTCGGTCACCGCCGATTGGGAGACCTTCAAAAACAATATCCCGCACCTGCACGATAAGTATGAGATCCTGTGGGAGCGCGCCGTGTGGAATCTCTGGTCCTATCTGCGTGCGCCGAGCGGCCTGATCAAGCGGCCGTATCTGTTCATGCATGACAGCGGTCCCGCATCGCAGTGGCAGCTGTCCTATCAGGCGGTGGCATTCAGCAGAAACATCGACCTGGCCTGGGACCAGCTGATGGTTCCCTTTGATTACCAGAGCCCCGAGGGAATGGTTCCGGACTATTATTCCGACGTTTACAGCGCATTCTCCAATGTCCGTCCGCCCATCCAGGGCTGGGCGCTGAAGCAGATGAAACTGCGCGGTACCTATGATCTGATTTCGGAGGACCGGCTTCGCGACTTGTATCCGCGTCTGGCAAAGTGGGCGGACTGGTTCATGAAATATCGCAGCGAAAGCGCCGACGGCCTGCCGAATTACGAACACAGCGATGAATCCGGCATGGAGGACGGCTCCACCTTCCGCGAAAGCAACTGTATGGTCACGCCGGATCTGCCCACCTATCTGATCCTCCTCTATGAGGAGCTCGGCGAGATGGCGGAGCAGCTGGGACTCGGTGAAGAAGTGAAGGCCGCCTGGTATAAAAAAGCCGCCGATATGCAGACTCTTTTGATCGAAAAGCTGTGGAACGGCGAGTGTTTTGAAGCGCATACGATGGAAGGAAAAAGCATCGAAAAGGATTACTGTATCCTCGGTTACGTCCCGGTTCTCCTCGGCAAACGGCTTCCGGCGGAGATCCTGGAAAAGCTGATCGAGGACCTGAAGATCGAGGACTACGTCCTGACGCCCTACGGCTTCTGCAAGGAAAAGGTGACTGCGCGCGAGCTGAATGTGGTGGCCGGAAACGACTATCGTTCGATGATCTACCACCCCTTCAACCTGTTGCTCATCTCCGGCCTGTACGACTGCGGTGAAACCGATTTCGCAAGCGAAGTCGCCTCCCGCTATTGCGGCTCCATGGCCGATGTCAACACGCTCTGCCAGATGATGAACGCCTTTGACGGACCGCTGCGTGGCGGCAACTTTATTACCTGGACGTCCGGCGCATATTTACTGATCGGAGGGTATATTAAGTGATGAACTCCTGTAAATACCTCCGCCTCTGCGGCCTCTTCGGAATCATCAGCTTCCTGTCCTATGTCGTCGCCGTGGTATTCTCACCGCTGGCCTACCCGGGCTACAACTGGATGAGCCAGGCCGTCAGCGACCTGAGCGCTGCGACCGCACCGTCACGGGGCCTCTGGGACCAATTGTCCTGCCTCTACGGAAAATGCGGCCTCGTATCGATCATGGCGGTCAGCATCTACTTTGCGGAAACCAGGGCGGGAAACCGTCTGACCCGCATCGGGGTGTATGTTTTTGCGGTAATGAACTGGATCTCCGCGGTGGGTTACGACCTGTTCCCGCTTTCCGAGGCCGGTACCGGAATGAAAACCTTCTCTGATATCATGCATGTGTACGTGGTGACTGTGGCCGTCGTTCTGACGTCGATTGCCTCACTTGTGCTGATCATCATCGGGGGGTTCCGCTCGGAAAAGCTCAAAAGTCTTGGCATTTGGGCAGCCATTGCGCTCACCCTGATGTTTGTCGGGGCCATCGGCACAAATGTGGTACCGCAGGCCTATTTCGGCATCGTCGAGCGGTTCAGCGTCTTCTCCGCCACCGGCTTCAACGCACTTCTCGGCTACTATTTGGTCCGGAAGAAAATCTGATCGAAAGAGCGCCGTAGCGGGATAAACTATGGTTGTAAGAATCGTAATGGAGGTTCCCATGTTAACAATCAGCAATCAAATGATCACCGCATTTTCAGCAACAATGGCCCCCGCTGCATACTGTATGCCGGGCGAAACCGTCCGTTTTGTCACCGAAGACTGCTTCTTCGGAGCGATCGGGACGGAACAGGACCTGGTCGCCACCGGCGATATTTCCGGTAACCCGGCCACCGGTCCCCTTTACGTGGAAGGTGCTGAGCCGGGCGATGCCCTGGCCGTGGACATCCTGGACATCGAGACTGCCGATCAAGGCGTTGTATGTACCGTCCAAAACTGCGGCATCCTTTGGGATTCCGTGGAACTGCGCACGCGGGTGATCCCCGTGGAAAACGGTATCGCCCGATTCCGGGACTTGACCTGGGCAGTGAAGCCGATGATCGGCGTCATCGGAACCGCCCCCGCTGAAGGAGAGATCTCCACCGAGGATTCTTTCAACGGCGGCGGAAACATGGACAATCCGTGTATCATCAAAGGCACCACCGTTTACCTTCCTGTACGCGTAAAAGGTGGTCTGCTTGCAATGGGCGACCTTCATGCCTCCATGGGTGAGGGTGAGATCGCGGGAACAGGCATAGAGATCGCAGGTGTGGTCACCGTGCGCGTACGAGTGATCAAAAACGCAGATATCCATTGGCCCGTGACCCGTGATGACTCCGGCTGGTTCGTCAATACCAACGGTTTCACGACCGACCAGGCCATTGAACGTGGCTATAAGGAGCTCCAGCGACTGCTCTGCCGTCTGCGCGGCTGGGACAATACTGACGCCTCTCTCTACATTTCGCTGCGTGGCATCGTCCGGGCAAATCAGGCGGTTCTGGGGGTTAAAGCAACCGAATACCAGGGGCCGACGTTCCGTGTCGGATTTCCGCACGAGCAGGGAGTTCCGGGATTGTTAGAGTGAAATATGAATTCGTTAAAGGAGTTATAAGCTCTAAGAGTACATTTAGTACCTTGTTACTGAAGTACGCTTAGAGCTTTTTTCATACGGAGAAAGGAGGAAATCACAGTGAGAGAAAGAATTACTGCTCTGTATGAGCGTCTAAGCCATGATGACGATGATCTCACTCCCTTCCGTAATATCATGAACGAATGGTATGCCGGAGATACAAGCAAGAAGATCAAGTCGACCTTCAAGGCCAAGGGTAACTCCGGCAAACACGTTGCCAGCAGCTGCCCCTATGGATATCTGAAGGATGAGCACGATGGTGACCACTGGATCGTGGATCCCGAAGCGGCGGCTCTTTGTGGTCCGAGACAAGGAAAAAGCTTCTAGATACAGAATTTTGTGTCATTGAATTATTGTTTTTTTTCCTTATATGCATTCTGTTAATATTTTCAAAAATTTTTAGAAATCCCTCTTGCTTTTTGTGAAATATTGTTGTATAAAGGAAATCGGAAACGATACCGGTAACGTTGCCGGTAACGATACCGGCAATCCCGGCCATTCCTCCGAAGGTGCACGTCGCAGGGTGTCGGATATACCGGGCCGCTAACTTATTATTTCATGTAATGAAAGAGGGAGATCAAGATGAAAAAGTTATTATGTGCTGTACTTTGTATGGTAATGTGCCTGAGCCTCTTGGCTGGCTGCGGTGCATCAACTAAGTCAAAAACCGGTTCTGTATACTGGCTCAATTTCAAGCCTGAAGCTGATGCAGCTCTTCAGGAGATCGCTAAGAAGTACACCGAAGAAACAGGCGTTTCTGTAAAGGTTGTTACTGCAGCTTCCGGTAACTATGAATCTACACTGACAGCAGAGATGGATAAGTCCGCTGCACCTACTATGTTCGTTGTTGGTAACTCAGCAGCTGTTGGTACCTGGGGTGACTACTGCCTGGATCTGAAGGACACAGACGTTTACAAGGAACTGACCACAGATTCATTCACACTGTATGATGCAAACGGCAAGGCAGCTTCTATCGGCTACTGCTACGAATCTTACGGTATCATCGTAAACAAGAAGCTTCTGAAGGAAGCTGGTTACGAAATCACCGACATTAAGGATTTCGCTTCTCTGAAGACGATCGTTGAAGACATTCATGCACGTGCTGCTGAACTTGGCTTTGATGCATTCACTTCTTCAGGTATGGATGGTTCTTCTTCATGGAGATTCTCCGGCCATCTGGCAAATATGCCTCTTTTCTATGAAATGAGAGATGATAAGTGGACAGAATGCCCCGCAGAGCTTACCGGTGCTTATCTTGAAAACTACAAGAATATCTGGGATCTGTATGTAAACAACTCTGCATATGATATCAACACTCTGGCTACCGGCGGTTACGATGCAGAAGCTGAATTCAAGAACGGCGACGCTGTATTCTACCAGAACGGTACATGGGAATATGCTGCACTGTCTGAAAGCTGGGCTGATGACGAAATGCAGATGATCCCGATCTACTGCGGCGTTGAAGGCGAAGAAAAGGCTGGTCTGTGCTCAGGTACAGAAAACTGCTGGGCTGTAAATGCTAAGGCTTCTGAAGCAGATCAGAAGGCAACTCTTGACTTCATGTACTGGCTTGTTACTTCTGAAGCAGGTACAAAGATGATGGCTGAACAGTTTGGTGCTGTTCCCTACAAGAAGGCTGCTGCTTCTTCTAACGTATTCCTGGCTAACGCTAACGAACTTCTTGCAGCAGGCAACTACAATGTTGACTGGGCATTCAACTACACTCCCAACGTTGATGATTGGAGAGCAGGTCTTGTAGCTGCTATGAACCAGTATGATGCCGGCGGAGACTGGTCAGAAGTTGAAACCGCTTTCGTTCAGGGTTGGGCTAACCAGTATCAGGCAGCTTACGGTAAATAATTTTACTGAGGCTTTTGGTAAGGCGGGCAGCAAGTGACTGCCCGCCTCGCTTTGTCAATAAGGAGTTTATGCTATGGCTAAAAAGAAATCTGCATCAGCGCAGACATCCGATCTGATCCGCCGGCCTATCGCCAGATGTTTTCCGCTCTTTCTGCTTCCTACACTGGCAGCATTTATGATCGGATTTGCTTATCCCTTTGCAAAGGGTATTTACCTGTCTTTCTGTTCTTTCACAACCACCAGTAATGCAACCTTTATCGGTTTCGACAACTATATCAGCGCGATCAAGGATCCTACGTTCCTGCACGCTTTCTGGTATACAGCATTATTTGCGGTTACTTCAATAGTTCTGATCAATGTGCTGGCTTTCCTGGTAGCCTATGCATTAACCTCCGGTATCCGCGGTGCCAACCTTTTCCGTACGGCTTTCTTTATGCCTAACCTGATCGGTGGTATCGTTCTGGGTTATATCTGGAGTATGATTTTTGATGGTTTCCTGAGCCGTTACAATACTTCCATCCTGATGAAAACAGAATACGGTTTCTGGGGCCTGATGATCGTTATGCTCTGGCAGCAGATCGGTTACATGATGATCATCTACATCGCCGGTTTCCAGGCAATTCCTGAAGATATGATGGAGGCTGCTAAGATCGATGGTGCCAATAAGTTTAAGACCTTGATCCACATAACCATCCCCAATATGATGCCTTCCATCACGATCTGTACATTCCTGACACTGACAAACGGCTTCAAGCTCTTCGACCAGAACCTGGCTCTGACAGCCGGCCAGCCCTTTGTATGGCAGGGTACTGAACAGATCAAGACCACTGAAATGCTGGCTCTGAACATCTTCAACACCTTCTACGGTCAGAATACCGCAGCCCGTGGTGTAGCTCAGTCCAAGGCAGTTCTTTTCTTCATCCTCGTAGCAGCGATCTCTCTGATCCAGCTTCGTATGACCAGATCTAAGGAGGTACAGCAGTAATGGCAAAGAAAAATACTCGGTCTGATCTTCGTGAAAAACCGTCCACCCTTAGCCTGGTCGTAACAGTGCTTTTTACTGTTTTCACTATTCTCTACATTGCACCTATCTTTATTGTGTTCATGAACTCCTTCAAGGTGAACACTTTTGTTAAGACACAAACCTTCGCACTTCCCGCAGGCGAAAGCTTTGCCGGTATGGCGAACTATATTAAGGGGTTTACCTTTGGTAACTATCCCTTCCTGATGTCTATTCTGAACAGTGTGGTTATCACGATTCTTTCTACTGCACTGATTCTTTTATGTACCTCTATGTCTGCATGGTACATTGCCCGCGTTGACAATTTACTTTGCCGCATTTGTTACTATCTGTTTGTATTCTCTATGATCGTGCCTTTCCAGATGCTGATGTTCACACTGGCAAAGACAGCCGATACACTGCATCTGAATACGCCGCTGACCATTCCCATCGTTTACTTAGGTTTCGGTGCCGGTATGGCGGTATTCATGTTCACCGGTTTCGTCAAGGACCTTCCGCTGGAGATGGAAGAAGCTGCCGCTATCGATGGCTGCGGTCCTATCCGCACCTTCTTCACCATCATCATCCCGCTGATGAAGCCTACCCTTATTTCTGTAGGTATTCTGGAAGTTATGTGGATCTGGAACGACTATCTTCTTCCCTATCTGACATTGGACAGAACCGAATATATGACTATTCCGATCCATATTCAGTTCCTGCAGGGTTCTTACGGTACCATCGACCTGGGTGCGATCATGGCACTGATCACGCTGGGTATCATCCCTGTTATTGTCTTCTATCTGCTTTGCCAGAAGCACATCATCAAGGGTGTTGCCGCAGGTGCGGTTAAGGGTTAATTATGAGAGCGAGTGGTATACTGCTTCCTGTTTTCAGCCTGCCCGGTGATTACGGTATCGGCAGCATGTCAGAGGAAGCATACAAGTTTATTGATTGTTTAAGCGAGGCTCGTCAGACCTATTGGCAGATCCTGCCCATAGGTCCCACGAGTTACGGCGACTCTCCTTATCAGTCCTTCTCCACCTTTGCCGGAAATCCCTACTTTATCGACTTAAAACAGTTGGTGAAGGAAGGACTCTTGACAAAAAAAGAGTGCGATGCGGTAGATTTCGGTAATGATCCATGTCGTATCGATTATGAGAAACTGTATCTGGGCCGCTATAAACTGCTGAAAAAGGCCTATGAAAGAGCCAAAGTCTACGAAGATCCGGACTTCAAAGCTTTCTGTAAGGAAAATGAATACTGGATCCATGACTATGCTTTGTTCATGGCATTGAAGGATTATTTTGATGGTGTCAGTTTCCGGGAATGGCCGGAAGATATCCGCAGAAGATACCAATATGCTTTGGATTATTATGGACGTAAGCTGTACTATGAAAAGGAATTCTATGAGTATCTTCAGTATGAGTTCTACAAGCAGTGGAATAAGCTGAAGGCCTACGCCAATAAAAAGGGGATCCGCATCATCGGCGATATACCCATCTATGTATCTGAGGATTCTTCAGATGTATGGTCACATCCGGATCTTTTCCAACTGGATGAGAATGGCGAACCCAAGGCTGTAGCAGGCTGTCCGCCGGATGGTTTCTCTGCTGATGGCCAGCTTTGGGGTAATCCCCTCTACGACTGGGGCCATCATCAGTGGACCGGTTACGACTGGTGGTGCCGCCGTATGGAGAAGTGCCGTGAGCTTTACGATGTGGTGCGCATCGACCACTTCCGTGGTTTCGATGAGTACTATTCCATTCCCTTCGGTGACAAGACAGCCGTAAACGGACATTGGGAGAAGGGCCCCGGCATGGATCTCTTTAATACCATCAACTGGCGTTTGGGTCAGGTAAATGTCATCGCTGAGGATCTGGGCTTTATCACAGACAGCGTGCGTGCCCTGGTAAGAGATTCCGGTTTCCCCAATATGAAAGTTCTGGAGTTTGCCTTTGACTCCAGAGATTCCTCCGGACCTATTGAGTATTTGCCGCATAATTATGCAAAGAATTGTGTAGTTTATACAGGGACTCACGATAATGAGACCATTATGGGCTGGTTAAACAGCATTCTGCCTATGGAAATTGATATGGTAAAGGAGTATACTGGTATCGTTTCCGAAGATCACCGGGTACTGGCAGAGCGTCTGATCCGTCTGGCTCAGTCTTCAACGGCCGATACCTGCATCATTCCCCTTCAGGATTATCTGTATCTGGACAATAAAGCCCGGATCAATAAGCCTTCGACTGTGGGCGAAAACTGGGTTTGGAGAGCGGATGCAGAAATGTTCTCCGAAGAACTGAAGAAAAGGCTTAAAAAGCTCACACTTCTTTATGGACGCGCTTATGAATAATTACTAATTATAAAGTTAGGAGCAGACGATTGAAAAAAGTAACGATCAAGGATATCGCCAGAATCTGTAATGTTGGCGTCAGTACCGTTTCCAGGGCTATGAACGATGACCCGGGTATTAACGCACAGACAAAAGAGCGCATTCTGGCTACAATGAAGGAGTATAATTACACTCCCAACGGCAGTGCGCGAAATTTAAAGCGCAATGAGGCCAATACCATTGCCCTTCTTGTAAAGGGTATCGATAATCCCTTCTTTAATAGTTTTATAAAGTATTATGAAGAAGCCATCAAAAAGTATCGTTACTCCTCCGTTCTCTACGCGGTTCGCGAAGAGGAAGATGAACTGGAGGCGGCCAGACAGCTGGTTAAGGATCAGAAGCTGAAAGGTATTCTTTTCCTTGGCGGCGTGGCTCAACCTACGGATGAAGCGCTGGAAGCCCTGGAGGTTCCTTATGTGCTTTGTACAGCAGCCATCAACATGAATGTCAGTTCCGATCATGCGCTGGCGGTTTCTATCGATGATGAAGGAGAAGCCCGCCGCATGGTGGACTATCTCATCAAGATGGGGCACAAGCGGATCGCCCTGATACCGACTCGTGCCTCCGACATTTCTGTTGGTTTCTTACGTGTCAACGGTTACAAAAAGGCTCTGGAAGATAATGGCCTGGAGTTTGACCCTCAGCTGGTGCGCTACCTGAAGGAAAACCAGGAAGCCTATACACCGAAGAGTGGTTACGAGGCAGCGGCTGACCTTCTGGACAACGGACCGGATTGTACGGCGATCTTCGCAATTTCCGATACCATGGCCCTGGGTGTATACAAGGCCATTCAGGAGAGAGGTCTTCGGATACCGGAAGACATATCCGTTGTGGGTTTTGATGGTTTAAGCATGTGCGAATATCTGCACCCGGGACTTACCACCATAATACAGCCTGCCGAGCAGATGCTGAAAAGCTCATTGGATCTGCTGATCCGCGCTATTGAAGGCGAGGGACAGCAAAAGTCTATTGTACTGGCTGCGGAATTCAAGGAGAATGAGTCTGTAAAGAATCTGAATATATAAGCAGCAAGCCTGCCGTGTGAAAGGGAAATCCTTCGCGCGGCAGGCTTTTTCTTTTGCCCGGAATCGTTTTCATCAAGCGAAATGGACACCGTTACAGTGGTCATCGAAGCAATACTCCCACGGCTTCAGCCGTGGGAGTATTATTCCATAAACCGAAGGCAGATGGCTGCCATCTCCTCCGGTTTTTCGCGAAAGCCGTTCAGGACCCACTCGTTCAGGATCCCAAAGAGACCGTACTCGTAGAATACGCGCTCGTAACCTGTCGGACCCGCAGATGCGCCCGATGCAGTCTCTGTCCCGGAAAAAACGCGAATAAAAACATTCAGAAGGATGCGGGAGCACTGGTTCTCATAAAGGAGCTCCAGAAGTTCACGGTTTTCTTCGTTAAAAATGAAAAACGCTTCTGCGTTATCCGGGTTGTAGCGGTCTGCGCGATTCAGCCGATGCTCAATGACAAACCGATGCCAGAGCACGGTCAGCTTGTACTCGAGGACCTCCTCCTTGCTCTGAAAATGTCTGAAGTAGGTGACGCGTGAGACTCCGGCGGTCTCCGCGATCTCATTGACACCGATCTTTTCGAGCGGCTTCTTCTGAAGCAGCAGGATCAGCGCGTCCGCCATGCATTCCTTCAAAAATTCTGTTGATTCACTTCTTCTGCTCATCGATGCCCCGCCTGACAATGTTACTTTTTCGTCATTCCGTATCACTTCACATTTCGTTATCTGAAAGGCGTTGACATTGCGCCTTTCGATTGATAAACTTTTCACGATTAAAGATACTTCAGTATCATTTCATTGTCAAGGGGAGGTTCGTCATGAATTATAAGAAAGTTGTAGTCGCAGGCGGCGGCGTGCTCGGAAGCCAGATCGCATTCCAGTCCGCATACTGTGGTTTTGATGTCACGATTTGGTTAAGATCCGAAGGTTCGATCGGCCGTACACAGCCGAAGCTCGACAAGCTGAAGGCAACTTACATTGAGGAGATCGAGAAGATGGCTGCCGACGAAAATGCATGGTGCGCAGGTATCGCGGATTCCGAGCAGTTCGACAAGGAAGCTTGCCTCGCAAATACCGAGCGCGCGTATGCGAGCATCAAGCTTGAGCTCGACATGGCAAAGGCCGTCGAGGACGCAGACCTCATTATTGAGTCCATGGCCGAGAATGTCGATGACAAGATCGCGTTCTACACGAAGCTCGCTCCGCTGATGCCGGAGAAGACCGTCCTCGTGACGAACTCCTCCACCCTGCTTCCGTCTCAGTTTGCGAAATACACCGGCCGTCCGGAAAAGTATCTGTCCCTGCACTTCGCAAATTCCATCTGGAAGAACAACACCGCCGAGGTCATGGCACAGGACAAGACTGAAGAGAAGTACTTTAATGAGCTCCTGGAGTTCGCCACTGCGATCCGCATGATCGGACTTCCGGTCCGCAAGGAAAAAAACGGCTATCTGCTGAACTCCATGCTTGTACCCTTCCTGCTTTCAGGTCTTGATCTGTATGCGGCAGGCGTCTCTGATCCGGAGAGCATCGACATTGCCTGGACGCACGGTACCGGCGCTCCGAAGGGTCCCTTCCAGATCTTCGATACTGTCGGCCTGACCACCGCATACAATATTGTCTCCCAGTACCAGAAGGTGCCGGGACTTTTAAGCCCGGTGCTGAAGAAAATGATGATGCCGTACAACTTCAAGGCAATGGAAAAGATCCTGAAGGAGTACATCGACGCAGGCAAGCTCGGCATGTCCACCGGTGAAGGCTTCTATAAGTACGAAAAATGATAAGTGCATTCTAATAAAAGAGGATCTGTCGCATCCGATGCGACAGATCCCCTTTTTCTTCTTCCGGCAAGACGTTCATTCATAATCAAACTTCCCGTCATTCTTTTCTTCGATTGCCTTGATCATATGATACACAAACTCATTATACGGCGTCGGAATGCCGTACTCCTGCCCCATGCGGATGACCGCGCCGGAAAACATATCGACCTCGGTGTGGCGCCTGGCGTCCAGGTCCTGCAGCGTGGAATAACGCGCGCGGTCCTGCACCTTGGCGCCAAAGTTTCCGCTCTTGTCTTTATCGCTGAAGTGAATGCCCTTCGCCTCAGCGATGGCATCGACCTCCGCAAGCACCGCCTGCTGCAGGAAACGCACGTGCTCGCTGTCGCGGTACGCCCCCACGCCCACGCTTAACATCGCCTGGACCTGATTATTCGGCACGTTCAGCCGGAACTTGCTCCAGATCTCTTTCAGGACCTCCGTTGTGATCCGGTAATTCAGTCCGGTTCCGGCAAACAGTTCGTCAAGTGCCTCGATCCGCGGCGTCACTACGCCGGCCTTTTCGCCATAGACCATGCCGATGGTCGTCTCCGGCACGAACTTCACCGTATTTCCGACGCGCTCGGACGCGATCTTAATGGAAGAATAGATGACCTTCCGCTCACCGATGACCGCCCCGATAACCTCTTCACTGTCCACGCCGTTCATCAGGCTCATGACCTGCGTATTCTCATCGGCGATCGCCCGGATGGCCGGCAGCGCACCTTGCAGCGCATTGTACTTCACGCACACCACAAGAAGGTCCACACCGTGCGCTTCCTCCGGCGTCTTCACCGCCGGCTTGTACAGTTCACCGTTGATCAGAAAGCCCTCCTTTTCAAACCGGTCCCTGCGCTCGCCTTCCGCAATGACACACAGCTCAACATCCGCCTTCTTTGTCAGTCCCCAGATCAGATACGCGCCGACCGCGCCCGCCCCGAGTATCGCTACAGATCGATATTCCATGATGTCTCCGCCTTTCGCAGTAATTTTACAAATTGAATATAAAACATCTTACAACACTCACCCCGCACTTGTCATCATACATTCTGCCACTTACATCATTAGTTTTGCCACTCCCCTTGCTTCTTCACATCTTCCCTTTGAGCCGGACCTCCCGTCATTGACTTATCTTCTTCCGTTTGTTATGCTGATAACAACTTTATTGCACCAAAGGAGTAAACTATGAAAACGAAAACACTTTCTTTTCCTGAGAAGCTTGGCTACGGCCTGACCAACCTCGGTTCCGGTGTATGGCTGTCCTTCGTTAATACATTCCTGCTCTATTTCTACACGAACGTCGCGCACATCCGTCCGGCAATCGCAAGCACGATCATCAGCCTTGCGGTAGTCTGGGACGCTGTGAACGATCCGCTTTTTGCCTCGATCGCCGATAACCGCCGCTTTAAAAACGGTGAAAAGATGCGCCCGCTTCTGTGGTCCTCCATCCCGATCGCCGTCTGCCTCGTGCTGATGTTTACGGTCTACGGTACCGGTGTAGTCGGCATCATCCTGGCCTTTGTCACATACTTTGTCTTCCGTATTCCGAGTACGCTGCACACGCTGGCGATCAACGGCATGAAGCAGCTGGCCTCCCCCGATGCCAAGGATCGCGTTTCCCTGAGTACCTGGGCTTCCGGCGGCGGCGCTTTCGGTCTTGCGATCTCCTCCATCATTTTCTGGCCCATCGTCCGCGGTGTTGCCGGGCTTGACGCCGATGGTGCCATGATCAACCCGCAGCGCGGCTTCCTTGTAGGCGCGGCTTTGGCCGGTCTGATCGTCATCGTGACCAGTCTGTTCAATTTCTTCACCTCAAAAGAGCGCGTGCACGATGACGTCTCCGAAAAGATTCCGTTCACGAAATGCTGTAAGATCCTGCTGTCAAACCGCGAATTCAACGTCAACCTGGCGATTCTTTTCCTGTACGGCCTGTATTCGACCATTATTTCCGGTTATGCGCTGTACTATTGCACATACGTCATCAACAAGCCTGGCATTGCGAGCGTGGTCATGGCTACCTATGTCATCGGCATCGTTGCAATGCTCCCGGTCGTCAACAAGCTTTACAAAAAGTTTGGCCGTAAAAAGGTCATCGCAATCGGTACCGCGATCCTGACCATCGGCTCCGTCATCTTCCTGATCTTCGCAAAGCAGTTGTTCGCACCGTTCGTTCTGTGCGCAGCCATCGGTATCGGCACGGAGCTGATCACGGTCATGCTGAGCCTGAACCGCGCGGACATTACCGACGCCGTCAGCGAATCCCAGGGCGCCCGTATGGACGGTATGGTCAATAACGTCATGTATTTTGTTCAGAAGCTCGGCAATGCATTCCTGACCTTCCTGCTCGGCCTGGTGCTCGAGTATTCCCACTTTGACGGCGAACTGGCCGTACAGCCCACTTCCGCAGTCACAGCCATCGTCCTGATCATGGGCGTGACCGCACTCGTGGCTTCCGTCGGTATCTGGGTCCTGTCGTTATTCCTGAAAATGAACGATCTTGCCGAGGTATGATATGAGTAAAAAAACAAGCAAAAAGACCGCATATATAAACTGTGTGATCCTGGACGGAACCAAAGACATGGTACCGGTGACCGGTAAAGTGATCATTGTGGACGATACGCGCATCGCCGCCATCGAAGACGCGCACGGCGCGGATCTTTCCGGCTGTGAGATCGTGGACCTGGGCGGTAAATTCATCCTTCCCGGTCTGATCAATCTGCACGTACATCTGCCCGGTTCCGGCAAGCCTTCCAAGAAGCCGATGAACCTCGAGCGGATCTGCAAGCTGATCACCAGCTGCGAGCTTGGAAATAAGATCGGCTGCGCAATGGTCGCCGGCAATGCCAAAAATGCCCTGATGGCCGGCGTTACGACGGTCCGTTCCGTGGGCAGTATCTCCAACTACGATTCCCGCGTCCGCGATGACATTGCGAAGGGAAAACGCGTCGGCCCGCGTATCCTTCCCGCAAACTGCGCGATCTCCGTCCCCGGCGGTCACATGGCCGGCACGTTTGCTTATCCCGCCACGAGCGCGGAAGAAGCCGCGTCTTTGGTCGATACCATCGCCAAGGACAAGCCGGCACTCATTAAACTGATGATCACCGGCGGCATTATGGATTCCGATGAAGTCGGCGAGCCCGGCGCGCTCCGTATGCCGGAAGACTATATCAAGGCCGCCTGCGACCGCGCGCACGAACTGGGCTACAAGGTAGCTGCGCATTGCGAAGGTCAGGCCGGTGTCCGTGCGGCACTGAAGAACGGCGTGGATACCATCGAGCACGGCGCAAAGCCGGATGCTGAGATCATCGATCTTATGAAAAAGACCGGCGCCTGCCAGGTCTTGACGCTTTCCCCGGCCATTCCGTACGTCAAGCGTCTTCCGGGACTGTTCAATCTGTCCGAAGCCGCTGTCACAAACAGCATCACGGTCGTAGACGGTATGGTACAGATGGCCAAAACATGTCTGGCAGAAGGTATTACCGTTGGTCTCGGTACCGACAGTGCCTGCAGTTACAGTACCCAGTATGACATGTGGCGTGAGCTCGTATATTATGTAAAATACTGCGATGTCACCCCGGCCTTTGCGCTGCATACGGCAACACAGATCAATGCCGGAATTGCGGGCATCGGTGATATCACCGGTACGATCGAGGTCGGAAAATCCGCCGACATGATCGTCGTGGATGAGGATCCCACCAAAAACCTGCAAACGCTCCGCAATGTCCGCAAGGTCATTATGGAGGGCCGTCTCATCGACAGTCCCACAGTCAAAAAATACGAGGAAACGGAAACGGTCCTTGATTCCTTCTAACCTGCATATCTGTTGTAAAAACGGCGGATCTGTTGCGTATTTCTCCGGATCTTTTCTCAAAAAACAGTTCAAAAAATAAAGAATTGACACACTCCTTTTTCAATGCTAAATCCTTATTATAGTGATTGAAAAAGGAGTGTTTTTATGAATCCTTATTACCCTCATCTGTTAAAACCGCTTCAAGTCGGTAACGTCATTCTGAAGAACCGTATGATCTGCCCGCCTTCACAGCCGTACAATGCGCAGGCCAATGAGACCTGGCCCTCCGATACGCTGATCGAATGCTACGCGGAACGTGCAAGAGGCGGCGCAGCCATCGTCACCTGCGACGGAAGCGGCTTCGGCAAGATCTGGCCGGGCGGCAACGGCTGGGACGCTTCCGACCTCGGCGCAAAGAACTACATGGCCCAGATGGTCGATGCCGTTCACTTCTACGGCGCACGTGCCCACGGTACCTGCATGACCTTTCCGCCGGAGGTCTCCACGGAAGATTTCGAGAGCCTGAATATCACCACGGAAAAGATCTACGAATGTGTGGAGCATTTCTCTGAGCTTGCAAAGAATATTTCCGAAGCCGGATTTGACGGCATCTACATCCATATGTCCTACCGCATGGTGCTGACCGGAAAGCTGCTCTCTCCAATCAGTAACCATCGTACCGATGAATTCGGCGGCAGCTTTGAGAACCGCATCCGTTTCCCGCTGATGCTCTGCCGGAGGATCAAGGAAAAATGCGGAAAGGACTTCATGATCGAAGCCTGCATCACCGGACATGAGATCGAGGAAGGCGGCTGGACGCTGGACGATACCGTTGCCTTTGCAAAGGCCGCGGAAGGACTGATCGACATCCTGACGCTCCGTTCCTATGAGATCGACCACCAGCATCCGATCGGATACCTGAAGGAACGCACACCGTTCCTATATATGGCGGAATACGTGAAAAAGGCCGGCGTCAAGCAGGCCGTTGCAGCGTCCGCGGGCTTCATTGACCCGGACGATTGCGAAGCCGCAGTCCGTGAGGGCAAGGCCGATCTGATCTCTATGGCCCGCGCCTATATCTCCAATTCGAACTTCGGACAGCTTCTGTACGAGGGCCGCGCTGAGGACCTGGTGCCCTGCCTTCGCTGCAACAAGTGCCACCAGCCCAACCACTGCCTGTCCGTCTGCGTCGTCAATCCGCGGTTTGCGTCGGAGAAGACCATCGACCGGAGAACCGTTCCGTTCACGCGTGAAAAGAAGATCGCGATCATCGGCGGCGGACCGTCCGGCATGGAGGCCGCACTCATCGCTGCGGAGCGCGGACACAAGGTCACGCTGTTCGAGAAAAAGGGCCGGCTGGGCGGCATGCTGGAGCACAGCCGTTATGCGACCTTCAAATGGCCGGTGCTGAACTGGCTGAAGCATTATGAGAAAAAGCTTGCGGAGAATCCGAATGTCACGGTGCAGCTGAACTGCGCACCGGACCCGGACTGGCTGGAAGCACAGAATTTTGATGCGGTCGTAGCGGCCGTGGGCGGAAAAGGCATCGTGCCGAAGATCCCGGGCATCGAAGCGGCGATCCCGGCAGTCGATACCTTTGCCCATCCGGAGCTTGTCGGGGAAACGGCGGTGATCATCGGCGGTGGTGAGATCGGCGTGGAAGCCGGTATGTACCTGGCACAGCAGGGCAAGAAGGTGACGGTCATCGAGATGAAAGACATGATCGCAAAGGAATCCTTCCGCGGCCACTATTACAGCATGTTCCTGGAAGCCGTTGAGGCTGAAAAGGAAAACCTTGAAGTAATTTTAAAGGCCACCTGCACGGAAGTCTCCGAAAACAGTGTGGCCTATAAGGATGAGAACGGTGATATCCATACCATTCCCTGTGATACGGTTTTACTGGCTGCCGGCATGACGGCTGATGTGACCGCTGCCGCCGCTTACATGAATTGCGGCAAGCAGTTCTACACGATCGGCGACTGCAGACAGATCGGCAGTATGCAGACTGCCATCCGGACGGGTTACTCGATCGGAAGCGCGCTCTGATTGCGCTTTACTTCCTCTCTTATCCAATCACATACAGCGTCCAGACCTTCTCCGGTCTTCGCGCTGATTGGGAATATGCGCGCCTGCGGGTTCAGTTTCAGGATCCGCTCGCGCGCTTTATTCATGTCAAAATCAAAGTAGTCCATGGTATCGATCTTATTGATCAGAACCACATCGCTGGTCTCGAACATAAGCGGATACTTCAGCGGCTTGTCATCGCCTTCGGGGACGCTTAACAGCATCACCCGCTTATGCGAACCCGTGTCAAATTCCGCCGGGCAGACCAGGTTTCCGATGTTTTCCAGGATCAGAAGATCCAGCCCCGTCGTATCGTACTGAAGGAGCGCACGGGAGGTCATGTCCGCATCGATGTGACACAGCCCGCCGTTGTGAATCTGCAGGGACTGAACGCCGGTGGCATCGGCCACACGCTGCGCATCCAGACTGGACTCGTTATCCACATCCATTTCACCGATGCGAAGCTCGCCCTTCAGCCGGTTGATTAACGCCGTCAATGTCGTCGTCTTTCCGCTGCCCGGCCCGGACATCACATTAAGAAACAGGGTGCCCTGCGCCGTCAGCTGCTGCCGGAGAATATCCGCGGTACGGTCGTTGTTCGCATAGACGCTTTCATGGATCTCGATCACTCTTACTTCACCCATGTCAGAAGCCCTCCTTTCCGAGAACGGTAGTCGCACGGGCCATCAGATACTCCGCAAGGGCCTCCACGCCCTCCCCGGTCTTCGCGGAAATGTAGAAGATGCGGATGTCTGGATTCAGCGTTTTGGCATAGCCTTCCATGCGCACCTTATCAAAATCAAAGACGGGAAGCGCGTCGATCTTGTTGATGACCAGCACATCGCTCACGCGGTACATGAGCGGGTATTTTGCCGGCTTGTCATCACCCTCTGGGACGCTTAAAATAGTCAGATTGATGGACGCGCCGGTATCGTATTCCGCCGGGCAGACCAGGTTGCCGATGTTCTCGAGCACCATGAACCCGCCGTCGTAATCCGGGTGTTCCGCACGAAAAGCATTCACGCCCTGACGGGTCATGTCTGCGTCCAGGTGGCACATGCCGCCCGTGTGAAGCTGGATGGAGGGCACGCCGGCGGCCTCAAGGGTCAGCGCGTCCACATCGGAATCGATGTCCGCTTCCATGACGCCCCAGTTCATCCGCCCGCGGAAATACTTGTCCAGCGCAAGAAGCGTGGAGGTCTTGCCGCTGCCGGGTGCGGACATCAGGTTCATCAGACAGATGCCCTGCGCACCGAGTTCCGCGCGGAGAAGTGCCGCATCGGCGTCGTTATCCTGTAAAATCGTTTCTTTTAAATCAATGATCTTCATGTATACTCAATTCCTTATTTGCCTGCGGGAATACCGCTCATATCGCCGGTCACGGCTGCCCGGATCACCGGCGCCATACAGGTATCCACATCCCCGGCGGTCATCGGTACCGGCATATTCTGAAGTTTCATCTTCAGCTGCGGGTTCTTTGCAGCCGTCAGGATCTTATCCACATAGGATGCGTCAAATTCCGGGAGTTCGGCAAGCGTCGCAGGAGCACCGATACTGCGGGAAAAGGACATCAGTCCTTCCGACACGGCAATTGCCCGGTCGCGGCCCGAAAGCTCCTCTAATGCCACATTTCCGGCCACAAAACCGTACTTTTTCAGCACGCTGCCGATGGACAGGAGCTGTGGCTGGATCGCCGGTGCGTAGAAGACCGCGTAGTACGGATTCATGATGCCGCAAGCCGTGCCGTGGGCGGCAACATCGACCAGGGAGAAGCTGGTCAGGTGACCTCCGGAGGTACCGCCGACCATAATGGCGTAACCGCCCAAGTCCGTCGCAACACCGAGCGCTTCGCGCGCTTCTTCATCCGCCGGATCCTCGAGCGCCTTCTTCGCGTTCGCGATGATCAGCTCCAGTGCGGTCTCGCAAATGGTCTGCGCCTTGTCATAGTATTCCGGCTTTGCCCCCCAGAAGACCTCCAACGTATGTGCCATGCCGTCCAGTGCCCCGTCGATCGTCACACTCTTCGGCATAGACACAGTCGCGCGGTAATCAAACAGCGCCGCCTCCGGCACGATAGCCGGATCCACGATCAGAAGCTTCTGCCCGGAGACCGGATCGGTCACGTTGGAATACTTGGTCAGATGAGAACCGGAGGAGCTTGCGGTCTCCACCGCGATGTGCGGGATCAGCTTGCAGCCGGTCTCCTGAAGCGCCTTCGTAACGACACCGGTGCCGAACCAGGGCTCCAGCTCGGGTGTGGCCGCCTTGCCGAGGGACGCCAGAACGATGGCCGCCTTCACGGCATCGATCGTGGAACCGCCGCCGATGCTCACCACCACATCCGGCGCGTACTGCAGCATATAAGTCTCGATGCGGTACACGTCCTCCCGCGGCGCGTTCGGCCGCGCACCTGGCACCACCGCAGCCGGAACCACTTCACCGCCCGCGGCGGCGATCAGCTCCATTGCCCGGTCCGTCAGTGCCTTATAAGTCGGCGTGGATACGATCATCACGCGCTTTCCGTACTTTGCTGTCAGTTCACCCAGCCGTTCAAAAACGCCGAGTCCGTAAATATAACCGTCTCCCTTCCAGTCGCGGAGAAGCTCATAGCCTTTTTCAAGTGTTGTCATGATGTCTCCTTTCATTATGGCCGTTCCGGGCTTTCCTGCCCGTTATTGTTCAAATACAATCACTTCATGCAGCTTCAGTGTGGGAAGCGTGACCTTAATGCAGGTCTCCTTCTCTTCCACTGTGACTGCGGAATTTTCAAGCACACGCGGTTTCACACCGCCATTCGTACCGCTCGGAAGCAGGTCCTTCCGAATCTCCATCGTCACGTTTGCCAGCGGCAGGATCTCCTCCGCAGGGCCACGCATCGCGTGGATCGTCGTCAGGTTGACCAGGTGGATCATCAGTCCCTCTTCGTTCTGCCACAGCGTCACGTCCACGAGTCCCGGGCAGCTCACGCGTACTGTGTCCTCCCCGGCGATGGTCCAGCGCACCGCATCCGCCATCATCCTCCGGTGGTCCACCAGCAGGTAGTCCCAGTAGCACCGGCCGATGTCTCCGCAGAAATACGCCACACGTCCCTTACCGTAGCTCCGGAACAGGACCTCTTCGTAATCCGCGACCTCGTCGCGCGGGTAGACCTCCTCCATCGGAAGGTCCGGGAACGCAGGCACCGCAAAGTAAGGAGATTCCTCAAAATCCGCAGGATCCCACGTGATTCCGGTGCGGTATTCCGTGCCGCAGAGGCGACGGTCTTCACACCAGGAAGCATCTTCCCGGTCGCAGGACTCCTCCGGAAGGCCGTTTTCAATGCGGGCCTTCTCCGCCGGCTCAAAGAAGCCTTCACGCATCAGCGGATCACCCATGCCGGGCTTCACCGTTATGTAGGCATTCAGCTGATTCCTTGTATCTCTCCCGGTCGCATGCACGCCAAAGAGCTCCGCCAAGCCAAAGTCCGTACGGCGCTCACCGTTTTCATTATACAGGGAGGTCTCGTAGTCCGCAAGCACCGCGCCGCCGTTTGCCACGTAGCGCTTCAGTGCCGCGCAGTCCGCATCGGACAGGACCGCGATGTTCGGAAGAATGATCGCCCGGTACGCATTAAGATGCTCCGCGTCGATGTAATGACTGTCGATCATATCGAACGGAATGCGGCTCTCCAGAAGCGCGTGATACCAGCCGTTGATGGGCTTTTCCACCAGGCGCTCCTGCTCGGACAGCGCATATTTCTTCACCGTCTGCTGCGAGAACATCAGCGCGACTTCAGCGCGGCTCTTCGTGTGGCGGAGATACTTTTCCCAATCGTAGTACTTTCTGTACAGGTTCTTAACGACCGGCATCCAGCGTTCGTCAAAGACCTGAACGCTGAATTTCGTGAACCAGGGACGGAGGCCGTTGGCTACCGCCTCGGAGATCCACATCTCCAGCTCGGCCTTTTCCTGAACGGAATCCTTCCAGCGGCACTCGGTGGTGCCGGTGGAGAAGATGCCGCCTACGGGCTTATCGCCCAGGACCGCGTGCAGCTGCTTTGCGGTGCGGCCGTTGAACCAGGGCGTCATGCTGCCGGCGCGGCCCTGATAGTCCGCGTAGAGAACGGCGGCGTAATCGCCCAGGACTTTATTGTCGATGAACGGTTCGGTACCGACGGATGAGTTCGGCACGAAGCGCATGTCCGGATTGTTCCGTTGGATCTCCAGGTCCCAGGTCCTGCAAAGCTCAAATGCGCGCTCCTCGTGCCATTTCATGTAAAGGCGCGTGGTCTCATCGGAAGGGTTCAGGATCTTCGGGATCTCGCGGCCGCTGCTGTATACGCGGAAACTCTTCTTACAGGATTCGCAGTAGCAGATGCCGGAGCCGGGCCAGCGGTTGCAGAAGATCGCGTCCATGTCGTATTTTGCGGCGAGCTCGCCGTGGACCCGGTTCATGAAGTCAAAGCCGTAGTCGCCGAGGGGGCAGCTGACGTAAACTTCGGGGTGGGACCAGTGGACGCGCGGGGAACCGTCGACGGTGACGGCGGCCCATTCGGGGTGGGCGGAAAAAGCATCGGCATGGATCGCGTGCGAGTCCGTACGACAGATGATAGCGTAGTTCTTTTTGCGGCAGGCATCGACCATGTAGCCGAAAAGATCGTCATACTGCGGATGTTTCACCGTATAATGGTACGGAATCTCCGTATCGTGAAAGGCCATATAGCCGCCGGTGCCCAGGACCAGGCCGTCACATTTGATGTCATCCAGGTACTTCAGCCAGCGGTCCGGATCAAACTTTCCGATATCACCCTCGCAGATGGTGAGCTGCGCGTAACGCATCGCGCGTTCAAGATGTTCGTTCATGATGTGCTCCTTCCGTCCGTTTTCGGTGCGTCATTTCAGTTCTTTACACCAGTATATACCATTTACGGAATTTGCATAACCTTTTGTTTGGGTTTCGTACGGAATATGTGCAAATACGTTTCTGCGCCCGCGTTTTGTATTGACACGCGAAAAATACGGAATTATATTGCAAGTAAATATATCAGACAAAGGAGTCCCCCATGCAGGAAGTTTATGAATTTTTAAAGAAATGCGGCACCTATTACCTTGCGACTGTTGACGGCGACCAGCCGCGCGTACGCCCCTTCGGCACGGTCAATGTTTTTGACGGCAAGCTGTACATCCAGACCGGAAAGATCAAGCCGTGCGCAAAGCAGCTGTATGCCAACCCCAAGGCGGAGATCTGCGCGTTCGACGGCAGCGCATGGATCCGTGTAGCCGGCAAGCTCGTTCCGGATGAAAGACGCGAAGCCAAGGCGTCTATGCTCGATGCATACCCGAACCTTCGCGGCATGTATTCCGAGGATGATGATAATACCATCGTTTTCTATTTTGAGGATGCGACTGCAACCATCAGTTCCTTCGCTGCAGCACCGAAAACGATCGAATTCTAAGTGTTTAAGGTCAGAGATGACATAGTAAAACGGCGCTGTGAAAAAATCACTTTGATTTTTTCACAGCGCCGTTTTTATGGTCAGACGAACAGCTGTCCGGTCATTCCGCCAAGAATGCGGTCGACACTGCCACAGGCGGAATGCGGCGTATATGCACCCGTCACTGCGCCGGCGGCAAAACTTGAGATATCCATCGAGATCTCGATGCCGTCGCCCTTCAGCACGATCGTATGCGCATTCGTCGAGACCGCAGGATCGGAGATGATGACCGAATGAGTCCTGTCAAAGCCGATGCCCGCAAGCGCGATGGCGGCGTGCACATTGACATTTCTCGGATAGTATCTACATGCCTCACGGGTGGGGCCGTCATAAACGACTGAAGTCTCCGTATCCGTGCGTCCGAGGCTCTTCGGACTCTTTGTCGTGATGATCTTCACCTCATTCCAGACTTTCCGTCCATCGAAAATGCCATCGAGCCCGAGAATCGCGCCGTGAGGAATGAAGATTCTTCTGCCATATTCCTCACAGAACTGCTCCGCCTTTTCAGAGAAAACGGCATCGGAGAAAGCCGTCACAGAGAACATCAGAAGATCCGAGTGACGCAGGATCATGTCGATCTTTTCCTTCAGCACATCCGCAGTCGCGCACTCGATAACCAGATCGACACCCTCTAAAAGCGCCTCCTCACAGAAGCGAACTACCGGCTCGCCCGGGATCACTGCCACCGGATCTGCGATAAACGCGACCTCCGCGTACCTCTGTTCCTTCACATGCGCAAGGATCGCCTGTCCAATCTTTCCACAGCCTAAAAACCCGATCTTCTTCATTTTTTCTCATCCTTTCTGTGATAGTTCTCGATCATGTCCTTCAGGTCCCGGGTCAGCTTCATGTTTTCGCTGTAATCCACGGGACAGTCAATGATAACCGGTACATCCTTGGAAAACGCCTCCTGAAGCGTCGGAAGGAGATCCTCCGCCTTTTCGATCCGATAACCGATCACATGCATGCTCTCTGCAAATTTGACAAAATCCGGATTCGTGTAATCCACAAAGCAGTGATCTCCGTATTTTTCGTCCTGCTTCCACTTGATCAGACCGTAGCTGCTGTCATTGAAGATCAGCGTGACAAACGGAGTCCCGATACGGAGCGCCGTTTCGATCTCCTGGCAATTCATCATGAAGCCGCCGTCACCTGTGATCGCCAGAACCTTACGCTTTGGATTGATCAGCTTTGCGGATACCGCGCCGGGCACCGCAATGCCCATCGTTGCAAATCCGTTTGAAATGATACAGGTGTTGTCCTTATAGCAGTTATATTCGCGGGCGATCCACATTTTGTGTGCACCGACATCAGAGATCACGATGTCATCCGCATCCATCACACGACGCATATCGCTCAGGATCTTCTGCGGCTTCATCGGAAACGAACTGTCCTCTTTGTAGCTCTCGTACTCCTCAACCATCTGTCTTCTGACATCGAGTGCCCATTCGGGCTCCTCGTTCCGCGTACAGCGGAAGGATATCCTGCGCAGGGAATCGGAGATATCGCCAATGACCTCGAGATCGGGCTGATAGAGTTTGTTGATGTGGCAGGGCGTGGTATCGATGTGCAGGATCCGATGATCTTCTCCGATGTTCCACTTGCTCGGTGCATATTCCACGATATCGTATCCGACAGCAATCACCAGGTCCGCCTTTTCAAAGACCAGATCCGGGTAATCCTTCTGCGGAATTCCAATCGTCCACATCGAATACGGGCTGTCAAAGGGGATGACGCCCTTGGCCATCATGGTGTTGATCACCGGGATCTTCAGCTTCTGTGCAAAACGGGTGATCTCCTCTGAGGCATGATCTCTAACCGCGGAGTGTCCCACGAGCATGACAGGTCTCTTCGCCTGGAAGATGATGCCCGCGGCCTCCTCGATGCTCTCCACACAGGCCACTTCCGTGTTCGGTGTGTGGTGCTTTAACGGCTTCATCGCCGGCTCATCCGGGATCTCCATGGCCGCGATGTTTGTCGGAAGGTCGATGTGACATGCGCCTGGCTTTTCATTCTCCGCATACTTGAACGCGATGCGGACGATCTCATGCACGGTGCCCGGACGAACGATCTGTTTGCTTCTTTTCGTGATCGGAGAAAACATATTGACCAGATCCAGATACTGATGCGAGGTAAGGTGCATACGTTCCGTGCCGACCTGACCGGTGATTGCAACGAGCGGTGCGCCGTCGGAATTGGCATCCGCAACACCCGTCACCAGATTGGTCGCGCCGGGACCGAGAGTCGAGAGACATACACCGGCTTTCCCGGTCAGACGTCCGTATACATCCGCCATAAATGCCGCTCCCTGCTCATGCCGCACCGTGATAAAGCGGATCTTGGATTTTTTCAGGGCCTCCATGACCGCAAGGTTCTCTTCGCCCGGGATGCCGAAAATGTACTCAACGCCCTCATTTTCAAGGCTTTGCACCAGGGCTTCTGCTGTATTCATCGTATTATTCCTCCTTACCCGAATAATAATTCTTGAATTTCTTTATAATTTCTGTAAAATCAAAAACAAAGGCTCATAAAACCTGTTTATAAGATTTTTATAAGCGAACCGATCAAATTTATGACAAGGAGCATCCCATGGACACCTCGATGACCTATATCTATGAGATCTATAAAGAGCGGAGCATTTCACAGGCGGCAAAAAACCTTTACATCACACAGCCTGCCCTCAGCATCAGTCTGAAAAAGGTCGAAAACGAGATTGGCCTTCCGCTATTTGACAGAAACACGATACCGCTCAGGCTTACCGAGGCAGGTGAACTCTATATCGAAGCTGTAAGGAAGATACGAGACATCGAAAAGGAGCTCCAAAAACAACTGAATGACCTCTCTGAACTCGAGAGAGGTCACATCACGGTTTCCGGCGCAAACTTTTTTTCTTCATATATTCTTCCGCCGATCATTCACAGATTCCGGACGATGTATCCCGGCATTGATGTCAAGCTGATCGAATCGGAATCCAATGAACTCTATGACATGATGCTTGCAAACGAGATCGATCTGATTCTGGATGCCGGCACATACGATGAAACCATTTTTGACTCAGAGCTTCTCTGCTCCGAAAATCTACTGTTTGCCGTACCCTACGACGATCCGAAAAACGATCGCTTCCGTGACATCGCCTTTACCTCAGATGACATTCTTGAAAACCGTCATCTGCTGCCGGATGCCGTATCTGTCCCACTCGATGAGTTCAATGATGAAAAACTGGTCCTTCTTAAAAAGGGACACGACATGCACGACCGTGGTCTTGCGCTCTGCGAGCAGGCAGGCTTTGAGCCCAAGGATGTTATGTACCTGAACCAGCTGTCCACCGCAGCGCAGATCAGCGCGGAGGGCCTCGGATGTACCTTTCTCACCGACGCCCTCGTGAAAAATCTCCCGCTAAAGAAGTCTTCGCTGCTGTTCTACAAAATAGACGGTCCTGCGGCCAGTCGCAGCATGTACCTCGCCTTCCAGAAGAAGACACATAGGTCGAAGGCCATGTCCCAGTTCATTGATCTCGCAAAAGCGGTCTACGACTCAAGAAACGAATGATCTCACTTCACAGGGCATACGAGTTTACCGTATGCCCTCGCGTTTTCATCCACCACGCCGTTCTCCATGAGGATGCGTCCGCGAAGGATGACCAGATCCAGCCGGCAGGAGATCTCGCGTCCGTCATAGGGAACGGCGATGTCTCTGGCATGGGAATAGTTTTTCGCCTTGTCCACCACCATAGTGCCCTCAGGATCGAAGACCACAAGGTCTGCATCGGCGCCGACACGAATCGTGCCCTTCTGCGGGAATATCCGGAATTTTTTCGCCGGATTCTCGCATACGAGCTCGATGGCCTTCTGAAGCGTCAGTTTTCCAGCCTTCACAGCACCGAGCATTAACGGAAGTCTCAGATCAACACCGGGGAAACCGGATACCGCAGCAAAGATGTCAGAAAGGCCTCTTGTTTTTTCTTCCAAAAGGAACGGGCTGTGATCACTTCCGATGTAGTCCACTGTGCCATCGTTTACATAGTCCCAGAGGCGATCAACGAGCTCCTGCGGTCTGAGGGGCGGGTTGCACTTTGCAAAGGGGCCGTACTTTTCAAGATCATCCTCATTTAAGAAGAGGTAGTGCGGGCAGGTCTCCGCATAGACCTTCACCCCGTTCCGTTTTGCCTCCTTGATGAGTTCCATGCCCTGCGGTGTCGACACATGTGCGATCTCCACCTTCGCACCGGTCTCCTTGGCAAAACGAAGCACACGCTCGATGCTCTGGACCTCGGTGATGACGGGGCGGCTCTCCGCATGAGCCCGTCCGGTCACTCTGTCCTCTTCCTTACACTTTTTCGTGAGGAAATTGCAGAGATCATTGTCCTCTGCATGGAATGCACAGAACAGATCGGTCTTTGCGAGTTCTGTCATTACCGTAAACAGCTGTCCGTCATCTGCGGTCGTGAGGCCCTTGAATTCATCATATCTGCCGTTTGGGGCCGCGTGCAGGAAGGTCTTGAAGGCAACGATTCTTCCGTCCTCCGCGAGCTTTACGATCTCCTCCGGAAACTCTCCGCCCATGGCGCCGTAGAAACAGAAATCCACCACACACTGCTCCTCTGCGCGCCGGATCCTGTTGTCCAGGATCTCCGCATTATACTGCGGAGGAACACTGATAGGATGCTCCATGATCGTTGTGACACCACCCGCTGCTGCGGCTAGTGTCTCCGTATAAAAGTTTCCTCTTTCCACGTGGCCGGGATCGCGCACGTGCATGTGGGTGTCGATCGCGCCCGGGATCAAACATTTCCCGCCGAGATCCAGCATCTTTTCTGCTTCAGGCTGCACGTCCCTGTCTGCGATCACAGCAATTTTGCCGTCCTTGATGCCGACAGAGACCTCGGACAATACACCGTCCAGATAAACCTTTCCGTTTGTGATCAGAAGATCAAGCATGTTTTCACCTTACTTTCTGTAGCGTTCCATGACAGTCAGAAGACGTTTCACCGCAGCCACTGCCTTTTGATGATCCTGCGAGAAATTGATGCGGAAGCTGTTGACGAACTGCGGACCGAATTCCGTACCCGGCGTGACTGTGACCGCAGCAAGCTCTCGAACGATCTTGACAAAATCACCGATACTCACCTCAAGCTCCGGAAGCGTGACAAATAAGTAGCTGCCTCCCTCAGAGGGGCGGACAGACACACCGTTCACCGCACTGAATACCGACACGAGTTCATCGCGGATCGCCTGATGTGCAAGGATGCGCTCACTCATGAAACCTTCGGGCTCATTGAACCAGGTCTTGAATACCGCCTGACAGTAGCCTGCGCAGCGCAGGGAGACGATGGCCTGTAATTTTTCCATGCGGGTGATGATCTCCGGCGTACCGAAGGCGACACCCAGTCTGAAGCCGCTTAAGGATTCCGTTTTTGAAGGACCGATGATGGTGATCAGGTTGTCCGGGATCTCCTTCTGTGCACGAAGATGAGTGTATGGTCTGTTCTCAAATACCTGTCTGGAATAGAGTTCATCCACCAGGAGCGTTACCTGATACTTCTTTGCAAGCGTTGCGATCGTGACGATCTCATCATAGGAATAGATCACACCGGTCGGATTGTTTGGATTTGAGAAAAGGAAGAGTTTCACGCCGTCCTTAAACACCGCCTCCAGCTGTTGGAGATCAAGACCCGCACATTCCGTTTTTCCCATGTAATCCATCTGTACGGGGACGAGCTGTCCCTCAAAGAACTCAACAAGCTTCCGATTTGCAAAGTAATCCGGTTCGACGATGGCAACCTTGTCACCGGTACCGACGAGCGCTCCCATTGCCAGAAACAGGGCTCCCTGCGTACCGGGCGTAAGAATGATGCCCTTTTCCGCGTCAACCGGTGCACCGGTAAATTCACCGATCTTTTCCGCAAGATATGCGCGGATCTCCTTCTTTCCGGCGTACTGGGTGTAGGCCTGCGTTCCGCCGGCAGCAAAGCCTTCATTGAACACATCGATGCAGCCAGGTGTCGGAAGAAAAGCATCCACATCTCCGTGTGAGAAATCGACCGGGACACCGGTGAGTTTTTCTCCTCTCAGATCGAGCACGCCGTTCTTCCGGACGCCCTCCTGTCCGGGCGCATTGTCACAGCCCAACTTTTCAAATTTTTCCAATACTGTAGCCATATCATTCCCCTCACAGCGCTATCACGTTTTCAAGCGTTTCTTTCTTTTCATAATGATCGATGTTCCTCATGATCAGTTCACCGATAAAAACCTTCCATGTATCGCCCATTCCTGCCTTATGCGAACTCATAAAGAGATTTTCCACGTCCCAGAGTGCGCTGTCTGCGGGAAGAGGCTCTTCCTCATAGACATCGATTGCAGCAGCAGCGATCGTCCCCTTTGACAGCGCCTCGACCAGGGCCTCCGTGTCGACAAGCGGCCCTCGGGCCACATTGATGAGCACGCAGCTCTTCTTCATCATTTTCAACGCTTCCTCATTGATCATGTGCCTTGTCTCCGCGTTCAGAGGAATGCTGACAACAATATAGTCACAGGCACTGTAGAATTCCTTTAGCTTCGTCTTTCCAATAAAGCATTCATCAATGTACTCATCCTTCTGTCCGAATACATCATAAACGAACAGCTTCATGCCAAAGGCCTTTGCTCGTTTTCCAATCTCATGTCCGATGGAGCCGTAGCCCATGATTCCAATCGTTTTTCCGTAGAGATCGCAGTAACAGGAACACATCCACTGGTCCTGTCCCCTTGAGACGCCGTCCCAGCGGTGGAGCTTTCTGTCCTCCTCCACATAGCGGATCCTGCGGCTGAAGAATAACAACTTTGAGAACACATCCTCCGCAATGGAGACGGACATAACGCCTCTGGTATTGAGAAGTGTGATGCCTCTTTCTTTCAGCTCCGCGGTATCGACTCTGTCATACCCGGCACCCGTGATCTGTGCGATCTTCAGGTTCGGCATGCGTTCCAGGAACCTCCTGTTAAAATAGAAGGGCTGCATCACTGCCAGCTCGATTTCTGAGAGATCATGCCCTTCACCGGCCCTGTCACAGGCTTCATTGTCCAGAAACAGGATCCGGTCACGGTACTCCTCACCAAGCAGATGCTCATACAGAGCATTACAAAGGATCTTTTTCATCTTATCGCGCCTCCAGTTCCTTCTCGATCGCTGCAATGTTGATGCAGACACAGAACAGGTGCATCGCGGTATCCAGCTCCTCCATGGGCGGGTAGGTCGGTGCCAAACGCACCACGCTGTCCGCCGGATCCCGGTGATAAGGGTAGGTAGAGGCAGCCGTCGCCACCTTGACGCCCGCTGCCTCAGCGAGTGCGAGTGCTTTCTCGGCGCAGCCCTTCATCGTGTATGCCGTGATGAAATAGCCGCCCTCCGGAACATTCCAGGTACAGACATCCTCATACAGGACATGATCCTTGAGGATCCCGTCAACCAGCTCAAAGCGGGGCACCAGAAGAGCTGCGACAGCCTTCATGTGCTCCACAATGTTTTCCTTATTCTTGAGATAGAGCACATGGCGGAGCTGATTCAGCTTGTCCTTACTGAAGAGCTGCAGATTATAGCAGCGTTTGATCTCTTCCACCGTGTTCGCTCCGGATGCAACTGCGCAGACGCCGGAGCCCGGGAATGTGATCTTGGCAGTCGAGGAGAAATACAGAATGTGATCCTCTTTCCCGTACTTTTTCGCTTCTTCAAGAATGTTCAGTACGATGTTTTTCTCATATCCCTCAAGGTAAAAATGATGGACCACATAGGCGTTGTCCCAGAAGATCATGAAATCCTTTGCCGCAGTCTGAAGCGATGCCAGCCTGCGCACGACATCGTCGCTGTAGACTGTTCCTGTCGGGTTCGAATACTGCGGGACACACCAGATTCCCTTGATCGTCTCGTCCTCCCTGACAAGGGTCTCGATCATGTCCATGTCCGGTCCGTCACCTAAAAGCGGGACGCTGATCATCTCGAAATCCAATGCTTCTGTGATGTTAAAATGACAGTCATAGCCCGGTACAAGACAGATCCATTTCAATTTTTCGCCCTGCGCCCCAAGTTTTGCCTGTTGGACCGCCCAGGGCTCTTCTTTGCATGTACCGAAGGCATAGATCCTCATAAACTGATCGTACATGAGATTCAGCGAGGACTCACCGCCTAAAACAATCTGCTCGTCCGGTACCTCGATCAGCTCGGAAAACAGATGGATGCACTCCGGAAGGCCGTATTTCACCCCGTACTGACGGCAGTCCGTGCCATCTGCAGCCGTGCAGTTGGTCTCATCCAGCACATGAAACAGCCCGTCGTTCAGATCGAGCTGCTGCTCATTCGGAAGTCCCCGGCTGATATTCAGTTCCAGCTTCATGGCCTTATAGTCGTTGTAACTCTTGTTCAGTTCCTCCAGTTGTTCACACAGTTCCCTACTGTCCGCTTCACATAACTTCATAATTCATCTCCAAAACATCACAGTGCCAGTCTGCGGATTGCCTCATACAGGACATCCGCGCCCCTGTAAACATCCTCCCACGAGGTGTACTCCTCCGGAGAATGACTGATTCCCCGGACGCTCGGTATGAAGATCATCCCGATCGGCATTTTCATTGCCATTGCATTTCCGTCATGGGTGGCTCCGCTTGGCATGATCCGGTATCTGAGCTTTTGCTCCTCACAGATCTCTGTCAGCATCACCACCAGACTTTCGTCGCAGCTGACCGGTGCCTTCGATACGAGAGGCTCGATCTCACAGTCTGCGATCTCGCGGATCTCGGTGCTGTACCACTGCATGAAACGGTCCATGAGCGCCTCATCTTCGTTTCTGATCTCCAGCGTCATCACCACCTTCTCGGGGATGACTGCTGCCGAAGCGGGATACAGTGTAAGAAGGCTCACCGTTTCCACAAAATTGTTTCCAATTTCTTTCGCTATGCGGTCCCCCGTCAGGATCACGCGGGCAGCAGAAACGAGCGCATCATTCCGATCCTTCATCATGGTCGTTCCAGAATGGTTGGAGACACCGTGAACAGTCACTCTGTAGCGCCGAAGCCCTACGATCCCAGTGACAATGCCGATCTGATCGCCTTCCGTATCTAATGTCGGCCCCTGTTCGATGTGAAGCTCGAGATAGCACCGGGCCTTTTCCGTTCCCCCGGAAGCTTGTAGAAGAGCCTCTTTCGAATAGCCGAATTCCGCTCCGGTCTTCAGATACTCCGGATCCTCTGTCGGAAGAAGTCCCATCATGGCACGGCTTCCGAAGGTGCCCCCCATGGCATTACCCTCTTCACCGTTTGTCCCCACGAGATGGAGTGTTTTTTTCAGTCTGCTCCCACTCTTTCCGATCTCTCTCAGACACTCCGCGCCGGCAATGACACCAAGCAGTCCGTCATAGATGCCGCCGTTGACCACGGTATCGATGTGAGAACCGATCCAAATTTCCTCATCGCTCTCCGAAGATCTTAGGATCCCATGTACATTTCCCACCGTGTCGATCTCGGTTTCCAGTCCGCACTCCTCAAAATAGCGAAGTACCTCCTTCTGCCCGGCTGAGAAATTCTCTGAGCCGAATACTCTGTTTGTCCCTCCGTTCTCGTGCGTACCGATCGCTGCAATACGAAGCATGCCTTCCTTTATTCTTTCATGTACCATCATAGGTCTCCCTTCAACCGGTCGCTCCTCGCGATTCTCTGTCAGATAATGACCGAGTGCAGACGGATGATCGGAAGCACTTTCATAAAGATCAGATACAGCACGCCTGTCGCAACGACCGCCACGATCAGATCCTTATACCAGTTTTTCCTGAGTTCTTCATCAAACAGAGCGATCATCACTACCAGAAAGATCAGGATACCGGAGGCAACGCCGACATGAATGACAAACAGAAAGAACAGTGAGGTCAGGGCGATCATCAGAATTACCTGCCAGAATTTTACCACGGTAATGGCTGCGGGTTCCGGGTCCGCTCTGCCGGAAAGTTCCTTCAAAATCAGCACGACAGCAATGATCGCAAGAAGGATCAAAACGATTCGGGGAAACATTTTTGCAGCCTCGCCCGTTTTCTTGCTCCATCCGCTTCCGAAATAGGTATACAGGTAACCTCCGACACTGATGAGCAGCATGGCCGCACTGAGCACGATATTCCTGATATTGGTGATCCCTGCTTTTTTCTTTTTATTCGTCATCTGAATGTGCCCCCTTATCCAATGTGGCTTTATTCTTTCTGAAGGTGTAAAGAATGATGCCAATAAACACGACGGTGGCAACATAGAAACCGATCGCGATCGGCCGCTTGAAAAGTATCATTACGTTGTTGCCGCTGAGGTTCAACGCCTGACGAAGCGCACGCTCTGCGCTTGGTCCGATCAGATAGCCCAGAATAAACGGACCAAGAGGAACACGGAGTTTTCTGAGGATAACACCGACAACACCGAAAATCAGCATGACAAAGACGTTGGCAACCGAGTTATCCGTTGTATAGCAGCCGAGGATCGCAAGCACAAAAATGATTGGGATCAGATACTTTGCCTTTAGCTTACTGATCTTAGCGTAGACCGGGATCAGAAGACGGCTGATGCCAAGATTAAAGAAGCTCGCATAGAGTACGATGATGAAGAATGCATAAATAATGACCTGATTGGACTTGAACATCGTCGGACCGGGATTGATGCCCTGCATGGTGAGCGCAGCACCGATCAACGCTGCCGTCGCACTGCCTGGGATACCGAATGCAAGGAGCGGAATGACAGATGCACCGCAGGTCGCGGAGTTTCCTGCTTCCGGGGCAGCAACGCCGTTGAGTACACCGGTTCCGAATTTGTCACCATCCTTCGAGACACTTCGGCCGATACCATAGCTTAAATAGCAGGCGATCGAGGAGCCCGCACCCGGAAGAATGCCGATGATCGTGCCGATGATCGAGCCGATGACCGTACACTTCAGTGTGTTCCAGTAATGGCGGATCGTATAGCGATCCTCTTTGTTTTTCTTCAGTTCAAATTCCATGCGTTCCTTTGCCTTGCCGAGTTTGAACAGGACCTTGTCCGCATAGGCGTTTGAAAACTGAATGATCAACTCGCTGATTGCAAAGGTACCGACAAGCACCGGGACCGTCTTGAAGCCACCGCGGAACATGCTGATGCCAAAAGTCATGCGGCTGGCACCGGCAACGGGGTCCGAACCTATACAGCCGATAAAAATGCCGAATACCGCAGCCATAAGACCCTTTACACGGTTGTCGCGATTCAGGATCGCAATGACGACGATTGAGAATACATAGAGTGCAAAGAATTCGGTGGGACCGAACTGAATCGCGATCTGGCCCATGGGAATCGTCAGAAACACCAGCAGAATGGACGAGATCAGGTCACCTGTAAATGAGGAATACAGTGCCTGAAGCATCGCCTGCATCGGGCGTCCCTTTTTTGCCAGGGGATAACCATCCTCAACTGTAGCCGCTGCGGCAGGCGTTCCTGGAACACCGAATGAAATCGCAGAAATACTTCCGCCAAACATGCTGCCCTTGTAGATACCGATCAGAAGTCCCAGGGACATCGTCGGATTAACCTTGAACACAAACGGAAGAAGGATCGAAATCGCCATGTCTCCGGTAAGTCCCGGGATCGCGCCTACAGTAACACCCAGTGCAACACCGATAAACGCATAGAGCAGTGTCATCGGTGCAAAGGCTGTACTGAAAGCCTGGCTTAATACCTGTGTGATCTCCATAGATAATCCTCCTTGGAAGGGAGACAGAAAAAGCTCCTCATAAACATGATGGCGGTATGTGTGAGAATACCGCCACCATGGTTCATCCTATATGATCTGTTTTGAGTAGTTACTCACCTAATAACGTGGTAAGATTCTCGATTGTGGTGTTGTATGCTGCAAGGCAATCCTCACTGCCGGTACCGGTCAGAACGATGTTTGCCTCAGCTGCTGCTGCAAGGACATCAGGATCGTTTGCTGCTGCAACAAATGCGGCTTCGATCGCTGCACGGACAGCCTCCGGAACATCGCTCTTGGAGAAGATGGAATACCATGCGGGCATGGACACCTCATAGCCAAGCTCCTTCAGCGTCGGGACATCGGGGAACTGCTCGATTCTCTCATCGCAGGCAACTGCCAGTACACGGAGAAGGCCTTCCTCAACCTCACCCGCAACAGTGGACGGAACAGATGCGCCGGCATCAACGGAGCCGCCGAGAACGAACTGCTTTGCCTCGGAACCACCGGAGGTCGGCACTTCATTGAAGTCCGCACCGGATACTTCCTCAAGAAGGATCAGCGGAAGATGCGGAACGGAATGATACTTGCCGTGACCTACGGAAATGGTGCCCGGATTATCGATTGCAGCCTGAATCAGTTCTTCCATCGTCTGATAGGGGCTGTCAGCTTTGACAAAGAAGGTCGGAATCGTGGTGGTCATCTCCATGATCGGGGTGAACTCATCAAGCTCATAAATTACTTCTTCTTCAATTGCGGTGGAGATCAGCGGGCCGTAGTCAGTAGCAAGAAGCGTATAACCATCGGAATCCTGATTATAAACATACTCGATACCTTCCTGACCGCCGTTGCCTTCCATGCAGACGACATTGATCGTCTGACCGAGGATCTCGCCGGCCCTGCCGACAAGAAGCATCGCCGCATTGTAGATACCGCCGCCTGCTGCATACGGAATGACAAGGGTGATGGTCTTTTCAAAGACGACCGCAGAAGCTTCAGTCTCTGCCTCGGTTTCAGCGTCGGTCTCCGCTTCGGTCTCTGCCGCAGTGGTAGCCGCTGCCGTCGTCGCCGCAGTTGTTGTTTCTTCCTTCTTGGTGTCGGCACCGCAAGCCATCAGCGAGAGTACCATGACACAAGAAAGAACCAGTGCTAATACTTTTTTCATAATTTTTCTCCTCCTCTGCGTTTCCGCATAAATTATTCGACCCGTTCAATACGGATCAGCTTCATACCCTCGCGCTGACAGCGCGCACAGCATGCTGCAAACTCCTCCAGGTTTTCGACGATGTCGCCGAAATGGTTGCTCGGCCTCCAGCCGGTCGGTAAAAAGATCCTGGCCTCAGGACCGTAGAAAATGCCGAAATCATAAACCGAATTCGGTGTTCCAAGCCATTGATACGGTGAATATGCATTCCAGATCAGTGCCCCCGGGAGCGGAAACATCGTCACGTTCTCAGGCGGAAGCTCGAATACTCTGGCCTCCTCTGCGCGTTCGACAGGAACGCCAAAGGATAGTTCTCTGCCTGTATACATGGCATGGATCGCTTTATTCTCCATCGGTGTCTCAAGAATGTCCCAGATCAGCTGGGCTGTTTCCGGAGCCTTGTCATCAAGAAGGACCGCGATCGCGGTGATGCCCTCTTCCACAAATGTCAATCTGATTTTTCTCATTCCTTATACCTCGGTAATGATCGTCGGTGCAGGCTTGCTAAGATCGATGTCCAGCATGGCTGCTGCGTTCTTCGAGGTGACCATACGGATGTCGTCATCACTCCAGCCGCAGTCCATCAGGCAGGCGATCCATTCACGGAAGCCTTCGACCGGATGAGGCAGTGTATAAACACCGAAGTCCGTGCCGCAGATGAAGTTCTCGACACCGAATTTCTGCATCTGTTGTGCCGCTCGGTATACACCGCCCTCGGGGCTGCCGGACTGACCTTCGTCATAAGCACAGTACTCAGGCTCAACATAGTAATGGGTCTTCGGGATCGAACCGGTATGAGTGTGCTCTGCAAGACACTTTTCCAGCTTTGCTCCGAGGCTGATGGCCTGATCGATCTCCTTCTCACTGAGATGCTCTGTTACCGCATTGGAGAGCAATACCTTCTTGATACCGTAATCCTGTGCATATTTGCAAAGGTCCATGGCCTCCTGATTTGAGATGTGACCGGAAACAAGATAGACCTGCGGGTTGTCCGCAACGATCTTCATGATGTCATCAAATTCCTTCGTGGGCTTTCCGTACGTGGGGATCTCAATACAGCGGTCGTACTCTTCAGTCTTAAATTCCGGATAGAGATCGACCAGTCTGACCCACTTTCCATCCACATAACGGCCCTCGACACCGGCCTGATACTTCGTCGAATGGGCACCGAAGGATACATAGCGTGCACCGTCTCCGTAGTAGATCGCCGTCTTGACAGCACGTGGATTCATGCCGCCGAGGACCGTGTTCAGAATGATGCCGCCGTAGGATGTAAAGCCGGGAACCACTTCGTTGACGATCCAGGATGTACCGACACTCCAGTTAAACACACACATATATACGATGGCTCTCATTCCCGCATCACGCGCTTCTATTGCTGCCTGAACCGGGTTGACGCTTCTGGGACTGGAAACAAGATGCGGGCCGGCATGCACATGAAGGTCGATAGAATCCTTCATCAGATCCAGACTGCGCTGATAGTTTCTTGAAAACTGCCATTCTTCCTTATTGAACTTTTCAGGAAATGCATCCCTGTGATAGAAATTGTACATTTCATCTCCTCCTTAGTGCTTTTCAGTGAACTCCGGCCAAAATAAAAAGGCGTTTCAAAAACCATAACGGTCTTGAAACGCCTTTGTTTCGGTCGGTCAATTAGTATGCTCAAAGAATACTATGATGCATCATAAATGTCAAGCATTTATTATCATCATTTATATAAATTATATTTATATTTCATATAAAAAACGCTACCGTCACGGCAATGACAGAGCCACTCATGCAAAACAATCGGGGCTGCAAAAAACGCATAAATGAAATCAGAGTTTTTTGCAGCCCCTTTTTTATTCAGATCCGTTCCGGATCATACGCCATGCCGCCGATGTCAAACAGCTCATACCGGCATCCGGCAAACATGGGATTCTTTTCTTCATACGGCCTTCCGGTCCGGATACCGTCCACGATCTCCCGTGTTCCGCGGGCATATACGGAAAGGACCCTCGGCGGAAGTTCAAACCGGCCGCAATCCGCCGGGCGTTCCTCCACGCTGTGCGCGGGGAATACGCGGTCCGTCCGTGCCTCATAGGCTGCCAGCTTTTCCAGACTCTCCGCGTAATAACGAAGCGCCGCGGAGGTCTTCAGCTGTCCCCAGACCTCCCAGGTCAGGACCGAATCTCCGGTGAACAGCCAGCGCTTGCTTTCTTCGAACAGCGCGATCTCACCAAGGCTGTGGCCGGGTGTTTCGATCACCTTAAAGGTGTATCCGCCAATCGAAAGGACATCGCCCTCCTGTACCGGTTCCACGTGTTCCGCCGGACCCGGACACCACTTCTCATAATCAAAGGGCAGACCGGTGAACCGCCAGCCCACAAATTCGTACAGATGCTTTTTCCCCTCTTCCGTCATCGGCTCATGAGAGAACGGTTCGCCGAACCGGCCCACATGTACCGTATCAAACTGATTGTTGCCGGAATTGTGGTCACCGTGCTCATGCGAGTTGATCACGACCACCGGGAGATCACCGCACAGATCGCGGATCAGGGCTCTGATATCCGTGAGTCCATAGGCGGTGTCAATGAGAAGCACCTTTTCCGTTCCTCGGATAATGAACATATTACTGCCCATTTCTTCCACGACCCACAGGTCCGTGTCCAACTGTTCCACAATGGTAAAGGGGTATTTTTCAGATAAGTTCATCCTTCTTCTCCTTGTCATATTGTTTTTTACGTTTCACACGTTCAGTCTGCCCGTGCCTCACTGTTGCGATTGCAAAGGCCGGTGTATTTTGTTATATTAATTATGATTATGCGCATTCGAAACCTCTGCCCGATTCCGGATCCCGCTTCATTGTAGGAGAACATATGAACCGTAAGTATGAAATGGACATGACCTCCGGGCCGCTCCTTAAAAAACTGATCGTTTATGCCGTGCCGCTGATGCTTTCCGGCATGCTGCAGCTGTTATTTAACGCGGTCGATGTGATCGTCGTCGGCAAATGTGTGGACGAGACCGCGCTTGCCGCCGTCGGCTCCACCGGCTCCCTGGTCAACCTGCTCATCGGCCTTTTCATGGGCCTTTCCGTTGGCACCAATGTTCTTGTTGCCCGCAACTTCGGCGCCGGTCGCACCCGCGACGTGGAGGAGGTCAACCACACCTCCATCTGCCTCGGCCTCATCTTCGGCACCCTGCTCGCTGTCATCGGCTTCATTTTTGCACGGATCTTCCTGGTCTGGATGGGCTCTCCCGAGGATGTCATCGATCAGGCAGCCCTGTACCTTCGCATCTATTTCCTCGGTATGCCGTTCAACATGGTCTACAACTTCGCCGCCGCCACGCTGCGTGCCGTCGGTGATACCAAACGGCCGATGTACTTCCTGATCATCGCCGGCGTGGTAAACCTGGTCCTGAACCTGTTCTTCGTTGTAGTCCTGCGCATCGGTGTGGCCGGTGTAGCCATCGCGACCGTCGCCTCTCAAGCGCTGTCCTGCTATCTGATCATCCGCTGCCTCCTGCGTACGGAGGGTGCTGTCCGTCTGGACATCCACAAGCTGAAGATCACCCGAAGCAAACTGCCGGATATTCTGGCCATTGGTCTTCCGGCCGGTCTGCAGGGTGTCCTGTTCTCCTTCTCCAATGTACTGATCCAGTCCTCCATCAACTCCTTCGGCTCCACCGCAATGGCCGGCAATACCGCCGCGTCCAACCTGGAGGGCTTTATCTACACCGCCATGAACGCGTTCTACCAGACCTGCATCAGCTTCGTTTCACAGAACCTGGGGGCCAAGAAGCTGAGCAATATCTGGAAGGTCACCGGCATGTGCCTGATCCTGGTATCCCTGACCGGTATTCTGATGGGCGGCGGCTGTTACCTTGCCGGCAATGTTCTGCTCCGTCTTTACACGGACAATACCGAGGCCGTCTCATATGGCATGACCCGTCTAAGTTATGTTGCGCGACTGTATTTTCTGTGTGGTATGATGGATACCATGGTCGGCGCGCTCCGTGGCATCGGCGCATCCCTGATGCCGATGATCGTTTCCCTCATGGGCTCCTGCGTCTTCCGGATCGTGTGGATCATGACCTATTTCAAGGCTCACAGATCTCTCGGAAACCTGTTTATGTCCTACCCTCTTTCATGGGCGATCACCGCAGGAATCCATATCATCTGCTTCCTGATCCTGTTTAAGAAGGTTCAGGATCGGTTGAATCTTCACTCGACCGCGTCGTAAAATCTTCCGGTCTCCTTCACGTTCCGGTAGAAACGCTCCGCCTCCGAGGCCATTTCCTCGCAGATGTCAATGCCGTGACCGAATCCGCTGTAAACGACCGTCTTGCAGTTCTTCAGGCAGGCCGCCGTACGCATCATCAGGTCCGGACGGGAGATAAAGTCTTCCGTTCCGCCGATGATCAGCACGGGGATCTCAATGGTCTTCAACGCTTCAAGAAGCGCCTCCTCGCTGCCGAGGTACGCAAGCGGGCGGCCGTATTCGATGGCCTTGATCTCCGGCGCGTTGAAGATCGCGTCGTGGTCCGGCTCGCGGCGTTCCGCTTCCTCATGAGCCGCCTGCTTTTCGCGGCGGGCGATGAGGCGCGGGTCATCGGTGGGCATGACCATCGGCTTGGGCTCCACCAGACCGAGCTCAAGCATGTTGCGGTAGGACATGCTGCCCTCCGCCAGGGAATGCGGGCCCGGAACGATCGCAAAGAAGCATTCCACCCGTTCCGGATGGCGAAGGACCAGGTGCCAGCCGGTGCCGGCGCCGTGTGAAGCGCCGCAATAGGTGAAGGTGCCGATTCCCATGGCGTCGGCAAAGGCGACGACATCGTCCGCCCACATATCATACCAGTTCTTTTCCGGTTCACCGAAAACATGCGTGGACCGTCCAAAGCCGCGGTTCGTCAGAAGGTATACATGGAAACCGCGCTTTGCGAGCTCCTTTTCCATGGAAAACAGCGCATGGCCGACCTGTGTGCAGAGCAGGTACCGCGTCCCGGTGCCATACTCCTCATAAAAAATATCCACATTTTCTTTGATCGTACATAAAGGCATTTTCTTCTCCTCCTGCCCGCTCCGCGGCAGGCTTTTTTATTTTACAAAACGGACGTTTACGAGCTCGAATGCGCCGAGCGTCAGTTCGTCCTTCATATCCGCAACGTGATGCTCCGGAATATTGACGAGTTCGGCTGCCTTCATGCCCTCGATGGTGACCGCAAACTTCTGCGGGACCTCGGAGGCGTTGTAGCAGCGCAGGATCACGCCGTTGCCATCGTCCGGGACTTTGACGCTCTCCACGACGATGTTCTCGTTCTCCGACGTAAATGCCGGCAGTTTGCCAAGCCCCTTGCCCTCGACCTCGATGGCCGGGTTGTTCAGCACATAGGCCGCCTTGTAAGTCTCTGCGGACAGCTTTCCTTCGTGCGGCAGAAGAACCAGCTTAACGCTCTGCGGGCCCTGATCCACGTGATCGCCGGGGCCGTGCTTCGGTGCACGCACCAGGTCGATGTCCACCACGCCGTACTTACAACGGTAGCCGTACTTGCAGTCGTTGATGACGGACAGGCCGCAGGCCTCTTCGGACAGGTCCACGAACTTCTGCGCGCAGACCTCGTACTGGGCCAGCTCGTCGTCGTTGCGCTCCAGCACGGTGCGCTTCAGGTGGCCGAACTGAACATTAAAGGAAGCTTCATCGGTCTGAAGGTTGGTCGGGAAAGCCACGCGGAGCATGGCGTTCTTCTGGCGGACGTCCATGTCGATATTGATACTGACCGCGGGGGAACCGTCCGTAATGCGGAAGGTCTCGCGGATGTAGGTATTGCCGATCAGGTAGGTCGCAGCCGCCGTGGCTTCCGGACCGTCCACGCTTGTTTCAAAGCGGACGCATTTTGCGTCGCGACGGGTGTCCTGATACTTTTCGGGGCGAATGTCCCAGCAGTCGCCGATGTCGGTGTACTGGGAGAAGACGTTCATCGGCGCGTTTTCCGGAACGAATTCGCGGCCGGTCTTCACGTCCGTGAGAGAGACGATCGCGCCGTCCTTAAACACGGCCTTCACGCAGTCATTCTCCAGATAGTCATCGCCCGCAGAAGCCTTAAAATCAGCGATTTCCGCGGCGTTCTCCTGAGAGGCCATACTCATTGCCGGAAGGTCGATCATGTACCATTTGCCCGCTTTTTTGTATGTATGGCGGTATCCGTACGAGGTCGCGTTGAAGAAGCCGCGATCATCGGACAATGCATTCGCAAGTTTGCGGATGCCGCTCGTCAGCGTCTCCGCGATCAGGTCGTAACGCGGGCTGGTCTCTTCGTAAACACGGCTGATGGAGGAGCCCGGGAGAATGTCATGGAACTGGTACAGAAGCACTTCCTTCCAAATGGTCTCGATCTCCTCCATGGTAACCGGGACGTCGATGCCCTGCTCCTTTGCGGCTGCATAGAGCAGCTCGTAGTTGCGGAGAAGGATCTCACAGCGGCGGTTCATGGCCTTGTTTTTGGACTGTGTAGTATACGTGCCCTGATGGCGCTGGAGATACAGCTCGCCACTGTATGTGGGCCACGGCTTGCCGGAGGCATCCAGGCTCCTGAAAAGATCCAGCATCTTGCCGGGCTTCACGCGCGGAACCTGCTTCACATCGGCCAGACGGTGCATGCGCTCGATGTGCTCAAATCCCGGACCCGCACCGCCGTCGCCGATGCCGAACAGCATGCCGGCTTCATCGGAAATGGCGCGTTCCTTATAGTTTTTCTCACCGTTGATCATACGGTCCGGACGTACCGGACTGTTGTAGGTGCTTTCGGGCAGCATGTGCGCAAAGACCCTGGTTCCGTCCAGACCTTCCCAGAAGAAGGTGTGGTACGGGAACTCGGTGATGGTGTTCCAGCTCATTTTCTGGGTCAGGAAGTAAGGAACCTCAGCCTGCTTCATTACCTGAGGGATACATGCGGAATAACCGAAAGAGTCCGGGACCCAGAAGATCTGCATGTCCTGACCGAACTCTTCGTTAAAGAATTTCTTGCCGTAGTAGAACTGGCGGATCAGACTTTCGCCGCTGATCAGGTTGCTGTCCGGTTCGACCCAGGTGGCACCCTGGACTTCCCACTGACGTCCATCGGCTGCGGCGGCTTTGACTTTTTCGTAAATGGCCGGGTAGTCGGTCTTCATCCAGTCGTAAAGCTGAGCCTGGGACGCACCGAAGATGTAGTCCGGATAGCGTTCCATGTTCATCAGCTGAGATGTGAAGGTACGTGCGCCTTTACGCTTGCTTTCGCGGATGGGCCATTCCCATGCCAGGTCCAGATGCGCGTGGCCGATACCGGTGTAGGTCATCGCGCCGTCGTCGTTCTTTTCGGAAAGGAACGGTGCCAGCGCTGCACGATAGACCGCTGCGTTGTTTTCAGTAATCACATCGGCGGACGGAAGTGCTGCGAGTGCTTCGTAGATCCGCTCGGTAAAATCGCTGTTTTCCGCGTATTCGTAAATATAGGTCAGCACCTGCACGTCATAGTACAGGCTGCGGACAGTCGGGTTTTCCACGGCAATGCTCATAAGCGCAAAGCGAGACTCCCCCTGCATGATGCCGAAGAGGTCATTGGCTGCGCCGTCGATCCAGAAATCGACCCGGCGGCCTTCGGAAAGGCCGCGGTTTAAGACCACCTTCTTTTCCGGCTTGCCGAGACTGTAGTCATACTCGGATGCGTAGCAGGTGATGCTCTGCTTCGCTTCACCGTCCTTCGTGTAGATCAGGCCTTCACCGCCGCAGTTGATCAGGTAGACGACCGGGGACGCCTGGTAGCGCTCCGGGATCTCGCCCTCCATGTGGAACCACGCGCAGTCAAAGACGTTTTCCGCCCACTTGTCGCCGACCTCGATCTTTTGCTCACGGCCGCGGCATTTTTCTTCAAAGGAGACCGGCTCCTCCGTGACATAGGCCGTGCAGGTCATCGGTGCAACGGGAACGTATGCCTTTTCAAACAGCGCTTCCTCCAAGCGGCGGAAAGCGTCGGTATTCTTTTTATTCGGTGCTTTGTCGTTATTAAACGGCATGATCGTTACCTCACTTTAATACAATTTTCTTTTCGCCGACGGTGCTGTCGTAGGAAACAAGAACGGACTTGCTTGCCGCATCGTAAGTGAAATCGATCTTCCTGCGGCCCATCTTGGCGCTTGTGATTTCAAACGGAACCTTGACACGGATGACGGCCTTAAAGTCTGCGGAACCGCGGACGACCAACTCGATGCGTTCGTCCTTCTGCTTCAGCGAGAAGACGCGGACGGAAGTTCCCAGGATGCAGAGGTCCTCATTGATCCTGGAAAGGTCACAAAGCATCGTATTTTCATTGGGCTGAAGGACTTTCTCCGTGATGATGTCGAGCTCCGGGGCAAACATATCTACAAACAGGCCCTTTAAGGTCATCGGGTCCTCGTTTACGCTTTCGTCCATGACCGCTGCGACGATGTACGGATCGCGATCCACCATCAGCCAGTTCTTGTAGACGATCTCGCCGAGCTTGTCCTCCGCCGCCTTCTTGAAGAATGCACGGAGTTCATCGGCATTGGCTTTGTTGTAGCTGAAGACGATGGGGTTCTCGCAGAAGACCGCCGCGCGGCCCTTGCCGACCTCAAAGATCTCCTGTTTTTCCTTGGGCTCGATGCCCAGCATCTCAAACAGATGATGCGCCGGAGTCTCGTACTTTCCGGTCCACCAGCTGTCGATCTTGTGGAAGGGATCGGTGCCATCGCCCACGTAAAGGAGAACGCCACCCTGGCGCACCCACTCCGCAAGCGCATTATTGGCATCCGGATAATCCGGCTTCATGTATTCATAGCTCATGATGAGCACGTCATAGTCGTTCAGGTAGCCGGTGTAGCGGCGCGCGTTGTCCAGAAGGACCGGGCGGACCGGGATGCCGTACTTTAACAGCGGCAGGGCGATGGACAGGAAGGACGGGAAAGCAATGGCCTGCATGTACTCCAGCTGGAGCTCGCGGTTATTGTCCGGATCCGTAAAGAGATCCTTTTCAAAGCGGGTGACCAGGTCCTTTTCATCGTGCAGCAGGGAGCCGACGATGTTCTTTCTTGCCTCCGTAAACTCGATGTCCGGATAGGTGCGCTGGTAAAGCTGCGCGTCACCGGTCAACACACCCACGCGGATGCCGGAGGACTCGCCGGCCTCGATGTTGCCGAGCGTCTGGAACATGTTGTTCAGAATGGTCGCATATTCGCCCGGGATGGTCTTACCCTCCACGCCCGGAACGCGGCGCGGATATTTTCCGTAGAAGATACGGTCCGGCCACGGAAGGATCTCGTAGGTATTGACCTTCGGGTGCATCAGGGACGCGGCGATGGTGCCCAGATAATTATAGCGGTAATCGTCCCAGTCGTATTCCGGCCAGTCTTCGATCGGGTCGTTTTCAAACCACATGTGACGGCCGGTGCCCTTGACCAGCTCCTGCATGACGCCGTACTCCAGGAACGCGGTCTCAAAGGTACGCTCCTTGAACTTGCCATCGTACCAGTTGGCCTCACGGGAGGTGCCGGTCCAGACCTGTGCGATGCAGCCGTCCACGCCCGGAATATCGGCAAGTTTGCCTTCCGGAGAGATGATCTTCCACATGGTGTAGTTTAACAGGGAGTGCGTCGGCACATAAAAACGGAGCTGACGGCCGTACTTCAAAAGCGCGTAGTCCTTTAAGGACGCGCTGATATGGTCGATGGCTCTCGAGAACAGATATGCTTTCAGCTTCGCGCACTTGTATGCCGCGTCCACGCTTGAATACGCCGGTTCCCACGGTTTTCTGTAATACAGCAGATATTCACGCTTGAAGGCTTCGGAATAGCCGGCTCTTTCCCAGTATTCCGGCTCCTCGACGTGGATCGCTTCAACGCCCGCATCGACGGCGACCTTCAGCTTTTCCGTCAGGTAATCGATGAAGGAAAGGGTCGGGCACATATACGGAACGTCCTTGCCGTGCAGGATCTTGTTGCCGAAGCGGTCGGTCTGGGCCTCATCCCAATGGTCGCGGCCGTCAAACTTGCCGTACAGATAGTCCTGGTATTCGCCCCAGGCGATACCGGTCATCAGCTGTACCACATAGCCGTTTTCCTTGTATTCCTTGATGCGCGCAGGCATGGTCGGGTCGATGCCGTAGCACATGACGAAGTCGCACTGGTTATCGGAGCGCGGGCTGATAGGGTTGCTGTTCTGGTAGCCGGTACGCTCTTCTTTTTTGTCTCTTATGAAAGCCATGGTGATTCTCCTTAAACAAATATGTTTGTATATATTTTTCGCTTTAAATTGCTTGAAAAATGTGGATTCGGTCTGCTTTCCGGATCATTACAATACAGAAATCGTATATGCCGCCTCAAATTCCGCACCCTTTTCCAGCACATTTCCGTATTCGCGCTCTTCCAATGTTCCCGTGTATCCTTCGCGGTCGCAGCGACCGTACCAGGGCTCGATGCAGAGGAACGGCGCGTGCTTGCCTGCCGGAGACCAGAGGCCCAGGAGCGGCGTGTCAAACTCCACTTCCAGATAGGTGCTGCCGTCCGGAGCCACGAGCGATGCTTTTTTGATGTCCGCAGAATCCACTACCAGCGCGTCTCTGGCAAAGATCTCATCGGAAAGCATCAGTCTGCCGTTCTCCATTGGGAAGGTGCGGACTTCATCCGTCAGGGTGCCGTCGGCGTTTAAAGTGCCGCTGACTAAAGTGTCGCTGCCGTTATGCAGATCGATGGCATACCCGTCCATCGAGGTGTCCGCCGTACCGGGTGCCGGGCAGCGGAACGCGGGATGCGCGCCGATGGAGAAATACATCGGACCGTCGCCGTTATTCTTCACGTTCCAGGAAACGGTCAGCACATTGCCCTTCAGCTTGTACCCGATCTCCAGCACAAAGTCAAACGGGTAATTACCCGCAAAAAGCTCGTTCGGGGTCAGTTCAAACCGGACGCTGTCGCCGTTTTCCTCCTTCAGCGCAAACACCGAGTCGCGGGCAAAACCGTGCTGCGGGATGCCCGTATATTCCGTTCCGTCATAGCGGTAGGCCTTTTTATTTACCTTGCCCACAAACGGAAACAGGACGGGAGACACGCGATTCCAGTAACGCGCATCGTTCCCGCCCATATAGTTCTCACCGGTGGCCTTTTTGACAAGGCTCACGAGTTCGGCGCCGTTTTCGTTCACGGTCGCCTGAAGATATTCATTTTCAATTACAAAAACAGCCATGTTCCCTCCGTACATATCCATAAGGGTATATTGATATATCAATTATACATTATATGTCTCATATGGCAAATGTTTTCACCTTGCTGAGGGAATTTTCCGGGATCCGGAGCAGGCCTGCTCAGAAGCTGCCCGGAATGTTGGTGAGGACGATCGTTCCGATGATAATGCCGCCGAGGACAACCACCGCAAACAAAATGTCGTACCATTTCACGCGCATCGTGTAGTGGTACGTGCGCGGCTCATCGCTGCAGAAGCCCTTGGATTCCATGGCCATGGCGACGGACTCGGACCATCGAATGCTGTTGACCAGCATGGTGAACATGACCTTGGTGGACAATGGTCCCACGTGCAGCCCGCGCATTTCAAATGCCGTCCGCACCTGGCTGTATTCCTTGACCATATTGGGAATCAGGTTCACAGCCGCCAGAGTGCCATACGCAAACTTGGGCGAAAGGTGGCACTGGTGCATCAGGCTGAACACCAGACGTTCGCCGTCCGTAGTCAGGCCGAAGAAGATGCCCATGCCGGCAAAGGCCAGGAGGCGTGTGGCCAGCTGAAGGGCGGTGCGGAAATTGGCCGATGCCGCCGCGCGCACCGCATAAGGAAGATTGGACACGTTTTCCATCTCCTCCGCAGTCACACTACTTCCGCGCGCATAGTAAAGTCCCATGAAAAAGAGACCGAGGGCGGCAAAAATTGCCGGAAGAAGAAGCGCGAGAATGCTCTTTTTCTTCGCATCGGAGAAGAACAGAAGCGCCAGCATGAAGCCCAGGAATACCACAACGTTAATGGTGATGTAATACTGGAATGACAGGGCGATGGCCCCGGCGAGGATCGTGCCCATGGTGACAGAGGGATTCAGTTTTTCAGCTTTCATCGTGCATCCCCCTCTCTCGTTTTCATTCTTTTCGCATCTGCTGCTTCTGTTTCCTGCTTTTCCTGTTTCTGTTCTTCCGGCTCCTGCTTATCAGATTCTGCCTTTACCCGGATCACCTTATCCTCAAGCACCAGGATTCGATCCGCATACCGCGCCGCCAGTTCCCTGTCGTGCGTGATCATGATCACCGTCAGGCCTTCTTCATCGCGCTTTTTCAGAAGCTCTCGCATGATGCCTTCCGTGGACCTGTCATCCTGACCGTACGTGGGCTCATCCAGAAGAAGAAGCTTCTGGCCGCCGGAAAGCACGGAAAGGACTGCCAGTCTGCGCTGCTGTCCCTGACTCAGCATGTAGGGAGAGAGCCGGCGCTTGCTTTCCAGTCCAAAAGCCCGGAGCAGACGCTCTGTTTCCTGAAGGATCTCCGCTTCCGTCCACTCGGGATGCCAGATCTTCAGTCCGCTTACCACTTCATCCTCCACCTTCTGCGTCACAAACTGATTCGCCGGATTCTGAAAGACAAAACCCGCTTTCCGGTACAGATCGCGAGGCTTCATTTTCCGCACATCTTCTCCAAAGAGGCGAATGGTGCCGAAGTACGGATGCTTCTTCATCAGCGAAAGGAACGTTGTAGTCTTACCGCTGCCGCTCTTTCCGAGGAGCGCGGTCACAGATCCCGCAGGCACTTCAAAGCTTGTGTTTTCAATAAGAATGCCGGAAGTCGAAACAATTTTTCCAAAACGCTTTTTCACTTCGACGGGGATTGTTACATCAGTAAAACAAACGGCCGATTCACATGCCGGCAAATGCTCTTCACGTTCGAGTGCAGCGTCGTTTTCATCTTCATGAAAAGCCTCGGTCCCTTCACAGGCGTGCTTCGCCGTATACTTTTCCTTTGCCTCCCCCGGGAAGAACAGACCTTCCTGCCGGAACACCGCTCGCGCTTCCCCGATGTTTTCCCGGTTCAGTCCGCGTTTCAGCACTTTTCCGCCGTCTGTCAGGATCACGATCTCATCGGCTTCCTCCAGCCACAGATCCAGCCGATGGTCGATCGCCAGAATCGTAGTCCCCTGCGCCTTCATTTTCATGAGAAGCTGCAGGATCCTCTTCGCGGAAACTTCATCAATATTCGCAAATGCCTCGTCCAGAATGATCATTTTGCTGCCCACTGCATACAGGCAGGCCAGCGACACCATCTGCTTTTCACCGCCGGAGAGCGTGTGGAACGGACGGGTGAAGAAAGGCTCGATGCCAAAAAGAGCGGCCGTTTCCATCGCCCGCTGCTTCATCTCCTCCGCCGGCACCGCCATGTTTTCCATGCAGAAATACAGTTCTTTTTCAGGTGTTGCCATGCAGAACTGCAGGTCCGGATTCTGGAACATGACAGACAGGTATTCCGCGCGGGTACGGGGATTCAGCTCTGTCAGCGCGCGGCCGAACAGACGCATGGATCCCTCCAGCAAAAAACCGCCGTTCTCCGGGTATAATCCTGCGGCGACCGCGGCAAGAGTGCTCTTGCCGCAACCGCTGCTGCCCATGAGAACGGTCAGTTTGCCGGCTTCCACGGTCAGGGAAGCGCGGTCCAGAATATTCTTTTTTCCTTTTTCGTAAAATCGGAAAATAACGTCGCTTACTTCAAGCGCAAACACGTCGTCCGACCGCAAATTATTCTGCTGCATCCACTTCCACGTCCTCGGCGATCTTGTAACCCTTTAACAGGCCGGCCTTTACAAGGCCCTTTGCGATGCCCATGGTAACAAATACATCGAAGATCACTGCGCTGATCAGACGAACCACCATCATGATGAGAAGGACCGGGATGGCGATCTTGTTGTAACCGCTGACGATCAGGTTGTAGATCATGGTGAATACGGAGCAAAGGATCGCGCCTTCGATCATGGTCATGCGATCGTACTTTTTATACTTCTTCAGAGCGATGATGGCTTCAAAACCAAGGCCCTGTACAAGGCCGGAAAGAATGATGATCGGGCCGAAGAAATTGCCCATCAGTGTCTCAATGATGGCAGCCAGGATCTCGGCGATGAGGCCTGCGCCCGGCTTGCGGATGACATAGACTGCGAATGCAGCTGCCATGAAGTAAATGCCGTAGAACGGCTCATAAGAAAGTGAACCCATACCAAGCGGGGTCAGAACACTTGAAATCAGGCCGCCCACATCGGTACAGCCAAGGTAAATAACGCCGAATACTACAGCACAGATTGCGATCATCAGAATGTCTTTTAATTTCCAGTTCATGTTTTTCTCCTATTGTTATTGATAATATGTTGCACAAAACCCGACAATTTCGTCTATTCTGCAGTTGTTGCTTTTCGCAGCTGCTGCGGCATGGGCTTTGCGGTACTTCACGTTTACCTGCTTACTCCTCTGTGGGGCTGTTGCAGTTCATGGTGAAGTGAATGATGTAATGTGAGACCTCGCCGTCCATCATTGCACATACGCGCTCCAAGTAATCGAATACATGGTGTACATCGCCGCTTAAACGGGTCGCGTAATGAATGGTGGTGGGGTTCAGACCTTCTGCTTCCGCCATGCGCCATACGTCGGCGATCTTGTGGATGTAGTCGCCATCGCCCATGGGGTACAGCGCAAATTTGCAGAGGACCGGGAAGTGAATATCCTGAACAACGGCCTTGTTCGGTGCTTCGGTGTCAATGTCCAGCTTGCTGTCGCCGCTGATATCGCCCGGGCAGCCCTTGGAATAATGGCCCTCAAATGCCATGTGCACGCCCTCGGTGTAGGCATTGATGAATAAAGCCTTCACGGCATCGGCAACGTAGGTCAGTTTGCCTCTGTAAACCGTGGACAAAGCATCGGATTCGCTCCATACTGCGCTGGTATCGGTCTTGTCAAGCGCGCCCAGGATGATGTCCACAAAGTTGTCCGTCATGGGGTACAGGGAGAAACGGCATCCCGCGATGGGAAGATCCGTACCGCGGCCGCTCCAGGGGAGGTCGTCCGCATTGCAGCCACAGGCTGCGCAGTCCGCATTGTTCAGTTCTAATTCGCTCATTGTAGTGTTCCTTTCTGTGTGTATGATTGAGTTTACGATTCCCGAAACGGCCTGAGCCTTATTCCGGAATCATTTGCGGTCACAAAAAAAAGATGCTCTCCTTACGGAAAGCATCCTGTAATCTTCGAACGTACACACGTCCGATCCTGCAAAATACTTCCCTACGCCGGTACTAACCGGTTCAAGTTCAAAGGGTCAGGTTCTACCTTCTCAGCCTTTCGGCCCCCCTAGCATTTCATTAAATTTTAATTGTCCGACGGGATCTTCCCGTCCGCTTTTGCGGTATTACCGTTTCAGTTCTCCTGTAAGCCATGCGTGGCATTTCAGCCGGTAGCCGGGCTCCGGCACGCCGGTCAGATCCTTTTCGTTGATGGCAGCGAGGACTGCCATGCCGTTTGCGTCGATGACCATCCGGTAGAAGTACTCTCCGGTCAGTTCGTTTTGGATCTTCTGTACGGCGTTGATATTGCCCATAAAATAGTACTGGTCCGATTCCATGCCGTGGGGCATGAAGAAACTGTCCACCACGGTGAAGACATCGGTCTCGTGAAGGCGATCCATCACCCGATGGAACCGCTCCGTTTCCTGATTGGCCAGCGTCTCCATCGCCGCCTGGTTGCCCTCACAGGCATCCTTGTACAGGCGCTGACGCTCTTCCTCCTGCCCCTTCAGGACCGCCTTCTCCGTCTGTACACAGGGAAGAAGGACCATACCGTCGGAAGCAAGCGCCGTCAGATTGACCTTGATAAACGGGCGGCCGAAGGGACCGTCCATTTCATTACGATACACCTCCGTGATGTTGCGGACATTGAAGATCAGCGCCATCCCCATCCGGAAGTCCTCGCACATGCCGATGAAACCGGTCTTCTTGTGCAGCTTATCGTACGAGATCCGCGAGTCGGAGGACAGATGAGTGGAGCTGATGTAGGGGTAATAATACTCCGGGATCAGCGTTCCCTGCTCGTCCATTTCCCCGACCACCGCAATGCCTGCGTGGCCGGCCACCTCGCGCTCCGCGACCGCCAGATTGGACTCGTTGTCCAACGAGACCACCGAAATGTGGTCCGGGGCTTCGAGCACCCACTCTGTCAGCTCCTGAAGCTGCTTTTTGGTTTTATAGGACGAAAATCCGATGGATCTTAAAAAATCATGCATTTTGATTATTTCTTGACCGGAACCAGCTCCGTGATGCCGCCCATGTAAGGCTGAAGAGCCTTCGGGATCGCAACGGTGCCGTCCGCGCGGAGGTTGTTCTCCAGGAATGCGATCAGCATTCTGGGCGGAGCAACAACGGTATTGTTCAGGGTATGCGGCAGATAGTTCTTTCCGTCCTCGCTCTTGACGCGCATCTTCAGTCTGCGGGCCTGAGCATCGCCCAGGTTCGAGCAGCTGCATACCTCAAAGTACTTGTTCTGTCGCGGAGACCATGCCTCGATATCGCAGGACTTGACCTTCAGGTCTGCCAGGTCACCGGAGCAGCATTCCAGCTGACGGACCGGGATGTCCAGCGTGCGGAACAGTTCGACGGACCAGCGCCACATCTTCTCGTACCAATCCATGGAATCTTCCGGCTTGCAGACAACGATCATCTCCTGCTTTTCAAACTGATGGATACGGTAAACGCCGCGCTCTTCCAGACCGTGTGCGCCCTTTTCCTTGCGGAAGCAGGGGGAATAGCTGGTGAGAGTCTGGGGAAGAGTTTCCTCAGGGATTATCTGGTCGATGAATTTACCTATCATTGAATGCTCGGACGTACCGATAAGATAGAGGTCTTCACCTTCAATCTTATACATCATGGCGTCCATATCAGTCTGGGACATTACGCCTTCTACGACGTTTCCGTGAATCATAAAAGGAGGAATGAAATAAGTAAAGCCCTTGCCAATCATAAAATCTCTTGCATAAGCAAGAATTGCAGAGTGAAGTCTGGCAATATCGCCCTTGAGATAATAGAAACCGTTTCCGGCAACACGGCCGGCAGCATCCATCTCAACACCGTCAAGGCTTTCCATGATTTCGGTGTGGTAGGGAATATCAAAGGCGGGGGTGGCGGGTTCGCCGAAACGCTGAACCTCAACGTTCATGGAATCGTCTTTTCCGATCGGAACGGAAGGATCGATGATGTTGGGAATCTGAAGCATAAGCTTATGAATCTTTTCCTGAAGAACGGGTTCCTGTGCTTCGAGCTCGGCAAGACGGGCTGCGTTTTCGGCAACCTGCTTCTTTACGTTCTCAGCTTCTTCCTTCTGTCCCTTGGCCATAAGAGCACCGATCTGCTTTGAAAGCTGATTCTTGGAGGCACGAAGATTGGAAGCTTCGGTGATGGTCTTGCGGCTTTCCTCGTCGAGAGCAATGACTTCATCGACCATGGGAAGCTTGAAGTCCTGGAATTTGTTGCGGATGTTCTGTTTTACTATCTCAGGGTTTTCTCTGAGAAACTTGATGTCAAGCATGTTTTTTCTCCGTTTATAAATAAATTTTTAGATTGCAGTTAAAGTTTTCTCATTGAATCAAGCTTCAGCGCTTTTTCATAGGCGAGCTTCATAAATTCAAGAGGAGAAAGATTCGAATATATCGCGTGCGTGTTTCTTTCGGGTTTGCTCTTTGTGGTGACTTCATAGGTCATTATGCCGCGGAAATTCTCACGGTCAAGTCTGTCGGCTATCCCCTGCCAGTCGGCGCGCCCGTCAAAGGGAAGCAGATGCGAATCGTCAAGCCAGGTAAGCTTCGCGGGATCCGTCTGTCTCATATTGTCATTGATGTGCGTACATATAAGCTTGCCGTTAAAAAGAGCCGGAACGTCCATTGAAGAATTGTAGCACATCTCGTGGCCCGTATCCCAGCAGAACCCCACGGCGTCTGATGAAGCGAGAGCATCGCGAAGGGAAATTAGGTATTCTATACCTTCTACGTTTTCGAAGGCTACCTTAATGCCGCTGTCCTCGGCTGCGCGGACAATATCTGCGTACCTTTCAAGTCCGATAAGATAAGGATTATGTCTGTCCATACCGATTATCGGATGTATTATGACAATTGGAACGTTTACTTCTGCAGTTTCATGAATGCAGCGTATGAGTTCGTCACATACCTCTTCGCCCCTTGTGCCTTCTTCCCACAGATGATGTACCTGAGTGAAGGGAGCATGAACGGACTGATAAATAAGTCCGCAGCTGTCACCGAGTTTTTTAATCGCTTTCAGATTGCTTTTTGTGCTCCAGCCTGTGAAAAAAGCTTCGAAGCCGGATTCGGCAATAAGCGGAATCTGTTCCGCTTCAGTCATTCCCATACCCATTCCTGTACCGAGACAATGAAGATTTTTCATAATAACCGACCCTCACCTCGCAAAAATATTCACAATATTATATCATATTTTCAGCAGAATGAAAACAGTAATTTTATATTAAATCAATTAATATTATAAATGCTTGACTGTTTTCTTAAAAAATGATAAAATATATAATCATTTTCATAATGGGTGGATTTAGCTTTATGAATTTAAGTGAAAAGCCCCACGTAAGGGCCAGAATAAGCTGGAAACTTGTGCCGTTTGACGCACTGACTTTCTTCGTATATACATTTTTTACTACGCTGCGCTGGGGATTTTTTGACAGAACAAAGATTCTCGAGTGCGCCTTGCTTGTTCTTGCGCTCTTTACCGTCACTACTTTATCAAGAATAATTTTCGGTGTCTATTCACAGGTGTGGCGCTTCGGGGGGATTCAGTCCTATATACGCATTCTGGTTTCCGACGGAGTCAGCTTCTTTATTTTTCTGACTGTATATACGGTGTTAAAGCAGCTTGCAAATGAATATATACCCAAGGGAATGTCGGTAATTTTCATTATTGCAATTACCGGATTCAACTGCCTTCTGGCACTTGCTCCGCGCATGATTTACAGATATGCCTACAAATGCGGGGACAGAAAGGACCTTATCGGATTTGTTCTCAGATTGCTGCTCAGAATTTTTGCCGGTAAAAAGGTTTATGAACAGATACACAGCGATTTTGAGAAGATAAGTGACAGCAACCGAATAAAGATTGCAATTCTCGGTGCCGGTGACACCGGAACGTCTCTTGCCCAGGAACTGCTGACTAACCTCAGGTCCGGTTATGAACCCCTGTGCTTTATTGAGATTGACCGCTCAAAGACCGGCAGACTGGTTTATTCGATTCCGATTTACGACCAGACGATAGCAAATCCCGAATTTCTCAAATCGCGCGGCGTTGAAGTTGTTGTCTTTGCAGTTCCCGGTATGGACCACGATATGCTCAATGAACTCAGAGAATACTATTCTTCAAACGGCTTCGGCGTCAAGGTTTACGATTTCCCGACAATGGATAACCTCAAGAGCGGAGGGCGACGTTCAATCCGTGAATTCGATATTTCCGACCTCCTGTTCAGACAGCAGAAGGATTTCATCGATGAAAAGGTATCTTCATATTACAAAGACAAGACTGTCCTCGTTACCGGCGGCGGCGGTTCCATCGGAAGCGAACTCTGCCGTCAGCTGAGCCGTATGAATCCAAAAAGACTCGTCGTTCTGGACGTTTATGAAAACGGAGCTTACGATCTTCAGCAGGAGCTCAAAATCAAAGACAAGAATTTCCCGATTTCCCTTGAAATCCTTTCCGTCTGCAACAGGGCGGCGCTTGAGCGTGTTTTTTCGACGTATAAGCCCCAGATTGTCATTCACGCAGCCGCACATAAGCACGTTCCGCTGATGGAACACAATTGCACTGAAGCCATAGAAAACAATATTTTCGGTACTCTCAATACGGTTGAGCTTGCCGAAGAGTACGGATGCGAAAGGTTTATTATGGTTTCAACCGACAAGGCTGTCAATCCCACAAACGTTATGGGAGCCACAAAACGATTCTGCGAAATGATAGTGATGAACAAGGCTGCCAAGTCAAAGAAGACGGTTTTTTCCGCCACACGTTTCGGAAACGTTCTCGGAAGTGCAGGCTCGGTAATTCCCCTGTTCCGCCGTCAGATAGCAGCCGGCGGCCCCGTAACCATTACGGATAAGAAAATTATCAGATACTTTATGACAATCCCCGAAGCCAGCCAGCTCGTCCTTGAGAGCGGTCCGATGGCGAAAAAAGGAGAACTCTTCGTTCTTGATATGGGGAAACCCATCAAGATTTACGATATGGCCGTCAATATGATAAAGCTTTGCGGTCTTACCCCTTACGTTGATATCGACATCATTGAAACCGGACTTCGTCCCGGTGAGAAGCTGTATGAAGAGTTGCTTACCAAAAGCGACACTCTGAAGAAAACACAGAATGATCTGATGTTCATCGAAAAGGACACTCCCGTATCCGATGAAACGATGAAGGCATATCTTGATTCCCTCAGAAAAGCCTTGAATTCAGGTGATGATGAGTATACAAAGCAGGTTCTCAGGGAGGTCGTTCCGACCTATAAAAAGCCTGAAGACGTCAATTCGAAAGCTTCGGATGCTGAAGAAATGACTGCTGCCGAAGGCGGAAAAGAGACTGACAAAAAATGAGATTCATTCTTGCGCTGTGGGTTTCAAAGCTTTTCAGATTCTGCATCCGTCTTCTCGGACGGGACGGAAGCTGCACCCCGGGTATTCTTGCAATTAAAATCTGTCCTGATTTTCTCACAAGACTTACTTTACCTGAAAAGGTAATATGTGTAACCGGAACAAACGGAAAAACCACCACCAGTAATCTGATTACCCAGGTTCTCAGAGACTGCGGTTATACGGTAACCAATAACAGTATAGGTTCAAACGTTCAGGGCGGGGTTGCATGCGCACTGCTGGCTGATTCAAAGCTCAACGGAAAACCGAGAAACCGGATTGCGGTTCTTGAGGTTGACGAGAGAAGCTCGTTGAAGATTTATAAATATTTTACTCCCGATTATCTTGTCTGCAACAATATTATGCGCGATTCGCTCAAACGTAACGCGCATACCGATTTTATCGTTTATATTCTTAACAGCGCCTTGCCCGCATCCGTTCACGTCATACTGAACGCAGACGATTTTATCTGTTCAAGACTGTTTCCGGAAAATAAAAACAGGACATATTTCGGACTTTCATGCAATATTCCGGAAAAGACTCCGCTTGCATCAAGAGATATTGTTTACTGTCCCGAATGCGGTGCAAGACTTGACTGCGAATACCTGAGGTTTGAACATATCGGCCGAATTTTCTGCCCTAAGTGCGGACTTAAGTCCCCGGAACCCGATTACGTAATTGACTCAAACGAGCAGCTTTATTTTATAGTCAGACATAATGATAAGCATTTCAAGCTCAGAACGGTAAATGCCAATATTGTAAATATGTACAATTGCTGTGCTGCCGCAGCGCTGCTTTCCGAATTCGGAATTTCTTCCGAGAAGATAGAAGCCTCGTTTGAAAATCTTCAGATTGTAAAAACACGCTACGATTTTGAAAAGGTCGGAAAAATCAAGATAACTACACAGCTTGCAAAGGGACAGAATCCCGTTGCTTATGCACGTTCACTGGCATACGTTGCTTCCTGCCCGGGTGAGGAAAAGTGTCTGCTTATTATGACAGATGATAAGAATGACAATACTCACAATTCAGAAAGCGTCTGCTGGATTTACGATACTGATTTTTCTGCTCTTCGTCACGAAAGCATTGCAAAGATTATTTTTGCCGGAAAAAGATGCCGTGATCAGAAAATGCGTGCACTGCTTGCCGGAGTTGACCCTGAAAAGATTTTCATCAGCGATACTCTTGAAGGCGGCAGAGATCTTGTTGACCTGCAAAAATATACCAATATATATATTCTCAATGACCCCTACATTACCTCGGAAACCGCACAAATCCGTGCGGAGCTCGTAAAGAGAGGTGAGAGAGTTGACAATTGAAGTACTGTATCCGGAAATCTGCAATTTCTACGGTGATTCGCAGAATGCCGAATATCTGAAGGCGTGCTGCCCCGATGCGACCTTCGTGTATACTGCTTTTGATGAGGTTCCTTATTTCGTGACGGATAAGCCGGATATGATTCTGATGGGATCGATGAGCGAAGAGACACAGCGAAGGGTAATTGAAAAACTTTTGCATTACAAATCAAGACTGTCTGAGCTTTGCCGTATGGATACCGTTATGCTGTTTACAGGAAATGCAGCAGACATATTCTGCCGCAATATTGATTACGTCACTGAAAATATAAAAGTTGAAGGTCTTGGATTCTTTGACATTGACGCAAGAACCGACTGGTTCAGGCGTGTCAACGGAAAGCTCATCGGAAAGGCCGGCTGCAATATAGTTGTCGGGTTCCGTTCTCAGTTTGCGGAGTATATCGGCGATAATTCCCACTGTTATTTCATTGAGTGTGAAAGAGGATTCGGACTTAATGAAAACTCACAATATGAGGGTATGAGAAAGAACAATCTTATCTGCACTCAGCTTCTCGGACCGATTCTGCCACTTAATCCGTCGTTTACAGAGTATCTTCTTCGTCTTGCCGGATCAAAGGACGAAGCTGCCTTCCGTGAAGAAGCACTTGAAGCATACAGAAAACGCGTTGAAGAATTCAGAAATCCCGATACGGTTTTCTGATATTGATACCTTAAAAAACAGCTTGCCGAGCGTTTCGGCAAGCTGTTTTTAATTGGGTGTGCTCGGCATGAGCAAAT
>DCHF01000046.1 GCA_002315555.1 Lachnospiraceae bacterium UBA1759 | reverse complement strand
CAGCTGCGAAAGCAGCGGATACGTCTTATAAGAGGATAAATTATGGAAGCAAATGTTTTTGATAAAGTAAAGGACGTAGACTTAAAGAGCACGATGGAAAGCTCCTATATCGATTACGCCATGAGCGTCATCGTTTCCCGTGCCCTGCCCGATGTCAAGGACGGTCTTAAGCCTGTTCAGAGAAGGATCCTGTACGCCAGCATGAAGATGGGCGCCACCAACGACAAGAAGACGAAAAAGTGTGCCACCATCGTCGGTGAGACTATGGGTCATTACCATCCCCACGGCGATTCCTCCATCTACGGATCCCTGGTCAATATGGGACAGCCCTGGTCCATGCGTTATGTGCTGATCGACAAACAGGGCAACTTCGGTTCCGAGGACGGAGACGCTCCCGCTGCCAGCCGTTACACCGAAGGCAAACTTTCCAAGCTTGCCATGGATATGCTGGAAGACATCAACAAGGATACCGTTGATTTTATTCCCAATTTCTCAAACGAGCCCGGCTATGACGAGCCTCTGGTACTGCCCAGTAAGTTCCCGAACCTTTTAGTCAACGGAACCACGGGTATTGCCGTCGGTATGGCTTCCAATATCCCGCCCCACAACCTGCGTGAAGTGATCAAGGCATCCTGCCTGATGATCGAAAACCGCATCAATGAGGACCGTGACACTTCCATTGAAGAGATCATGTCCATCGTCAAGGGACCTGATTTCCCCACCGGAGCCGAGATCCTGGGGACCCGCGGCATCGAAGAGGCATATCGCACCGGACGCGGCAAGGTCAGACTGCGCGCGGTATGTGAGATCGAGACCATGCCCAACGGCAAGGGTGTCATTAAAGTCAAGGAACTCCCCTATCTCGTTTACCGTTCCAAGGTCATCGAGGATGTGGCAGAGCTGGTCAAGGAGAAAAAGATCGATGGAATCACCGGTATTTACGATACTGTGGGTAAGGATTCCGATTCCAAGATCCGCATCGAACTCAGAAAGGATGTGAATCCCCAGGTCGTATTAAACCAGCTTTACAAACACACCCAGCTGCAGGACACCTTCGGCGTCATCATGCTCTGCATCGTGGACGGCGAACCTAAGGTGCTCAATTTAAAGCAGATGCTCACCGAATACCTGAAGCATCAGGAGAGCATCTTCACCAGAAGGACCAGATTTAACTTAAAGAAAGCGCAGGACCGTGCTCATATTCTGGAAGGCTACTTAAAGGCCCTGGATTATATTGATGAGATCGTAAAAATCATCCGCAACTCCGCTGACGCGGAGGAAGCTAAGCAGAACCTCATCGCCCGTTTTGCTTTCTCTGATATTCAGGCACAGTCCATCGTCGATATGCGCTTAAAAGCCCTGACCGGACTGGAAAGAAAGAAGATCGAGGATGAATACGGCGACCTTTTAAAGAAGATCGAATTCTATCAGGAGATCCTCGGCGACGAGAAGAAGCTTCTCGGCGTGATCCGTGACGAGATCAGTGAGATCGCCCAGAGATTCGGCGATGACAGACGGACTGTGATCAGCTTCGATCCCGAAGAAATCGACATGGAAGATCTTGTCAGCGACGATTCCGTCATCATTACCCGTTCCAAGCTCGGCTACGTCAAGCGTATGCCCGTGGATACGTTCCGCGCGCAGTCCAGAGGCGGTAAGGGGATCAGGGGTGCCCAGACCATTGAAAACGACAACGTGGAGGATGTATTCCTTACCACGAACCATCATTTCATCATGTTCTTCACGAATACCGGACGTGTATTCCGTCTGAAGGCATGGGAGATCCCGGAGGCAGGCCGTACCGCAAGAGGTACTGCTATCGTCAATCTTCTGCAGCTGAATGCCGATGAGACCATCACCGCGGTCATCCCGATCAGAGAGTATAAGGAAGGCAATTATATCCTGATGGCAACGAAGAACGGCATGATCAAGAAGACCGATCTGACCGACTATGCAAATGTCCGCAAGAACGGACTTATCGCCATCGGACTCAAAGAGGGTGACGAACTGATCGAAGTGAAGTTCACCGATGGCAGCGAGGAAGTTGTCATGGTAACGAAGTATGGTCTCGCCATCCGCTTCAGCGAGAAGGATGTCCGGGAGACCGGAAGAAATTCCATGGGCGTTACCGGTATGCGGTTCAAGAGAGCCGACGATTATGTCATCGGCATGCAGGTCCTTTCCCAGGGCGACCGGATGCTGGTCGTTTCCGAGCGCGGTTACGGCAAGAGGACCGATCTGGATGAGTTCCGCGGACAGCACAGAGGCGGCAAGGGAATCACCTGCTACAAGGTAGCCGAGAAGACCGGACCGCTGGTATCCGCAAAGCTGGTGAGCGATGAGCTGGATATCCTGCTCATTACCGATAAGGGACAGACGATCCGCGTACCTGTGGAGGAGATCAGCAATATCGGAAGAAGCACCTCCGGTGTTCATATCATGAACGTGGAGAAAGACGAGCGCATCGTGGCAGTTGCCAAGATCCGCCGTGAAGAGGAAGACAGCATTCCGGAGGAAGACGGGACAGATGCCGAAACCGAAGAGGCGCTGACTTCACAGGACGAGCAGTCCGAAGAGTAAACCGACCGTCCAGCGGCTAGTGCCGCGGGATTTTCAGCGGGAGGGACGTTTCTTCCCGCTGATTTTGAACGGAGGGCGTTTCTTCCCGCTGATTTTAAACGGAGGGGCGTTCCCTCTCGCTGAATGAAAGGAAATGATATGTACAGAATTTTAATCGGTCAGTTTAAACACGAAACCAACACGTTTAATGAGAAGGTGACCACGCTGGATGACTACCGGCGCCGGAACCTGACGGAAGGCGAGGCGCTCATGACCCGCAACCGCGGCAGTGAATCCGAGCTTGGCGCATTTATCGAGATCTTTGAAAAGCGCGGCGATGTGGAGATCATCCCTTCTATTGACGCGGACGCGATCCCCGCAGGGACTGTGACAAAAGAGACGTATGACTACATTGCGGGAAAGCTTTTCGACACTTATAAGAAGGAAGAAGCGAAAAAGCACATCGACGGCATCTGCCTGGCGCTGCACGGCGCGCAGGTAAACGGGTACAGTGAGGACGGCGAAGGATATCTTCTGGCAGCACTTCGGAAGCTGACCGGTCCGGACCTTCCCATCGTGATCACGCTGGACTTTCATGCCAACATGACAAAGGAGATGGTGGAGCTTACCACGGCGATGTTCCCTGCCCGCTACTATCCCCACACCGATTTCTACGACCGCGGAAAAGACGCCGCGAACATGATCCTTGCAGTCCTGGACGGCAAAGCCCATCCCACGGCGGCGTTCAAACAGCTTCGCATGATCTATCCCCACATCCCCACCGCCTTCGAACCAATTAACGGCATGATCAATTCCATGATATGCGAGGCGGCTGCAGAGGATGTTTACTTTGTGGGTTTTGATGCGGGCTTTACGCGATCCGACATTTCCATTCAGGGATCCTGCGTCTATGCAATTACGGAAAACAATACGGAAAAGGCTGAGCAGCTCTGTGCTAAGTACTATGACTTTATTCTGAAGAATCTGGAGGCATTTGAAATTCAGATCACCGATGCCGATGAGGCGGTGGAAGAAGCCATGAAACATGAAGGGCTTTCGATCATTGCCGATGCGGCGGACAATCCTGGTTCCGGTCTGTACGGCGATGCCACGGAGATCCTGCATGTTCTGATGCGCCACGGCGCAAAGAAGGTTGCGGTTTCCACGATCTGGGATCCCGGGACGGCGGAAGCAGCCTGGGAAGCAGGTCCCGGAAAAACGATCCATGTGCGTCTCGGTGGAAAGAGCAGCGATAAAGTCGGTTCGCCGGTGGAAACCGATGCCTATGTCAGAGCAGTGACCGACGGAAATTATATTATCAAAGGTCCCATGAAGAAGGGGGTTCAGGTACCAACCGGAAAAACCGCGGTGCTCACCTTCGGAGAATTTACCGTCGTCGTCATTTCCAACAAGACCCAGAGCTTTGATATGGAGTCGCTGCGAGCAAACGGTGTCGAGCCGCTGGACTATGACATCTGTGTCGTCAAGAGCGCTATCCACTACCGCGCGGCCTGGAGCCAGGTCAGTGATCACCTTCTGACGGTGGACATGCCCAACATCACATCCTTTGATGAGAAGAAAGTTCCTTATAAAAATGTAAAACGTCCGATCTTCCCCCTGGACAGTGCGGACGTGATCCGTTCCCTCGGTTAAGACACCGGAGGTTCAGCGGGAGGGACGTTTCTTCCCGCTGAAATCGGCGGAAAGAAACGTCCCCTCCGCCGGCGGGAAGAAACGTCCCTCCCGCTGAAAAAGCATTACGAGCCGGCCGGTACAAAAAAGTATCGGCCGGTTTTCTATATTTTGGGGCTTTTCTTCAGATATACAGAACATCTTGTGGAGGAAAAAACTGTCTTTAAATAATTTACATAATAATTGAAAATTGTCGTTGACAATTATATACAGCTCAAATATAATGCGTAATGCACTCACTTGGCGAGGGCAAAAAGTGCAGAAGTACTCAAGAGGCCGAAGAGGCGCCCCTGCTAAGGGTGTAGGCTGGGCAACCGGCGCGAGGGTTCAAATCCCTCCTTCTGCGTATCACCGGAATGGGTCAGAAACTTTTTGAAAAACTTCTAAAAAGTTGTTGACATAATCATTCACTGGTGATAGTATGAATAAGCTGTCGCTGACAAAGCAGACAG
>DCHF01000047.1 GCA_002315555.1 Lachnospiraceae bacterium UBA1759 | reverse complement strand
TGCGAGGCCCTCGATAAGAAGGACTATATCGACTATCTGCTGGATGAACTGATGCTGTGCAGCAAGGATCAGTTTGAAGAAATGAGAAACAGCTGCGGAAAGGAGGTTGAAAAAATTGAGTATCGATTGGGAGAATTTGCCGGAAGAAATGCTCCGGCAGATCGAAGAGATCAGCGAGTCAATGGAGAAAACCGAAAAGGGCTTCACCAGGCAGACCGTTGAAAACTGTGTGACCGCTATGGAGAAGGATCCGCTTCTCTCTGGCGCTTTCTGTTGGAATGTTCTGACGGAACGGCCCGACATCGTAAAGGATCTTGGATGGTATCGTGAAGGGACCGGCTTTTCAGATACCGACATGAGCTATCTGCTTCTTTACCTGGAGAAGTTCTACGGACTGACCTCCGAAAAGAATGTTCAGCACGCTTTGGATATTGTGGTTGCCAATCATCATTATCATCCGATCTGCGATTATCTGAATGCTCTTGAGTGGGATGGACAGGAACGAGTCAGGTATTGCCTCCATCATTTTCTTGGGGTTGATACCAGTGACCTGACCTATGAAAGTCTGAAGCTGTTCATGCTCGGTGCGGTGCATCGCGTGTTCAATCCTGGATGCAAATTTGAAATCATGCTCTGCCTTGTCGGCGACCAGGGTGCCGGTAAGAGTTCCTTCTTTCGGTTCCTGGCGATCAAGGATGAGTGGTTCTCTGATGATCTGAAAAAGATGGACGATGAGATGGTGTACCGCAAGATGGTCGGGCACTGGATCATAGAGATGGCAGAGATGCTCGGTACAGCGAGTGCCAAAAGTGTCGAAGAGATCAAGGCCTTCCTGTCCAGGCAGAAGGAAACCTATAAGACTCCCTATGCCAAGTATCCGAAGGACAGGAAAAGGCAGTGCGTGTTTGTCGGAACATCCAATAAGAAGAGATTCCTTCCACTGGACCGAACCGGAAACCGCCGCTTCTTCCCTGTCCAGGTCGATATGGACCAGGCCGAAGTCCACATCCTGGCGGATGAGGCTGAGTCCCGAAGGTATATCGATCAGCTTTGGGCAGAGATCATGGTTCAGTACAAATCAGGAAACTGGTCGTTGAAACTCCAGCCGGAACTGGCCCACAAGATGGATATGCATCGAATGGACTTCATGGCGGAGGATACGCTGACCGGCGTGATCCAGTCCTGGCTCGATGGCTTTGACGAGGATTATGTCTGTACTAAGATGATCTACAACAAGGCATTAGGTATGCTCGGAGACCCTGATCGTAAGAGCATCAATGAGATCAATGATGTGATGAACAATACCATTGACGGTTGGCTGCCGGGACCTTCCTCTCATCGTTTTGGTGGGGGCTATGGTACGCAGCGTGCCTGGCATCGGTCAGATCATGTAAACGAACCTGAGCCGGATCCACGGGTGCCGGACGATCCGATGGAAGGCTTCACATTGATCAATGAACAGATGGAACTGCCGTTTTAGTAAACAGAAACGGCATCTTGTTTACGCTGGTTTACACTCTCGTTTGCAGTGGAATCGCCTGTGTTTGCAGGCTTTTCTGCTGCTTTTCTTCTTTGTAAACGATGTAAACAGAGAAAAAGAAAATTTTGAGATAAGGGTAAAAACCGATGGTGAGAAGGATATTTGTAGAATGTTTTCGGCTCCGTTTACGTTTTTCGTTTACAGGGCGAAGCCTTCTACATTCCGTCCCTGTCGGGCCTCTGTGCCGCCAGGCACAGGCAGAAAGGAGAACGAAATGGATGAAGCTTACAAGATTGCAGAGCAGCTTGAGGTCCCTGCATTTGTGGTGAAGGATGGCACCACGACCGTAATAGTCGGCATGTATTTCAATACAAAAGCCAAGGAATCGGTCGATGACAAGGTCAAACGCATGATCCGGGGCGAGGTTCGGACCGGCAATATTTCCGTGGGTAGTGGAAATTAAGAAATAAATATGGTATAGTGAAGCCGCTAGGATCGATATTAGCAAGCAAGCTTGTTTGAGGGTTCGACGAGATAAGCCCGAGATGACAACCTAGATGCTGCGATGATGATTAGCAACCTAAAACAGTAAATCAGTTGATACTATCAGTACCGATCAAAATTCTCGTTACGATACTGAGAACCCACGGATAGGCTTCGGGAGATGTAATCCCTTTTGTGGTGGGCCCGGATGCTGTATCAATGCTTTACACCATACTTAATGAATGGGATAGTTATGCCCATTTATTAGTGATGTGTGTAAAGCGACGTTATTTGACTTGATAGCAAGACTTGCACACATCGGTGGTGCAGGTCTTTTTTTATTATCAAGTCAGATGGAGGTGAGGATATGAAAATCAACAAGAAGAATGCTCTCCGCTTGTGGGAAGAACGGTACGGCGATGCTCAGTATGCTGCCGACTTTCACGGGAACTTAATGTATCGTGAAGCCTTCGGTGATCGTGAGTATTATGTTTGCCGTGGTGAAGCAGAACTGTATTGTGGATGGAACATTCATCACATTATGCCTGTCGCAAATGGCGGGTCCGATGAGAAAAGCAATCTGCTCTGCACTAACATCATTACGAATGATGAGGCTGAGGATAAGATCACCTTTTGGATCGATGACTGCCTTTATCAAGTGCAGCGAAAACCGGAAACATTCGAGTATCAAATTGTTCAGTTACAGTGATTGGAGGATATCGATGAGTAAGTGGTTTTTCAATTATGATTCGGGTGACATGGGCTTTGCCACATCCGATTCTATGGGAATGTCATCCGATGGAGATATGCTTATGCGTATGGGTGATAATATGGTCATGAATATGGATACCGGTGACCTGGAGTTGATCTCAGGATGGCCGGAGGATGACTCTCGCAGAAATCCATTCGATGATGACGAAGAATAAGTAAAACAGAATAATTCCATGGCTCCTGGTTACTGAAATGGTTTCCAGGAGTTTTTTATTGGAAAAAGGTTGAATTTTTCTGTCGAAATCATTGACAGGGTCTTCCCGAATGAAGCAACCACCGCATCATTTTATGTAATATCCTCCCAACACAGTGTATACAATGAATCCTCGAAGACCACTGCGGAGATCATTGCACTGTCAGAATAATCTGCTATTTGCAAATGCCCGGGAGCTCACACTCCCGGGCATCAAAGTTGACAAAATGAAACGTCCCCATTGTCACAAAGAGGCGGTGCCAGCGCACCGCCTCTTTGCGTTTATTTCAGTGTGATCTCCAGCACCGTATCCACCGGATCCGGAAGTTCCGGCGTCTCCGACACGGCCGTGAAGGAAATATCCGGATAGTTATTGACCATCCAGTTATCGGAAATGCTGCGTTCACTCATGTCGGACAGCAGACGCACCTTGGCGATCTTTTCCCGCTGCACACCGTAAAGCGGCACATCGCCGATGGCCGGCTCCATCACATGATAATACAGCTTATTACCGTTCTGCGTGATGCGGCCGTTCTCCGGCTTGGCAAGACCGCTGCCTGCGCAGCCGTAAATGGAAGCACTGTTCTTCTTCATCCACGTGCCGATGTCCGCAAGGATCTTCAGGGACTCTACCGGAATATTGCCCCGGGCGTCCGGACCCACATTCAGCAGCATGTTGCCGCTCTTGGAGACGCACTCCACCAGTTTCTTGATGATGGTGGATGCCGGCTTGAAATGATGATCCTTGGCGTGATAACCCCAGTTATCGTTCATGGTGATGCAGGCTTCCCAGGTCATCGGGCGGCCGGCATTGTCAAAGATGCCTTCCGGCGGAATGATCTGCTCCGGGCTGACAAAGTCGCCGGAGAACTCGCTGGGATCATCGGTCACCAGGGAACCAAAGCCGGCGCCGGAGACCTCCAGGCGGTTATCGATGATGACATCGGGCTGCAGTTCGCGGACCATGCGGACCAGCTTCGTAGCTTCCCAAGCCTCGCCGGTCAGGTCAAAATAATCATTCTTGTAGGAGAAATCGAACCACAGGATGTCCAGCTTGCCATAGTTCGAGCAAAGTTCCCGCACCTGACCGTGCATATATTCCACGTAGCGGGAGAACACGCGGTTCTCATTGCTGCATTCCGGATGATTGCGCATGGGATGATTGGCATCCTGATAATGCGGGTAGTCCGGATGATGCCAGTCCAAAAGCGAATAGTACAGGCCGACCTTCAGGCCTTCCGCGCGGAACGCGTCCAGGTATTCGCGCACCAGATCCTTGCCGCAGGGGGTGTTCGTGGACTTCCAGTCCGTCAATGCGGAATCAAACAGGCAGAAGCCGTCGTGATGCTTGGCGGTCATGACGGCGTACTTCATGCCGGCATTCTTTGCAGCACGTGCCCATGCGCGCGGATCAAAATCCTTCGGGTCAAACTCCTCAAAGAACGGCCGATACTCTTCCTCCGGCATTTCCTCCACGGAGCGCACCCACTCGCCTCTTGCGGGGATGGCGTAGAGTCCCCAGTGGATGAACATACCGAAACGGGCATCTTTAAACCATTCTACTCTCTTCTCATAAGCTTCGCGATCAAACATCACAACCTCCTGTTTATCATTTTGTATTTTAAGGTGTTCTCAACAGCCTATATATTTTCTTGTTTCTTCCAAACTCTTCGTTTCTAACTTTATCTTTTTTTCTTATATCGTTTTGTGTTTCCGATTTAGAAATGCTCTCCCACAAAGATCTTCTTCTCAATAAATACCCGGCGCAGCAGCTCTTCGTTCGCGTTGACCTTCACATCCTCTTTTAACATTGCTTCGTCCAGGTTAATGCTGCCGATGGCCATCTGCGCAAACGAACGCTCCGACACGACGAGGTCCGGAACCATCCCGGAATCCGCACACGGAGAATCACTGTCTGCCTCCTCCCGAAGGCGCGTCACCGTGTCCTTTGTCACCCGCCAGATTCCGTTATTCTCCGCAATCCTTTCATCGCTGATGCGGATCGTAAAATCGCAGTCCGCCGGCTTTTTGATAATGCCGAGGAGCTTCTCCGCATTGATCACACGGACCATGAAATCAAAACGGCTGGTCTTGTGAAGCTCATACGCACGCGGTGTGCGGATGATGCGAAGAAGGTCGATGCCCGCCGGTAACGGCAACTGGATATTGCCATAGTCCGCGGTGAAACGGCTTAGGAACGCCATGATCGCGCGGAAGCCCTCCGGGCAGGTCCACGCGGACTCCTCGACGTGAAGGATGGCATGCGGTTCATTCCGAAGATCCGTGAAGATCACATAGGCGAGATTCTTTCCGTCCTTCGTGAGAAGATAAGAAAACTTCCGATCCATATACTGCTTCTTCACCTTCATGTGATGCTGCATCCTGTCATCGTCACGCGGGATCGTGAAGTTGAAGTCTTTTGCAAACTCGTTGTAGACCTCCGTAAAGGCGGTGACCGGGTCGCCCGGTTTCCAACGGGTCACGGTACCATCGAATTTGAAGCCGGAAAGCAGTACCGGCTCCAGCTCGTAATTGCTCTGGAACGTGACCGTCTCATATCCCTGCTTCCGATAGAACGCAATATTGAACGGGTACAGCGCGGAAATGATCTCACCGTCCCGGTACGCGGCCGGGAGGATTTCCTTGAACATTTCACGGATGCAACCATTTTCGCGGTACTCCGGAAGGGTGGACACCCCGCCGATGCCGCCCGCGCGTACCGTCTGTCCGTCTACGTAAAAGTTGAATTTGTTATTGAAAATGTGGGCCATCAGCGTGCCGTCATCGTTAAAGGCGCCCCAGTCTTCACCGGTCCCTTTTTCGATGTCCTCACGCCCCGCGTTCTCGTCCTCCATGCGATAATGGAAGCAGTACGCGGAGATCAGATGCGCGTCAAAGCGCTCCTTGCCCGAAATTCTGCGGATCTCCATATTTCCTCCTTATGAAGCCTGCTGCCGTCACTCGGAAATGATCGTGATTGCAGGATCTTCATTCGTAATAATCGATAAACTGCCGTCCCCGTTTTTCTTCCACTCCACGTGGACCATGCCGCGCGGGGTGATGACATCGCCCGCGGCCGATGTCATATACCCGGGATGCGGTTCCACGGCGATCTTTTCATAACCGGGTGCCGCCGGCTTTACGCCAAGCACCACGGACGGAAGCTCATACAGCGCCAGCGATCCCCAGGCATGACAATCGCTTCGGCCGTTCACACCATCCTCCACACAGGTGGTCAGGTTGTTTTCCACCATCGTGCGCCAGACGTTCCAATATTCATCGGTACGCGCATACAGACCGGTCTTTTCCAGCGCGCGGAACAGGTAATACGCCATAGCCACGGAGCACTGGGCGTAATCCTCCTTGTGATCCAGCGTGATCTCCAGATTCTTCCGCGCCTGTTCACCGGTAACAGTGTTCGTAATAACCGCGAAGACCTGGCAATGCTGGCTGTAATCCTCATAGCCGGGGCCGTCCTGGATCATGCCGTTTGCACCGGTGCAGTACGTAACGACTGCGGCGCGGACTTCATCGGCACGGGTGCGGTATTCCGCTGCCGTATCTCCCCGACCGAGATACTCATTCACATCCGCTGCCGCATCCAATCCCATGATGTAGAGAAGACTTTCCATCGTGATGGGGCCGGTCAGGTTTGCGGTGGGTACGCCGCTCTGCGGGCGCCACTGAACCGTCCAGTCGATGAAGGACCAGTATCGCGCGCGGCCGTTCGGGCCACCGTTTTTCTTTACGATGCCACGGTCGTCCTGCAGGCGGCGGAAGTATTCCAGGATGCCGTCGACAGCACCCAGATGCTGACGCAAAAAGGCTTTATCGCCAAAGTACATCATGTGATCGTAAAGCATCATGATGTAGTAAATGGAGAAGCCGGGGATGACGTTCGGGCCGGTGCAGGGGTAGGAACAGTTGGTCATGCCGTCGTAACGCTGTGAACGGCGGAAGTCGTCCATGCACTTGCGGGCCAGGCGGTCATCGGCGGATACGGCGTAGGTGTAAAGGATCTGGCTGCGGGAGTCCATGGCGTACTGGAGCTGCTCGTAGAAGGGGCAGTCCTCGTAGGTCTCGTGCATGCAGCGCTTCAGGGTGCGGAGGGAGATGTCCCAGACCGGTGCCAGAGTCTCATCGGAAACCGTGACCGTAGTCTTTACCTCCAGCGGGTAGCCGGTCTCGCGATAGTCAAAATCACAGATGATAAGGGGTTCGTCCCCGGTCGTAATGTCCAGCTGAACATAACGGAAGGTACGGAACCAGAAGGGAATGTAAGCCTCCGGGAGGGCTTCCGTGCCAAAGCCGGATACGTGGTAGATGTCCGTGTAACCCATGAGAACGCCGTTCTTACAGTCGGTGCGGTCCCCCTTGGTGGGATGCGAATTCTCAAAAGAGTCCGCATTCACGGCCGGGTAGATATAGGCCTCTGAGCACATGAGCTTTACGGTAGTGCCGTGGCCGCCGGTCATGACAAGGTTCAAAAATCCGGTCATCTCTTCACCGGCATCGATCTCCACGATCTCATGGGAATGCGCCGGGACCGCCACGGTTCCCGCGCCGAAGAGCATGTCATTCCAGGCTGCTTCCGGAGTGGACGTCTCCTTGCGTCCGTACAGGGAAAGGAAGGTTTTCAGGTCCTTTTTCAGGTACGGAATGGTGCGCGGGGAGAGATTTCCGGGGCTTACGGCCTGACTCACCTCATGATCCGTGTAGTTCTTTACGGAATCCCACATAGAATCGTCAAAACCGGCCTTTTTCCAGCCGATCGCCTCGTCATCGCCTGTTCGTTCCTCTAAGATCCAGAGTGGCGAAAACCACGGATTTTCGCACAATATGCGGAAGTTTTTCTCGATATGATATTTCCAGCCTTCGCCCGCGGAAAGGCCATAGCCCTCCCCCGGTTCAACCGGAAGATAATCCAGGTCCGTCTTCGGCGTAGGCCCCTCTGCGTTCCGCTTCGCTTCCGCAACGGCTTCCTCCGCCAGATAGAAGCCCGGCATATCCGTGCGGAACATGCCGTGGTTGCCCTTATTATGCTCCTCCGGATAGCGAAGAAGCTCCGCGGCGATGACATTCACCCCCGGCGCGAGGAACGGCGCAATATCCACGCTGTCCACATACCAGAGCTGCTTATCGCCCTTCACCGGGCCGAATTCCGCAAACGCCCCGTTCACATACAGTTTATAACGCGTATCGCCGGACACGCGGACCTTCAGCGTCTCCGGGACCTCCTTCAGCGTAAATTCCTTACGAAAATATACCAGCACCGTCTCATTGGGGCCCGTGAGCTCCGGCTCCTTCACCCATATCCAGTTTGACATCAGTTCCTTTGCCATATACACTTCCTTATGCCCGTCAGGCTGCCGATTCCGCCGCCTCTTACCGCGGCTCCTCTTTCAGATCCCCGTTTCCGGAGTACAAACTTTTCTTAAGTCCTTTATATCACATTGCGAAAGAAATAAAAATACATAAAACGCCCGCGGTCGATATTTGTGATCTAAACACGAAATACCGGCGCTGATTCGTTCCGCTCGAAAAAATGAGCAAGAAGGCGCAGAAAGAACATAAAAACTGCCCGGCACCAATCGTACCGGGCAGTTTTTCTTTTATTCGATCTATTAGCAGGTTGCGCCGCCAACGACCGTCTTCCTCAGGATCTCCGTCTTATCGATCTCGCTGTTCAAAAGCTTGTCCTGAACATAATCGAAGCCCAGACGGTTGATGGTATCCGCAAAGCGCTCACCGGTGATACCCTCTTCACGGAAGAACAGGATCGTTCTTTCGACAAGAGCGATGACCTCTTCCTCGGAAGTGAAGATCTTATCGAGCGGCTGGCCCTGTGCGACCTTCTTGCCCCAGCGTCCACCGATGTAAACACGGTAGCCGTAGGTGGAATCATTAACCGCGCCGAACGGACACTTGCCGACGCAGCGACCGCAGTGGTTGCAGGCGTTCGGATCGATGAACACCTTCTCGTCCTTCATCTGTGCGACCTTGATCGGGCAGGCATTGACGACCTGGCAGACCTTACAGTTACGGCACTTTGCCGCATCGATCTCCGGCACACGCTGGCCGATGATACCGAGGTCATTCAGACTCGGCTTTACGCAGTTGTTCGGGCAACCGCCAACGGCGATCTTGAATTTATGCGGAAGGGAAACATCATGGTAGCCGATGTAATACAGGTCGTGCAGCTTCTCGGACAGTGCGAAGGTATCGATCAGACCATACTGGCAGGTCGTACCCTTACATGAAACGACCGGACGCACCTTGGAGCCTGTTCCGCCGCAGTCCAGACCTCTCTCCTGCAGATACTCGAACAGCGCATCGAGATTATCGTACGGAATACCCTGGATCTCCAGTGTCAGACGGGTCGTCATCGTGACTTCTCCGCTGCCGAACTTCTCTGCCGCTGTTGCTACTGCAATCTGTTCTGCGGTGGTCAGCTTACCGTTTCTTGTGATGACACGTACGTTGAAGATGTCATCGTAGCGCTTGTCCTGCAGACAGCCAAGACCCTTTACGCGCTTGATATCGTCCGCAGACAGTTTCTTGCCGTTTCTGGGAACCTTCACGTCATTGAAGAGCGCGCCGCCTTCCAGAACCAGCGTATTCAGGTATCCCGCTGCTTTTAAGCGGTTCTGTGCAAAGTATGCACGCTTGCCGCGGTTGCAGACCAGGAGGAGTTTTTCATCTTTTGCAAGGCCTTCCACCTCACCGTTGATCTTCGTAAGATCGAGCCAGAGCGCATTGGCGATGGCCGGCTGCTTCTGGATATCCACGATCTTGTAGCCCTTAGCGGCACCGGCAGAGTATTCGGCCGGTGACATGCTGCTTAACACGCCATCGATCTTGTTCTCCAGCATATAGCATGCGGTGACGAACGGATGGATCGCGGTGGAGAACGGCGGTGCGTATGCAAAATCCATGGCGTCGAAATCATCGAGCTTCATGCCCTGGGAGATCGCCGTCACGGCGATGTCCACCATCTTGTCCACAGCACCCGCGCCGATGACCTGGAGACCCAGAATCTTACGGCTGTCACGGTCTGCGACCAGCTTGGTCATAAAGGATGCGGCACCCGGATAATAATGTGCCTTGTCATCGAGGATCGCAAAGATCTTCTCAACGTTGAAGCCGGCATCCTTTGCCTGTTTCTCGGTCAGACCGGTACGGCCTGCGTTCAGGTCCTTTAAGACCTTGACTACGCCGGTACCCAGACAGCCGATGTAGCCTTCGCCTTCCCCGTTCAATGCCTTTGCGAGCGCACGTGCCGCGAGGTTTGCGGTAGAACCCATCGCGGACCACTGCGGTGCTCCGGTCAGGCGGTTCTTCACCATCGCGCAGTCGCCGACAGCGTAAACATCCGGAACATTCGTGGCAAGCTTCTCATCGGTCACGATGGTGCCCTTGACCATCTCCAGACCGGAATCCTGCAGGAAAGCCGTTGCCGGGCGGACGCCGATCGCAAGAACGACCATATCGGCAGCGTAATCGCCGCTCGTAGTCGCCACGCCGGTCACGTTCTCCGCTCCCTTGATGCCTTCGATGCCGGTGGAGGTCATGATCTTCATACCGGCCGCCTTCAGCTGCTTTCGGACGTAGCCGGACATTTCCGGATCGAACGCATTCGGAAGAATCGTGTCCGCAAAGTCGAGGACCGTTACCTCAACGCCCTTTGCCATCAGGTTTTCCGCAATTTCCAGGCCGATGAAGCCCGCGCCGCATACCACAGCCTTGCGCACTTTATTGTTATCCACATAGTCGCGGATCGCTACAGCATCATCCGGAGTGCGTACGGAAAATACGCCCTGAAGTCCCGTTCCATCGATATTCGGAATTACTGCTGTTGCACCGGTCGCAATGATGAGTTTGTCATAAGTCTCGGTGAATTCACGGCCGGCACTCACGCCGCTGACGGTCTTTTTGTCAAAATCGCACGCAGTCACCTCAGTGCCGGTACGAACCGTCACACCGGTCAGGCCCATATAAGACTCCGGTGAGTTGACGATCAGTTCCTCTCTGGAAGCGATCTCTCCGCCGATGTAGTACGGAAGACCACATCCCGCATAGGAAATGTCCTTGCTCTTGGTCAAAACCGTGACATCAGCCTGTCTGTCCATTCTTTTCAGCTTGGCCGCTGCCTTCGTACCTGCGGCAACGCCGCCGATCACAACATATTTCATCGCGATACTCCTTTTCGCATAAATGCAGAATGTTTGTTATTGATCCTGTGTTTTTACGCACATAACACGTCATTATAGAATTATTGTAAAACATCGTTTTCATAATGTACAATTATAAATAATTATGTTACTATAACTTATAAGAATAGTTCATGAACGCTTGTTTACGGACGCGGAAAGGAGGAAGCCCGGTGCTGGACCAGCGTATACAATCATTTCTCACGGTCTGCGAGACCATGAATTTTTCAAGAGCGGCGGAGCTTCTGCACCTTTCACAGCCCGCGGTGACCAAGCACATTCAGGCATTGGAGGCATATTACAACACCCGGCTTTTTGAATATAAGAACCGCGCGCTTACACTGACGCGGGACGGGGAATACCTGCGGCGGGTCATGACGATGATGCAGCAGGATATCCGGAAGGTTCAGAATGAGTTTGAGGGGACCGGAACGCGGACACGTCTCAGAGTCGGGGCCACATTGTCAATCGGCAACTTTGTGCTGACAAAGCAGCTTCCCAAGCTGCTTTCGGACTATCCGAACCTCGATGTTTCACTGACCGTTGCCGATACCCGCGCGCTCCTTTCGGAGCTGGACCGGAACGGGCTGGACTTCATCTTCTGTGAAGGCAATTTCCCGAAATCGAAGTATGAGTATTCGCCCATCGGAGAGGTGCCGCTTGCACTGTTCTACGGAGCAGCGTATGATATCGGCAGTATGAAAAAGACCGCGGACCTTCTAAAGCATACGCTGATCATCCGTGAAAGAGGTTCGGGAACGCGTGAGATCCTGGAGACCTATCTGAAGGCGGAAGGCTATACGATCGAGGACTTCCGGAATTATCACGAGGTCAATAACAGTGAAGGCATCGTGGAGCTTCTTACCGCGGGCATCGGCGTCAGTGTGCTGTATGAGACCATCGGAAAAGAGGCGCTTGAAAAAGGCCGCATCCGGAAGCTTCCGCTTTTGCATCCGCTGGTGCACGAGTTCAATCTGGTCTGGAATAAGAGCAATCTTCCGGATGAGAAGCTGTTCCCGTACATCGACACGCTGATGGAAGCGGTGAAGGAAGAATTGCGATAACGAGAAATAATGTGAGGAATAATCATGGATAAGATCCGTCTCGGAGTCCTCGGTGCCGGAAATATGGGCACCGGTCATATTAAAAATACAGCGGAGGGACTGAGTCCGCATGTGGTGATCACCGCCTGCGCCGATATCCGTCCGGAGCGGCTGGAGGTCGCAAAGGGATTGGTCCCGGAGATCCACACCTTTACCGATGGCATCGCCATGATGGAAAGCGGGCTGATCGATGCGGTACTGATCGCTACCCCGCACTATCTGCATCCGTTCTTTGCAAAGGAAGCCTTTCAGCGCGGTCTTCACGTGCTGACGGAGAAACCCGCCGGCGTGCAGGTCTCGGAAGTGCAAAAAATGAATGCGGCCGCGAAGGCCTCCGGTCTCACCTTCGGCATCATGTTCAATCAGCGCGCGGACAAGCTGTTCCAAAAGGCGCGCGCGATCGTACAGAGCGGGGAGCTCGGTGCACCGAAGCGCTTTGTCTGGATCATCACCAACTGGTACCGGACGCAGTCCTATTATAATTCCGGTTCCTGGCGCGCGACCTGGTCCGGGGAAGGCGGCGGTGTTCTTCTGAACCAGTCCCCGCATAATCTGGACCTCTGGCAGTGGATCTTCGGCATGCCGAAGCGCGTGCGTGCATTCGTGAATTTCGGCAAGTATCATGATATCAGCGTGGAGGATGAGGCCACGATCTACGCCGAGTATGAAAACGGTGCCGTGGGTACCTTTATCACAACGACCGGGGAAGCGCCGGGAACGAACCGGCTGGAGATCTCCGGTGACCGCGGTAAGCTAGTGTTGGAGCACGGAAAGCTGACCTTCACCAGACTCCCGATTCCGGAGCGCGAGTACTGCTATACGTCGGAGTTCGGCTCCTACAAGCCGGAGGCCACGGTGGAGGAATACACCTTTGATGCGCCGGACGGACATCCCATCGTTCTGGAGAACTTTGCGCGCGCCGTATTGTACGGAGAAGAACTGCTGGCGCCGGGTTATGACGGGATCTGTTCCCTTTCCATTTCCAATGCCGCGCTGCTCTCCGCCTGGACGGACTCCTGGGCCGATATTCCCGTGGATACCGCACGCTTTGACGCGCTGCTCGCGGAGCACTGTAAGAATGAAAAGCCGCGGACCGAATATACGGAGTCTGCGGAAAACACCGAGAATCTGGCCAAGCGATGGCAGGTGCAGTGGTAATGTCCGCAGCCTCATAAGAGTTCGGTCGGTCACCTGATGATCAACATAAGGAAAGAAAAGGAAGAAACGTGAAACAAAAAAAGGGAGATATGACACAGGGCAGTCCTGCGCGACTGATTTTTTCTTTTGCGATGCCGATGATCCTGGGCAACGTGATCCAACAGCTGTACAGCATGGTGGATTCCGCCGTCGTGGGACGCTTTGTCGGAAAGAGTGCGCTGGCGGCAGTCGGGGCAACGACCTCCGTGCTGTCACTGATGATCTGTATCATCGTCGGTCTGACGATGGGCGAGTGCATTCTGACCGCGCAGAGCTACGGCGCGGGCGATGAGGACCGCGTGAAAACGATCGCGGGTACATCGATCTACGTGGCCTGCGGGCTGATGGTGTTTCTGTTCACCATCGGTTTTATTATCGTGCGGCCGGTGTTGACGCTGCTCAAAACGCCCGAGGACGTTCTGGAGCAGGCGCGCATCTATCTACTGATCAACACCTGCACCTCCGTGGCGCCGATCTTCTACAACCTGACAAGCAATATCATGCGCGCACTCGGTGACAGCAAGAGCCCGCTCTACTCGCTGATCAGTTCCTCTCTGCTCAACATCGTTCTGGATCTTCTGTTTGTCTGTGTCTTCCACTGGGATGTTGCGGGTGTGGCATGGGCCACGGCCATCGCCCAGTTCTGCTCGGTCTTTGTCAACCTTTATGTGATCAAAAAGAAGCACCCGATCCTGCATATCACAAAGAAGAACATGAAGCTCCGGCCGGACATCGTCCGGGAGATCATCCGCGTGGGTGTGCCGATGTCCCTTCAGAACGCCGTCGCGTCCTTTGGCGCGCTCGGTGTGCAGCGTTTTGTCAACACCTACGGCACGGATGCCATGGCGGCCTATACCGCTGCCGGAAAGCTGGACCAGATCTCACTGTTCCCGCTGAACAGCCTCGGTATGGCGGTCTCCACCTTTGTGGGACAGAATTACGGTAAGGGCGATTACAAGCGCATTCGGCAGGGCGTGCGCGCGGGCATCGTGCAGGCGATTCTCTGGGGCGCGGGCCTGATGGTCGTGATCCTTCTGTTTGGTGGTCCGCTGACAACTCTTTTCGTTTCTGCAAAGGAGACAGAGGTCATCTATATCGCGAAGGAATATCTGGGCACCGTTGCCAAATGCTACTGGCTGTGCGGTATCATGTACGTCATGATGAACGCTTTCCGCGGCATGGGCAACATGCGGCTGTCCACCATCGCTGCCTGTCTGGACCCGATCGGCAAGCTGCTCTTTGCGGCGGTCTTCAGTTACGCCTTCAGCCGTCCCGGCCTATGGTACGGTTGGCCCTGCGGTTGGTTATTGGCACTGCTCCCGCTTGCAACGGTCTGGATCATCAAGTGGAGAAAACAAAACTAAGCGGAGAATACTGAAAAAGGACTGTGACAGATCATGTCACAGTCCTTTTCATTTGCGTTACTTCGCGTACTTATTCCGCCTTGATCTCCTCCGGGATGTAGAATGTACCGTCCTCGCAGCCGATGAACGAAAATGCCGAATGCGGGTCCGTGAGCCCGTTGGGCTTAAAGAGGTGGAGATCGACCGTTTTGTAATCGCCGAGGAACATCAGGCTCTGCACGATGCGCATGAAGGAGAGTTCCTCGCCCTTGACCGAGGTGATATAGCTGGAAACGTTGTTATTTACAAGCGTGTCGTTCATAATGGCGGACATCTTGCTGATGGCGATGCCATCGGCGCCGTTGATCGTAACCGCTTCACAGCCGTTTACGACCGACATCTCCGTTGCCAGCGCACCGCCCAGGGAGTGGCCGGTCAGCAGAACGCTGTAGCCTTGATTCTTGACTTCGCTGCAGTTCAGCACGGTCTCAAAAAGCTCAAAAGCGCTCTTTTCCTGGGTGGAGAACCACGGAACGATCTCAAACAGCACACAGGCCACGCTGTCGATGAACGTAACCGAGCCCGCATAGGAAATCCAGACACAGCGGTTTTCGTCGTCGCAAAAGGCCGCGCCGTAGAAACCGCTCATTTCATTTTTGACGTCCGTCAGGAAGCGGTAGTTCCCGATCTCATTAAGGATATAGGCGGTTGAATCAAACTCCGCCGTCTTAGGATCCGCTTGGTCTGCGCGGTTGATGCCCGCGTTTTCGATCAGAATGCCCATCTCATTGTTTTCGATCAGTTCCGCAACCGTTCCGACCTTCCGGTCCGCGCCTTCGCATCCGTATACAAAGTAGCTCAGGGCAAGGGCCTTCAAAACTTTCTCTTCCTCCGTATACGCCGCCTCCGGTACGGCCTGATCAAAGCCGGTCGGAACCGTTGTGCACGCGCGGAGCACGCTCCACACGCCCACCAAAAGTAAAAGTATCAGGATCGTTATCAGGATCTTTCTAATGGCTTCTCCCATATCTGCCTCCCGTTCATATCAAACGCATTCCTCATCCGTTCTGCTTTGGATCAATAGTTTTCAATAGCATAGATCGATGGTAAACGCGCCATACGGCGCCGTCTTCCCCAGCACTCTCCCATACCTTGAATTATACAAGCGTTTTTTCCGTTTGTCATCCCCGGGCGGTCAAAAATCGACTTTCTGTATCTTTTCTTGAATTTTTCCCGTTTTTCGTGCAAGATGATATCATAAAACCGTTAAGGAGTTTCTCATGAGCTTTCCATTGATCTATGCGGATTATCCGGATCCGGACATCATCCGGGTCGATGATACCTACTATATGATTTCCACCACCATGCACTTTTTCCCGGGTGGCGAGATCCTGAAGAGCAAGGACCTGATGAACTGGGAACTGTGCTGCTGCGTGTTTGACGTGCTGGGTGAGATGCCGGAGCGCAAGCTGGACGGCGGCCACATTTACGGTAAGGGTATGTGGGCCGGCAGTCTGCGTTATCACAACGGACTCTTCTACCTGCTGTTTGCCTGCAATGAATCCAAGGAGAGCTGCTGCTTTACCGCTGAAAATGCCGAGGGTCCCTGGACACGCCGTAAGATCGACGGCTTCTATTACGATTGTTCGCTCTTCTTTGACGAAGGACGGGCGTTCATCGTCCACGGACAGCGTGACGTTTTCCTGACCGAAATGGAGCCGGACCTTTCCCGCCCCAAGGAAGGCGGTCTGAACCGTCAGGTCCTCGCGGACACCTGCACAAACCTGGGTTTTGAAGGCAACCACATGTACAAGGTCAACGGGAAGTATTATATTTTCAGCATCCATTGGCCGAGTGGTCATATGCGCCAGGAAGCCTGCCATATGGCGGATTCTCTGGACGCCCCCTTCACCGGCGGCGATATTTTGGAGGAGGATCTGGGCTTCCATCGCATGGGCATCGCGCAGGGCGGTATCGTGGATACGCCCGAAGGCGAATGGTACGCGTTCCTGTTCCAGGACCGCGGTGCGGCAGGCCGTATGCCGGCGCTGTTCCGTATGAAGTGGGAAAATGACATGCCGGTCATTCTTGTGAATGAACCGCTGACGATTCCGGAAGCTGAAGTAAAAGATCGTCCCGAAAACCGCCGCCAATGGAACCACGAGCCGGACCTCCGATATGTTGCCATGACGCCGGACAAGCTGACGCTGACAAGCTTCCGCATCACTCCGGATCTTGAAATGACGCCGAACATGCTGACACAGCGCACCTTCGGAACCCATCCGGTCTATGATGTCACGATCGATGCCTCCGCCCTGAACCCGGGTGACCGCGCCGGTCTCCTCGCGCTGCAGGGCTGCTTTGCAGGACTTGCGATCGAGCGTACCGCATCCGGCTATCAGCTGCTCCGCATGGAACGAGTCGGCACGGACTTCACCGCGATCTGGAAGAGCCCGGAAGCTCCGACCGAGACCGTGATTGCCCCTCTTGAATCCCCGGTGATCTCCTTCCGTCTGGAATTCGATTTTGAAGATATGCGCGACACCGTCCGTCTCTTCGCGAGGTCCGGTGCCGGGTGGGCTGAGATCGGCGGCATCCATCAGCTGTATTACCGCTTGGATCACTTCACCGGTGTCCGTCCCGCTGTCTTTTTGCAGAGTACAAAAGAGGTCGGAGGAAGCGCGGATTTCATTGGTTTCTAAAGCCTTGTGTGAGTATTTGTATCCATGACTCGCGTGGTCGATCAGACAGCGCGGATTTCTCTGCGCTGTTGCCCCGCGTTTTTGTGCTAAAGCTTATCCCGCCCCTTAAACGAGCAGAATCAAAATGATCAGAATCGCGATCGGTACCGTGAACGTATCCATTTCACTTGATGAAAAAAGCTCCGTTACCGCTCCCGTAACACCGCCCAATATCGAAGCAAGGAGCACTCTTCCGATCGATAGGCCATTTTGCGGAAATGAACGGAGATCACGCCGCATCAAAGCAAGCGAATCTCTTCCGCGATTTCTGCAATCGTTTTATCCTCTGTATCTACTTTGATCGTATCCAGTGCCTGATACATTCCGATTCTGCCGATGCTTCTCTCAATCACATCTCCCGTTCGGACACCTCTTGCGACATCGGATAATAATCTTTGCCTCAGATTCTTTTCATCGACAGTCAGTGAAATCTTGATAACTCTGCAGTTTCCGGTGTCTAAACTCTTTGTGATCTCATCAATGATGCTCTGTTCGTGCATGACCCAGCAAAAAATAATGTTTTCATAGGCGGAACAGTGAAGGAAGCTATTCAGCAAAAAGCAAATATTGCGAAGGACCATTGCCTTCGTTTCTTCCGTCACCCGGAACGGATCGGCATCCCAGCACCAGTCGCCGTCCAGAAAAACACTGTCCGGCAGTTCTTTCTTCAGTTGCAGGCTTACGGCGGTTTTACCGACGCCCATTGTTCCGCCGATCAAATATAACGTTTTCGTAATCGAACCTCCACTTTGAAATTATATCTTAAATATACGGCCGTTTCTACAGTTTCCATCAGTAATCTCCCGCCTATGCAACTGGTTGATCCAGTTGTATCAATTGAAAAAGCCGGCGTATGAAATATCATTCATCAGACATTCTGCCGCTTCCTCAATATCCTCATAATCCAGGTCTTCTCCGGCCCTCCTGCAGCATTCACACTCATCCACTATGTTTTCGATAAGCACCATGTCGATGAACAGGGGCAATTGCGCCAGCATTTCTTCGGTGACATCGGTCTCACTTCGATAGCCTTCAATGATCGTGCTGAAATACTCCTGCATTCCATGCATGCGCTTCAGACGATCCTCTTCAAATTGATACCAGCCAACCCCATGCGTCCATAAATTTGCAAGATCAAACATATACCAGCAGTACATGCAATTATCAAAATCAAACACCGTGATCTCACCGGTCATCATATCAATGTGGTAATTCCCGTCGCTGAAATCAAAGTGCACCATGCCATACTCATCTCGTTCTTTCGACAATGTCCCAAAACGCTCAAGCCTTTTTTCTATGGCAGCTTTTAATCCGGTGTATTCCTCGGAAAGCAATCCATCGATATACGTCATATTATATTTGTCAAAATAGTCCCGGCGCCTGAATACCGGCTCATACTGCTTGGACAGTCTGTGGATCCGGCCAAGCGTTTTTCCGGTATTGTAAAAATACTCCGTAAGGGGCTGCCCTTCCCGATAACGATAGCCGTTATCAGAAATCAGCATTCCTTTCGCATATTTAAAACAGCTGACAAATACATCTTTATCCAAAGAGCGTATCTTTTCGACTGATTTCCCATGAACTGATGGGATCACATCTGCAACAGAAGCACCTTGCAGTACCAGATAATGAACATATTCCGCTTCGGCCAGATACTCTTCTTCCTCACGGTCTCCGGTCATCGACACCCGAATCACGCATTCAGGTTTACCGGAACGCGTGCAGATATACACCAGATTGCGGCCACCTTCATGCGCCTCCACCGGTGTTAGTTCGTACCTGTCACCCAAGTTATATAAATCTCTAATTGTGTTTAGCAATATGACTCCCCCGGACGTGTCGCCGCTGCACCTGTCTTTTCACAGGCATATCTCACATAAACAAATTATAATTTATGTCTCTCC
>DCHF01000035.1:51904-68745 GCA_002315555.1 Lachnospiraceae bacterium UBA1759 | reverse complement strand
ATCAAGAGAAATGCTCTTCTTGAGAACGTTACCGTTGCTGAAGACGGCACCATCGACTTCGATGACAAGAGCGTTACCGAGAATACCCGCGTATCTTACCCGATCGATCACATCGAGAAGATCGCTTCTACCGTAAACGGCGTATCCGCAGGTCCGGATGCAAAGAATGTGATCTTCCTTTCCGCAGATGCATTCGGCGTTCTGCCCCCGGTTTCCATCCTGACCCCGGAGCAGACTCAGTACTACTTCCTGTCAGGCTTCACCGCTAAGCTGGCCGGTACCGAGCGCGGTATCACCGAGCCGACCCCGACCTTCTCTGCTTGCTTCGGTCAGGCTTTCCTCGAGCTGCATCCGACCAAGTACGGCGAAGAGCTGGTTAAGAAGATGGAAAAGAGCGGCGCCAAGGCTTACCTTGTAAACACCGGCTGGAACGGTACCGGCAAGCGTATCTCCATTAAGGATACCCGCGGTATCATCGATGCGATCCTTGACGGTTCTATCAACACCGCTCCGACCAAGACCATTCCGCACTTCAACTTCGAAGTTCCGACCGAACTTCCGGGTGTTGATCCGGCCATCCTTGACCCGAGAGATACCTACGCTGATGTTGCTGTCTGGGAAGAGAAGGCTCAGGACCTTGCAGGCAGATTCGTTAAGAACTTTGCTAAGTACACCACCAACGAAGCCGGTAAGGCTCTCGTTGCAGCAGGCCCGGAACTGTAATCGTTTCGCTGCAATTCAAGACAGTATAATGACTGCCGGAATGTGAATGCATTCCGGCAGTTTTCATATCGCCGGACCGGTTGCGAGCGGAGAGCGCAGGGGCACCGGAATTGTCCGGAGATCACATGGAAGAGGAGAGGACGATGGAAACTATCAGGATCCGTGAGGCAAAGCCGCAGGACGCGGAAGCGCTGCTTGCGATCTACCGGCCGTATGTGCTGGAGACGGCCATCACGTTTGAGTATGAAGTCCCGACTTTGGAGGAATTTGAGGACCGTATCCGGAAAACGAAGGAGCGGTATCCCTACATCGTCCTGGAGGACGAAAGCGGAGAGATCTGCGGCTACGCGTATGCCTCCTGCTTCAAGGCCAGAGCGGCGTATCAGTGGAGTGTGGAAACCAGCATTTATGTGCGGCGTGATCTGCACGGAAAAGGATACGGGCGGAAGCTCTACGAAAAGCTTGAGGAGTGCCTGAAAGCGCAGAATGTGCTGAACGTGAATGCGTGCATCGCGTATGCAAAAAAGGACAGCGATCATCTGGACAATTCCAGCCACGACTTCCATGCGCATCTCGGTTATTCGATGGTGGGAACCTTCCATGACAGCGGCTATAAATTCGAACAGTGGTATGACATGATCTGGATGGAAAAGATGATCGGCACGCACAAGAAGAAAAATGCGCCGTTCATTCCGTTTCCGGAGGTGGCGGACCGGCTGTTTGAATGAACGCGGTCCGAAGTATTATATAAAAATATATAATCGTTATAACAAAGTAGTAATATGCAAATTGATAAAGCATTGTTAAAGTGATAACGATGGGCGGGTTGTCCGGCTATAAAACATAATTATCTTAACAGGAGGCACTCATAATGAAGAAATACTTTGACTTATCCGGTCAGGTAGCAGTTGTTACCGGTTGCTCTACCGGTCTTGGTGTACAGATGGCAAAGGCTCTTGCAAATCAGGGCTGCAACATCGTAGCAATGGCTCGTCGTCAGAATCTGATCGACGAAGTTGCAAAGGAAATCGCTGAAACCTACGGCGTAAAGGCTGTCGGCATCCGTTGCGACATTACCGATACCGCAAGTGTTGAAGAAGCAATCGATAAGACCATGGCTGAATTCGGCCGCATCGATATTCTGATCAACAATGCAGGTACGGGTGGAGTTACTCCGGCAGAAGATATGCCCGATGAGACCTTCGAGCATGAGATGAACATCGACCTGTTCGGTACCTTCAAGGTTGCACGTGCTTGCGCTAAGAAGGCTATGCTTCCGGCAGGCTACGGCCGTATCATCAACATCGCTTCCATGTACGGTTTAGTCGGTAATAAGATCGCTCCGACCGCTTGCTATCATGCAGCAAAGGGCGGCGTTGTAAACCTTACCCGTGCTCTTGCAGCTGAATGGGGCGAGAAGGGTATCACTGTTAACGGCATCTGCCCGGGTTACTTCTATACCCCCCTTACCGTTGACACTCTGAATTCCGAGTTCTTTGTAAACTATGCAAAGACCATGATCCCGCTTGCACGTTATGGCAACGAAGGCGAACTGGATACCACTGCGATCTATCTTGCATCTCCGGCTTCTTCTTACGTAAACGGCCAGAACATTGCAGTTGATGGTGGTTACACCTGCATGTAATAAATGCATGGACCGGGGGCCGTATACCGGCTCCCGGTTTTTTGATGTGAGTTACATTCGGGAAGAGCAGATATCGTGACAAGGTGTTTTTATCGATAACCGAGTCTTGTTATCGGCGGTCATTAGTGGTATGATGCTCTTTACTGAGTGCAAAAATAATCAGAAATATTAAACAAGGAGATCAGTCATGTACAAGATCGTTAGTAAGAGAGTACTGAATCCCACTGTTACCCAGCTGGAAATCGAGGCTCCGCTGGTTGCCAAGAAGGCACAGCCCGGCCAGTTCATCATTCTTCGTGTAGACGAAGAGGGTGAGCGTATTCCGCTTACCGTAGCAGGAACGGATCCGGAGGCAGGCACCGTTAAGATCATTTTCCAGATCGTCGGTGGTACTACCGAAAAGTTAAATCATAAAGAAGCAGGCGACAGCCTGCAGGACTTCGTAGGTCCGCTGGGTGTTGCTACCCATCTTGACGGCCTGAAGAAGGTCTGCATCGTCGGCGGCGGCGTAGGCTGCGCGATCGCTATGCCCATCGCACAGGCACTGCATGCACGCGGTGTTGAAGTTACCTCCATCATCGGTTTCCGTAATCAGGACCTTCTGATTCTGGAAGACGAGTTCAAGGCTTGTTCCGATAAGCTGTTTGTTATGACCGATGACGGTTCTTACGGCCGTCACGGTAACGTTACCGTTCCGCTTAAGGAAATGCTGGAAGCAGGTGAGACTTTCGATGAAGTCATCACCATCGGCCCGATCATCATGATGAAGTTTGTCGTTGCGGCTTGTAAGCCGTTTGAAGTTCCGGTAACCGTATCCATGAACCCGATCATGATCGATGGTACCGGCATGTGCGGCGGCTGCCGTCTGACCCTGAATCAGGATGGCAAGAAGGTCACCAAGTTCGCTTGTGTTGACGGTCCGGACTTTAACGGTTACGAAGTAGATTTCGATGAAGCTATGTCCAGAGGCAGAATGTACGCTGATTTTGAGCGTCATGCTTATGAGAAGGCTTGCAATCTTTTCAAGAAGAACTAAGGAGGTTTGACGAATGGCTATTAATCCTACAAAGCATGAGATGCCTACTCAGGCACCTGAAGTCAGAGCTCATAACTTCAAGGAAGTTGCTCTTGGCTATACCGAAGAAATCGCAATTGAAGAAGCAAAGCGCTGCTTAAACTGCAAGAATAAGCCGTGTGTACAGGGCTGCCCGGTCAATATCAGCATTCCGGAATTCATCGAGAAGATCAAAGTCGGTGATTTTGAAGGTGCTTATCAGACCATCTCTGTTTCTTCCTCTCTGCCGGCTGTCTGCGGCCGTGTTTGCCCGCAGGAGTCTCAGTGTGAGTCCAAGTGTACTCTCGGCATCAAGTTCGAGCCGGTCGGCATCGGCCGTCTTGAGCGTTTCGTCGCTGACTATCACAATGCAAATGCTACCGCTGCTCCGGTCGCTCCGGCTTCCAACGGTCACAGAGTTGCAGTAGTCGGTTCCGGCCCGTCCGGTCTGACCTGTGCAGGCGACCTTGCGAAGAAGGGCTACAAGGTTACCGTTTTCGAAGCTCTGCATACCGCAGGCGGCGTTCTTGTATACGGTATTCCGGAGTTCCGTCTTCCGAAGTCCATCGTTGCAAAGGAAGTTGAGACCTTAAAGGCACTCGGCGTTGATGTTGAGACCAATGTCGTTATCGGTAAGACCCTTACCATCGACGAACTGTTCGAAGACGGCTACGAAGCTGTATTCGTCGGTTCCGGTGCAGGTCTTCCGAACTTCATGAACATCCCGGGTGAAGCATACAAGGGCGTTTACTCCGCAAATGAATTCCTGACCCGTTCCAATCTGATGAAGTCTTACAGAGAAGATCCGGAGACCCCCATCATGAAGGGCGGCAAGGTTGCTGTCGTTGGTGGCGGTAACGTAGCAATGGATGCTGCAAGAACCGCACTTCGTCTTGGCGCAGACAAGGTCTACATTGTATATCGTCGTTCCATGGACGAGCTTCCGGCTCGTAAGGAAGAAGTCGAGCATGCAATGGAAGAGGGCATTGACTTCCAGCTTCTGAAGAACCCGGTAGAGATCCTGGGCTACAACAATCCGGAAGATCCGCGTGACCCGAAGAACGGTTTCGTTACCGGTATGAAGTGCATCAGAATGGAGCTCGGCGAGCCGGATGCGAAGGGCAGAAGACGCCCGATCGCAATCGAAGGTTCCGAATTCGTTCTGGATGTCGATGCAGTCGTTATGTCCATCGGTACTTCTCCGAACCCGCTGATCAAGAGCACCACGAAGGGCCTTGAGGTCAACGCACACGGCGGTATCATCGTCAACGAAGACGGTCTTACCTCTCGCGAAGCTGTTTACGCAGGCGGCGATGCCGTTACCGGCGCAGCGACCGTTATCTCCGCAATGGGCGCAGGTAAGGTTGCGGCAAAGGCAATCGACGAATTCCTTTCAAAGTAATAAAAACAGGTCTCCCGGCTCGAAAGAGCCGGGGGGCTTTTTTTTATGCGCTTCAAACGGACTAATTGTTCTTCAGTGCTGACGCTGCGTTTTCGGTTTTTCGCAAACCTGCCCCACATCCGAAATACACACCCGCATTATCCCAGGCCAATTTTCCGCACTTGCATTGTCCTGTCGGTCTGTTATAATTGAGTCAGGAATTATCGGGAGTTATATGGATGAAAAACTACAAGCTTGAGATCAGTTACGACGGTACGCGTTACTACGGTTGGGAACACCAGCCGGACCAGATGACCATTCAGGGCAAACTGGAAGAGGTTTTGAAACGCATGGTGAATCAGGAGGTCGAGGTCATCGGCGCGGGACGCACCGATGCCGGCGTTCACGCGAAGGCCATGGTCGCCAATGTGCACATGGAGACGCGGAAGACGGAGAAGGAGATCCTGGAATACATGAACCGGTATCTGCCGGAGGATATCATGGTGACCGATGTGCGCGAGGCATCGGAACGTTTCCATGCGCGCTACAAGGCGGTCGGCAAGCTGTATACCTACACCTGCTACTGTGGAGATCTGAAGCCCATCTTTGAGCGGAAATATGTGACGGTCCTGGATTTCAAGCCGGACATCGACCGGATGAAAAAGGCTGCGGAGTATCTGACCGGTGAGTATGACTTCAAGAGCTTTTGCGCGAATCCGAAGATGAAGAAGAGCACGGTACGCGAGGTGGATTCGATCGAGATCGTGCAGCGGCGTGACAAGATCTATTTCAATTTCCACGGCACGGGATTTCTGCAGAATATGGTCCGCATTCTGGTGGGCACGCTGCTCGAGGTCGGAAAAGGCAGCATGACGCCGGAGGATGTGAAAGGCATTCTGGAGGCGAAGGACCGTACGCTGGCGGGCCCGACGGCACCGGCGCAGGGACTGTGTCTGATGAAGGTGGATTATTGATCCGTACATTAATAACCTGAAAATAAAGGAGAACCATTATGAGCGAAATGTTCAAGTGTACCAAGAATTTCCCGATCGTTGAGACGAAGCAGGGAAAGCTCCACGGCTACGTCTATGACGGCGTGTACAATTTCTTCGGTGTCAAGTATGCAAAGGCTGAGCGTTTCCACATGCCGGAGGAGCCGGATTCGTGGGAAGGCGTTCGCGAGGCGCTGGCGTACGGTGTGATCTGCCCGATCCTCCAGAGTCCGGCACCCGGCGATGAAGTCATCGTTCCGCATCGTTTCTGGCCGGAGTCCGAGCATTGCCAGAACCTGAACATCTGGACGACGAGCATCGACCCGAATGCGAAGAAGGCGGTTATGGTCTGGTTCCACGGCGGCGGATATTCTTCCGGCTCTGCGATGGAACATGTGGCGTATGAGGGCGACCGTCTGGCAAAGTACGATGATGTGGTCAGCGTTTGTGTCAACCATCGTTTGAATGCATTCGGTCACCTGGACCTGTCTGCATTCGGCGAGGAGTACAAGAACTCTGTTAACGTCGGTATCGCCGACCTGGTTGCGGCTCTGAAATGGGTCAAGGAAAACATTGCGGCATTCGGCGGTGATCCGGACAATGTGACGATCTTCGGTCAGTCCGGTGGCGGCGGAAAAGTAACGACGCTCGGCCAGACGCCCGATGCCGACGGCCTTTTCCAGCGCGCGATCGTTATGTCCGGTGTCTTCCGTTTCGGTGAAGGACCGCGCGTGAAGGAAGCGGATCCGAAGGAATTTGCCATCGAGATCATGAGCCAGCTGGGTCTCAAGGAGACTGAAGTGAAGAGCCTTGAGAAGGTTCCGTACAAGCTGTTCATCCGCGCCGTCAACAAGGCTGCCCGCAAGTTTGAACAGGCCGGTTATGCCGTAGGCTGGGGCCCGCACAAGAACTACTGGTACGCCGGCGATCCATTCGAGGTCGGCTTCCGTGAGCATTTCAACACCGTTCCGACAATGGTCGGTTCTGTTCTCGGCGAGTTCTATTCCGAGATCGATCTGGATGACAAGGAAAACGTTCCGATGGACGTTCGCGAGGCTGAAGTGATCAAGCGCTACGGAAAGGAAGAGGGGGCAAAGGTCCTTGAGCTGTTCCGCGCCGCATATCCCGGCAAGAATGAACTGTACGCGCTGGACATCGACACCGCATGCCGTAATGCCACCGCGGATTATGTCCGCCTGAAGGCACAGGGCAAAGCTCCGGTCTACTGCTACATGTTTGCGACCTGCTTCGATTACGCAGGCGGCCGCGCACCGTGGCACTGCGCCGACATCCCGTTCTTCTTCCACAATGCCGCACGCATTCCGTTTACGTATTCCATCGACTATCAGGAACGCCTGGAACGTGAAATGGTCGATTCCTTTGTGAACTTTGCAAAGACCGGCGTTCCGTCTTCAAGCCTGCTGCCCGAATGGAAGCCGGCGGAAGAAAAGGACCTGTACACCATGGTCTACGATGAAAAGACCGAGCTCAAGAAGAATTACGACGATGAACTGACGGCTTACATCCGTTCCGTCACAAAGCCCTTCAGCTTTAACTTTGTAACGCCGGATGAGGATGAAGAGTCCGATCGAAAATGGCTGTACTGACGAGTGAAGAGTCCGATCGAAAATGGCGGAGCTGATGAATGATCCGTTCCCGATGAGTGCGGCGGTTCAATGAAATAACTGTTGACACTCAAAAGGAACAAAACTATACTGATAACAAATGAAAACAGGAGGGAAATCCCATGGGAAAGTATGTTGTTAAAGAAGGTAAGAACGGTGGTTTCCACTTTAATTTAAAGGCCGGCAATGGCGAAGTCATCGCTGTATCCGAGTATTACACCACGGAAAAGGCTTGCATGAACGGTATCGAGAGCGTTAAGAAGAATGCTCCGGTCGCAAACCTCGAGGATCAGACGGTTGAAGGTTACACTGTTGAAAAGCATCCGAAGTTTGAGGTTTACACCGACAAGGCCGGCGAATTCCGTTTCCGTTTAAAGGCTACCAACGGCGAAATCATCGCTACCGGTGAAGGCTATGCTTCCAAGGCAGGCTGCAAGAACGGTATCGAGAGCATCCGTAAAAATGCAGATTCTCCGGTAGTTGTCGAAGAGTAATCCTATTCCGGAGTTCGGATCTGATCGGAACTTTTGTGAAAGCGAAAATCGCGTTTTTCCGGAAGGAAAAGCGCGATTTTTTATGGAATCAGCGACGGGAGACCGATTGACGCGGGTTATGGTCCGCTCAAGCGGGAATGAAGCGCGCTCTGACGCAAAATTCGAGCGTTTTTGTGTACTTTTTTGTGTAAAACGGGAAAATGCCCGCGCCTGATGTGATCGGCGTTATATGCGGGAATTTTGACGCAGGACCGGTGTGAAAACCGGCACGTGCGGAATATGGATGCACGCGCGAAATAAGCCCGGGATAAAGGAGAAGCTATGTATCAGAATACCATTAAGATCAAGGAGCATAAGAACACAGTCGTGATCGCGCATCGCGGCATGAGCGGTCTTGAGACGGAAAACACGGCTGCGGCATTCATCGCCGCGGGTAATCGCACGCATTACGGCGTGGAGACAGATATCTGGCGCACGAAGGACGGAAAGTTCATCCTGAACCATGACGGTAAGTCCGGACGCATCTGCGAGCAGGACCTGACGATGGAAGAGAGCACCCTGAGTGAGCTTCGCGCGCTCACCCTGAAGGATAAGGACGGAAACACCGACCGCGCGGAACTTAAGCTCTGCCTGCCGGAAGAGTATCGCAAGATCTGCGAGCACTATGGCAAGGAATGTGTGCCGGAGCTGAAGAGCGACTTCACCAAGGAGGAGATCGCGCAGATCCTGGCTGTTTTTGACGGCTATCTGGATCACACCTGCTTCATCGCGTTCAACATTCATAACCTGGAGCTGGTGAAGGAACTTCGCCCCGAACAGCGTTGTGAGTGGCTGACGGTGGACTTCAAGCCGGAATATCCGGAAATGCTGGCTGTCAAGGGCATGGGTGTGGACTCCTATCGGGAAGCATTGACCGAGGAAGCGATCGCCGCATATCATGCAGCGGGCCTCCGGGTAAATGCCTGGACGGTCGATGACCTCGCGGAAGCCGAGAAGCTGATCGGCTGGGGCATCGATGAGATCACAAGCAATATCTTAGAGTAACTCCGGGTGAGATCCGGGACAAAGACGAGGCGCTGAACGATCGACTTGGGCAAATGCAATACATGGATTAAGAGACTTGTAAAAAGCACTGTTTGAAAAAAGACCGGATATCTTTTTGGGATATCCGGTCTTTTACAGTCCGTTTATAGATATTTGCTCATTTTAAGATCGATCCCCGATCGGTCCGTCGAATAGATCGTCAGCCGGATCTGTTCCTTTTTCAGCCGCTGCTTTAACATCGCCACGGGATTCATCAGCGCACGGCTCATGTGATCCAGCGAGGTGATGAGAAGGACTTCATCCGCGTGAAGCTCTTTCAATAGGCAGGTCACATTCCGCATGTTTTCGAACGTGGAATGCGAGCCTTCCTCCTTGATCATAAGATCTTCCGGAATACCCTGTTCGATCAGGGCTTTTTTCATCGCTTCCGCTTCTGTAAAAGGAACCGAGGGCTGCGTTTTTCCGCCGGAAAGCAGTATGCGATCCGGTTGAAAGCGTGCATAAGCATCAACGGCAATGTACAGGCGGTCCCGCAGCGCGGGCGGCAGTGTGCCGTCCGGAAGCAGACGTTTTCCGAGTAGGATCATCGTGAGCATGGGATCACTTCGTTAACAACTCGGCGATCTGAACGGCATTGGTAGCAGCGCCCTTACGGACCTGGTCACCGCAGCACCAGATGGCAAGACCGTTATCACAGGTCAGATCATCGCGGATACGGCCGACGAATACAAGATCCTGATCGGAAGTGTCGAGCGGCATCGGGAATTTCTTGTTTGCGAGATCGTCTACAAGAACACAGCCCGGAGCTGCGGCGATAGCCTTCTTTGCATCTTCAACGGAGATCTTCTTTTCGGTACGAACCGTTACGGAAATGGAATGGCTTCTCATGACCGGAACACGGACGCAGGTGCAGGTGACCTTCAGATCCGGCAGATGCATGATCTTGCGGCCTTCGTTCTGCATCTTCATCTCTTCCGTGGTGTAATCATCCACGGACGGAGAGCCGATGTACGGAATGACGTTGTAAGCGATCTGGTACGGGAATACCTGCGGAGCGTAGGACTCACCCTTGGCAATGGCATTGACCTCGTTCTCAAGCTCGACGGGGCCGGCAGCTCCGGCGCCTGAAGTGGCCTGATACGTGGAAGCGATCATTGCGGTGATCGGAGAGAGTGCGTTCAGCGCGTTAACAGCGGTAACGGTGATGATGGTAGAGCAGTTCGGGTTTGCGATGATGCCCTTGTTCCACTTTACATCCTCCGGGTTGATCTCCGGAACGACGAGCGGAATTTCCGGATCCATACGGAATGCGCTGGAATTATCGACAAAAACTGCACCGGCTTCAACGATGTACGGAGCCATTTCCTTTGCGAGAGCATTGGATGCGGCACCGAGAACGATGTCCATACCCTTAAAGGAATCATGGGTCGCTTCTTCAACGGTCAGCTCTTCACCGCGGAACGCGATCTTCATGCCTGCACTTCTCTTGCTGGCAAGAAGCTTTAGGCTCTTGACCGGGAAATTGCGCTCGCCGAGCACCTTCAGCATCTCACGGCCGACGGCACCGGTAGCACCTAAAATAGCAACATTGTAAGTCTTCATAATTTTCTCCTCTGTCTTCTAAAGACTGTTTTCCGGAATGACCCGGAAGCTTCTCCTCTATGTTAAGGCTTACTGAACGAAACGCTCGTACAGTGCCGAAACAGCGGTATTGAAATCCTTTTCCTTCACACCGATGATGATGTTCAGTTCCTCCGGACCCTGTGAGATCATGCGGATATTGACACCGTTCTCACCGAGTGCCTGGAAGATCTTGCCGGACGAACCGGAACGGAAGACCATCTTACGGCCGACGACAGCCACGATGGCGATGTTTTCACTGACGTGAATGTGATCGGGCTTCATTTCCTTCTGGATATCTGCCAGGATCTGGTAGCGGGCCGGCTCCAGCAGCTTGTTCTCGACAACGACGGAGTAGCAGTCAATGCCGGACGGCGCATAGGAAATGATGACATTGTATTTTTCAAAGATCTCCAGGATGCGGCGCAGGCTTGAGATCTCATTGGACATTCCGGATTTTGTGATGGTGACGATCGTGAAGCCCTTCTTGCCGGCGATACCGGTGATCAGGTTGCCCTTGGTCACGTCTTCGTCCTCAAAGGCCTCGCGGATCATGGTACCCGGATGATCCGGGTCATTGGTGTTGCGGATGTTTAACGGAATGTTCTTCTCGCGGACCGGGAAGATCGTGGCTTCGTGCAGGACCTGCGCACCGATGTAGGAAAGCTCGCGAAGCTCGTTATAAGTGACGCGGTTGATGGTCGCGGCGTCCTTTACAATGCGGGGATCCGCCATCAGGATACCGGAAACATCGGTCCAGTTTTCGTAAACATCGGCATCTAACGCTGCTGCGGCAAGTGCACCGGTGATATCGGAACCGCCGCGGGTCATGGTGCGGATATGGCCGTCCGGCATAGCGCCGTAGAAGCCCGGAATAACACATTTGGAGCTTCCGGCCGCATGCTTCAGTGCGGTGTAGGAGGCTTCCTGATCCACGGAACCGTCCAGCTTGAAGCGGAGCCACATCTCGGCATCGATGAACTCGTAACCGAGGTAAGCCGCCATCAGCTTTGCGGAGAAGTATTCGCCGCGGCTGACCAGTTTGTCCTGGGAGATCCCGGCATCCATTTCCGCGCGGAGATCATCAAAATCCTTTTCGAGATCCAGAGTCAGGCCGAGATCGTCGCGGATGGAGAGATAACGCTCGCGGATCATCTCGTAAATGGAATCGCAGGAGACACCGTAGGTCAGATGCGCGTGGCAGAGATACAGAAGATCGGTGATCTTGTGATCCTGGGAAAAGCGCTTGCCGGCTGCGGAAACGACCACGACCGTGCGGCCCGGATCCCTGTCGATGATGTCTTTTACTTTCTTATACTGAGTGGCGTCTGCCATGGAGGAGCCGCCGAACTTGCAAACCTTGATCATACCGTAAGACCTCCTTATACGGATGCGGCAAAAACAGGATTGCCGTTTTCGATCTGAGCCTTGATGTACGCATGCATTTCCGCGACATTGACGGGACGGGTGATCACGTAACCTTCACCGGTCGTTTCGGTGACGGAGGCGAGGTATTCATCCGTGACTGCGCTGCGGACATAATAGGGACGGAATACGTTGGAATTGTCGATGGAAGCGGGCGTAAAGCTGTCCGTATAGAAGCCGGTCCTGCCTTCGGTAAGATCGACAAGGTCTTCCACGACATTGTAAGCGGTCGGGAAGCGACCGGCGCCCTGGCCTACGAAGCACTGGAGATCGCAGTCTTCGCCGCGGTACCATACCAGGTTGAAATTGCTCGGGATGGAAGCCATGACTTCATCGCCGGTAAGGAACGCGGGCTCAACGGTCGCGCTGATGACGCCGTCCTTTCTTTCCGCGGAAGCGATGAGCTTGATGGTGCGGCCCATGGCCTTGGCGTTCTTCACATCCTCAGCGGTAACATAGCGGAGACCTGCTGTCGGGATCTCTTCCTCACCGGTCAGTACTCCGAATGCAACGTTTAAGGAGATGCTCAGTTTGCGGCGGACGTCCGGACCGTCGATGTCCGCGGACGGATCCTTCTCCGCATAGCCGAGCTCCTGTGCTTTTTTCAGGGTCTCGTCAAAGTCTGCGCCTTCATTGGTCATGGCGCTCATGATGAAGTTCGTGGTACCGTTCATGATACCGCCGAGGGATTCGACGGGGTTTACGCGGTTCGCGCGTTCGATATTGATCAGCCACGGAATGCTGCCGCCGACGGAGGCGGTGCAGCGGAAGGTGACATTGTTTTCCTTTGCCAGTGCGACCAGCTCTTCATAACATGCCGCAACCAGTGCTTTATTCGCGGTGACCGCGTTCTTTCCGTGCTTCAGTGCCGCGGAAACAAATTCGAATGCCGGATGGACGCCGCCCATGACTTCGACAACGGTATCGATCTCCGGATCGTTTACGATCTCATCGATGCTTGCTGCGAGGCGGTCGCCGATCTCATCGTCCATGACGAGTGACATGACTTTTGTTACAGCCATATCCGTGCGTTTTTTGATGATGCGGTCTACGCCGATTCCGATGGTGCCATGTCCCAAAAGGCCGATATTCATCTTCATACACTCCTTTTTATGTAGTTCAGAGTAATTTTTACTTGAAAAAATTATCTAAAAATAATATCATAGATAAGTATACTTTGCAAGCAGAAACATGAGGAGTGACCATTATGAATTATAAAAGTACAAGAGGAAGCAACGAACTTTTAAGATCCACGGAGGCTGTACTTCAGGGTCTTGCCAAGGACGGCGGTCTTTTCATGCCGGTCGCACCGGATTACAGCGCCTTTGACTGGAAGAAGCTGATGCCGATGACCGCAATGGAAATGTCCGAGACCGTACTCGCATTCTTCCTGGATGACTTTGATGATATGAAGAGCATCGTAAAGCGTGCTTATGAAGGAAAATTCGACACCGATGAACTGACGCCCGTCGTCAAGGTCGGCGACCGCTATGTGCTGGAGCTGTTCCACGGTCCCACCAGCGCGTTCAAGGATGTGGCGCTGTCCGTTCTTCCCGTTTTAATGTCCGAGGCGAAAAAGGCCGTCGGCGAAGAGCGGAAGATCATGATCCTGACCGCGACCAGCGGTGATACCGGAAAGGCCGCCATGGAAGGCTTCTCCGATGTCCCGGGCATCGATATTCTGGTATTCTTCCCGGACGGCGGCGTAAGCACGGTCCAGAAGCTCCAGATGACCACCCAGAAGGGTGAAAACGTCTGCGCGACCGCAGTCAGAGGCAACTTTGACGATGCCCAGACCGGCGTGAAGGTGATCTTCAGCGACGTCGCAAAGAACGGTCTTCCGGAAGGCACGAATGCGGTCCTTTCTTCCGCAAATTCCATCAACATCGGCCGTCTGGTACCGCAGATCGTTTACTATTTCAAGGCCTATGCGGAACTTTTGAAGTCCGGCGCCATCGTTTCCGGCGACCTTGTGGACTACACCGTTCCGACCGGCAACTTCGGCGATATTCTGGCCGGTTATTTTGCAAAGAAGCTCGGTCTTCCGGTCGGCACCCTGATCTGTGCCTCCAACAAGAACAACATTCTGACCGACTTCTTATCAACCGGCGTTTACGATAAGAGACGTGATTTCCATAAGACCGTTTCCCCGTCCATGGATATTCTGGTCTCCAGCAATCTGGAGCGCCTTCTGTACCTCATGGCGGACGAGGATGAGAACTTTGTAGCCGACCTGATGAAGAAGCTTTCCACCGACGGCATCTACACCGTTCCGGCGGATTTCCTCGCAAAACTGAAGGCCGACTTTGCCTGCGGCTGCACCGATGACGCTGTGACCGAGGAGACTATTAAAAAGGTCTATGAGGAGAACGGCTATCTGATCGACACGCATACCGCGGTCGCATGGAACGTGGCTACTGAATTCATGGCACAGGCGGAAGAGAAGCGCCCGAACGTGGTCCTTGCGACCGCTTCCGCATACAAGTTCCCGGCAGCCGTAGCGGAGAGCATCGGCGTGGAACCGACGGACGATGAATTCGAACTCATGGAGCGCATCGAAAAGAAGACCGGCGCACCGATTCCGAAGAACCTGAGCGGCCTGAAGGCCCGCGAGGTCCGTTTCTCCGATGTGATCGATAAAGACGCTATGTACGAATATGTGGTAGGTAAGATCAATGAATAAGATAGGTTTAATGGTGGCGGTCGAGATCGACGCCGTCCTGAAAAAATACGGCACGCCCAAGCGTGAAGAGACCCTGGGCGGCTTTAATGTCCGTGTGTTTGAAAACGACCGCTACGAAATGTATGTCATCCACTCCGGCGCAGGCGAGCTCCGCGCGGCGGCTGCCACGCAGATCCTGATCAGCCTCTGCCATGTGGATCTTGTTGTGAATTTCGGTGTGGTAGGCGGACTGACGCCGGAGATGGCCATGTCCAGCTCCTGCATCATCGAGCGCGTGGTCCATTACGAAATGGACACGTCTGCACTGGATCATTACGAAGTCGGCCGTTACGAATGCTATCCGGACATCTGGATCCCGATCGATCAGAGCCTTGTAAAGAAGGCACTGGAGATCGCTCCGGAGCTCAAGCCGGTCACCTGTGCATCCGGTGACAAGTTTGTCGCGGATCCCGAAAAGAAGAGAGCACTTCACGAAGCGTTCGATGCGGACATCTGTGAGATGGAAGCGGCAGCCGTTGCGCTGACCTGCGACCACAACGGGATCCCCTGCATGTTTATCAAGACTGTCAGCGATTCCGTCACCGGAGGCGCGGAGGAATTCTCCATGCAGCTTGAAAAAACTTCCGATATCTGCATGTCCATTGCAGACCGGATCATTGAGGAGTTCTAAATGAAAGATTTTCTGAGTACCGTCTTCGGGGCGATCGCCTGGGTCGTGATCCTGGTGCTTCTGTTCCTGGTCACCAGCGGTATTTACCAGCATTTTTTAAGTTCCAAGCCCTATTCCGGATTCTTTGGCATCGGCTATGCCGTTGTGGTCTCCGGCAGCATGGAACCGAATATTAAGGTCAACGACCTGATCCTTTACCAGGATCACGACCGGGAGGATTACAATGTCGGTGATCCGATCGTCTACGTCCGCGATGCCGGTACGGATAACGAGATGCTGATCACACACCGTATCATTGAGATCAGCGGCAATGACCTGGTCACCCGGGGCGATGCCAACCGCATCTCCGATGACCCCATCACCTTTGACGATGTCGTCGGCCGCGTAGTCTTCCGCGTACCGTACATCGGCGTGGCGGTCGGCTTCGTAAAGACCCCCGTCGGCATGTGGGTGGCACTCGGTTTCGTGATCTTCCTGATCATCTTGAATCTTACGGTATCCGCGCTTCAGCGCAAAAAAAGAAAGCATGTGGTCCAGACCGTCATGGGTGAGCAGATCATGCGGTATTAAGTTTCGGCTTGACCGCGGACTGCCGGAGACGGCACCGCAGAGGTAACATTTTGACAGCAGACAAGCAGTATTCAAAGCATGTATTTTTAGCAGGCGTCCGGGACGGTCTTCCCATTGCCCTGGGATACTTTGCGGTATCCTTTGCACTCGGCATTATGGCGAAGCAGGCCGGACTTTCTGCGTTTCAGGGATTCATCGCCAGCTTCCTCACCAACGCATCCGCCGGTGAGTACGCGGGCTTTATGGTCATTATGGAAAAGTCCGGCTACATTACGATGATCATCATGACGATCGTCGCTTCCGCCCGCTATTTCCTGATGGCCTGCGCGCTTTCCCAGCGCTTTGATCCCAAGATGCCTTTCGCGCATCGCCTTCTGATCGGCTTCAACCTGACCGATGAGATCTTTGGCGCCCAGATCGCCCGCCCGGGTTATGTGGCACCGAAATATACCTATGGCCTTTTTGTCCTGCCGCTCATGGGCTGGTCCACCGGTACGATGCTCGGCATCATCATGGGCAACCTTCTTCCGGCCAATATCGTGAGCGCGCTTTCCGTGGCACTGTACGGCATGTTCATCGCCATCATCGTGCCTCCGGCAAAGAAGAGCAAGGTCGTTCTTTTCGGTGTCCTCGCGAGCTTCGTCATGAGCTTCCTGTTCTCGCGCATCCCGGTCGTATCCGGCCTTTCAAGCGGTACGCGCACCATCATCCTGACGGTCCTCATTGCCGGTGCAATGGCCGCGATGTTCCCGGTGAAGGAAGAAGAGGAGGGTGCAAATGAGTCATAACACGTTCATCTATATTCTGATCATGGCACTGACCACGTACCTGATCCGTGTTCTTCCGCTGACGCTCATAAGGAAGCAGATCAAGAACCGCTTCATCAAGTCCTTTTTATACTATGTTCCGTACAGG
>DCHF01000035.1:50903-51845 GCA_002315555.1 Lachnospiraceae bacterium UBA1759 | reverse complement strand
GCAACATCGTCGCCGGTCGCCGGCGCGGCGGCACTGATCCTGGGCGTGGTCCTGGCATGGTGCGGCGCGGGGCTGTTCCCCGTGGCAGTGGCCTGCTGTGTTGTGGTTTTTGTATTAGAACTCTTTATAAAATAAGGGTTTTTTGAGCGAATTGAATGGTTGACAATCACTGTTCGATATGGCATTATGTTATGCATATAAGCCTCACGCATCTGTGAGAGGCAAAATAGCAACAATTAACAGATAGAGGCGCGGTCGTTAAGAGTACCGCCGGTGTCAGAAGACATGCAAAGTCGCTGCCGGCTGGAAAGGAGCTACCGCCGAAGGGAACCCCTGCAAGGTTCGACCTGGGCATTCGGAGAATATCCGCATGACTGTCGCGCAAGCGAAGAGCTATGATTAATTGGATGTGTCGGGAGGTCCCTTTGCGGACGTCCTGCGTACCGAGATTGATCATGCAGCCCTTTGCGGCTGCTTTCTTTATGTGCTGCGAGAAAGAATTTCCGTCACGAGAGGAGAAGACAATGAGCAAAAACACAGTATTCCGCGGTGCGGCTACCGCACTGATCACCCCGATCACCGAAGAAGGCATCGATTTTGATGCGTTCGGCCGTGTCATCGACTGGCAGATCGAACAGGGCATTGATGCGCTGGTCATCGCCGGCACGACCGGTGAAGGTTCCACCTTATCCGATGAAGAGCATAAAGCGGTCCTCCGCTATTCCGTCGAGCGTGCAAACAAGCGCGTTCCGATCATTGCGGGCACCGGTTCCAACGATACCGATTACGCCGTACAGCTGACGCAGGCTGCCGCCGAGGTCGGATGTGACGCCATGCTGGTCGTTACCCCGTACTACAACAAGGCGACCCAGAAGGGCCTGATCAAGATGTACGAGAAGATCGCAGACTGCATGGATAAGCCCTGCATTCTTTACAATGTAC
>DCHF01000035.1:0-50801 GCA_002315555.1 Lachnospiraceae bacterium UBA1759 | reverse complement strand
CAACATCTCCAAGATCGTGGAGACCTGCGCATTAGTCGGCGACAAGCTGGACATCTATTCCGGTAATGACGACCAGATCGTTCCGGTCCTTTCTATGGGCGGTGCCGGCGTTATTTCCGTTCTGTCCAACCTGATGCCGTACGAGACCTCCCTGATGTGCAAGAAGTTCTTTGACGGCGATGTCAGAGGCGCTGCAAAGATGCAGATGGAATACCTTCCGCTGATCAACGCGCTGTTCAGCGAAGTCAACCCGATCCCGGTCAAGGCTGCAATGGCAGCCATGGGCTTCTGCGAGAACTATGTACGTCTTCCGTTGACCACGATGGAGCCGGAGCACGAAGCCGTTCTTCTTCGTTACATGAAGGAACTGAATCTGATCTGAAGGGAGTAATGCCATGAGAGTTTTACTGCATGGAGCGACCGGCCGTATGGGCCGTGCCGTCATCGATAAGATCGCTGCGGATGAAAACGCGGTGATCGTTGAAAAGGTCAGCCCGGATTTTGAAGCGGAGTCGGAGGATTGCCACTTCACGCTGGACGGATGCGCGAAGGAGGCCGATGTGGTCATCGACTTCTCCAATCACGCTTCCACAAAGACGCTGATCGACTACTGCGTGGCGCACAAACTTCCGGTCGTCGTCTGCACAACGGGCCAGACCGATGAGGAAAAGGCTTACATCAAGGCGGCTTCCGCGACGGTTCCGGTATTCTATTCCGGCAATATGTCACTCGGCATCGCAGTCCTGCAGGACATTGCAAAGCGCGCGGCAGCGGCATTCCCGGATGCGGACATCGAGATCATTGAAATGCATCACAACCAAAAGCTCGACGTTCCGAGCGGCACGGCACTGATGCTGGCAAATGCCATCAAGTCCGTACGGACGGCAGCTGAGTTCGTCATCGGCCGTCATGAGTACGGCAAGAGACGCAAAGAGGAGATCGGGATCCATTCCATCCGCATGGGAAATGAAGTCGGTACCCATCAGATCATCATTTCCTCCGGTACAGAGACCATCACGTTGAAGCATGAAGCGGAGACCCGTGCACTGTTTGCGGACGGCGCGGTCGTTGCGGCTAAGTTCCTGAAGGATCAGCCGGCGGGCTTCTATGACATGCAGGATGCGCTGAAATAAGAAAAACAGCGGCTTTTGGGATGGTAGGACATTCCAAAGTGCCGACAATCAAATAGGCACCGCGGTCCTTTCAGGTAGGGGGTTGGGACAGCGGGAAGAGAGAGGGTAATATGAACGCACAGGAAATCATTAAGTTTATTGCCGAATCCGAAAAGAAAACCCCTGTCAGGCTTTACGTAAAGGAAAAGGCCCCGATCGATTTCGAAGGCGCACAGGTCTTCGGCGTGGGGGATAAGATCGTTTTCGGCGACTGGAAAAAGCTGAAGCCGATCCTCGATGCAAATGCGGAGAAGATCGAAGACATCGTCATTGAAAACGATACCCGGAACAGCGCGGTCCCGCTTCTGGATAAGAAGGAGATCAACGCGCGCATCGAACCCGGTGCGATCATCCGCGAAATGGTGGAGATCGGCGACCGCGCCGTCATCATGATGGGTGCAGTCATCAACATCGGCGCGGTGATCGGTGACGGGACCATGATCGATATGGGCGCAGTCCTCGGCGGACGCGCAACAGTCGGAAAGAACTGCCACATCGGCGCAGGCGCAGTGCTTGCGGGCGTGGTGGAACCGGCATCGGCCGTCCCGGTCATTATTGAAGACGACGTTCTTGTAGGCGCAAATGCGGTCGTGATCGAAGGGGTCCATGTAGGAAAGGGCGCTGTCGTAGCCGCCGGTGCCGTCGTCATTTCCGATGTCCCGGAAAACGCCGTAGTTGCAGGCTGTCCGGCCCGCATCATCAAAATGAAGGATGAGGGCACAACGCAGAAGACCGCTCTTGAAGCGGCGCTCAGGACCATCTGATAACATGCACGAAAGACCTGCTGAACAAGGGCAGGTCTTTCGGTTTTGGAGGCACTATGAACAAGACTGTTCCCTTTACACTTGACGAAGCGCGGGCGTGGCGGAAGGAATTTCCCACACCGTTTTATATCTATGACGAAGCGGGAATCCGCGAGACCGTAAACAACATCAACAAGGCCTTTTCCTGGAATAAAGGGTTCCGGGAGCATTTTGCCGTTAAGGCCTGTCCCACGCCGGGCATCCTTCGCATTCTGAAGGAACTGGGCTGCGGAACGGACGCGGCGTCGGTGCCGGAGATCGAACTCAGCAAACGGTCCGGGATCACGGGCGATGCCATCGTCTTCACCGCAAACGAGGTCACTCCGGCGGAATACCGTGCGGCATACGAGGCGGGCGCGGTGATCAACCTCGATGATCGGACTCAGACGGAGGTCCTTCTGGAAGCCGGAATCGTGCCGGAGACCATCTGCGCACGCTACAATCCGGGCGAGTTCCAGATTTCAAACGACATCATGGGCCATCTGTACGACTCCAAGTTCGGTATGCCGAAGGAGCAGCTTTTTGAGACCTTCCGCATCATGCAGGCCCGCGGTACGAAGCATTTCGGATTCCACGCGATGCTTGCGAGCTGCTCGCTTGCGGAGGATTATTATCCGCTTCTTGCCCGCGAGCTTTTCGGCATTGCCCTGGAGATCCGCGAGAAGCTTGGCATTACGGTGGAATTCATCGATTTTGCCGGCGGTGTGGGCATCCCGTACCGCCCGGAGGAGCAGCCGGTGGACATTTTAGCAGTCGGTGAACGCGTACACGCGGTCTATGACGAAATGATCCGCGGAAACGATATGGAGATCCGCCTGATGACCGAAATGGGGCGTTTTGTGACCGGCCCTCACGGTTATCTCGTGACGAGCGTCATCGGCAAAAAGCACATTTACCGGGAGTACGTGGGCGTGGACGCCACGGCCGCATGCCTTATGCGTCCGGCCATTTACGGCGCTTATCACCACATCACGGTGCTCGGAAAGGAGAACGATCCGGCTGCACTTACGGTCGATGTCGTCGGTTCTCTTTGCGAAAACAATGACAAATTTGCGGTGGACCGCGCTCTTCCCGAGACGGAGACCGGGGACCTTCTGGTCATCCACGATGCCGGCGCGCACGGCCACTCCATGGGCTATAATTACAACGGCCGCCTGCGCTGCGCGGAGCTTCTCATGGCGGAGGATCATTCCGTGAAGTTGATCCGCCGTGCGGAGACCATGGCCGATTACTTTGCCACGCTCGACGTGGATGAGGCCTTCTCATGAGGGCGCGGATGAACGAAGCCGCATTCTCTTTAAAGAGAAGCGCGATCCGTGAGTTTTCGGCACTCGCGAAGGCCACGCCCGGATGCATCGCTCTGACGCTCGGCGAACCGGATTTCGATACGCCGGCGCCGGTCTGCGCGGCTGTTTCCGAGGCGTTTTCCAACCATGAGACTCATTACATCGAAAACGGCGGAATGCGGGCCCTCCGCGAGAAGATCGCCGCGTTTGAAGAAGAGAAGCACGGGCTTTGTTACCGGGCGGAGGAGATCATCGTGACCGTGGGTGCCACCGAGGCGCTCTACACGGCCTTCATGGGGATCCTGAATCCGGGCGATGAGGTCGTGATCCCGACCCCGGCGTTCGTTCTGTACGGAGAGATCGTCAAGATGCTCCGCGGTGTGCCGGTGGAGGTGAATACATCGGAGGACGGGTTTCAGCTGACCCGCGAGCGGTTGGAAGCCGCCATCACGGAAAAGACCAAGGCGGTCATCATCAATACACCGAACAACCCGACCGGAACGATGTACTCGGAGGAGAGCCTCCGCGTGCTTCACGACCTGGTAAAGGACCGCGGGATCTTTGTCATTTCCGATGAGGTCTACCGCGAACTTTGCTACACCGGTGGTTATCACAGCTTTTCCGGATTTGAGGATTGCCGGAAGCAGATCCTTGTGGTACAAAGCTTTTCGAAGCCGTATGCCATGACCGGCTGGCGCATGGGATATCTCATGGCGGACCGCGACGTGATGGAGCGGCTGGAGCTGATCCATCAGTTCACCGTAGCTTCCACACCGGCCCCGTTTCAGCGGGCCTGCATGGCGGCGCTGGACTATGATCCGGCAGAGCTTCGCGAGACTTACCGGAAGCGGAGAACCTATGTTTTATCCAGACTTTCCGGAATGGGGCTTCCCGTCACCGAGCCGGAAGGCGCGTTTTATGTATTTCCGTCCATCCGGGAGTTTGATCTTCCGTCCGATGAGTTCTGCCGCCGCATGATACGCGAGGCCGGACTTGCCGCGACCCCGGGAAGCTGCTTCGGCGCAGAGGGATTTATCCGTCTGACCTATTGCTACAGCGACCCCGAACTGGAAGAGGGCCTGAACCGGCTGGAACGCTTTATCCACATTCTGAGAAACAGGTAAGGATGTCCATGAACTACAGAGAAGAGATCGAAAAGTACAAAGAAGAGCTTTTTGCCGTCCGGAAGCATATCCATGAGCATCCGGAGATCGGCAATGAGGAATATGAGACCTGCGCGTTCATTGAGGAAACGCTGCACGGCTGGGGAATCCCGACCGAGCGTATTCTGGATACCGCGGTCGTGGCCACGATCACCGGCGGGCTTCCGGGAAAGAGCGTGGGGCTGCGCGCGGATATCGACGCGCTGCCGGTGACCGAACAGACCGGGTGCGCATTCGCATCGAAGGTGCCCGGAAAGATGCACGCCTGCGGACACGATGTTCACACGACGGCGGCACTCGGTGCGGCAAGGCTTCTGAATGCGGAAAAAGAGACGCTTCCGGGCACGGTACGCATTTTTTTCCAGCCCAATGAGGAGTACTCGGGCGGGGCGGAACGCATGATCAAAGCGGGCTGCATGAAGGATACGGAAGCGGTCTTCGGCGCGCATGTGGATCCGAATCTGCCGGAAGGTACCATCGGCGTGCGGTACGGTAAATTTTACGCCTCTTCCGACGTCCTTGACATCACCGTGTACGGAAAGACGGCGCACGGCGCGACCCCGGAAAAGGGCATAAATGCGCTTTATACGATGTCCGACATGATCCTTAAGCTCGTGGAGCTTCCGAAGACAGTCGCGGAGGACCACTGTGTCCTGACCATGGGCACCTTTGAATCGGGAACGGCGTGCAACATCGTCCCGGCAAAGGCTGTTTCATCCGGCATTCTGCGTGCGCTCGGCCCGAAGGACCGGAACGCGATGAAGGAAGCGTCAAAAAAGGTCATTGACGAGACCGCCGCAAAATGGGGCGCCCGCGCGGAGCTTGTGATCAACAAGAGCTACGACGGCATCGTCAATACGGACGAGGGCACTGCTCACGTGGAAAAGACCGCATGCGCGCTTCTTGGAAAAGAGCATGTCGTACGCATTGAGGAACCGCTGATGATCTCCGAGGATTTCGGATGCTTCATCAACGCGTCCTCCGGTGCGTTCTACCATATCGGTGCCGGCTGCACCTACCCGCTTCACAGCGATCACTTCCTTCCGACGGAAGGTGCGCTTCTGACAGCGGCGGCAGTTCATGCAGCGGTACTGAAAAATTATCTCGAGGCGTGATGCCCCGGCCCGGATGTGCCTGACATCCATACCCGGAAGGGAAGAGGAGAACATTATGAAAACGATTGCACTGAAATTCGGCGGAAGCTCCCTGGCATCCGCCGCACAGTTTGAAAAGGTCCGCAGCATCATCGAGCGGGATCCGGCCAGACGTTACGTGGTCGCATCCGCACCCGGTAAAAGAAACAACGCGGACACCAAGGTCACGGACCTTCTGTATCTCTGCTATGAGCTTGCGGTCCTCCGCGAGAATTTTGAGAGCGCACTGACCAAGATCCGTTCCCGTTTCCAGGACATCATCACCGAGCTCGGCATCGAGTTCGATCTGGACCCGGAGATCGAGACAATCCGGAACCATCTTCTGGCGTCCCCGAGCCGCGATTACCTCGCAAGCCGCGGTGAATACTTGAATTCCAAGATCCTGGCGGCGTACCTCGGCTACGATTTCGTGGATCCGGCCACTTGCATTTTCTTCACGGATAACGGCCGTTTCAATGCGGAAAAGACGAACTATGTCCTGAAGGCGATCCTTGCCGATAAGGAGAGAGCGGTCATTGCCGGTTTCTACGGTGCGCTTCCGGACGGCAGTGTCAAGACCTTTACCCGCGGCGGTTCCGATGTTTCAGGCGCCATCGTTGCCCGTGCCGTCGGTGCCGATGTCTATGAGAACTGGACCGATGTTTCCGGCATGCTGGTCACCGACCCGCGCATCGTCGAAAAGCCGAAGCCCATCAAGCGCATCACGTACCGCGAGCTTCGCGAGCTGTCCTACATGGGCGCCTCCGTCCTTCATGAGGATGCAGTGTTCTCCGTTCGCAAGGCCAATATTCCGATCAATATCCGCAACACGAACGCTCCGGAGGATGAGGGTACCTGGATCGTTCCCCATCAGTCCGAGTACGACCGGCCCGGTATGATCACCGGTATCGCCGGCCGCAAGGGCTTCAGCTCCCTGTTCGTTGAGAAGTCCATGATGAACCAGGAGGTCGGCTTTGCGGCAAAGCTTCTGCAGATCATCGCCGCATACGGTATCTCCTTTGAGCATGTTCCGTCCGGTATCGACACCATGTCCGTCATCGTCAGCGCTTCCGACCTGGAGGCACACCGCGACGAGGTAATGAAGGACATCGAGATGTCCCTGAAGCCGGATACCGTATCCGTTTCCGATAACATCGCGCTGATCGCGGTCGTCGGTCACGGCATGGCCCGTTCCAAGGGTATTGCCGCACGGATCTTCTCCGCCATCGCAAAGGCCGATATCAACATCCGCATGATCGACCAGGGCTCCAGTGAGCTGAATATCATCATCGGCGTGGATGAGGAGGATTACGAGAAGGCGATCTGTGCCATTTACGACGAACTGAAGGACGGCATCAAATAAACCGTTTCCGGAAGCCTGCCGAAGGGTTGTCCGGGAATTGGTTGCTTTATCAAAGTGAAGCGGTCAATTTGAGATATTATCGTGACTTTTTATCATTGCGGCAGGTTGTCGAAAATGATATAATGCTTATTTACAGAAAGTATTAAAGGAGCAGCAAGATGAAAAACATTGTTGAGATCAGATGGCACGGCCGCGGCGGCCAGGGTGCCAAGACTGCAGCGCTTCTTCTCGCAGACGTGGCTTTCCAGACCGGAAAGTACGTGCAGGGATTCCCGGAATACGGCCCGGAGCGTATGGGTGCACCCATTACCGCTTATAACCGTATCAGCGATACCGACATCCGCGTTCATTCCAACATCTATGAGCCGGATTATGTCGTCGTTGTGGACGAGTCTCTTCTGGAAGCGGTCGATGTTACCGCAGGCCTGAAGAAGGAAGGCGCCATCGTTATCAATACCGATAAGTCCAAAGAGGAGATCATCCCGTTACTGCGCGGTTACGAAGGCCGTGTCTATGTCATTGACGCAAGAGCGATCTCAATCGCGGCACTGGGCCGTTATTTCCCGAACTCTCCGATGCTTGCGGCGATCGTCAACGTCAGCGGCGTCATGGACCGTGAAACGTTCATGAACGAGATGAGGGGCTCCTATGCTCATAAATTCGCATCCAAGCCGGAAGTCATCGAAGGCAATATGAAGGCCCTCGAAATGGCATTCGACCAGGTCCGCTGACAGAAAGGAGCTTGAAGAATGAAGACCGATTTTGAAAAGTTATCACAGAGCTGCAGCTGGAAGGATCTGACCGAAGGCATGATGATCTTTGAAGGCGGCACCACAAGAGCATTCAACACCGGCGAATGGACTTCCGTTAAGCCGGAATTCATTGCCGACAAGTGCGTACAGTGCCTGTTATGCGTCCCGGTATGCCCGGACAGCGCCATTCCGGTCGTTGACGGCAAGAGAGGCGAATTTGACTACGATCACTGCAAGGGCTGCGGCATCTGCGTAAACGCATGCCGTCCCGGCGCGATCCTGATGGAAGGAGTGAACAAATAATGGCAAAGAGAGATCGTTTATCCGGTAATGAAGCCGTTGCCGAAGCACTTCGTCAGATCAATCCCGACGTAATGCCGGCATTCCCGATCACCCCGTCCACGGAGATCCCGCAGTATTTCTCCAAGTACTGTGCCGACGGCAAGGTCGATACCGAATTCATCCCCGCAGAGTCCGAGCATTCCGCAATGTCCGCAGCCATCGGCGCGGAATCCGCAGGTGCAAGAACCGTTTCCGCCACCTCATCCGCCGGTATGGCACTGATGTGGGAGGAACTCTACCTGGCATCCGCAAACCGTCTGCCGCTTGCACTGGCGCTTGTAAACCGTGCACTGTCAGGCCCCATCAATATCAACTGTGACCATTCCGATTCCATGGGCGCACGTGATGCCGGCTGGATCCAGCTGTATGCCGAGACCAACCAGGAAGCTTACGACAATATGGTCCAGGCTTACCGCATCGCCGAGCACAAGGACGTCCGTCTCCCGATCATGATCTGCCAGGACGGTTTCATCACCTCCCATGCGGTTCAGAACATCATGCTGATGGACGACAGCGAGGTCAAGGGCTTTGTCGGCGAATATGAGCCGGAGCATTCCCTGCTGAACGGTGTCATGTCCGTAGGCCCGTACTCCGTATCCAACTACTACATGGAAGCACGCCGCGCACAGATGCAGGCTCTTCGCAATGCGAAGGAAGTCGTCAAGGCTGTCGGCGAGGAATTCGGCGAGCTGACCGGCAGAAAGTACGGCTGGTTTGAAGAATACCGCATGGAAGATGCGGAAGTTGCGATCGTTATCATCGGCTCTGCGGCAGGTACCGCAAAGGATGCCGTTGACCGCCTGAGAGAAGAGGGCAAGAAGGCCGGCCTGATCAAGGTCCGCATGTTCCGTCCGTTCCCGGGTGAAGAGATCGCGGAAGCATTAAAGAATGTCAAGGCAGTCGGTCTTATGGACCGTACCGAGTCCTTCAATGACTGCTGCGGACCGCTCGGTGCCGAGGTCACCGCGGCGCTGTTCCGTGCAAAGAAGCAGTGTGAAATGATCAACTGGGTCTATGGTCTGGGTGGCCGTGATGTCCGTGTCGAGGATATCGAGAAGGTTTACGCGGATCTTTATGACGCAGTGGAAAACGGCACGAACGATACCTATCGTTACCTTGGTGTCAGAGAGTAAGGAGGACCGAACATGGCTTATAATTTCAAAGAAGTAATGTCAAGACCCGAACGTCTGGCGCCCGGTCACAGAATGTGCGCGGGCTGCGGCGGTACCATCGCCGTAAGAAACGTGCTCCGCGGACTGCACGAGGGTGACAAGGCCGTTATCGGCAACGCGACCGGATGTCTTGAGGTCTCCACATTCACCTATCCCTATGTGGCTTACGAAGACAGCTACATCCACAACGCTTTTGAAAATGCCGGTGCTACGATGTCCGGTGTCGAAGGTGCTTACAACGCACTGAGAAGAAAGGGAAAATACAACGAAGAAGAGCAGGGACAGACCAAATTCATCACCTTCGGCGGTGACGGCGGTACCTATGATATCGGTCTCCAGTCTCTTTCCGGTGCAATGGAAAGAAATCACGACATGGTCTATGTCTGCTACGATAACGGCGCTTACATGAACACCGGTATCCAGCGTTCTTCCGCGACCCCGATGTATGCCGATACCACCACGACTCCGGTCGGTACCGAGTCCAACGGTAAGCCGCAGAACCGTAAGGATCTTGCGACCATCATCGCCGCGCATGACATCCCGTATGTTGCACAGACCACGCTGACCACGAACTTCCGTGATCTTCACACGAAGGCGGAGAAGGCCATCTACACGCCGGGCGCCGCATTCCTGAACATTATGGCTCCGTGCCCCAGAGGCTGGCGTTACAATACGCCGGATATTATGGAGATCTGCCGTCTGGGTATCGAGACCTGCTACTGGCCGTTATTTGAGGTCGTTGAGGGCAAGTGGATCCTGAACTATCAGCCCAAGAACAAGCTTCCGATCGAAGACTGGTTAAAGAAGCAGGGCCGCTTCAAGCATCTGTTCCAGAAGGACAACGAGTATCTCATCGAGGCGTTCCAGAAGGAAGTCGACCGGAGATGGGAAGACCTGTTAAACAAGTGTAACTAATAATTTCGGTACCGCCCGGGATCTCCCGGGCGGCGCTTTTCAGAAAGGATCAGCATGTATCAGATCATGTCACCGGAGCGTGCGATCGACCTTCTTGTCAAGGACGGAGATTGCATCTGCGTGAATTCCTTTGTCGGAATCGAAAACCCCGTGGAGCTTCACGAGGCTATTTACTGGAAATATCAGAAGACCGGATCACCGAAGAACCTGACGGTGGTCTCTTCAGCGGGTTTTGGTGTCTGGAATGAGAACCGCGCTGCGGAGCGTTATATCAAAGAAGGCGCTGTGGATAAGCTGATCTGCGGTCATTTCGGAGCGATGCTCAGCACAAAGAAGCTGGTTCTTGAGGACCGGTTTGAGGCCTACAACCTGCCGCTCGGCTGCATTTCTCATGCCATCCGTGCACAGGCGGGCGGCCTTCCGGGTGCGCTTTCCAAGGTCGGCCTGGACATTTTCGTCGATCCCCGTCGCGAAGGCCCCGGCATTAATAACCTGTCCAGGGACGATTCCTATGTTAAAGTCGTGGAGGTGGACGGGGAGGAGTTCCTGTATTACAAGCTTCCGAAGCTGAATGTGGCGCTGATCAAGGGCACCGCAGCGGATTTCAAGGGCAATATCTCCTTTGATGACCAGTTCATGTCCGGCGATGCGCTATCCATCTGCCAGGCCGTAAAGGCCAATCACGGAAAGGTCATCGTCCAGGTCGATTACCTCGGCAAGAATCCGGGACGTCCGCGTAATACCATTATCCCGGGCTGTCTTGTGGATGCCATCGTCGTGGTACCGCCGCCCGCAAGAAATACGGCATTCAAGGCGCTGACCGGTAATTTTGACATTCCGTATGAGGAGTGGACGGACTGGAATGAAAAGCTGGAACCGCTGACCGTGAAAAAGGAAAAGAGCAATGTGGCGGCAAAGATCATCGGCAAGCGTGCGGAGAAGGAACTGAAGGAAGAGGATATCGTCAACATCGGCATCGGTATTCCGGAAATGGTCTCCCAGTATGCGCGTAAGACCGGTATGCTGAATCACATCACGCTGACCGTGGAATCCGGCGGTGTGGGCGGACTTCCCGCAACCGGCACGCATTTCGGTGCGATGATCGGCGCGGCATCCGTATACGATATGGCGAACCAGTTCGACCTGTATGACAACGGCGGTCTGGACATCTGCTTTATGGGTGGCCTGGAGGTCGACCGTTTCGGCAATGTCAACTCGCACAGAGGTCCGGGTGCATACGCGGGCATCGGCGGATTTGCGAACATCACCGCAAAGACTCCGACTGTGGTGTTCTGCCTGACCTTCAACACAAAGGGACTGGACGTTTCCAGAAGCCACAATACCGTGACCATTAACACGGAGGGCAGTATTCCGAAGTTTGTGAACGATGTGGCGAGCATCAGCTTCTCCGCAAAGAGAGCACTGGAGAATCGTCAGCGCGTTCTGTATGTGACGGAGCGCTGCGTGTTCGAACTGACGGACAAGGGACTGAAGCTTGCGGAGGTCTATCCGGGTATTGACGCGGAAAAGGACATTCTGTCTCAGCTGCCGTTCGAAGTGATCTACGAAGGATGACCGGGCGGAGCGTGAAACCGAAAGAGCATATGCATCCCGTGGACGCATGAGTATATAAAAGACCGGAAAACGTAAGGGATCCGGTCTTTTTTTATGTGTGCGTTCCCGTAAAGGTGCGGTCTGTGCTCATTTGACATTCGTTACAAGATATGGTATATTTACACTCTAAATAAATTGGAAAAGTGTGCACATATGGATCTTGGTTTTTTTAAAAATAAAAAAGTACTGATCACCGGACACACCGGTTTCAAAGGCAGCTGGCTGACGGAGATCCTGCTTGACGCAGGCGCGGACGTGACCGGCTATTCTCTGGTGCCGCCCACGGATCCGAACCTCTTTACGGAGCTCGGGCTCGCAGAGCGTCTCGGTGAAAAGCATGTGATCGGCGATGTCTGCGACCTTCCTCATCTGATGGAGGTCTTCCGGAAGACACAGCCGGAGATCGTGCTGCATCTTGCGGCACAGCCCATCGTCCGGGTGTCGTACTATGATCCGGTCGGCACATACGCTTCCAATGTCATGGGCACGGTCCATCTGATGGAGTGTGTGCGCATGACTACGTCCGTGCGATCCGTTCTGAACGTGACGACGGATAAGGTCTATGAGAATTTCGAATGGGAGCGCGGCTACCGGGAAGACGACCGGCTGGACGGCTATGACCCCTATTCCAATTCCAAATCCTGTTCGGAGCTTGTGACCCACAGTTACAAGAAATCCTTCCTGGACGCCATGGGAATCGCGGTCTCCACTGCGCGTGCGGGCAATGTCATCGGCGGAGGCGACTACGCGAAGGACCGGATCATTCCGGACTGTATCCGCGCCGCACTGAAAAAAGAGAGCATCAAGGTCCGGAACCCGTATTCCACACGTCCGTATCAGCATGTGCTGGAACCGCTTCTTGTTTACCTGATGATCGTGAAAGAGCAGTACGGGAATCTGTCGCTTGCCGGCTATTACAATGTCGGTCCGGACGATACCGACTGTCTCACCACCGGTCACATTGCGGATCTTTTCTGCAAGTACTGGGGCGATGGCCAGACCTGGGAAAACCTGTTTGCGGGTGGCCCCCACGAGGCGGGATTCCTGAAGCTTGACAACACGAAGATCAAAGAGACCTTCGGCTGGCATCCGGTCTGGAACGTGGAGGAAGCGGTACGCCGTACCGTGGAGTTTGCAAAGTCCGAAGAACGTGTGCAGTGTGTAAAAGATCAGATCAGCGATTTCATCCGCTAAATTTCAGGCCGTAAGAACGGCCGCGGAGCCGCTAAAGGAGTTTTATGAAGAAAGTCAGCGTGGTTGTTCCCTGCTTTAACGAAGAAGAAAACGTTGAGGCAATGAGCAAAGCGATCATTAATGAGTTTGAGACGTACCTTCCCGAGTGCGATTATGAGATCATTTTCATCGATAATGATTCCAGAGACCGCACCCGTGACATCATCCGCGTACTCGCGGCATCAAACGATAAGATCAAAGGCATTTTCAATGCCAAGAACTTTGGCCAGTTCAATTCACCGTATTACGGTGTCATGCAGGCGACCGGTGATTGCGCGGTCTTAATGGCCTGTGATTTCCAGGAACCGGTCGAAATGATCCGCGAATTCGTTCATGCATGGGAAGAGGGCTATAAGATCGTCTGCGGCATCAAATCCAGCAGCCGGGAGAGTAAATTCATTTACTTCCTGAGAAAGATGTACTACAAGACCATCAAGAAGTTTTCACAGGTGGAAATGATCGAGCAGTTCAGCGGCTTTGGACTGTTTGACCGCAAGTTCATCGAAGTCATGAAGCAGCTGGATGATCCCACACCGTTCCTTCGCGGCGTGGTTGCGGAGCTTGGTTTCCGCAGAAAGGACATCGAGTTCACGCAGGCGCTCCGTGCGGGCGGAAGAAGCAGCAATAACTGGTATACCCTATATGACGGTATGATGTTAAGCTTCACGTCGTACACGAAGATCGGTCTTCGTCTTGCCACGTTCTGCGGTTTCTTCGGCGCATTTGTCAGCTTCGTTACCGCGATCGTCTTCTTCATCAAAAAACTGGTGAACTGGTATGAATTCCAGGCCGGCATGGCGCCGCTCATCATCATCATGTGCCTTCTGGGCTGCCTGCAGCTCCTGTTCATCGGCATCATGGGTGAGTACATTCTGAGTATCAATACCCGTTCTATGCATCGCCCGCTCGTCATTGAAGAAGAGCGCGTGGGCAGCTGGACGGTGACGGAGACGGAAGAAGAGCATGGGGATTCCGAAGCTTAAGGAGATCTTGAGATGAAGAAGGTACTGATCACCGGCCCGACCGGTGGCGTGGGAGCAGCCCTGATCCGTGCGCTTTCCGAACAGGGCACAAAGGTTACGGCAGTGATCCGTCCGGGCTCATCCCGCGCGGACATTGTTCGCGGCGTCCCGGGCGTGGAAGTCGTGGAGTGTGAGCTTCACGAGCTTCACAGGCTTTCGTCGCTTCCGCACGATTACGATGTGTTCTACCATTTCGGATGGACCGGCACCTACGGTGCTTCCCGTCTGGATCGTGAGGAACAACAGAAGAACGTACGGTATACATTAGACGCCGTGGAGCTTGCGGAAGCACTGGGATGCTCCGTGTTTGTGGGTGCGGGCTCGCAGAGCGAATTCGGTCATGTGGAAGGGATCCTTTCACCGGACCTGCCCTGTGCCCCGGACAATGAATACGGCATGGCAAAGCTCGATGCGGGACGCGAAAGCCGCGCGCTCTGCAAAGAAAAGGGCATTCGTCATGTGTGGGTAAGGATCGTAAGTTCCTTTGGCCCCGGCGATGCCGATCGTACTATGGTCATGGGTACGCTGAAGGCCTTTCTGAACGGTGAAGAGAGGCAGTTCACAAAAGGTGACCAGATCTGGGATTATATTTACACAAAGGATCTGGCCCGCATCTTTGTCCTTGTGGCAGAGAAGGGGCGTGACGGTGCCGTTTATGTAGCGGGCACCGGAAAAACGCGCACACTGCGAAGCTACATTGAAACCATGCGTGACATCGTCTGTCCGGAACGGGAACTCGTCTTTGGCGGCATTCCGTATTATCCGAATCAGGTCATGCATCTCGAGGCGGATATTTCCGATCTGGTGGCAGACACCGGATTTGAACCGGAGTATTCGTTTGAAGACGGCATCCGCGAAACCGTAGCGTGGATCCGGAAATAAAAAGAGTGAGTTCGAGACCTTCCTCACTTAAAACAAAACTAAAGGAGATTTGAAAATTGAATAAGTCTGTAAAGTACATTGCCCTCGGCGGTATGATCGCTGCCCTGTATGTTGTCCTCACGTATATCTGCAACCTTCTCGGTCTTGCGAGCGGCGTGATCCAAGTCCGTTTTTCCGAAATGCTCTGCGTGCTTCCGTGTTTCTTCCCGGCAGCGATCCCGGGCCTTTTCGTAGGCTGCCTGCTGTCCAATATCCTCACCGGCTGCGCCCTGTGGGATGTGGTCTTCGGCTCGATCGCGACCCTGATCGGCGCACTCGGAACTTATGCGTTCAGAAAGAACCGCTTCCTGGCCGTCATTCCGCCCATCGCAGCGAATACGATCATCGTTCCGTTTGTTCTCCGTTATGTTTACGGAGCGCCGGACGCGATGTGGTTCTTATTCCTGACCGTTTTTGCCGGTGAATTCATTTCCGTCGGCATCCTTGGCCTCATCCTGCATGCGGCAATGAAGAAGTACGGCAATCATACCTGGATGAAATGATTTGATAAGCAGATCCAATATCGGACCGCTCCTTTTTGGGGGGCGGTCCCTTTTTAGGCCGATTCTCAATCGGATGTTGTAATATATCGGAAAAACGCGGTATCATTCTTGACTTTTGGCCTGAAGATCCGTAAGTTTAAGTCAGCATTACACAGTAGGAGAAGCACAATGGCTGATTATGTGAAACTAAAGGACGCGCGGTTTGCACCGTTTGAAAAGAGCATCCGTGAGATCTCCGCATTCGATATTCTGGATAAATTTGAGAAGGTCGGTGCGCTTGACAATTACCGCCGTGTTTCCGCGGGAATGACCGGCGGACATAACGGTTTTCCGTGGTTTCACGGGCTGATCTGCGAGTGTATAACCGGTATTTCCGATCTCATCGGCCGGGAGTATAACGAAGAACTCGATGCCCGCATGGACGCGATCATCGCGGTCATAAAGCAGGCACAGGCCGCGGATCCGGAGGGATTTGTGAATCCGTTCACCACGCTGATGCGCCCGAAAATGCGCTTCGGCTTAAACGGCGGCAGCGCGCTTTGGCAGCATGAGATCTATAATACCGGCTGTCTGGTGGAAGCAGGTGTGCATCACTACCGGGCCACAGATAAGACGGCGCTTCTTCAGTGTGCGGTCAAGGCAGCGAACTACTATGTAAACCATGTGAATCACGGGGAAAAGTGGAAGGTCGTCTGCGAGCATGCGGTGACGGAGATGGCACTGGTGGAGCTCGAGGAGCTTCTTCAGGAGGAGCCGGAACTTGCGGAAAAAGTCGGCGCGAAGCCGGGCGAGTATGCGATGCTTGCAAAGCTCATGGTCGATTACAAGGGTGATCATCAGGGGCGGCACCAGTTCCCGCCTTATCTCGGGGAGTATTCGCAGGACCATCGGCCGGCAAGAGAGCAGGATGAGGCAGTGGGCCACGCGGTCCGTGCGGCGTTATTCTATGCGGGCATGGCATCTGTTTCCCGTTACTACGGGGATGAGGGTCTGAAAACGGCTGCGGAAAAGATCTGGGCCAATATCGCTGAAACCAAGCTGCACATTTCCGGCGGCGTCGGTGCATTCCGGGACAATGAACGCTTCGGTTATCAGTATGAGCTTCCGAACGACGCGTATCTGGAGACCTGTGCGGGTGTTGCGCTGGCGTTCTTCGGCCGTGAACTGTTTACGCTGAAAAAGGACTCCGGCATTTTCGATGTCCTCGATATGACCTTCACGAACCTGATCGCGGCATCGGTCTCCGCGGATTTCACCCGCTACACTTATGAAAACCCGCTGGTCAGTGACGGTACCTACGAGCGCTGGGCCTGGCACGATTGTCCGTGCTGCCCGCCGATGCTCTTGAAGATCGTCGGTACGATGCCGAATTACATCTTTACGATGGACGGCAGCCAGCTGTTCTTAAACATGCACGTGGATGCGGAGGCGGAGCTTTCCGGCATTCATTTCAACTACGAGAACGGTGTGCTTACCGCAGACAACGCGGAACCGATGGTCATCCACATCCGCGTTCCGCAGTACGCAAAGAATTTCACCGTGAACGGTATGGCGATCCCGGAGGGCTACGGCTATTACGATGCGCTGCTTCGTCCGGGCAAGGCACTTACCGTCCGGTTCGAAGAGCCGGCAGCAAAGATGACTGCGCATCCGTTCGTAACGGACGATGAAGGCCGCGTCGCGATCATGAAGGGCGCGATGCTGTATGCGTACGAGGGCGAGGCGGAATCCTTTGAAGCCTTCGATCCGGTCCTGGATCACAGCGCACCGGTCTTAAACAGTGACGGCACCGTGACCGTACGCACCGTGAGCGGAGAGAAGCTGCCCCTTATTGAGTATCCGTCCTGGAACAATCACGGAAAGAAGATGATGCGTATCTGGCTGAAGCAGGAGGGCCTGACTGCAGATCCCGAGGATCTCACGGGGTGGGAGAAGAAACTTTATCAGCCGATGTGAGTCTGAACTTCCGCGATTTTTTCGCGGATTTCGGAAACTTTCAAAAAGTGCTTGATTTTTACTGCAGGGGATGTTATATTATCACTTGCAGTATTGCAAATGGACGATTAGCTCAGCTGGTATGAGCATTCGCTTGACGTGCGAAGGGTCACAGGTTCGAGTCCTGTATCGTCCACTTTTTATTTTATAAAGCGCTCAGGGGACTTTTCTTTTGAGCGCTTTTTTGTTATCCCTGAAAGGAGGAATAACTCATGAAACAAAATATTATCGTCCGGTTAAAGTCCAGGATCATGCTGGACCGGAAGGCCTTTATCATTTACTCGATCCTTCGCATTCTGGTGATCCTCACGGCTGTTCGCAGTATTTTTGCGGGAAATTACGAAAGCTTTGCGTTCTGTATTCTGTCGCTGGCTCTGTTTCTGGTGCCGTCCTTTCTTGAAGGGTGGCTCCACGTCCGGATTCCGACGGTACTCCAGATCTTTATTTACTGCTTCATCTTTGCGGCGGAGATCCTCGGAGAGATCAATCATTTTTACACGGCAATTCCGGGCTGGGACACGATGCTTCACACGATCAACGGCTTTTTGTGCGCGGCCATCGGCGTATCTCTGATCGAGATCCTTAATCGCGGCAGTAAGAACCTGCAGCTGTCCCCGTTTTATGTGGCGCTCATGGGCTTTTGCTTTTCTATGACGATCGGCGTATTATGGGAGTTTTTTGAGTTTTCCATGGATACGTTCTTCCATATGGACACGCAGAAGGATTTCATCGTGAACAGCATTTCCTCGGTTACGCTCGATCCGGACAATTCGCAGAAGGCCATTTGGCTGAAGGACATCGTGAAAACGACGATCGAGACCGCGGACGGGCAGACGGTCGTTGTGAACGGGTATCTGGATATCGGCATCATCGATACGATGAAGGACCTTATGGTCAATTTTATCGGCGCAGTCGTATTCTCGGTATTCGGCTATGTGCATGAGGTGAAGAACAAGGAGAACCGATTGAATGACCGGCTTCTGATAAAACCGCTGACCGATGAGGAAATGGAGGCGCAGAATCAAAGGATCGAGGATAATCTACAGCGGATCTCCGTAAAAGCAGAGGAACGGACAACAAGAAAGCTGCGAAGAAAACAGGAAGCAAAATAAAGATTTTTCCGCTTGTGAAATAAAAACACGTATTGTATACTTTTCTGTATGGAAAAGGATCTGTTTCTCCCGATAAAAGAATATTTTGAGTCGCAGGGCTATGTTTGTGACGGCGAGGTCAAGGAAATCGACCTTTACATGGAGAGGGACGGTGAAGGCGCGGCGGTTGAACTTAAGCAGGACATCGATTTCCGCGCGGTGCAGCAGGCGGCGCTTCGGCAGAAGCTCGTGGAGACGGTGTACATCGGCACATTTATGCCGAAGGATATCCGCTCGCACGCATACCGGGACAAGCTGTATCTTTTAAAGCGGCTCGGCATCGGCTTGATCGCGGTCTCGGAAAAGACCGGGAACGTCAAGGTGCTGAATGAGCCGGTCGTCGCGGAGCTTTCCGCTTTTCAGCGGCGGAATAAAAAGAAAACCCGGCAGTTAAAGAAGGAGTTTCACCGCAGGAAGGTGAAGAATAACATCGGCGGCGTGCGCGGCACTAAGCTGGTGACCGGTTATCGGGAGGATGCGCTTCTTGTACTGGATGCGCTGTTAGAGATCGGCGGGGAAGGCGCACCGAAGAAGGTGGCCGATGTCTCCGGGATCCACAAAGCCCGGGAGATCCTGTACGCCAACTATTACGGCTGGTTCGAGCCGGTGACGCGCGGCGTGTATCGTGCCACACAGGCCGGATACGATGCGCTCGAGGAATTTGAAGAGACGGTATTCGTGCTCAAGAAGGCGCAGGAGAAGGCAGCGAAGGAGAAAGCGGCGAAGGAGCAGATCGAAAAAGAAAAAGCGGAATAAAAGTGACCGATAAAAAGCCCCGGGACAGAGCACTGTCCCGGGGCTTTTTGTTTTATCAATCATTAATGATCCGGACCGCAAATAAGGGGTCGCGGTAGTAAGCACTGCTGACCAGAATGCCGGTTGCTTCCGTGCCGGCATGGACGATCTGTCCGTTGCCGATATAGAGCGCCACATGTCCCAGGTATTTCTGGCTGTTCGAGTAGAAGAGAAGATCGCCCGGCTGGATCCGGGAAAGATCCACACGCGTTCCCTGCTCGGACTGGCCGGAGGGGGTGTAGGAGAGTGAGTAGCCGAAGTGCTGGTATACCAGCGATGTGAAGCCGGAACAGTCGGTACCGGTCACCAGGCTGCGGCCGCCGTGTACGTAGGGATTGCCGACAAACTGGAGCGCGTACCGGACCACGGCGTTGCGAAGGGCATCGGCGGCTTCGTTTCCGGTATTTGCCGTTTCCGGGTTCGCAGCGGAACCCTGCTGTGCCTGCTGCTGTTGCTGCTGAGCCGCGGCTGCCGCAGCGGCCTCCGCTTCCTGCTGTGCCTTCAGCGCGGCCTGATATTCTTCCTCCGCCTTCCGTGCGGCTTCTTCCCGCTCGGCTTTTAACCGGAGCTGTTCTTCCTCTTCTTCAATGGTGATCGCAGTCTTAAAGACCGTGCGGATCTCCATGCATTCTCCGTAAACATAGCCGGCGCTGGCATCATCGGACTCGATCTTGGCCCATAAGCCGTCCTCGGTCATTTCAGTGATATAGACTTCGGTGCCGCGTTCGTAATAGGTAAAAACGTTATCCGGATCCTCCAGATTCGGCTCCGAGCGGACACGAAGATAATCCTCCGTGACGGTGCCCATCAGCACACCGACCTCTTTCCGCATGGCTTCCGCTTCCTCACCGACCAGGAAATAGTCGGACATGATGTAGCCCTTGACGTTTCCGGAGGTCATCAGGAACCAGTTGCCGCCTTCACCCGCGACTTCATCGAGGATCTCCGCCGCGCAGTAGTTGTAGATCTTTCCGACGATCTCATCTTCGGTCGTGGGACCGGAGCGGACATTTACATAATTCGGGACCATCGCGAGGGCCGTGAGGCCGATGTTCGGCGACGGAGTCTCCGGTTCGGTCGTCGTTTCCTCCGTTTGCGCTTCCGCGGTGGAAGAAAGCTCATCCTTCCGGGCGTAATTTACACCGGGCTTCAGAGAGGAGGTCGTTTCCCGAACGGTCGTTTCGCTTTCCGCTTCGAGCGTAACTTCCGGCGTCGATCCGGCAACATCCGGCGCTTTATTACAAGCGCTTGCCATTGACAGCGCAAGGCACAAAACAAACGCTGCGGGACGGTATTTCTTTTTGTACATCAGGGCCTCCTTTCCGTAAAATGCTTAAAAATCGTAATAATTATACTATATTTTGACATTTCGTTCAAGAAGAAACGGCGGACCACTTGACGCGTCCGACCGCCGGGTGCTACATTATGTATACGTATGTCGATCTAAACACCATATGTATAGACGGGGATGTTAAAAATGTTACGGAAATTTTTCGGAAGAACGATAATGGCGCGGAGATGCACGGGAAAAATCCTGTGTTTTTCCGTGCTTTTTGCGTTTCTGTCCGTCCTTTCCGCATGTACGGTCGCCGCTTATTCGCCTCTTCCTGAGATGAGCGGAGAAGCAGCGGAGCGCGTGGACGAGACCGTTCCCGAAACGGACACGGCAGCTGCCGAAGGAGCCTCTTACGCCGCAGATAAAACGGAGGCCGCAAAGAACATCAAAAAGCCCGTGAAGGCAGGCAGTGCATCCTCAAAGCAGAAGGAGATCACGCTCGTTGCCATCGGCGATATGCTGATGCACCCACAGGTCAGCGGACTTGCGTTTCAGCCGGACGGCAGCATCGACTACAGCTTCATTTTTGAACCCATCGAAGAGGAGGTCTCAGCCGCGGACATCGCCGTTGTCAATAACGAAGTCCCCTTTGCCGGCAATCAGCTGGGCCTTCAAAACTACCCGAACTTCAATGTCTACACCGAGCTCGGCGACGCGGAGGTGAACGCCGGCTTCAACGTGATCCTGAATGCCACGAATCATACGATGGATCAGGGCTTAAGCGGCGCGATGAACACGCTGAATTTCTGGAAGAAATATCCGATGATCACGGTACTCGGCCTGCATGACAGCGAGGAAGCGCAGGCGGCGCTGGACATCATCGAGGTAAAGGGCGTGAAGATCGCCCTGTATAACTGTACCTACGGCAGTAACGGCGGCGGTGCGGCGGGAAAGCCGTACGTGCTCGATCTGATGACGGATGCCAACCGGGAGAAGATCCGGGAGGAACTTCTGCGCGCCGAAAAGGAAGCGGACTTTACGATCGTTTTCCCGCACTGGGGCACGGAGTATAAACTGCAGGAGGACGCTTCGCAGCGGGCCTGGGCGGAATTCTTCACCGAATGCGGCGCGGATCTGATCATCGGCACGCACCCGCACTGTGTGGAGCCGGTCCGCAAGATCACGGCATCGAACGGCAATACATCCGTTTGTTATTATTCCCTCGGTAACTATATTTCGATGCAGGATGAGACCATCAGCATGCTGGGCGGTCTGGCCCGTGTCACACTGTCCGTGGAAAAGGACGGCGTCAAGATCGCGGAATATGATACCGAATATCTGGTCACACACTACGAATGGGACATGGATAAGGCTTATGTGGTGCGTCTTAACGATTACACGGAGGCGATGGCCGAGCGTCACGGTATCAAAACGCACGATTTCCAGGGCGGCGGTCTCAATCCGTATTATCCGTTCAAGCTGAGCACATTCTACCGGGTGGTCGATGAAATGAACGGCAAGGGAAGCGCGGCCGTCACGCCTCCGCCCACAGCGGCACCGGAGACGACGGAGGAGACGGAAACGGAACAGACCGAAGCGGAAACGACGGAAAGCACGTCGGAGACGGAAGCGGAAAGCGGTACGGACGGAGAAGCCGGAGATGCCGGAGAAAGCAGTGAGAGCACGGAGAACGGCGCGGAGGAAGAGAGCGAAGAGACCCCGGACACGCAGGAAACGGACGGGGAACCGGAGAACGGCTGAGCCCTCACGCGGCATTGACGAAACGACGCGGATTTTATATAATATAAAGATGCGGTGAGAAGCGCCGCACAAGACATCATCGACTGACGATCCGGAAGCGGACCGCTTCCGAACTATAGAAAAGGAATAAATGACATGGCAAACACGGACATGACAAAGATCCGCAATTTCTGTATCATTGCGCACATCGACCACGGCAAATCCACCCTGGCGGACCGCATCATCGAAAAGACCGGCCTTCTGACCGAACGTGAGATGCAGGACCAGGTGCTCGACAACATGGACCTGGAACGTGAGCGCGGCATCACCATTAAAGCGCAGGCCGTCCGTACCGTTTATCAGGCACAGGACGGAAATGAATATATCTTCAATCTGATCGATACCCCCGGTCACGTGGACTTCAACTACGAGGTCTCCAGATCCCTTGCGGCATGCGACGGCGCGATCCTGGTCGTGGACGCCGCACAGGGAATTGAAGCGCAGACGCTCGCCAATGTATATCTGGCCCTGGATCATGATCTGGAAGTCTTCCCGGTCATCAACAAGATCGACCTTCCGTCCGCCATGCCGGATCAGGTCGCGCATGAGATCGAGGACGTCATCGGCATCGAGGCGATGGATGCGCCCCGCATTTCCGCAAAGCGCGGTCTGAACATCGAGGATGTGCTGGAAGCCATCGTCGAGAAGATCCCGGCTCCGGTCGGCGACCCGGACGCACCGCTTCAGGCACTGATCTTTGACAGTATTTACGATTCCTATAAAGGCGTCATCATTTTCTGCCGTGTTAAGAACGGCACCGTGAAGGCCGGCACCCGCATCCACATGATGGCGACCGGCGCGGAAGCGGACGTGGTGGAAGTCGGCTACTTTGGCGCGGGCCAGTACATTCCGTCGCCGGACGGCCTTTCCGCCGGCATGGTCGGCTACATCATGGCCTCCATCAAGAACGTGCAGGATACCCGCGTGGGCGATACCGTCACCACCGCGGCGAATCCCTGCGAGGTGGCGCTCCCGGGCTACAAGCAGGTCCTTCCGATGGTCTACTGCGGCCTTTACCCGGCCGACGGCGCGCACTACCAGGACCTCCGCGACGCGCTTGAAAAGCTGAAATTGAACGATGCGTCCCTGTTCTATGAGCCGGAGACGTCCATCGCCCTCGGATTCGGTTTCCGCTGCGGCTTCCTGGGCCTTCTCCATCTGGAGATCATCGAGGAACGTCTGGAACGCGAATACAACCTGGACCTTGTTACCACGGCACCGTCCGTAATCTACAAGATCCACAAGGTGACCGGTGAGGTCGTGGAGCTCACGAATCCCACGAATATGCCGGATCCTTCGGAGATCGATTACATGGAGGAGCCCTTCGTTTCATCGGAGATCATGGTCACCTCGGAGTACATCGGCGCGATCATGGATCTTTGTCAGGAACGTCGCGGTATCTACAACAGCATCGAATACATCGAGGCAAACCGCGCCATTTTGAAATACGACCTTCCGCTGAACGAGATCATCTACGATTTCTATGATGCGTTAAAGAGCCGTTCCAGAGGCTATGCCTCCTTTGATTACGAGCTGAAGGGCTATGTGAAGTCCGAGCTCGTCAAGCTCGATATCCTTGTTAATCGCGAGGAGATCGACGCACTGTCCTTCATCGTCTATGCCGGCAGCGCTTATGACCGCGGCCGCCGCATGTGCGAAAAGCTGAAGGATGAGATACCGAAGCACCTGTTCGAGATTCCGGTACAGGCGGCCATCGGATCCAAGATCATTGCCCGCGAGACTGTCAAGGCTGTCCGCAAGGACGTCCTGGCCAAGTGCTACGGCGGTGATATTTCCCGTAAGAAAAAGCTTTTGGAAAAGCAAAAGGAAGGCAAGAAGCGCATGAGGACCTTCGGTAGTGTCGAGATCCCGCAGAGCGCATTCATGTCCGTATTAAAACTGGACGAAGACTGATCGAATAACGGAGTGTGATTATGGAAGCAAGGCAGAAAAGGAATGCTGAAATCTATGTTCACATTCCGTTTTGCGTTAAAAAGTGCGCGTACTGCGATTTCTTTTCCGGGGCGTATGATGTGGAGAAGAAGGCAGCGTATTTCCGGGATCTGAACGCGGAGATCCGTTCCTTCGGGAAGACGGACGCGGGCGATGGTCCTGCGAACGCGATATACGGACCGGCGGATGCGTACGTAATTTCGAGCATCTTCATCGGCGGCGGAACACCGTCTTCCGTGGAGCCCGAACGGATCGCGGAGCTGCTTGAAAGCATCCGGGAGACCTTCACGGTCGATCCCGCCGCGGAGATCAGCATGGAGGCCAACCCCGGCACGCTGAACAAAGAGAAGCTTGCCGTGTACAAAAGAGCCGGGGTGAACCGTCTGTCCATCGGACTGCAGTCCGCGGATAACGGGCTTCTTGAAATGCTCGGACGGATCCACACGTATGAAGAGTTTTTGGAAAACTACCGTGCGGCACGTGCGGCCGGGTTTACGAATATCAACATCGACCTGATGTCGGGACTGCCGGGGCAGACCGCGGCGGACCACGAAAACACGCTCAAAAAGGTGCTTTCACTTTCACCCGAGCATCTTTCCTGCTACAGCCTCATCATCGAGGAAAACACGCCTTTTTACGCATTGTACGGGGCAGATGCGAGCGCACTCCCGACGGAAGAGGAGGACCGGGCGATGTACCGCGCCACAAAAGCGGTCCTGCAGGCATCCGGCTACGAACGCTATGAGATCTCCAACTATGCAAAGCCCGGCTATGAGTGCCGTCACAACACCGGCTACTGGACCGGTGTTCCCTACTTCGGTTTCGGCGCGGCTGCGGCTTCATATGGCGAAACGGTGGACGGGACGCTTCACCGCGAAAAGAACGCCTGCGCTTTGAACTATCGGCGCCTTCCGAAGGAGGAGGTCGAGGACCTCACCCCGGAGGAGCGGATGGCGGAATTTATGATCCTGGGACTTCGCATGACACGCGGCATTTCGGAAGAAGAGTTTGCAGAACGCTTCGGAACCGGTATCGATACGGTCTATGGCCCCGTGATCGAAAAGCACGTCCGCTACGGGACCCTGATCCGGGAAAACGGCCGGATCCGGCTTACTGAGTACGGACTCGACGTATCCAATTTGGTATTTGAGGATTTTTTATAACAGGAGGCTGACATGAAGACGGACCGGGAATTTGAACAGGAGCTTATGGCTTCCGGCATGGTGCATTTCCGCATGCTGCCGGATGACCGCGACAGTCTGGACCGCTTTTTTGCGGAAAAGGATGTGAAGGACAGCGCACCGCTTTGGGACGGCCGGGAGGCTTCGGCATTCGTACTGACCGGAAACGGAAGTGCGGTACTTTCAAAAGATACAGAGGGGGCTGTGCTTCTTTCCGCGCCGGCGCGTATGGAACATTGGCCGGAGGGCTGCCCCGAGGACGGCGATTACTGCAATTTCGGCGCGCTGAACGCGAGCCTGATCCCTTCCCGTTCCGACTGGCGCGCGTATAACCGCATCGTGTTTGAAGTGTATCCCCGCACGAAGGGCATGCATTCGCCGATGCTTTCGCTTCAGCTTTACAACGACGGCGAAGTGAAGATTCCGGACCGCTATATGCGCGAGGGCTTCCACACCGTATATTTGAGAAACGGCCGGTGGAACACCGTGATCTGGGAGTTTCCGTCTCTGCCGCGCGATCTTGTGACCGGGTTCACGTTCCAGGTAAACAGCTACGGCAAGGAGCTTTCCATGGAGGACGTGATCTCCGTGGAGATCCGCAATATCCGGCTGGAAGCGGTGGAGCAGGTCAGTCATACGCTCGGCTGGGAAACGGACCCGGGACTCGTGGTCTGCCCGACCAACGGATATGCGGCGGAAGGAAAGAAGACTGCGGTGACATCGGAGGAAGCGGACATCTTTACGGTCGTACGCGCGGACTCCGATGAGACGGTCTTTTCCGGAAAAACGGAGATAGTCGTTAACGAAAAGGGCACGTTTACGGTCTGTGATCTTTCTGTACTCTGCGAGAGCGGGACGTACCGGATCAAGTGCGGAAACGCGGAATCACCGGTGTTTACGATCTCCGGGGATCCCTGGTACCGGGCGCTTTGGAAAGCGGTCAATTATTTGTACAGCGAGCGGTGCGGATGCCCTATCGGACGGGGACACGGCACCTGCCATACGGACATTCTCGCGAAGCACGCGGGAAAGACGATCGTGTATAACGGCGGATGGCACGATGCGGGCGATGTCAGCCAGCAGACGCTGCAGACCGGCGAGGTCGCGTCCGCGCTGTTAAAGGCCGCGGAGGCGGTCCGCGGGAAGCATACGGCACTTTATGCGCGCATCATGGAAGAAGCGGCGTGGGGCATCGATTTTGTGCTGAAAACGCGTTTCGGCGACGGCTTCCGCGCCACGAGTGCGGGGATCTGCCGCTGGACCGACGGATTCATCGGCACCTTTGACGACTGCGCAGCCCGCGTCCATGACCACTCCTTTGAAAATTACCTGCTTGCGGGCGTGGAGGCGGAGGCGGCCACGGGCTTCCGAACGATGGACCCGGAGCTTTCCGACAAGTGCATCGCCGCAGCCATTGAGGACTTTGCCCATGCGGAGAAGGCTTTTGCCGAACGCGGCCCTGAGCTTCCGAGCTTCTACGAGCATACCTATAACAGCAGTATTTCCCTGTATCACGCGGTGGCGGCCCGCACGGCGGCGCGCCTTTACGAACAGACGGGGGACGGCGAATATGAACAGGCGGTCGCGCGTCATCTTGCGGAGGTCATGAACTGCCAGGAGACCGGCGGCACCGGGGGATGCCCGGTCCGGGGCTTCTTCTACCGTGATGATACGAAGAAAACGATCGTACACTTCAACCATCAGGCCCGTTATGAATGCTTCACGGAATGCTTCACCGAAGCACTCCGCGTCCTGCCGGACCATGCGGAAAACGCACGTTGGAGACAGGCACTCGCGCTGTACGGTGAATATCTGAAGTGCATGTCCGGATACAGCGCGCCCTACGGCATGCAGCCCGCCGGTATTCATAAGACCGACGAGTACCTGGACAGCGCCGTCTTTGAACTGCTGCATCTTCTGACGGCGTATGAGGATGAAAAGGAGAATTATAAAGAGCAGTTGGAAAATGCCGCAAAGCTCACACCGGAGTACGTCGTCAGGATGTTCCCGGTCTGGTTCTCCTTCCGCGGAAATGCGGCGGTACATCTCTCCGAAGGTCTCAGTGCGGCGAACATCGGTGCGTGTCTTTGCGATGAACAGCTGACGGAGATCGGAAGAGAACAGCTTTATTTCCTGTTCGGACGGAACCCCTTCGGTCAGTCGCTCATGTACGGCGAAGGCAGCCGTTTCCCGGCGCTCTACGGCGCGTTGAACGGCGAGATGACGGGGGCGGTCCCGGTCGGCATGGAAACGCGCGGAAACGAGGATGTACCGTACTGGCCGGTGGAAAACAACGCGACCTATAAGGAAGTGTGGACATCGTCCGTCGGAAAGGTGCTGACTTTGATCGCGGCGCTTTCAAAGTAAAAGAAAAAGGACCGGCAAAGCGCCGGTCCGTAATTAAAAATGTGAAGATCAGATCTTGCCTGCGCACCAGTCGATGGCGTTCATGAGCAGGGTCTGGAAGTTCGGATTTGCAAAGATCGCGAGGGTGTGGCCCGGAGTCAAAACGCACAGGCGGCCCTTGCCGATGTTTCTGGTATAGCCGGAAATCAGATCACCGCCGGATTCGGAAGCGGTGCGGAGGATGACGTTGATATCGTCCGCCAGGATCTCGATGTTATAGTGCTCATCGCGCTCATCAAAGGCTTCCACGCCCGCGGTGATGGGATGATCACCGACAGGATAAACATGCGTCATGCAGCGGAGCGGATGACCGATGAAAGCATTTCCGTTCAGTTCCGCCATTTCCGGCGCATTCTTCCGGCTGAAGACATTGCCTGCGTGCAGGAAGATCAGACCGCCGCCGTTTTCGGCATAAGCGCGGAAATCCGCCGGCATGAACTCGGTCACGGTGGGCTCGAACCACGGCGCCGGGTTTGCGGCATTGATGGTATTGCCCTTGGCAACGATCACGACCGGATATTCCGCCACGAATTCGGGAGTCAGGATATCCTTTGCGGTCTTGACGCAGTCGATCTCATAATCGTCAAAGCGTGCCGGGAAGGTCTTTAAGCCACGGTCGATGACCTCGGCCGGATGCCAAACATCGTCGTAAATAAGAAGTACTTTCATAGTGTCCTCCTGAAGCTTGTTAGTTGAAAAAAGTGTAGCATCAGGAGAAATAAAAGTCAACAAAGGAGAAAACATGAAGAAAGGAATTGCCATGTACACGGTACACAAAAGTGCCGGTCGTGATCTGTACGGAACCTTTCAGAAGGTCCGTGAACTGGGCGTGGAGGAGATCGAGTTTTTCGGGCCGATGACCTTTGATACAAAGGAGATCCGCCGTGCGCTTTCGGATAACGGCATGACGATCACCGGATGGCATTCGGAATGGGCGGATCTTCAGGAGGAGACCTTCGGAAAGACTGTTTCCTATCTTCAGGAGGCCGGCTGTCCGGTGGCGGTGATCCCCTGCCTGGGCGGGCACTGGAACATCGGTCATACGGAAGAAGAGGAGTGCCGCGAGGTCTGGCTCCGCCACTTCGATACCTTTGCCACCATTCAGGAAAAGCTGAAGAAGGAAGGGCTGGAGACCGGTTACCACAATCATTCTCACGAGTTTGAGCTTTCTTATGACGGGAAAACACTTTTCGAATTCATTTTCGATACGCTCCCGCGGGAGGTGATCATTGAATTTGACAGCGGAAACTGCATCGAGGGCGGCGGCGATCCCATGAAAGTCCTCGAAAAATACCGGGATCGGGATATGATCCTGCATCTGAAGCCGTGGTCGCGGACGAACGGTTTTGATACGTACATTGGCGCTCCGGACGATGAGAACGACTGGAGAAAGATCCTGGATCCCGAGGTGAAGACGTACCGCCATCTTCTGGTGGAGAGCGAGAATGCGGTGCTTGATGAAATGACGAACCTGAGTCTCTGTATGGAGGGCATGAACCGTTTTTTAACGTGAGAAAAGGCTGCGAAAATTATTGGATTTTCGCAGCCTTTTTATCTTTTCGGCTCTCATTCGTTTCGTAAGAAGCCGTACGAAGCCCCGGTTCAGTCATCAAAATAGTACTCGTCTTCGGCACGGGATTCCGTTTCGGAAGTCTCCGTTTCACCGTCGTCCTCCACGGGCCCGGTGGTCTCCTCGGATTCGGTCGTTTCCGGCTCGGGTTCGGTCTCCGGCACCTTGGGCTGATGGAAGGAACAGTAGTTTGAGAGGAAGTCCCTGGGCAGCGTGTACGGCGTGTCATCGGTCTCGACACCGTCATCATCCGACGGATCCAATGTCAGATAGACTTTTTTCACGACCTCGCTTGCGGGGCAGTAATCGCCGGCCGGAAGTCCGGACACCGTGCAGATATTGTAGACATCGTGACGGTTGCAGTACTCGGTCGGAACGGTCTCCGGCGTGTAGTACTCGGTGTAGACATGGCAGTTTTCATTGCCGGAAGCATCGCAGATGCCTTCACGCGCCAGCAGGCCGGATTTGGAACAGATCTTTGCGGTCACAAGAGCGGAGTAGTCAAAATGAGCTTCCTCCTGCGTGTCCGCGATGCGCTGCATGATGTGCTGCCAGATGGTCTTATGGTAGCCCGGGCTGTTACCGAAGCTTTTGTTTGAATCGTAACCGGACCAGACGCCGGTCGTCACATTCGGGCTATAGCCTACGAACCAGACATCGTTCGCATCGTTTGTGGTACCGGATTTACCGGCCACATCCATGCCGTCGACCTGGCACTGAACAGAGGTGGAGCCCACCCCGTATTCGTTCCAAATACCGAACAGCGGGTAGATGGAGCGCTGCATGGAGACGGTAAGAAGCTTGGCGGTTTCGGATTTGATGACCTTCCGGGTCGTCTGTTTGTTCTCCAGGATCACATTGCCGTTCGAATCCGTGACGACGGTCCAGAAGACCGGAGAGGTGTATGTACCGTCATTTGCGATGGCGGCGTACGCGGTGGTCAGTTCCAGATTCGTAACACCGTAAGTCAGACCGCCCAGGGTCAGGACCGGACTCATGTCCTGCGGGACCAGTGTGGAGATACCGAAATCTTCCGCATAGTCAAAAGCGGTCTTTTCGGAAACGGTCTCCTCAAGGCACTTGACGGCGACGACGTTCATGGATGCTTCGATCGCGAAGTCCAGAGTGGCGTAGCCCAGATGGGTGTTGCCCCACCAGTTGCCGATCGTTTTATCGTTGTAGGAAAGCAGGGTGTCGTAGTAGGTCGTACCGAGCGTGGCGCCGCAGACATCGAGTGCAGGCGCGTATGTGGAGATGACCTTGAACGTGGAACCCGGCTGACGGGTCGATTGTGTCGCGCGGTTTAATGTCAGCGAACCAATCTCTTTCTTATCTCCGCGTCCGCCTGTGACCGCCAGCACATGGCCGGTCTCCTGGTCCATGACCACAACGGAGGTCTGCGGCTGCAGAGTGGAGGAGAGGGTCTCGGAAACGATCTTGCCTCCGGTCTGTTTCAGGAGATTGTCGCGGAACGAAGTCGCCGCTTTTTCAAGCTCCTCTTCGGAAGAGAAGGTCAGCTTGAAGGCCGGCTGCTCCAGAACATCCTGATAGTAGGATTTGACATTGGATTCGTCGTAGTAATAGTTATCGCCGCCCGGAAGCTGGATGGTCAGGCGGTAGGTCATCGCATATTCGATGTAATTGACCGCGGAGCCGCTTTCCCCGACGATATAGTTTTCGGGATCGTTCACTTCGGAATCCACGATGTCCTGAATGACCGGATCCATCGTGGAATAGATGCGGAGACCGCCGGAATAGAGCATGTTGTAGGCCTGCGTCTCGGTGATGGCGAGCTCATCCTGAAGCGCTTCCAGCACTTCTGTGAAGACCGTGTCCGTGAAATAGGAGAAGGTACGGTCGGAATTGTAATCCGCTGAAACGGACTGAATACGCTTGTAAACATCCTCGGAAGAAGCTTCGTCGTATTCCTCCTGCGTGATGTAGCCTTCGGTGAGCATGGCCTTCAGTACCTTCAGGCGGCGTATCTGGTTGTTTTCCGGATGATTGATGGGATTGTACTTGGACGGATTCTGCGTGATGGCCGCAAGAACGGTGCATTCCGCAAGGTCCAGCTGATCCACGGATTTACCGAAATAACGCTTGGAAGCGGTCTGTACGCCGAGGCAGTTGGAACTTAAGTTGATGGTATTCAGGTAATACTGGATGATCGTCTTTTTATCGAGCTTCCGTTCTACCTGAAGCGCCAGATACTGCTCCTGGATCTTTCGCTCGATGCGGTCGCCGAAATTGGATTCCGCGCCGCCGTCAAACACATTGTTTTTAATGAGCTGCTGCGTGATGGTCGATGCGCCCTCGCGCATGCTGCCGCTGGTCAGGGCGCGGAAGACCGCGCGAATGATGCCTTTGACATCGACACCGTCATGCTTGAAGAACCGGTTGTCCTCGATGGCCACAAAAGCATACACAAGATCCTTCGGGATCTCATCGTAGGTGACCGTTTCACGGTTGGAACCGGACTGGATGAGCTCCTGCATGATGGAACCGTCGGAAGCGTAGATGATACTTTTGGTCGCCGTCGGTTTGATGGTATCAAGGTTGGCGATGGACGGCGAATTCCGGATGATCTCCGTAAACGCACCTGCCCCCATGCACACAAGGACAACGGCGATCCCGATGCAGAACGCCGTGAAGGCAGAAAGTATGAACATTTTAAAACGGTTCTTCTGGCGGACGTCTTCCAACGCGCCGGTATCCAGTTTTTCCCGCAGCGCTTTCTTACCGAAATCCATAAAATCTCCCACATCCGGCATGAATTCACAGGAAATTCACTTTCCGGACGAATGATGAACATAATTGTATAATTAAATTATAGCATACTTGTCAATAATGCGCTTAATTAAGGAAACGGGCGCATTTTCAGGTTGTTAAATCTCTTCTTGTGTAGTATAATTTAACCACTTGTGGAGTTTTTCAGATGAATAAAGAGTATACTACCGTTTACACGGAAGGCACCGGCGAGTACGAGGAGAAAAAATCCAGGTTTATTGCGACGGTACGCCATGTAACAACTGAAGAAGAGGCCATGAAGACGCTTGCGGAGATTCGGAAGCGTCATTACGATGCGCGGCACAATTGCTACGCCTATGCGCTGGGACCCGGACAGGAGAATCTGAAATGCTCCGATGACGGCGAACCCTCCGGCACAGCGGGCGTTCCGATCCTTTCGGTACTGAAGGGCGCGGGCGTGACGGACTGCATCGTGATCGTGACCCGTTACTTCGGCGGTACATTGCTCGGAACCGGCGGTCTCGTGCGGTCTTATACCAAGGCGGCACAGGACGGACTTCAGAACTGTACGCTGGCACACAAAATGCCTGCGGACCTTCTGATGATCCGTACGGACTACAACGGCATCGGAAAACTGCAGTACATGTTTGCCCAGGAGGAACTGATCCCGACGGGTATCGAATACACGGACTGCGTCACAGTGCATATTCCCGTCCCGACCGAAAGAAAGGACGGCATTGTTAAGAAGATCACGGATCTTACGCAGGGAAAAGCTGTCGTGATCACGGAAAAGGAGATCCTTTTCGCGGTGATCGGTAAAGAGACCGTGTTGTTTGATTCATAAGAGGAGCAAAAGAAAAATGGTAAGAGAAGACGTAAGAAATGTAGCGATCATCGCTCACGTTGACCACGGCAAGACCACGCTTGTGGACTGTCTGCTTCGTCAGAGCGGTGTTTTCAGAGAGAATCAGGAGGTCGTGGAGCGTGTCATGGACTCGAATGACATCGAGCGTGAGCGCGGCATCACGATCCTTTCCAAGAATACGGCCATCGAGTACAAGGGCGTAAAGATCAATATCGTCGATACTCCCGGCCATGCGGATTTTGGCGGCGAGGTCGAGCGTGTACTGAAAATGGTCGATGGTGTCATTCTGGTCGTCGACGCGTTTGAAGGCGCAATGCCGCAGACCAAGTTCGTTTTAAGAAAGGCATTGGAGCTGGATCTGTCCGTTCTGGTCTGCGTCAATAAGATCGACCGTCCGGAAGCACGTCCGGAGGAGGTCATCGATGAAGTTCTGGAACTTCTTATGGACTTAGATGCGAACGACAAGCAGTTGGAGGCACCGTTCATCTTTGCATCCGCAAAGGGCGGTTTTGCCATGAACGACCTCGGCGACGAGCAGGTGGACATGAAGCCGCTTCTCGATGCGATCCTGGAGAGCATTCCGGCGCCGGAAGGCGAGGAAGAGGAGCCGATGAAGGTCCTGGTCTCCACCATCGACTATAACGAATACATCGGACGTATCGGTGTCGGTAAGGTCGAAAACGGCCGCATCTCCGTCAATCAGGACTGCGTGCTCGTTAATGCCCATGATACCGAAAAGCGCCAGCGCATCCGTATTTCCAAGCTGTACATGTTTGACGGCCTGAACCGTGTGGAAGTGAAGGAAGCCAAGTACGGCGACATCGTTTCCATTTCCGGTATTGCGGACGTGGCCATCGGCGACACCATCTGTTCACCGGAGGATACGGAAGCCATTCCGTTCCAGAAGATCTCCGAGCCGACCATCGCAATGGATTTCATGGTCAATGATTCTCCGCTCGCCGGCACGGAAGGCAAGTACGTCACTTCCCGTCATCTTCGTGACCGCCTGTTTCGCGAACTGAACACCGACGTTTCCCTCCGCGTGGAGGAAACGGCCAACATGGACTGCTTCAAGGTCTCCGGACGCGGCGAACTGCATCTGTCCGTCCTGATCGAGAACATGCGCCGTGAGGGTTTTGAATTCGCGGTCTCCAAGGCCGAGGTCATTACAAAGCGCAACGAGCGCGGCCAGCTTCTTGAGCCGATGGAGCAGTGCTACATCGATGTTCCGGAGGAATTCTCCGGCGCCGTCATCCAGAAGCTGGCGCAGCGTAAGGGCGAGCTTCTTGCCATGGGACCGGGCCAGGGCGGCTACACCCGTCTGGAGTTCCAGATCCCGTCACGCGGCCTGATCGGCTACCGCGGCGAGTTCATGACCGACACCAAGGGCAACGGCATTATGAACACCATCTTTGACGGTTACGATGTTTACCGCGGCGACATTTCCTACAGACATCAGGGCTCCATCATCGCATTCGAGACCGGTGAGTCCATTACCTACGGCCTGTTCAATGCGCAGGAGAGAGGAACCCTTTTTATCGGCGCAGGTGAAAAGGTCTATGCCGGTGAGATCATCGGTCAGACCGGCCATGCGGAAGACGTTGAAGTCAACGTCTGCAAGACCAAAAAGTTAACAAATACCCGTTCTTCGGGCTCCGATGAAGCGCTCCGCCTCACGGTTCCGAAGATCATGTCTCTGGAGCAGTGCATGGACTTCATCGATACGGACGAGCTTCTGGAGGTCACTCCGCAGCATCTCCGCATCCGTAAGAAGATCCTCGACCCGGTCATGAGAAAGCGTTCGGAGATCGCCCGGGCGAACGGGAAGAAATAATTACCTCACGGAGGAAGAATATGGATAACGTTAAGATCCTTGTGGTCGATGATGAAGACCGCATGAGAAAACTGGTACATGATTTTCTGGGCCGCCAGGGCTATCAGATCCTGGAAGCTGCCGACGGTGAAGCCGCGCTCGAGGTTTTCTTTGACAATAAGGACATCGCGCTGGTCATCCTGGATGTCATGATGCCGAAGCTGGACGGTTGGGGCGTGCTGAAGGAGATCCGTCAGTTCTCCGATGTCCCGATCATGATGCTGACCGCAAAGGGGGAAGAGCAGGATGAACTGCAGGGATTCAAGCTGGGCGTGGACGAGTATGTGTCCAAGCCGTTCTCACCGAAGGTGCTCGTGGCACGTGTGGAAGCACTTTTGAAACGTTATCATTTTGTGAATTCCGATACGATCGAGGCCGGTGGAATCGTCATCGACAAGAAGGCGCACGAAGTGCGTATCGACGGCGAGCTCATCGACCTGTCCTTCAAGGAATTCGAGCTTTTACAGTACTTTGTGGAGAATCAGGGCATCGCGCTTTCGCGTGAAAAGATCCTGAACAACGTCTGGAATTACGACTATTTCGGCGACGCGCGAACCATCGACACCCATGTCAAGAAGCTGAGAAGCAAGCTCGGTACCAGGGAAGATTACATCCGTACCGTCTGGGGCATCGGTTATAAGTTCGAGGTGAACGAAGCGTGAAGAGAAGAGTTTCTACGCGAAGAAGCATGTCGCTCCGCGGAAGGATCGCACTCGTCTATACTGCGGTCGTCCTTCTGATCATTGCGATCTTTATCAGTCTGAATTTCGCGTTCTGGAATATCTATTACATGAAGATCAACCACAGGACGATGCTGGAGACCTACACGGAGATCGCCGAGATCGTGGAACACGGCAGCAAGTCCGATCAGGAGGTCATGGCGCTGATCGCAACGGTGAAGGCCCGGGACAATATCACGTTTGCTCTGCAGGAGGCGTCCGAATGGCAGTTCATGGTCATTACGAAGGAAACACTGTCCACGTATGAGCGCGATTTCCTGATGGAACGGCTGCAGGCCGATTTCCTGGACAATACCGTGAGCGGAAGCCGGACGATCCTGGATAAGGGTGACAACTATGTCATCCAGGATGTCACATTAAGCGATACCGGTTCCCGCTATCTGGAATGTTACGGCTATATGACGGATTCCAACGGGGAGCAGCGAAAGTTTATTCTTTCCATGCCGATGGACCACGCCATGGAGGTCACCCGCGTAGCCTCGATCTTCTTCCTTTACGGAAGTCTGATCGTGTTGGTGCTCGGACTCGGTGTCGTCTATTTCTGCACCTACCGCCTGACCAAGCCCATCTATCAGCTGACATCCCTGTCCAAGAAGATGAGTACACTGGATTTTTCCGCGCGGTACAACGGCAATCTGCACGATGAGATCGGCGTCCTCGGCAACAACATGAACGAAATGGCTTCCCAGCTGGAGCGTACCATTCTGCAGCTCCGGATGGCGAATCAGGAGCTGCAGAAGGATCTGGAGGAGAAGGCGCACGTCGATGAGATGCGAAAGGATTTCATCTCCAATGTTTCGCATGAACTGAAGACGCCCATCGCCCTGATCCAGGGCTATGCGGAGGGTCTGAAGGACTTTGGCCGCGACGATCCGGATTCCATGGATTATTACTGCGATGTCATCGCGGATGAGGCGGATAAGATGAACCGCCTCGTAAAGAAGCTGACCAAGCTGAATCAACTGGAGTTTGGCAGCGATGCGCCGGAAATGAATCCGTTCGATATCATGGACATGATCCGGAACATTGAGGCAGGCTCCAAAAAGATGCAGGAGGAAAAGCATGCAACGGTCCGCATTCAGGGACCGGAGCACTGCGAAGTCCTGGCGGACGAATACCAGATCAATGAGGTATTCAATAACTATTATTCCAATGCTTTCAACCACCTGGAGGAGCCGAACGAGATCACGGTGAGCTTCGATGACCTCGGTCCGAATGTCCGTATCAGTGTCATGAATACGGGACAGAACATTCCGGAAGAGGACATCGATAAGATCTGGATCAAGTTCTACAAGGTGGATAAAGCCAGAACACGTGCGTACGGCGGAAGCGGCATCGGCCTTTCGATCGTAAAGGCCATCATGGATGCGCATCACGAGGAGTGCGGCGTGTATAATGTGGAAAACGGCGTGGTCTTCTGGTTTGAGGTCGCGAAGGTCCGGAAGGAACCGGAGGAGGAGCTCATTCAGGAGAACGTCGATATCATGAACGGAGAGATCCTGGGAGAGGTTTGATATGGCAGCCATTACAGGGGAATGGGAGAAGGCGCTCGCGCCGGAATTCAAAAAGCCCTATTACCGTGAGCTTTATACCAAGATCCGGCAGGAATATGCCACGAATGTCGTATATCCGCCGGCCGATGAGATCTTCACGGCATTCCATCTGACCCCGCTTGAAAAGGTCAAGGTGGTGATCCTGGGACAGGATCCTTATCATGAGCCGGGACAGGCACACGGGCTTTCGTTTTCCGTGAAGCGCGGAATCGAGCCGCCGCCGTCGCTGGTCAATATTTATAAAGAACTGAATGCAGACCTGGGGATCCAAGCCCCGGGTCACGGTTGTCTTGAGCACTGGGCGGAGCAGGGCGTTTTAATGCTGAATACGCTCCTTACCGTGCGGGCGCATACGGCGTTTTCGCATAAGGGCATCGGCTGGGAGCAGTTTACGGATGCCGCGATCCGCGCACTGGACAACGAAGACCGGCCGATCGTATTCATCCTCTGGGGACGCCCGGCGGGAGAAAAAAAGGTGCTGATCAAGAATCCCAGGCGCCTGATCATCGAGTCTGCACATCCGTCACCGCTTTCCGCGTACCGCGGCTTTTTCGGTTCCAAACCGTTCAGCCGGGCAAACGCGTATCTTACGGCGAACGGAGAGACCCCCATCGATTGGGAGATTAAGGAGTAAACTATGCAATTCATTGACTGGCTTCGTGTTATTGTTCTCGGTATCATCGAGGGTGTAACGGAATGGCTTCCGGTCTCCAGTACCGGTCATCTGATCCTGTTAGATGAGATCTGGCCCGGAAATACACAGATTTTCACGGACGATTTCACGTCCATGTTCAACGTGCTGATCCAGCTGGGCGCGATCCTTGCGGTCGTGACCGTGTTCTTCCATAAGCTGAATCCGGTCTCCGGCTATAAGACACCGGACCAGAAGAAGAATACCTGGAAGCTCTGGGGAAAGGTCATCGCTGCCGTCGTTCCGGCCGCTGTGGTGGGATTTTTGCTGGATGACTGGATGGACGCGCATCTGTACAACGGCTATGTGGTCGGTGCGATGCTGATCCTGTACGGTGTCATTTTCATTCTGATCGAAAACCGCTACAAAAACAGGGATGCGGAGATCATGCGGTTCTCCCAGCTGTCCTATAAGACCGCGTTGTACATCGGCCTGTTCCAGGTACTGGCGCTGATCCCGGGAACCTCCCGCTCAGGCGTGACGATCATCGGCGCGCTTCTTCTGGGCTGCAGCCGTTACATCGCCACGGAATTCACGTTCTATCTGGCGATCCCGGTCATGTTCGGCGCATCCGCACTGAAGCTGGTCAAGTACTTATTTGTAAAGCATATGGAACTTTCATCCTCCCAGTGGCTCGTTCTTTTTGTGTCTATGGCGGTGGCGTATGCGGTGTCTCTGTTCATCATCAGGTTCCTGTTAAGCTATGTAAAGCGTCATGATTTCAAGGCGTTTGGTATTTATCGTATCGTTCTCGGTGTGATCGTGTTATTGTTCTTCATCATTGCACGCTGACCGGGGAGAAGAGGGGAAAGAAAATGTTGCGATTTGTTAAAAGAAGCGGAGCTGCGTTTCTTGCGGCGCTGTTTCTGATCACATCGGCTACCGCATACGCGGCCGAAGTAACGGAAGAGACGAGTGCCGGCGCGGAAGCGACGGAACCGGCAAGCGCGGAAGCGGAAACGACCGCTGCGCCGGAGGCTCGGCCCGTTGAAAATGCGTATGAACTGAACGGCCCGGACGTATATGCCGAGACCTACTGTGTCATTGACGGAAATACCGGAGAGGTCCTGTTCTCCAAGGATCCGGAAAAGAGAATGTATCCCGCGTCCTGCACCAAGATGCTGACGGCGCTTCTGGTACTGGAGAATGTCGAGGATCTGGAGCAGACGTTGACCTTCACGCAGACGGCCATCAACATTGATCCGTCCAGCTCCACGCTCGAGCCCAAGGCGATGGTCGGCGAGACCATGACGGTCAAGGATGCGCTGTACGGCATGCTTTTAAAGTCCGCAAACGAATGCGGCGCGATGCTCGGCGAGTATGTGGCCGGCTCGGAAGCGGCCTTTGCGGAAATGATGAATCGGAAGGCGGCGGAGATCGGCTGTACGAATTCACATTTCATGAACGCGTACGGTATCCATCACGATGAGCATTATACGACGGCGCATGACCTCGCGCTGATTCTGAAAGCGTGCATGGAGAACGAACGTTACCGCGAGTTGAACGCCACCAAGTCCTATATTATCAAGGATACGAACATGTGCGGCGCGCGTGCGTTCAACATCGGCCATGCAATGATCTACGGGACCTTTGAGGAAGAGGGCGTCATCGGCGGTAAGACCGGCAGCACACCGCAGGCCGGACGATGTCTGGCAACAGCTTGTGAAAGAGACGGCCGTTATATCATTACGACGGTCATGAAGTCCACCGCGGACTTTTATTATCTGGATACCTCCGTACTTTTGGAGTACACCTACGGAACGCTTGTCAATCATACGATGGCACCGCTCGAATGGGTGGAGACGAATGATACCGTCGTTCCGAACGACAACGTCCGCGTCCGTTATTCACCGTCCGTAAAAGGTGCTGTCTGCGGCATGGCGTACACCGAGCAGCAGTATAAGCGCCGTGCGATCTACGGCGATTGGTCGATGATCGAATACGACGGCCGGCTTTTGTATGTGATGTCCGCCTATCTGGACTCTCTGAATCCGGAGCTTGTGCCGGAGACGGAAGCGTATGTTTACACGACGGAAGCGACAACGGAGGAGACCTTAGAGACGGAAGAAACGGAGACCGTGACGGAGTCGGAGACGGTCGAGGAAACGACGGAACGCCGCGGCGGGACGATCGAAACGCAGGATCCGAACGCGGTGGAAAAGGAAAAGCCGGATTCCAAGAAGATCTTCAACAATCTGACGGTCATCATTCCGGCAGTCGCCGCAGTAGCGCTGATCGCGGTGTGGGTCGTGGTGTGTGTGAAGCGATATCAAGAGATCAAGAACCGAAAGAAAAGACACAGAAAGTAAAATCTTTCGGTGATCGAATAAAAAAGAGACCGTACCGGCATCCGGTACGGTCTCTTTTTTATCAGTCTGAAAGGAATTATTCCTCGTCCCAGTTATGATAAACTTCCTGAACATCATCGTCCTCATCAAGGAGATCCAGAATACGGTTGATCTTCTTGATGTCGTCCTCAGAGGTCAGGGTGACATAGGTCTGCGGGATCATGGTGACTTCAGCGGAAGCCATCGGCAGATTTTCCTTGGTCAGTGCGTCGTAAACCGCCGGGAAATCATCCGGAGCGGTCGTGATCTCGTAGGAATCCTCTTCATCGGAGAAATCCTCGGCGCCTGCATCGAGTGCCATCATCATGACATCATCGGCTTCCAGTTCACATTCTTCTTTATCAACAACGATCAGGCCCTTTTCGTCAAACATGAAGGATACGCAGCCGGTAGCGCCCATGTTGCCGGAACCCTTGGAGAATGCGGCACGTACATTGGCAGCGGTACGGTTTCTGTTATCGGTCAGCGCCTTTACGATGATCGCGGTACCGCTCGGGCCGTAGCCTTCGTAAGTAACGCTTTCGAAATCCGCGGTGTTGCCGGAACCTGCAGCCTTCTGGATGCTGTTCTTGATGGTATCGTTCGGCATGTTGTTCGCCTTTGCCTTAGCGACGATGGTTGCGAGCTTGAAGTTATTGCTCGGATCCGGACCGCCTTCCTTTACGGCAACTGCGATTTCACGGCCGATGATCGTAAAGATCTTACCCTTTGCAGCATCATTCTTTTCCTTTTTATGTTTGATGTTCGCAAATTTGGAATGTCCTGACATATAAAACCTCTCTTTATTAAAATTAAATGTAAAATTACAAGTCCACCGTATAAAATACCATATTTTCAGTGCGGTGGCAAGTCATAAATCACTGAAATGAATAGAAAAATGGCGTTTTTAAGCCGGTTTTATAAAACGAAGCGGTACTTACCGGAGAGGCAGGGAGCTTTGGATGCGGTTATTGAAAGAAATGATGCAGGGCCTTTGTCAGAGACAATTGAAAGAAACGGATGTCCGTGATATGATATCAATATAAAATTCGAAGGAGACCTCTATGACTTTTGAAATTAAGGGCAATCAGTTCGTGAAAGACGGTCAGCCCATCAAGCTGATCTCCGGTGCGGTTCATTACTTCAGAAACACGCCGGATACCTGGGATGATATTTTTGATAAAATGCTCGCTATGGGCTTAAACTGCGTGGAGACCTACTGCGCGTGGAACATGCATGAAAAGAAAATCGGGGAGTACGATTTCACCGGAATTCTGAACATCGGTGAATTCATTAAAAAGGCCGGTGAGAAGGGGCTCATGGTCATCGTCCGTCCGGGTCCGTACATCTGCGCCGAGTGGGAATTCGGCGGTCTGCCCTGGTGGATCCAGAAGGAAGAGGACATTGAGATCCGCTGTATGAATGCTTCCTACATCAAGCACTTTGACCGTTATCTGGACCACATCTGCGCGGAGATCCGTCCGTACCTATGCACGAACGGCGGTCCCGTCATCATGGTGCAGTGCGAGAACGAATACGGCTATTACGGCGATGACAAGGCATACCTCCGGCACCTGTACGAAGGCTTCCGTGCCCGTGGCATCGACGTGGAGCTGTTCACCTCCGACGGTACCTCCAAGACCGACCTGGCCGATGGTACCACCCCCGGCTGCCTGCCCACGCTGAACTTCGGAAGCCGTGTGGAAGAAAATTTCAAGGCGCACGACGAGATGTTCCCGGACGTTCCCAAGATGTGTATGGAGTGCTGGGACGGCTGGTTTGACGCCTGGGGCGATGAATACCACCACACTACGAGCGCGGAGGATTACGCCAAGGTCGTCGATGACATGCTGTCCCGCGGCAGCCTGAACATGTACATGTTCATCGGCGGCACGAACTTCGGTTTCACCTCCGGCGCCAACCATTACGAGACCTTTGCACCGGATGTCACGAGCTACGACTACGACGCGTGCCTTTCCGAGAACGGCAACATCACTGCGAAATATCTTGCGGTTCGTGAGGTCATTAAGAAATACGTGGATCACGAGCTTCCGGAGATCCCGGCAAACCGCAGTGTCACCGCTTTCGGCAAGGTGGAACTCACGGAGCGCGCCGGCATTTTGGACCAGCTGAACGTTTTATCGTCTCCGGTCCACACGGAAGTGCCGCAGTGCATGGAATACTATGACGGCGGCTACGGCTATATCTGCTATCGTACCACGCTGAACCGTGACTACGAAGATGCCAAGCTGTCCTTTGCTTCCCTGGGTGACCGTGCGCAGATCTACATCAACAGCACGCTGGTGGACATCCTCTATATTAACGACCGTCTGGAGACCGCCTTCAGCGCAAAAGCGGGCGATGTCCTTACCGTCCTTGTGGAGAACATGGGCCGCACGAACTTCGGTTCCAAGATGATGCGGAAGAAGGGCATTGCCGGACGCTGTCTCATCGATTCCCGTATCCATTTCCACTGGGATGCCTGGACCCTGCCGATGGACAACCTGGACAAGGTCGTTTACAGCGAAGAAGCGCCGGAAGAGAAGTCCGTGTTCTATCGCGGTACCTTTGACATCGACACGCCGGATTACACCTTCCTCCGCCTGGACAACTTCACGAAGGGTTTTGTTGTCATCAACGGCTTCAACATCGGCCGCTACTGGGAAATCGGTCCGCAGAAGACGCTGTTTGTGCCGAAGTCGATTCTGAAGGCGGGAAAGAATGAAATCGTTGTGTTCGAGTCCGATGGACTGAAAGGTGATCCCGTGGTGGAGTTCACGGATGTGCATGATATCGGGTGATTCCGAATTGACTAAAAAAGCCATCACTGAAATCAGTGATGGCTTTTTTATGAACTTATGCGTCTTACTTTGACAGATGTACTTCCATCTGAGATGCCGGTGCCGGGAATCCGTTGTTTCCGAGGGCAGCCTTTGTTGCCTCCATGAGGTCAAAGTATACGGTCCAGTAATCCGCGCCCTTGCACCATGCACGGCAGACGATCTCCTGACCGCAGTCATTTGCACCGCATACACGAACCATGACGGCCGGATCCTTGAGAACAAGCTCATGAGCTTCCGCAACGCCCTGGATGAGGGTCTTTGCCGCTTCAAAGTCCGTACCGTACGGAATGGTATAGGTCAGATCCACACGGCGCTCCTTCTTTTCGGAATAGTTAACGATGTTAGCGGTGGAAGCGGTTCCGTTCGGAACATATACGACCTTGTTGTCAACGGTGATCAGCTTGGTGCTGCAGATGTTGATCTCTTCAACGGTACCTGCATAACCGGCGACCTCGATGTAATCATCGACACGGAAGGGGCGGGTGATCAGAAGCAGTACGCCGCCGGCAATGTTTGCCAGAGCGCCGTTTACAGCGAGACCTGCGCAAACACCCAGGGAAGCGATGAGAGCGGTGATGCCGCTGGTATCGATGCCGAGGTAATTCACGAGACAGATCACGACGAGGACCTTGCAGAGGATGCGGACTGCACTCAGCAGTGCGCGGGTCACGGTCTTATCGAGCTTTTCGTGTTCGTTGTTCTTCTTTTCGATCTTCTTGCAGATCGCATTGATCACCTTGAAGGCGATGATCAGAATGATGATCGCGATGATGACCTTAATACCGGTGCTCATGCACCAGGTGGCTGCTGTGGACATGATTTCTTCAAAATTCATGACAGACTCCTTTCAATATCACAATGCAATCATTATACCCCTGTTTTCGGAAAACGCAAACAGAAAATCGCAAAATACAGATATTGAAGCGGAATTACCGTATATATAATGTGTTTGATTATACATTGACGGAAAATGAGAAATCGTGTATATTGTAGTCATAAAGGGCAGTCTGCGCTTTCAGGCTGCGGGAAGAAGGTTCGTGTTCATGAGTGAGAAAAGAAGAGTTCTTCTGAAATTAAGCGGTGAAGCGCTTGCAAAAGCGGATCATACCGGATATGACCTGGAGGTGGTGACCGATGTTGCCCATCAGGTAAAAGAGGCGGTGGACGCCGGAGTTCAGGTAGGCATCGTCATCGGCGGCGGAAATTACTGGCGCGGACGTACCGGCACGGAGATCGACCGTACGAAGTCCGATCAGATCGGCATGCTGGCGACCGTAATGAACTGCATCTATGTTTCGGAAGTATTCCGTCATGAGGGGATGAAGACCGAGATCTTCACGCCGTTCCAGGTCGGAGCGATGACCAGGCTTTTCTCGAAGGATGAAGCAACGGCTTGCTTTAATGCCGGAAAGGTCTGCTTCTTTGCCGGCGGTACCGGACATCCCTATTTCTCCACGGATACCGGCATCGTGCTTCGTGCCATTGAAATGGAAGCGGATGTGATCCTGCTCGCAAAAGCCATCGACGGCATCTACGACAGCGATCCCAGAAAGAACCCGGACGCGAAAAAGTACGATACGGTCTCCATTCACGAGGTCGTTGAAAAGAAACTGGATGTGATCGATCACACCGCATCCATCATGTGTGAAGACAATCACATGGCTCTTGCGGTATTTGATCTGAGAATCGAAGGCGGTATCCGCGATGCCCTGAACGGAAAGATTACGGGCACCGTCGTGACTGCGGATTAACAGGAGGTTTATAATGGAAAATACAATTAAGCATGCAGAAGAGAGAATGGGAAAGAGCCTTGCGGCGCTTCAGGAAGAATTTGATACCATCCGCGCGGGAAGAGCAAACCCGAAGCTTCTTGACAAGATCTCCGTCAGCTACTACGGCGCAATGACCCCGCTTCAGCAGGTCGCAAACGTTTCCGTTCCGGAAGCGCGCATGATCCTGATCCAGCCGTGGGACAGAAGCCTGATCCGCGAGATCAATAAGGCCATCCTGGCATCCGATATCGGCATCACCCCGTCCGATGACGGCCAGAGCATCCGCCTGGTATTCCCGGAACTGACCGGTGAACGTCGTAAAGAGCTTGCCAAGGATATCAAGAAGAAGGCAGAAGGCGCGAAGGTCGCGATCCGCAACATCCGTCGCGATGCCATCGACGATATTAAGAAAATGCAGAAGAACGGCGATATTACCGAGGATGACATGAAGTCCGGTGATGAGAGAATGCAGAAGATCACGGACAAGTATGTCAAGAAGATCGACGAAGCGACCGATAAGAAGTCCAAGGAAATCACCACGGTCTGATATGTACGACAAAAAAGCGTCCCGGTGCGGACGCTTTTTTGCAGTTAACAAAGATCGAAATCTACAGAGGTTCACATATGGATGAGAATTTCACAATTCCGAAACATGTTGCCATTATACTGGATGGCAACGGGAGATGGGCTAAGCTGCGCGGACTCCCGCGCTCCATGGGCCACAAGGAGGGCTGCAAGGTCGTTGAGCAGACCGTTGAGGATGCGGCACGTTTGGGCATCGAGTATCTGACCGTGTACGGCTTTTCCACGGAAAACTGGAAGAGGGACGCGGAAGAGGTCGGCGCGCTGATGATGCTGTTCCGCTATTATATGAAGCGTCTTCTCGGCATCGCGAAGGAAAACAATGTGCGTGTCAGGATGATCGGTGACCGGTCCCGCTTTGACGAGGATATCATCGAGGGCCTGAATGCACTGGAGGACGAGACCGCTATGAACACCGGTCTTACGTTCGTGATCGCCGTAAATTACGGTGCGCGTGATGAGATCCGCCGCGCGGTCACGAAGATCGCAGAGGAAGTCCGCGAAGGAACGCTGGCACCGGAAGAGATCACGGAGAAGACGATTTCCGACCACCTGGATACCGCCGGCATGCCGGATCCGGACCTTCTCATCCGCACAGGCTCGGAAATGCGTCTTTCCAACTATCTGTTATGGCAGAATGCGTATGCCGAGTTCTATGTCACGGATGTGCTGTGGCCGGATTTCAACCGAGCGGAGCTGGAAAAAGCCATTGAAAACTATAACGGAAGAGAGCGCAGGTTCGGCGGCGTCATTAAGAAATAATAAAGCGCCGATGGGTGATGGTATGGATGATCTGAAAAAGAAATTCGACAAAAATAATCTGATGACGCGTGTGATCAGCGGCTTTGTCATTGCGATCCTGTTCTTCGGACTGGGCATCGTGGGCGGTTACATCTGGTTCACACTGGTCCTTATAGTGTCCGGAATCGCGCTCTGGGAGTTCTATCGCGTGTTTGAGATCGAAAAGAAGCCTGCGGGAATCGCGGGCTACCTTCTGGCAGCGGGCTACTGGGCTCTGATTCTTCTGGACCTTGAAGAGTGGATGTTTCCGTATCTGATCGGCGTGTTCATCGTGGAAATGGGTGTTTATGTGCTGGATTATGTGAATATGAAAGCGGAAAAGGCCATGGCATCCGTGGTGGGCTTTATTTATACGGTCGTGCTGGTATCGTTTTTGTACCGCGTCCGGACGATGGAAGACGGCGCCTGGCTCGTCTGGCTGACCTGTCTTTCCACATGGGGCTGTGATGTCTGCGCGTATTTTGTGGGCGTCATGTTCGGCAAACATAAAATGGCGCCGGTACTCAGCCCGAAGAAATCGGTGGAAGGGGCCATCGGCGGACTGGCAGGTGCCGGTATCATCGGCGCGATCTACGGCGCGGTGGTCAGCACACGCTTTACGGCGCTTCAGACCCCGGTCCTGGCCTGCACGGTCATCTGCCTTGTGGCAGCGGCCATTTCGATGATCGGTGACCTGACGGCTTCCGCATACAAGCGCGACCACGGTATCAAGGATTATTCCCACGTGATCCCGGGCCACGGCGGCATTTTGGACCGTTTTGATTCCGTGATCTTTGTGGCACCGCTCGTATTCTATCTTGTGGGCATCTTTATGTAATAATTGGAGCAGTTCATGAAAAATATCGCAATTCTGGGCTCGACCGGATCCATCGGCACCCAGACGCTTGAAGTGGTGCGCGAAAACGGCGACCTCCGGGTCGTGAGTCTTGCAGCCCTGAAAAACATTGATCTTTTGGAACAGCAGGCGCGGGAATTTAAGCCCGGGCTTGTCTGTGTTTATGACGGAAAGAAGGCGGAAGAGCTGAAGGAACGCCTGCGTGATACGGATATCCGTGTGGTGACCGGAATGAGTGGCCTGATCGAGGCGGCCTGTGTCCCGGAGGCCGATATCATGCTCGGCGCGGTGGTCGGAATGATCGGTATTCAGCCCACCATCGAAGCTATTAAGGCGGGAAAGGACATTGCCCTCGCAAACAAGGAGACCCTGGTCTGCGCGGGCCATATCATCATTCCGCTCGCAAAAGAGAAGGGCGTGCAGCTCCTTCCGGTGGATTCCGAGCATTCGGCGATCTTCCAGTGCCTGCACGGCGAACGGGAGAACAGGGTGACACGAATTCTGCTTACGGCATCCGGCGGTCCTTTCCGCGGCTTTACGAAGGCGCAGCTTGAAAATGTCAAGCCGGAGGACGCATTGAAGCATCCGAACTGGGCGATGGGCAGGAAGATCACCATCGATTCCTCCACAATGGTCAACAAGGGCCTGGAGGTCATGGAAGCGAAGTGGCTGTTCGATGTGGATTATGACGACATCGAGGTCGTGATCCAGCCGCAGTCCATCATTCATTCCATGGTGGAATTCGAGGACGGCGCCGTAAAGGCGCAGCTCGGCACCCCGGACATGAAGCTGCCCATCCAGTACGCACTCTATTATCCCGAGCGCCGGTTCCTCCCGGGAAAACGGCTGGACTTTAAGACCATGACAGCGATCACCGTCGAGTCCCCGGATACGGAGGTCTTTGAAGGTCTGAAGCTGGCGTACGAAGCCGGAAGGAGAGGCGGAAACGCGCCGACGGTCTTCAACGCCGCCAATGAATTTGCCGTACAGAAGTTTTTGGACCGTGAGATCGGCTATACCGACATCTATCGTCTGATCAAAAAGGCATACGATACCGTTCCGTTCATCGAGGATCCCACCCTGGAGGAGATCCTGGAGACGGAGCAGAAGACATACGAGGTTCTCTCTTGATATCAAAAATCATCAGTTTCATTGCATTCCTCCTGATCATCGGTCTGGTGATCTTCATCCATGAATTCGGCCATTACATTCTGGCAAAGAAGAACGGCGTAGGCGTGGTGGAGTTTTCCATCGGCATGGGCCCGTCCATCTTTTCGTGGGTCAAAAATGGGACTAAATACGCGGTAAAATGGATCCCGTTCGGCGGATACTGCATGATGCTCGGGGATCAAACCTTTGTCCAGGATATCGAAGCGGACGGAGAAGAGATCGTCGGCGATGAAGAGCATGCCTATTCCAACAAGCCGGTGTGGGTGCGAATCGCGGTCATTGCCGCGGGCCCCATCTTCAACTTTGTGCTGGCCTTTGTGCTGGCGCTTCTTCTGACCGGTATGATCGGTACCACGACTACGGAGATCGGCGCGTTGTCCCCGGGTTATCCCGCGGAAGCCGCAGGACTTCAGCCGGGCGATGTCATCACCAAGCTCGACCACACGAATGTCCGTCTGTTCAAGGAACTGTCGTTGTATCTCACGATGCATGAGGGTGAGGAAATCGAGGTCACCTATGTCCGCAACGGCAAAAAGTGCACGACTACGCTCGTTCCGAAGTACAGCGAAGAGGAAGGCCGTTATCTGATCGGCATCGTTTCAAGCGGCACGAAGAGCCATCTGAATGCGGCGGAGGTGTTAAAATACGGCACCTATGAATTCGGCTATAATACCGGAATCGTCATCAAGTCGCTCGGAATGCTGTTCACCGGCAAGATGGGCGTCAATGATCTTTCCGGCCCGGTCGGCATGGCCGGCATGGTCAACGAGATCGTCGAGGACGTGCAGGAGGATACAAAGGGTGAGAGCATCTGGACCACCGCGTACTGGATCCTGGTCAATCTGATCAGTTTCTCCACGCTGATCTCCGCGAACCTCGGTGTCATGAACCTGCTCCCGATTCCGGCGATGGACGGCGGAAGACTGATCTTCCTGTTCTGGGAAGCAATCACGGGCAAGCCGGTCGCAAAGAAGAAAGAGGGCATCGTGACCGTCGTCGGTTTTGTGCTTCTCGCGCTTCTCATGATCTTTGTTTTCTTTAATGACATCCGGAAAGTGTTCTTTTTAAAGCAGCTGTTCTAAAACGGAGGAATTATGTATCGCGATAATACGAAGACGGTGATGATCGGGGGCGTGGCCATCGGCGGCGGAAACCCGATCCGGATCCAGTCCATGACGAATACAAAGACTGAGGATGTAAAAGCCACGGTCGCGCAGATCCACGCGCTGGAAAAGGCCGGCTGTGAGATCATCCGCTCCACGGTCCCCACGGCGGAAGCCGCGCGGGCGCTTGGGGAGATCAAAAAGGAGATCTCGATCCCGATCGTAGCGGATATTCATTTTGATTACCGGATGGCCATCGCGGCCATTGAAAACGGGGCGGATAAGATCCGGATCAATCCGGGAAACATCGGCTCCATGGACCGTATTAAAGCCGTCGTGGACTGTGCAAAGGAGCGGAACATTCCGATCCGCGTGGGCGTGAATTCCGGCTCGCTGGAAAAGGAGCTTGTGGAGAAATACCGCGGCGTGACTGCGGAGGGCATTGTGGAATCCGCGCTCGATAAGGTACGGATCATCGAGGATCTGGGCTATGACAATCTGGTCGTCAGCATCAAGTCCTCCGATGTTCTGATGTGTGTGAAGGCGCATGAGGTGCTTGCACCGGTCTGTCCGTATCCGCTGCATGTCGGCATTACCGAGGCCGGAACGGTCATTACGGGAAATATCAAATCGTCCATCGGCCTGGGACTGATCCTGTCACAGGGCATCGGCGATACGATCCGCGTTTCCCTGACCGGGGATCCGATTGAGGAGATCAAATCCGCGAAGCAGATCCTGCGTACGCTGGGACTCCGGAAGGGCGGGATCGAAGTCGTTTCGTGCCCGACCTGCGGAAGAACGTCCATCGATCTGATCGGGCTCGCAAACCGTGTGGAAACGATGGTCCAGGCCTATGACGACCTGAATCTGAAGGTCGCTGTCATGGGCTGCGTCGTTAACGGCCCGGGTGAGGCGAAGGAAGCGGACATCGGCATCGCCGGCGGCAACGGAGTGGGCCTTCTGATCAAAAAAGGCGAGATCCTGAAAAAGCTTCCGGAAGCGGAGCTTCTTCCCGCGCTGGAAGACGAACTGAAAAACTGGCCGCGCGGATAAGGTCGACCGGACGGCACGGGTGGTAACTGCACAAAAACATAGTAAATATGCGCATTTTCGCCCATAGTGCCGAAAAAAGTAGTGGCATAATCGGAATTAGTGTGCTATAATATCACGGATTGCGATAAAATAAGAGTTACAGGCGCTTTTTCCAGGCGGTAGTAACACCCAGGAGGAATGAAATGTTAAAAAATATCGAAAAGCTTGAAGGCAATATGGTAAAGCTGACCATCGAGATCTCAGCTGAAGATTTTAAGGCTGCGATCAAGTCCGTTTACCAGAAGAATAAAGCACAGTACAGTGTTCCGGGCTTCCGCAAGGGCA
>DCHF01000007.1 GCA_002315555.1 Lachnospiraceae bacterium UBA1759 | reverse complement strand
GTGCCGATCAGGTAGAGATCCTCGCCCTCGATCTTGTACATCATGGCATCCATATCGCTCTGAGACATAACGCCTTCAACAACGTTGCCATGGATCATGAAGGGCGGGATGCAGAAGGTAAATCCCTTGTCGATCATAAAGTCACGCGCATAAGCAAGAACTGCTTCGTGCAGGCGAGCGATATTGCCCATTAAGTAGTAGAAACCATTGCCGGCAACCTTACCTGCGGCGTCCATGTCAATGCCGTTGAAGGATTCCATGATCTCCGTGTGGTACGGGATGGCGAATTCCGGAACGACCGGCTCGCCGAAGCGCTGTACTTCAACGTTTTCGGAATCGTCCTTACCGATCGGAACAGACGGGTCGATGATGTTCGGGATCAGCATCATCTTCTTCAGAAGATCTGCTTCGACCTGCTTCTCTTCTTCGGAAAGCGCATCGATGCGTGCACCGTCCTGTGCAACTTCGGCCTTAACAGCCTCCGCTTCATCTCTCTTGCCCTGCGCCATCAGCGCGCCGATCTGCTTGGAGATCTTGTTTCTCTTTGCGCGGAGTTCTTCGACTTCGCCCTTGATCTCGCGGTTTCTCTTATCCAGCTCGATGACCTCATCGACCATCGGAAGCTTCGCGTCCTGGAACTTGTTCCGGATGTTCTGCTTTACGATCTCCGGATTCTCTCTCACAAATTTGATATCTAACATGTTTCGCTCCTCTTTATGTAAAAATGTAGGAATTACAAAGGTTACGCTAAACTAAAATTATATTGCATTCTTTATAAAAGGTCAAGACCGCATTGCCTGCGGGGCGCTTTTCTGCTATACTTTATGAGCCCCGGGATGCGTTCCCGGAGGATACCCGAGGTCCGGACCGGCCGGCTTCAGGCAAGGAGGCTCTTATGAGATACACAAAACTGTTCATCGACGTGGATGATACCCTGCTCGATTTTAAAATGGCGGAAAAAGAATCGCTCCGGCGGACGGCGGAGCATTTCGGAATTCCGTTCACCTCGGAGTTCCATCAGGCTTATCACGAGATCAATATCAGTTACTGGAAGCTCCATGAACAGGGGCTGATCGGGAAGGAAGAGTTCCTGCCGCAGCGGTTCATCGACCTTTTGGATCGTTTCGGTTACGGACATCTGGACGGCCATGCGGCGAATACGTTCTATCATAATGCGCTCTGCGAGAGCGCGTTCATGATGCCCGGTGCGGAAGAGCTTCTCAAGGAGCTTTCGCAGTATGCGGAGATCTGGCTCGTTACAAACGGAGACTCGGATGTTCAGACCGGGCGGCTGTACGGAGGGCCGCTGATGAAATATGTGAAGGGTATGTTCATTTCCGATGAACTCGGTGCGCCGAAGCCCTCCAAAGAATTCTTTGACATCGTGTTCGGGACCGTGCCCCACACGGACGATATGCTGATCATCGGCGATTCCCTCACCAGCGATATCCGCGGCGGAGAAAACGCGGCAATGGATTCCTGCTGGTTCAATCCGGAAGGCGCAGAAAACACGACCTTGATCCGCCCGACCTATACCGTACGGACGCTGGAGGAGATTCCCGCAGTGGTACGAGGGGAATGGTTACGACAGGCACATGAAGAAGGATCCTACGCAGGTATGTGACCCGGTACAAGGAGAATGATCCTGCGCAGGTATGTGATCCGGTACAAGGAGAATGATGCGTACTTGTGTTTTAACTGATACATAAAAAGGAGACGGCTGCCCGTCTCCTTTTTCTTTTACTGCGGAATGTATTTTGAGCCCGAACGCTTCGGCGCGGCAGGCTTCTTGGCAAACTTCGCAGCGGACCTGGCCGGTGCCGCCGGAGCCTTCTTCTCGCCGCTCTTTGAAGCTTTGGACGTACCGGACAGCTTGCCCGCGGACTTTGCGTACGCGCCGGTGGAGGGCTTGGCCGCTGCCTTGGCATCGTCGGAGGCCGGCTTCACTTTCACGCTTCGTAAGAGCCCCTGCAGTTCCTCACCGGTGATCTCCCGCCAGTGACCCTCTTCCAGATCGCCGAGCTCGATGTTCATGATGCGGGTACGCTTTAATGTCTGAACATCGTAGCCGCAGACCTCGCACATGCGGCGGATCTGACGGTTCAGGCCCTGCGTCAGGATGATGCGGAACTTGCGCTTGCCGCCCATCATGACGGTGCAGGCATTCGTGCTCTTGTCCAGATCCTCCAGGTACATGCCCTTGGACATGCGCTTTAAGAAGTTTTCGGTGATGTCCTTATTGACCGTGACCTCGTATTCCTTTTCGTGACGGCCGGAAGCCTTTGTGACCTCGGCGGCAAACTTGCCGTCGTTCGTCAGGAAGATCAGGCCCTGCGAATCCTTGTCCAGGCGGCCGACCGGGTACAGGCGGCTGCCGTAATTGACCATATTGACAATGTTTTCTTCACCCGGAAACGTCTTTGTCGTACAGACCACACCGACCGGCTTATTCACGGCGATGATGACCTTGTCCGGCACATTTTCGCCGATCTCACGACCATTGACCGTGATTACATCCCGGTCCGTGACTTTCTGTCCCATTTCCGGATGCAGGCCGTTTACACGGATGCGCCCCTCTTCCACCATGCGGTCTGCCTCGCGACGCGAGCAGATGCCCATATCACTCAAATACTTATTCAGTCTTACCGGTTCCATTTTTCCTCCGTCGCCCTCCCGGGCGTCTTATTTCTCGTTGCTTTGCATTACCTTGGGGTATCCTTTGTCCCTGATCTCGACGTGCAAAGGACCTGTTTTACTCCCAGATAAACATGGCGTCGCCGAAACTGAAGAAACGGTAGCGCTCCTTCACAGCCTCCTCATACGCGGCCATGACGTGCTCTTTGCCCGCCAGTGCGCTGACCAGCATCACAAGTGTGGACTGCGGCAGATGGAAATTTGTGATCAGGCAGTCCAGGATCTTGAAGCGGTAGCCGGGATAGATGAAGATCTCCGTCCAGCCGCTGCACTCCTTCAGGCGGCCGTTTTCATCCGCTGCGGATTCGATCGTTCTGCAGGACGTCGTTCCGACACAGATGACGCGGTGGCCCTCATCCTTGGCGCGATTGATCTTTTCCGCGGCCTCCGCGCTGATCATGTAGAACTCGGAGTGCATGTGATGCTCTTCGATCGTCTCCACCTTGACCGGACGGAATGTGCCCAGACCGACGTGAAGGGTGACCTCCGCGATGTCCACGCCCTTCGCGCGGATCTCCTCCAGAAGCTCCTTCGTGAAATGAAGTCCCGCGGTCGGCGCCGCTGCGGAGCCCTCATGACGTGCATAGACCGTCTGGTAACGATTGCGGTCCTTCAGTTCATGCGTGATGTACGGCGGAAGCGGCATCTGGCCCAGCCGGTCCAGGATTTCCTCAAAAATACCGTCATATGTGAATTTGATCAGACGGTTTCCTTCTTCCACAACGCCCACGACCTCGCCGGTCAGCAGGCCCTCGCCGAAGCTGATCCGCGTGCCGATGCGGCATTTCTTACCCGGCTTTACAAGCGTTTCCCAGGTATCGTCCTCGCCGCGCTTGAGAAGCAGCACTTCGATCTTCGCACCGGTCTCCTCACGAACGCCGTACAGGCGGGCCGGGATGACCTTGGTATTATTGATGACCAGGCAGTCGCCCGGCTCCAAACGGTCCACGATATCACGGAAAATGTGATGCTCGATCTCACCGGTCGTCTTATTCAGCATCATCAGCCGGGATTCGTCGCGATGCTCCAGCGGATCCTGTGCGATCAGTTCTTCCGGCAGTTCATAATCAAAATCTTTTACGTCCATTGATGTTCTCCCGCGGCGGATGCCGCTGTATTCGTAACGGGGCGATTCCGTCCCGGTGTTGTAACGATTCTGTTCCGTGCGATTGGCCCGGAAAACAATAAAGAGATCCCGCTCAGGGATCTCTTTATTGTATCACATTCCGCGTTTTTTGTAAACGCGCTTGCTTGACGACATACTCTGTTTAAATCAGTCGTTCTTTTCCTCGACACGGTCGATGACCAGCTGATATCCGCCCGTACCGTAATTCAGACAACGGCTGACGCGGCTGATCGTGGCTGTGGAAACACCCACTTCCTCATAGATGTGCTGGTAGCTCTTTCCGTCCAGAAGAAGGATCGCCGTCTCCAGACGCTGAGCCATGGCCTCGACCTCTTTAATGGTACAAAGGTCTTCAAAAAGCTGATAGCACTCGTCTTCATTTTCTAATGTGAGGATCGCCTTGAACAGACGGTCTACGGATTCCGAATGAATGCCCTTCATGATTGGTCTGCATCCTTTCCTGCTTTTACGCACGATGATTGTGCTGTTATGCACTTTTACACTTTAACACTTCAATTCATTAAAGTCAACACTCATTCTCTCCGTATCCCCCCTTTAAAAAAACATTTGCACAAAATGAAACCGCTCTTTCAATGCTTCATTTCCCCTTGATTTTATTGACTTTTCGCGTATATGAAGGCGGGTTCGTCCACATTATCCACATTGTCCACAATATTTCCGGTGGACAAGTGCTGCTTTATGACCTGCATTTTTCCTTGATTTTACAACGCTTCCTAAACACCTGTCGATTTGTCCACATTATCCACAGTTTCCACAATTTTTTAGAAACTTTAGCCCCCGGCCGCAGGACTTTTTTTTTCGGCATTTTATGATATACTTTTCCATATTCATAATGATCGTATTTTTGTCTCTCCGCGCATTCGCCGGGGTTATGATAAATGAAAGAGGCACCCCTTGAAGAACTTGAATCTTCGTTCCGAAATCAAGAAAGACTACATTGAAGTCCCCGCGGATTTCATCGATATTTATATGCCCATTGCGTCTCCGGAGGCGCTGAAGGTCTATCTGTACCTTCTTCGCGCCGCACTGGATCCGTCTGCCCTGATGTCCGTTGCGGACATGGCAGATCTTTTTGACGTGACCCCGAATAAGATCCTCCAGGCCCTCACCTATTGGGAGTCTCAGGGTCTTCTTGCGTTGTCTTTTGAGGACGATGACCTCACGGACATCACCGTTCTGCCCATGCCGTCCGGGGAAAAGACCGCTCCGGAAGAACCGCAGGCCCCGGTGCGCGCCGCTTCCTCCGTAAAGCCCGTCCAGTCTGTTGTCCGGCAGCCGTTTGCCGTCCGTAACACCGTCACACGCACCGTTTCCGAGCCCGTTTACGCGCCGGAACCGGAAGAAAATCCTCTTCTGGACCTCAGTGTTCTGGATTACGATGAAGCCTTCGGCGACCTTCTGGCCCTTGCCGAGTATTATCTTAAGAAGCCGTTGACCTCTTCCCAGAGGAACACGCTGGGCACCTGCTATCTCATCTTTGACCGCAAAGCCGATGTCGTGGAGTTCCTGCTCGAGTACTGCATCGACCAGGGTCACTATTCCTTCCGTTATATCGAAGCCGTTGCGCGCGGCTGGAAGGACGAGGGTTATAACACCCTGGCGGAGATCCGCGCAGGCATTTCGACCCGCAGCAAGAGCGTTTACAGCATCATGAACGCGTTTGGCCTGAAGAATCGTGCGCCGGCTAAGACCGAGGCCGATTTCATCGCCGGCTGGACCCGCGATTTTGACCTTCCGATCATTCTGGAAGCCTGCAACCGCACCATGGCCTCCATCCACACGCCCAGCTTTGAATACACCAATTCCATCCTGGTCACCTGGAAGAATGCCAATGTCCGCACCATGACGGACATCACGCGTCTGGACGAGCAGCGCCACATCCAGCCCCGTTCCACGGAGAAGGAACAACGCCCCGCAAAGAAGACCGGCACCTATGCAAATTTTGACCAGCGCACCACCGATTACGATGCCATCATCGCAAGCTTCACCAAAGCCAAGAACTGAAGGAGTCCCGTATGCCGTTAAAAAACACACAATACAATGCACTGATGCGTGTCTATAATGAGCGGCAGCTCCGTCACGCCCGCGAGCTGGAAGACCTGAAAAACGAAGTCTATGCCCGTGTGCCCCGCTATAAGGAGCTGAAGGATGCCATCGCCGGAAATGCGGCATCACGCGCCCGCGCTCGAATCACGAATAACCGTTCGCTCTACGACGAACTGGAGCGCGAGAACGCTCTTCTGAAAGAGGAGCTTGCCCGCGTTATGGCGGAAAACGGCCTCTCCGAGGACAGTTTTTCCGTTCGATACACCTGCCCGGATTGCAAAGATACCGGCTTTATCAACGGTGAAAAATGCCACTGCTTCGTACAGGCTGCCGTCGAGCTCCTTTACGACCAGAGCAACATCCGCGAGATCCTGAAAAGGGAGAATTTTTCTTCACTTTCCATGGAATATTACGAAAAAAGTAGTGCAAACGGAACGAAAACACAGTATGATTATATGGCAGAGAAAATTGCATACTGCTGTGATTTCGTGAAGGGGTTTGACCGCCGCGCGGAGAACATTCTCTTCTACGGCCCCACAGGTACAGGTAAGACGTTTCTTTCCAATTGTATTGCAAAAGCGCTTCTGGATACCTGTCACTCCGTCGTGTACTTTTCCGCCATCGACCTTTTGGAACTGTTCTCAAGAACCGGCTTCAGCTATGATGAAGAGGATCAGGACCAGCAGGACCAGTACATTCTGGAAAGTGATCTTCTGATCATCGATGACCTCGGCACCGAGCGTGTCAACCGGTTCACCCTGGAAAAGCTGTTCTATACCATCAACGAACGGCTTGCCAGACAAAAGAGCACCATTATCTCAACGAACCTGACACCGGGCGCGCTGAGAGACGAATATACGGAACGCATTGCTTCCCGTATTTTAAGCAACTATGAGCTGATTCAGCTCGCAGGCGAAGATATCCGAATCAAAAAGCGTTTCGGATAAGCAACAGCAAGGAGGTACTTATGGCAGATACACAGTTTGAAACGATACCGGTTGGCCCGCTTGGGATCATCGCAATGAAGAGCATCGAGCCTCTCGCACAGAAGGTCGATACTTATCTTGCGGATTGGAGACAAGAGCGCGAAGCCGCTTCAGAAAATGCCATTCATTTCAGAGGTTATCAGAAGGACAGCTACCTGATCAGTGCAAGCACTCCCCGTTTCGGATCCGGTGAAGCAAAGGGCCGTATTCATGAATCCGTCCGCGGTGATGATATTTACATCATGACCGACGTTCTCAATTACAGCCTCACCTATTCCCTCTGCGGACTGGAAAACCATATGTCACCGGATGATCACTATCAGGATCTGAAGCGTATCATCGGTGCCATCCAGGGTAAGGCAAACCGTATCAATGTAATCATGCCGTTCCTGTATGAAAGCCGTCAGCATCGCCGCACTGCAAGAGAGTCTCTGGACTGTGCAGCAATGCTTCAGGAGCTCGTTCGCATGGGTGTTGACAACATCATCACCTTCGATGCCCATGACCCGCGTATCCAGAATGCTATTCAGGATAAGGGATTTGAAAGTGTTTCCTGCATTTACCAGTTCATCAAGGCTCTTGTAAAGTCTACTCCGGACATCCATCTGGACAGCGACCATCTGATGGTCATCAGCCCGGACGAGGGTGCCATGGGCCGTGCCGTTACCTTTGCCAACTACCTCGGCATCGATGTCGGTATGTTCTACAAGCGCCGTGACTATACCAGAATCGTCAATGGCAAGAACCCGATCATTGCTCACGAGTACCTGGGCCGTGACCTGGAAGGCAAGGATGTCATCGTCCTCGACGATATGATCTCCTCCGGCGATTCCATGATCGATGTAGCCAAGGAGCTGAAGCGCCGTCACGCAAATCGCGTATACACTGTTGCAACCTTTGGTCTCTTCACCAATGGTCTTGCAAAGTTCGATAAGGCTGTTGAAGAAGGCCTCATCTATAAAGTTCTTACCACGAACTTAAGCTACCAGCGTCCGGAACTGTTCTCCCGCGATTATTATGTCAGCGTTGATCTCAGCAAGTACATCGCACTGCTCATCGACAACCTGAACCACAATAATACGCTGCATGACCTTCTGTCTCCGACGGATCGCATCAACCGTTTCCTTGCAAAGCACAAAGAAGATCTGGGCGAATAATTTCAACCATCAAAAACAGGGGCTGTCTTTCGACAGCCCCTGTTTTTGGCATACTCCCGTTTCATTCCGCTTTTCCTTATCTGTCTCCACATGATAATCGAAATATGAGATGATCGGACTTAGTAACACTTAATTATTTTACATATTGCATTCGTGATCTCCTCCGGTGTTTCCACGCAGCCGTCCTGTACCCACCGGTAGATGACGTTCATGATCCCGCTGCTGATAAAGGTCTGATGGCACTTCATCTCAACCTCGTCGGACAGTTGAAACCTTTTCATATACTTTTCCCGATAGTCAACACTCACAGAAGATTGGAAGAGAACAGGGCCGTAATCCTTGACCTCGTTCTCTTTCATCTGAAACCGAACGAGCTTCTGGTTTTTGTAATAAAAGCTCACAAATTTGTACATTCCATCGTACAGATTCCATGTCCCGTCATTCTCCAGAAAGCCATCTGTCCATTTCTGCAGCTGCCGAAGCTCCACTGCGCTCCGCAGTGCATTCACATCCTCAAAGTGACCGTAAAATGTAGTCCTGTGTATTTGTGCCTTCTGGCATATGTCAGAAACTGTGATCTTCGAAAGCTCTTTTTGTGCGGCAAGGCTGGAGAAGGCTGTAAATATCTTTTTCTCGGTCTCCTGAAAACGCCTGTTATTATCTACGTTCATATCGTCTCCATTATTTCTACACTTCGTCTGTTATTGTCTGTTGTGCTATTGAAAATATTCGATATACTGATAATATATTAAATCTACATCAAGAGAATTTCAAGGAGAAATGATGAGAAAAAGCGAAGATATTCTGAAAAGTGGTTCCTTCTTTAAACTGGTTCTCAACCTGTCACTGCCGGCCGTGATCCTGATCCTGATCATGATCATATACAATGTTGCGGACACCTTTTTCATCGGTCAAACAGGTGACCCCGATAAAATATCCGCCATATCGTTAAGTATGCCGGTCTTCACCATCCTTTCCGGTATCGGGACCCTGTTCGGAAACGGCGGAAGCACCGCCATCTCGATCGCACTCGGAGAAGGAAACAGGGATAAGATCAAAAAGATCACGACCTTTTGTTTTGCGGGCACGCTGTGCATCGGCCTTCTCTACCTGTCAGGCGTTTTCTTTTTTACCGTACCGCTTGCCCGATTACTCGGTGCGGATGAGAGCACCCTGGCACTTACGGTCACATATCTCAAGACTTTTTCGTTTGCAAGCCCCTTTGTACTGATCACTTCAGCCTTTGGTGGCATGCTCCGTGCAGATGGCGACGGCGCTTCGGCCATGCTGCCGAGTCTTGTTGGAACGATCTCAAACATTGTTTTTGACGCTGTTTTCATTTTGGTGCTGGGACTCGATGTTTTTGGCGCCGCATTTGCAACCGTACTTGGAAATGTATTGAGCACACTTTTACTGGGCATATTTATCATAAAGCGAAAAACATATCTGCTCCCGGACATCTCTTCATTTACCCTTGAGCGAAATATTGTGATCCCGGTCCTGACACTCGGCTTACCCATGATGATCTCCACGGTTCTCGGAAGCGTTGCAAACACGATCCAGAACCGATTGATGATTTCCTACAGTTCTACAGCGCTGGCAGCACAGAGTGTGGCCGGAAAGGCCGGCATGATGATCACGATGCTCATCCTTGGCTTCTGCATGGGCATGCAGCCTGCGATCTCCTACAATTTCGGTGCCAAAAACTACAAAAGAATGTACAAGGTGATCCGGGAGACCGGGATCTTCACGATCCTCCTCGGTATTGTTCTCACTGTGATCACTTTTATATTCAGGGATTCGATCGTGGCCGCCTTCATCGATCACGAGGAGGTCATCGCCCTGGGCCGGATCTTCATATTCGCAGCAGTCCTTGTGGGACCGGTCTACGGTATCTATCAAATGTCACAGACCTTCCTGCAGGCAACGGGAAAAGTGACCTTTGCAATTGCAGCATCAACGCTTGACAAATTCCTTGTATATCTTCCGGTCCTGTACATCATGAATAAGTGCTTCGGCATCTACGGGATCGCCTTCGCCCACGCCGTGACGATGGTATTCACCCTGGGGATCACCCTCGTCCTCGCGCTCAGGTGGAGCCGAGAGATCAAAAGGAATTCGTAAACTAATCCAAAAACGCACAGCCCTGTTCAAGCAAACCGATGGGTGCCGTCCTCTACTTCAACCTCGTCATGTCCCGGAAGCCTGAGCACAGCCGTCATATTGCTCGGAACAGTGATCTCATACTCGAACTCACCCTTATCCTCGTTGTATTTCCACGATGAAACGATGGTTCCGTAAACAGAGTCATAGGAGGCCTTCACGAATCCCAGAGACCGGTCGGGTTGCGGCTCGACCAAGAACCTTCCCCCGTCGATCCTGATTCCGGCCACTGAATCGAACAGCCATCCTGTGATGGCACCGTAACTGTAATGATTTAAGGAATCATGAACATTACCGTCTTCGTCTATGCCGTTCCAGGTCTCCCAGATCGTATTGGCGCCCTTTTTCACGGAATACAGCCAACTCGGGGAGGTATCCTGTAAAAGAAGCTTATAAGCTGTATCCGTATATCCGTAACGGCTCAGTGCTCCTGTCAGATGCGGGGTCGAAAGAAATCCCGTATTCAGATGATAGCCGCATTTGATCACCAGTTCATTCAGTGCCTTTGCTGCGTCTTTTTTCTCTTCCTCCGAGATCAGATCGAGGGCGATCGGCCGGACATACTGGGCCTGGCGCTCAGACTCGATCCTTCCGGTTTTATACTGAAGGTTATGATATGCCGCCCTTGCCTTTTCTGCGATTTCCGAATACTTTCTCCGATCCTCTTCTTTACCGAGTCTTTCCGCGATATCCGAAAGAAGCTGTGAGGAATAGGCGAGGTATGCCGTCGGGACCTCCGGTGCCCCCTTCATGAGGGTGTCCTTCAGCACAGTGACGCTACTCACATCGGGCTCCAGCCATTCGCCCCAGTGGAAGCCCTTATCCACCGTGTACTTTGCATGTTTTCCGAATTTCCCGAGGTTTCTGAGTCTCGTCTTTGATGCTCTCCGGACGGAAAAATCGACCCATCTCTTTAGGGCGTCATAGTTCTCCTCCAGAATCGTCTCCGTGCCGTAGAAGCCGGAAAGCGTATACGGTACAATGCCGATCGCATCTCCCCAGCCGGCTGAGCCGTCGGACAGCTTTTTGAAGGCGCTCACCTGCTCATTCAAAGGAGCCACGCCAGGGACCGCACCGTTCGGGCATTGCTCAGCGCGGACCTCACACAGCCATTTTCTTAATACCGGATAGCAGTTCATAAGATATGCGCCGGTCTTCACGAAGGCCCCACAGTCACCTGTCCAGCCGGATCTCTCTCTTGTCGGGCAATCGGTCGGAATATCCGCAAAGTTGCCCTTCATGCTCCAGATGGAGTTATGGAACAGCTGATTCACCGGAGCATTTCCGCATTCAAAGAAGCCGGTCTGTTCCATATCGGAATAAACAGCATGTGCATGGAAGGAGAATTTTTCGACCGGAATGTCGGTCTCGACCAGAGCATACTGAAATCCAAATATTGAGAAGGACGGCTTGTAATGATTCATTCCCTCTTTACAGATATAATTGATCTCCTGGGGGACGCGCTTCTCAGGTGTATGATTTGCGTTCTGAAAATTCTCGATCGTGAAGTTTCCGTCCTTATCCAGAGACTCGCCGTGAACAAGCCGCACCTTTTGACCGGCATGGGCTTCGACGGTAAAGGAAACATAGCCTGCCATGTTCTGCCCAAAATCGATGACCGTTTTCCCTTCAGGAGTCGTAATGCACTTACCGGTAAACTCCTCCTTCTCTTTAACGGGAACGTTGTTGCTGCAGACCAGATTCTCGTATCCGAATTCTTCAATTCTAACACTATGCCAGTCATCCGGTACCCTGCGGGCATCTGTCAACTCTCCGAAATCCAGTCCGTTTTTCATAATGGGGCCGGACTGGGACGCCTGCCAGGAGCCATCGGTAAGGAGAATGGGGCTGCCTTCGACTTCAAGCTGTGCGAGAAGTGAAATATCCGTGCCATAGAGATTTCCGGCCGTATTGTTCATACCGGATTTTCCGCGATACCAGCCATCGCCCAGGATGACCTCGATCTCGTTGTCACCATCCTTTATGAGTGCTGTAACATCATAGGTCTGGTATTCAAGACGCTTCTTGTACTCGCTGGTTCCGGGAGTCAGAACAGCATCGCCGACACGGGTCCCGTTCAGGTATGCGTGATACATTCCGTGGGCGGTGATGTATAGTCTTGCGCCATCCGGCTTTGTACCCTCAAGTTTTGCACTCTCCGGCTTTGCATCATCTAACCTCGTGCCATCCGACTTGACCATGGAAAAGGAAGCCTTCAAATAGCTTGCGGGTCTGTTATTGACCTCAGTAAGACTCTCTTTCTCCGGATCGATCCAACGCGCCTTCCAGTCCCCGGCATTCAACAGGCCGAACTCAAAGAAGGCCTCATCGCTCCAGTCCCCCGGTACGTCATTTTCGTCCCAGAGCCGAACCTTCCAGTATACTCTCTGTCTGCTTTTTCCTTTCAGCGTCCAGCGATGGCGCATTTCGCGGCTTTCAAGCTTTCCGCTGTTAAAGATCTCCTCTCCATTCTCCGAAGCGGATAATTCAAAGGCCGTCTGCCTTTTTCCGCCCTCGCAGATCCAGGAAAGCAGGGGCATGTTAATATCGATTCCCAACGGATCATGCATAAACTCCGTTCGCAAATTCACTGCCTTCATCTTCGACTTCCTTTCATTCTCGACTTACTTCTCCACTCTCTTATTAAGCCAATTCCGACAAATGCTTATTTTCAACTTATTTCGCATACCGACCTAATTCGCTGAGGCTCTCCTTGGGATAACGGGTCTGTGTGGTCCGGTCGACCGCAACAAGTCCGAAGGTCATCTGGTAGCCTTTCTGCCACTCGAAATTGTCCATGAGCGACCAATGGCAGTATCCGAGGACAGGAAGCCCATCGGCAATGCATTTTTTAATACCGCCCATTGCCGCATGAATAAATTCCACGCGTTCCTTATCATCTGTGGTCGCCACGCCGTTTTCCGTCACCATGATCGGCACGGAGGGAAGCTCACTGTGCACGCGTCTGATCACGTGTTCAAGCGCCTCCGGATAGAGCTCATAATCCATTTGCGTTAATCTTGTGCTCTTTTCAGGCGAGACGAGGCCATCCGGACCATACACGGGACAGGTATTGCCCGGCGCGACAAGTCCGTCCGGACCGTACACGGAGCGGGTGTAATTCTGAAGACCAAAGAAATCATCGTCCTGAATGAAGGGAATGTAATGCGCGAACTCTTCGTCCCACTCCTTTTCCGCCTTTTCTTTTCCGCCGTCGATCCACTGCATGTCATGCAGGGATAAGGTAATACCGACCTTGATATCGGAATTGACCGACTTAATTGCCTCGCGTGCCGCAGCATGGGCCTTACATACGATCAGATCGCCGTTATCAGAACAGCTTGAAACAAAGTTATGGGGCTGAGGCGTGCCGAAGACCTTCATGTTCTCCATCGCCTGAAGCTTCATGCGCTCCATGGGATTGCTTAAGTTCAGGCCAACCTGGACCTGGCCCTCCAGCTCATTCTTTTCAGTCTTCCCGGAGGCTGTCTGCGCGGTTTCTGCAGCCTTCGCAGCCGCTGCGGCCTTCGCCTTCATCATTTTCATGAAGCGCTCGGAGATGGCACGGATCTGAAGCCTCATATTTGCTTCGTTGATCGTACAGATATAATTCAGCTCGCTTCCCAGCTGCTCGGTGATGTACCTTGCATACTTTGCAAAGCGCTCCACGACCATCTCATTGTCCCAGCCGCCTTTACAGATCAGCCACTTGGGAGAAGTAAAGTGATGGAGCGTTACGATCGGTTCCACCTTGTTTTTCCTGCAGCAGGCGATCACCCTGCGGTAATGGTCGACCTCGCGCTCGTCCCAGACATCCATCTCAGGCTCGATCCTCGCCCACTCGATCGAAAATCTGTATGCGTTCAAACCCGCCTCAGCGAGCATTTTGATGTCTTCCTCGTACCTGTTATAGTGATCGACTGCCGCAAGTGAGGGTTCCACAAAGCTTGTGTATTCCATCTGCTCCATTGCCCAGTAATCACTGTGGATGTTATTGCCCTCGACCTGGTGAGCCGCCGTTGAGGCTCCAACAAAAAAGCCTTCCGCAATTTCCCGCATCTCTCTTCCTCCACTTTATTTTTTGATCTTACCAAGTGCCGCGTTCAGCTGCTTGACAACATCGCTGTCCGCGTCAAAGCCGCCCTGCGCGATCAGCTTGATCAGGGGCTGGCGAGCGATCATCTGCTGGATGGCGGGCGTCATCTGAACACCTTCTCCCATTCCGCCAACGGCGCTCTTCCTCATCTGCGCCATCATAGCATCCACAATGGCCTTGCCCTGGGGATTCGCCTGGATCTCAGCCATGGTCGAATTGACCGACAGGTATCCTTCCCTTTCCTCGATTGCACTGTCCTTCTTATCGAACCAGTTATGGACGGATGCCGCATTGGCAAAGTATTCGGGGTTCGGCTCGGAGACCTTGCAGATCTCCATGCAGTCCGTGAGATGTGCCTGCTCTTCGCCGTTCATTACCGCAGCTGCCTTTATCTCATGCACTCCGGTGATCGGCACTTCAAATTTTACGACATGATGCTCTGCGCTCTTTGTGCCCATATCCGCGCCGTCGGCATACAGTCTGACCGCCTCGGTATTTGTGTAGACCTTGATCTCGGTCTTCTCTTCAATGCGGTCATGATAGCGCTTTCCGCACAAATGGATCATCGGCTCACTTGTCCAGTACGCCTTGTAGATAAAATAGGCGTCCTTTGCCACCTTGCGGTCAAAGGTGACCAGGCCCTTATGGTTCTTACCGGGATCGCCGGCCTCGTTTCGTCCCGCAGCCGCAAACTCGAACATGTTCCACGCATAGGTTCCCCAGATATAGGGTCTGGTCTCGAACATTTCGAGCATGTGCTCGTGATACAGCGCCTGATAGCCCTCGGTAAAATCACCTTTTCCGGGAAGCGGAGACTGAAGCTTGATCGTTGAATCGGCGCCGTACTCCGTAAGACCGATGACCACATCGGGATGCTCCGCATGGAACTGATCGAACCAGGCATCATTGTCCTGCACGTCCCCGACATACCAGCCGTAGTAAAGGTTGTAGCCGCGGATGTCCGGCAGGGTGACAAGGGGTGAGTCCGTTTCAAGCATGAACAGATTGGCCATAGCGGAAACTCTGTGCGGGTCCATCTCATGGATCAGGTCATTTAAGAGCCTGTGGTTTTCCAGCAGATCCTCCGTCACGCCCTGTAAGGATATCTCATTTGAGATCGCCCAGCAGATGATGGAGGCATGATTGTAGTTCTGAATGATCAGTTCCTTCATCTGGGAGATCGTATTTTCGCGCCCGTTCGGCATGTGGACCGTGATATAAGGGATCTCCGCCCAGGCAATGATACCCTTTTCATCGCAGAGATCATAGAAGTACTGATCATGCTGATAGTGGGCAAGGCGGATGGAATTCGCGCCGACGGAAAGGATCCACTCCATGTCCTCCTCGTGCATCGCCTTTGTCAGCGCATTGCCGACACCGGCCCTGTCCTGATGTCTCGATACGCCGTGAAGGGGATAGCTTCTGCCGTTTAAGAAGAAGCCCTTCTCGGGATCAAAGGCATATTCTCTTAATCCAAACCGGTCAGAGACCAGGTCGGTCTCCCGAGTCCCTGCATAAGCCGTCGCCGATGCCGTGTAAAGATAGGGATCGTCAAGACCGTCCCATCTGTGAATGTCTGTCAGATCAAGGACGCCCGTAAACTTTGATGCTGCCTGGTCATAGGTCAGTTCAATGCTTCCAACCGTCTCCCCTTCCATGGAAGAGACCTGAACGGAGACACCGGTGACACCCGAAGTCACATATGCATCGAAGGTGATCTTCGCCTTGCTTCCGTCAAGCTCCGGGGTGATCGTGAAGCCCTTTCCGCCAAAGCAGTCCAGATCAAAATGTGCTTCCTCCACGATCACAAGATAGACATCGCGGTAAATACCGCCGTAGAAGGTAAAGTCCGCGCGCTGAGGATAGACGCGGTCATTGGGGCTGTTATCCGCATAGACCGTCAGGGTATTTTCCTCCTTTAAGTACGGGGTCACATTTGCCCTGAAGGTAGAGTAGCCGCCGTCGTGAGACACGACCTCTTCCCCGTTGATCAGCACCCTTGCGGAGGAATTGACACCGCGAAATTCCACATATACCTGCTGCCCGTCAGTGATCTCCGGTCTTCTGAAGACCTTTTCATATCTGCACTCCCCTCTGTAATAGCTTGAAGTGCCCTGGCCGTCCTCCGCGTTCCAGGTGTGGGGAAGAGAGATGTTCTCGCTCTTTCCCTCCTTTTCAAAGGTCCAGTTGTCGTTAAATAAAACGCATTTTCTCATCTCAGTTATACTCCTTTACTCCGATCTCTTTTATTCATTTCCATAGCAAAGTGCCAATTTGACGAAAAAATCTTCCGTCGTAAGTCTTCTGTCAATACTGTCAAATACCAGGATCTCCTTGCCGTCGGGATTCCTTTCACAGGTCATGTAATCATTTGCCTCCCCTGCATCGTTTATGCGTGTGCTTTTCCTGCGTATACTCATATAATAAAAGAAAGCCAAGGCATTTTTTAGAATGCTTTGGCTTTCTTTTAGCACAATTTATTGTCTTTCGACCGATTTCCGTATTGTTTATCGTCTTTCGAGCAATTTTCAGCAGGTCTATCGTCTTATGGTCAGTTTCCTGCAGGCCTATCGTCTTTCGATCAATATTCTGCAGGCTTATCGTCTTTTGATCAGCTTCCTGTACTGTGAGGGCGTGGTCCCCTGTACTTTCCTGAACAGACGCGAATAATAGTTTTCATCATATATTCCCACAAGCTCTGCGACACTCTGCACGGAGTACTCCGTCGTCGCCAGATATTTCAGCGAGGTCACGATCCTTTTTTCATTCACATAGTCGGTCAGGGTCTTTCCGATCTCCTTTTTGAACTGCTTGGACAGGTGGCTTGCGTTTACGGAAAAGCGTGTCGCTATGGCATTCAGTGACAGGTCCTCCGTGAGATTGAAATCTATGTAGTTGATGATGTTCCGCATGAGCTCCGTATAGCCCTCAAGTGAATAATTGGTAACAAGAAGGCAGTATTTTCTGGGCATGTCCCTCGCGATACTGACAATTTCCTGCGCCTTGGCCGCCACCTCGATCTTCCTCGCAAAATCGCCTGACAGCCTGTCAATATGTGCGGGATGGACCTGTGCGCTAAGCACCGCGCGGCGAAGAAGTGTGTTCAGAATGACGAGCCTATTCTTCATTTCCCGTATTTCATCGTTTGTCCGGGGCGACATTCTGTAAGCCAGAAACTTTTTGTTCACCTCCAGCACCCTTTCATAATCGCCCGAGGCTACCGCATTCATGAATTCATCCTCAACCCTGTATCGCGCCTCTACGGCCTCCATGGACATGCGGTTCTCATCCATGATCCGGATCTCTTCAAACATTGAGGTCGAATACCGGACGTTCTCCAGGTGCTGCTTGCTGATCGTCACTCCCGGAAACAGATACTTCATGTTCATCACAATAAGGTCTTCAAGCACACTCAGATTGATGATCAGTGCGTACGTATTATATATTTCACGAAGCTCCGGAAGCTTGTCCTCCGGAATCCTGTTATTCTCTGTCACGACAGGCAGGAGTTCCTCCGTATTTGCAGTGACAAAGGGGCCGATCGCAACGATGGACTCCTGATAAAGAAATACCACCATGACAGTTTCGTAGGAATCCCTTACGACATACATTGTCCCCGGGGTACACATGTGAAGCGCATTTTCAAGATTCTCATCAAAAATGACCCGGACACCCAGGGATTTGTAAATGCGCGAATCCCATTCATATTCCCAATCAGAATCCTTGTTCAAAAAGGCACAGTTCACACCAAAGGCCTGCGCAGTTTCCTTGATTTGCTCGAGTATATTTATTTCCATAAGTGATCCTCCCGAAAAGGCGCTGAATTCTATTTAAGAATAGCACTGTTTTTTCAGAATTACCACATTTTGCAAAAATAAAAGGGCTCCGGAATTTCCGGAGCCCCAAATAGGAGGTATTTGAATAAATTACTGCGCGTCACCGCTTGCGATGATGGCTTCCTTCTTTTCAGCGATGTTCTTCTGAACCTCGACCATCTTCTCGTAGGTCAGTTTGCTGTTCTTCATCGAAACAAGCGTGCAGATCCAGCCGATGATGGGGAAGCCGATCAGAAGCACAACGGTGATGATCTTGATGCCCACGGTGAGCGGATCGCCCTGCTGCGGCGTGGTCGTCGTATAACCGACAAGACCGATCATGGCCGTAGCGATCATGGCCGCAAAGGAGGAGATGATCTTGTCAACAAAGCTGTAAGTCGCCGATACGGTAGCAGGCATGTATCTGCCGGTGCAGTCAAGCTCATAGTCAACAATGTCCATTCTGAAGGTGTTTGTTGCAACAGATACGACCATCTTGGCGCCGCTGTTTGCAAAGTTCAGAATGACGAATAAGCCGGCCATGACACCTGCGACCATCATTGAGGAAGCAGTGCCGTTTAAGATGCCGCCGATCTGAGAAACAGGAGCAAACAGAAGGAATAAGCCATAAACGATGTTGACAAAGATGCAGATCCAGGTCCAGCGAAGCATCGTGAACTTGTTTCCGTGCTTGCCGGCTGTCTTTGAACCGATAATGACGAAAACGATGGACGGAAGCATGCCGATGACAGAAAGATAAGTGGACATCTGCATGGAGCCGAGCATGATACCAAAGAGCATGGTGGAGACCACGGCGGCGCCGCCGACCGTCTGTGCAAGCTTATCGGTGCAGGCAGCGACCATATAGCGCTGAAGCTCCTTGTTTTCCTTGATCAGGGCTACCATATCCTTAAGAGAGGGCTTCTCGTTCTTTGACTTTTCTACAGAAATGCCCTCGAAGTTTTCGGGCTTGTCATAGGGGGTAACGCCCACACAGGCCAAGAGGTAGAATACCAAGGATACAAGAACGATCACGACGTTCGCTTCCGCAAAATATCCGGTGCCCTGAATGTTATCGTACTTGGGAAGGATGAAGGTCATCAGCACCACGTTTAAGATCATGGGCGTGAGATAGGAGTATAAGGTACTCCACACGGATAAGGTAGGTCTCTGCTTGGGATCATTCGTCATGATGTTGCCGACCATGGAACCCGCGACACAGACAAAGGTGTAGCCGATGATGTATAAGGCGTAGAAGACAATGAAGCAGATCAGTCCGCCAATGCCCTGTAACCCAAACTTGGGTCCGATGTTGCACATGAGCGTTGTCGACAAGGCCATGCAGAACCAGCCGATCATTGTGAAAATACGGATCTTTCCGTGCTTGGGATCAAATCTTTCCACGATGTATGCGACGATCGGATCTGTGATGCCGTCGAAAACACGAGAAGCAGTCATAATAATACCGGTGACCGCAACCAGAATGCCATAGTTTGCATTTCCGATGTAGGTTGCGCTCGCAAGCAGGATGTAGAAGGCCATCTGACCCGCTCCGTTCATCATCGCCAGCGCGATGTGCCCGGTTTTGGCGCGCTTGTATGTGACGCCGTCTGCCGAAACGGCAGCATTTTTGTTCTTACCCATATATGTCCCCTTTCATTATATGTACAGTCTCCGTGTACCTGATGAGTTAATCATAGCAGAGTGTTTCCTGCTGTTATTAGAAGTATTTTTCCATTTTTTAGCACAATTTCTGCACAACACCCTCTGTAATGCCATTTTCGTTAAAAGCATCCACGCGGACATAATACTCTCTGCCCTTTACGAGTGCGCCAACCCTGGTGCTCTTTTCAAAGGTCATGCAGCTGTGATAAAGCTTATCGGGCGCGGCGCCCCATAAAACGTTGTAGCCGACCGCATTCCTTCCGTTGATCTCCACCGTAAAGTCGAGATCGTTCACTCTTTTTGCGATATATGCAGGGATCACGGGCTTATCTCCCTCGCCTCTGCCAAACACTCTGATTCCGGAGATGCAGGCCGGCTGGTCGTAAGCAACCTCATATACGGTGACTCGCAGGAAGCGAGCCCTGATTCCGTCCTCTCTGACAATAAAGTCATGGGTAAGGTCGGACTCCGCCTCCTTCTTGTCTTCGATCACAAAATAAGCTTCGCCGTCAAGGGAACCCTCAAGCACATATCTTGTACGGAGATCTCTCTCCTCAATGTATCTCGCCTGCGTCGTTCCCCGGATCTCGCCCGGACAGGGGATCTCGATCTTATCGTCAGCAAAATTGATCTGGATCGCTCTGACATCCATTTCCTTTCCGAGGTCTGCTTCCAGCCACTCACCGCGCGCATTTGACGCCGCTCTCCACCAGGTGCGGCAGTTTTCATCCGCAGCAAGCGCAGGCTCGTGCCCCTCTTCATAGGAGGAGGCTGACATGGATGCTTTGTAGCTTAACAGGAACCACTCCGGGTCTGCCCAGGGATCCTGCGCATTGCCGGTGACAGAGACCGGCCAGTCGCCGTAGCGCTGATTGCAGAAGAGCTCTCCGTCCTTATCGATACCACAGGGCCAGAGGCCGACACGACGCTCGAAATTATGATTGATCGAGATCCTCATCGTGGCGGTATGCCAGATATTGCCCTTTAAGTCCTCCATCGTCGAACCGTGGCCGGCGCCGTTCATAAACCCGCCCGGCTTATAGGAAAATGGGGCGTTCTCAGCAAGTGTGAAGGGGCCGAGCGGGGAATCGCTTACATAAACGCCGTCGCCATAGGTGTTGTACTGGCTTCCGGCAAAGGCATACTGGAGATAATATTTCCCATTAAACTTGCTCATCCATGCACCTTCAATATAGGGGCGCCTGGAGACATAGCCCCTGGCCATTGCGAGCATCCGGGGATCCATATCCTCCCTGGACCCGCCTCTCTCGGCAAACATTCTGTCAAGCGTGCTCTCCAGCTCTTCGTCGGAAAGCGGCATGACCGAGTTATCATCACCGACTCTCTCGAATCCGTTTACCGATGCGTTTCCATAGATCAGAGCCACCGGTTCGCCGATGTTCTTCATGGTCTCCGGATCCTTCTCCACACCGCGGATCGGATCCATTGCCGAGCAGCCCCAGTAAAAGTAGACTCTGCCGTCATCGTCGACAAAGAGGTTGGGATCCCAGAAGTCAAAATCACCGGGAATCTCTTCATAGGGTCCGTTCAGCACATCCTTCGTTCTGTAGTGAGAGCAGGGATGATCATGGTTGGACGCGCAGAAGTAGACATAGTCACCGAGCACTCTGACATCGGGCGCATAGTCGTAGAAGGGCAGGTTATCCGGCAGTCTGTAGTTCTTCCAGTTCACCATGTCCTCGCTCACATAGCAGCCAAGACTCATGGAAGGAAAAATATAGTATTTCCCCTGAAAAAGGATCATGGAGGGATCCGCCGCTTCCCTGTCGATCTGAATCGGCTCGTCCGGACGCATGATATTATTGTTAAACTGATACCGATAGGTCACATTTAACGGATTACAATAGTAGTTCATCTTCTTTCGACCTCCTTAGCTTTTTACTTTCTTCTTAACGATGGCAAGGGCACGGCCTCTGTAGGTCCTTACAGCCCCCCTTGTATAGTTCTCTTCTGTCGTTGCCCGGCCTGTTCCGAGGGCGATCATGTCTGTGAGTCCCAGCTCCTCTGCGGTAATGTCCATTTCCGCATATGGAACGAAATTGCCATCCTGGTCGACGGCTTCGATCACAAGATAATCCAACGACTCCTCATCGACCGGAATGAGCTTTTTCTCCCGCAGAAGCTCCAGGGTCTCATCCCTTCTGATCACAACCGAGACCGGCGCTCCGACAGATCTGACCACATCCCTGGACAGCTCTGCGCCGCTTTCATCATAGCTTACGGCAAGGACCTCGCCCTTTTCGTAGGTCGTTTCAAAGACCGCGCGGTAGTCGTTGTCTTTTCCCGCGGCCTTCCGCCCAAGAGACCTTCCGTTCACCCACACCTCCACCTCGAGAGCTCTGGAATAGGCCTCAAGCTTGATCGGCACACCGTTTTCCGCAGGCCAGCTAAAGCCGTGCTCGCAGCGTCCCCAGCCGTATCGTCCGATCAGCTCGACCTTGTCATAGACGGACGGATCGTAAGAAACGATGTATGTGCCATTGCTTCCCCACACCGCCTTCTTGTAACCGATCTGCGGTTTTTCGAAGCCGCAGATGTCAAAGTTTCCCGCCTCCGCGGTTCTTGCCGGATACGAGGCATAGAACATTCTCTGCTGCATGGCCTGAACCTCATCAGGGTTCACATAGAAGGTATTGCCGATTCCCGCCTCTCCGATGTAGTCCATGCTGGTCCACTCAAAATCGCCGATCAGGTAGGGAAGCTTTTCCACATAGTCCCAGTAAGCGGCAAGCTCCCGGGGCTTGCTCTCCGTGCAGCAGATCACTCTGTCCGGATGCTTTTCATGGCTCGGCTCGTAGTGATAGCTCAGATAGTTGTATCCGACGATGTCCCAGTCCTTCACAAAGGGCGTCGTGTAGGGATCCCATACGCTCTGACCATACTCACAGTCCAGATTGACCATGCCGCTTTCCCTGAGCTTCGCTGCATTGGCCATGACAGACCTCCAGTATTTTTCGTGATCCGCGTCGTCAAGCCCCTGGAAGAAGGAGCACAGGGCGCCGCCCACCGGTCTTGACGCATCCAGCTTATGAGCAAAGGCGGCAAGCGCTTGGGAGGTAGCATAGCCATCCGATAAGCCGCCCTGCTCCACGATCTCATTTCCGATGGACCACATAAAGACGCAGGGGTGATTTCTATCCCGAAGCAGCATGCTCCGGAGTTCATTTTTCCACTCAGAGGCAAAGACATTGGAAAAATCAAAATAATTCTTTTCCATGTTCCAGACGTCAAAGGCCTCGTCGATGCACAGTATGCCGATCTCATCGCAGGCGTTCAGCATGTCCCTTGAGACCGGGTTATGAGCAAATCTGAGAGCATTAAAGCCCGCCTTTTTATGGAGCATGACCTTACGGTATTCCGCATCCCGGAAGGCATTTGCGCCGGCGATTCCGTTATCATGATGAATGCAGCCGCCCTTCAGTTTTACGGACTGACCGTTGATCCGAAGTCCGTGGACTGCGTCAACGGAAATGACGCGGAAGCCAAACTGCACTTCGTCACTGTCCGCGTATCCGCTGTTCGTATGCTCACTGTCGGAGATCGTGACCCGGCAGACATAAAGCTCCGGTGTGTCCACGTTCCAAAGCTTCGGCCGGCAGACCTCGACCTCAACACGCGACACTTCACTTGCACCGGCGTAGACTGTCACATGGTCTTCTTTTTCGGCAATGCTCTCGCCGGTGGCCTTATCAATTAAGCTGATGCAGACCTTCACCTGACGGTCGGTTTCCGTTTTATTTTCAATAGTGGTTTCAACGACCTGAAGCGCATCACCGTCCAGCGCTTTCGTATAGGTATAGATTCCGTTATTTGCGATGTGAAGCCTGTCACCTGTTAAAACACTTACTTTTCTATAGAGACCGGCGCCGGAGTACCATCTGGAATTCGGCTCATTGGTGTTGCTTGCCGTAACAGTGATCCTGTTGGAGCCGACCTTCACATAGGGGGTGATGTCCGCATCGAAGGGCGTATAGCCATAATTATGGCGGCAGACCACATGGCCGTTTACCGTGACCTTCGTTACGCCAAAGCATCCGTCGAAGGAAAGGACGTGAAGCTTGTCCACATCCTCTTCTGTCACTTCGTAATATTTTGTGTAGCTTCCGATTCCACCCTTATAGTAGCCCGTCGCCGCACCGCCTGCGGCATCCTTTGCCACATCGGTGCCGATCATGAAGTCGTAAGGCAGGTCCACCCTCTTTTTCTGAACGGGCATCATGGGGATCTTAGGCGGTTCGCCCCAGATAAAATCCCAGTCCTTATTAAAATCCGTCTTCTTCATTATTCCGTTCCTTCGTTTCAAAAAATGCCTCACATCCCCGGAGAGGGATACAGGCCGGTATCGCTCAGGCCCTCTGTGATACATTCATAATAAAGCACGGCGTTTCATTCTCTTTAGAATGATTTTTCCTCCTGTTAGCACTTTTTTGTCAATCCAAGTCATGACCACCCGTCAAACGG